>NZ_JAFMTR010000059.1 GCF_018682675.1 Sphingopyxis soli
AAGGACCCGCCGACACCCAGTCGGCGGGTCCTTTTTTATCGCTCGCTTTGTGACTCGACGATGGCAATTGTGTTGCGGCGCGGTAAGTCACGGAATTCTCGCGATTCGCTGGGGTCACAAACGACGTAGGAAATAATATACTGAAATTGTTGGATAAAAATGGATTTTAGCGCGATTCCCCAACCCATCGGGAGTCAAGATTTTTATTTCAGTATTTTTACATGAGCGCCCCTTGATCGACTCGGCACCGCTTGCCTAGACAGGGGTGTCGTCGGCCTTCGCCGGCGGCCGCCACATCGACATGATTCGCTCTTTTTCGGACTGCGTGTCCGGGACACGATGCCTGCGCCCTTGGCGGAGGCTGTGACGGATCGGCATGTGCGCAGGCCGCGCGAAGTGTCCGGACGGGTGGGGGACTTCAGGGGGCGACACGGGTGATACAAAGCAGGAATCGGCATGGGATGGACGCAAGGGATGGAGCTGTGAGCGGTGAAGACGCCGCTACGCTCTGGCCACGCGTTGCAGAGGGTCTGCGCCGCGACCTCGGCGCGCGCACCTTCGACCATTGGCTGAAGCCGGTTCGCTTTGCCGATTATTGCGCGCTGTCGGGCGTCGTGACGCTCGAAACCGCCAGCCGCTTCTCGGCGAACTGGATCAACGAGCGCTTCGGCGAACGGCTCGAACTCGCGTGGCGGCAGCAACTGCCCGCGGTGCGCGGGGTCACCGTCCGCGGCGGCGCAGCGGCCGCCGATCGTGCGGCGGCCTTGTCGGCGCAGCCGCTCCCCGCGTTCGAGGCGCCGCAATCGCCCCCCGCCGCGAACCCTGCCCTGCTGGGTTTCGATCCGCGCCTGTCGTTCGACCGTTTCGTCGTCGCGCGCTCGAACATTCTCGCCGCCAATGCCGCACGGCGCATGGCGATGGCCGAGACGCCGCAGTTCAACCCGCTCTATCTCTGCTCGGGCACCGGGCAGGGCAAGACCCACCTGCTGCAGGCGATCGCGCAGGATTACGCCGCGTCGCACCCGACCGCGAATATCATCCTGATGTCGGCGGAGAAGTTCATGCTCGAATTCGTCGGCGCGATGCGCGGCGGCGACATGATGGCGTTCAAGGCGCGGCTGCGCGCCGCCGACCTGCTGCTGCTCGACGACCTGCAGTTCGTGATCGGGAAGAATTCGACGCAGGAAGAGCTGCTCCACACGATCGACGACCTGATGACTGCGGGCAAGCGCCTGGTGGTCACCGCCGACCGTCCGCCGGCGATGCTCGACGGGGTCGAGGCACGGCTCCTGTCGCGCCTGTCGGGCGGGCTCGTCGCCGATATCGAAGCGCCCGAGGACGATCTTCGCGAACGGATCATCCGCCAGCGGCTCGCCGCGATGCCGATGGTCGAGGTGCCGGACGCGGTCGTCGCCTATCTGGTCAAGCATTTCACGCGCAACATCCGCGAGCTCGAAGGCGCGCTCAACAAGCTGCTCGCCTATGCCGCGCTCACCGGCACGACGGTCGATCTCGCGCTCGCCGAAGACCGGCTGGCCGAAAATGTCCGCAGCGCGCGCCCGCGGATCACGATCGACGAGATCCAGCGGGCGGTGTGCGCGCACTATCGTCTCGACAAGTCGGAAATGGCGTCGAAGCGCCGCGTCCGCGCCGTCGCGCGCCCGCGTCAGGTCGCGATGTATCTCGCAAAGGAACTGACGCCGCGTTCCTATCCCGAGATCGGCCGCCGCTTCGGCGGGCGCGACCATTCGACGGTGATCCACGCCGTCCGCACGGTCGAGGCGCTGCGCGTCGCCGACAGCGAACTCGACGCCGAAATTGCCGCCATCCGGCGCAGCCTCAATAGCTGATTGGGTCGCACCAAGGAAAAGGCCCGGCTTCCTTGGGGAGGCCGGGCCTTTTTTCTTTTCGCCTGTCGCCGGGATCAGCCCTTTTCGGGAGGCGCCACGGTGATGCGGACGCGCTCGCCCGAATTGCCGGGAAAGCCCGTGAACATCGCCTCGACGAGGTTCGGGACGATCGCCTGCAGATTATTGTCGCGCGACTGCGCTTCGGCATGGCCTTCGAACAGGCGATAGCCATCGGCGGCGCGATTGATCTGGAGGTTGAGGCCGCTGGTATAGACGGTATAGCTCGACACGTCGTTATAGCCCCAGCCGGGTCCGAAGCCGCCCCACAGGAAGGGATCGCGATAGCCATAGACATAGCGGCGGCCGCCCGAACCGCGGACGATCACGGGGCGGTAATAGGAAGGGCCCCAGCCGCCGTACCATGGATCGCCGAAGCCGGGGCTCGAGACGACCTTCTCGCGTCCTTTGTCGACGCCATAGTCCATGCGGACGACAAGGTCGGGGCGCTCCCCGCTGCTCACGGGGCGATAGCCGTAGCGGGTGAGTTCGCCCGCGACGAGATTGGCATATTGGCCGAACTCGATGCCGCCCTGCAGCGCGGGATTGCTCGCCTCGATCACAAAGCTCTGGCCCTGCGGCGCCGGAAGCTGCGTCTGGAAGCGCGCGACATCGGCCTTGAACGGCGTCGCGCAGCTTGCGAGCGCCAGCGCGGCACCGGTCATGGCGGCCAGCGCGAGATGCCGGAAATTGATCTTGCTCATGTCTCTGCTCCGTGATTCGGATCGGCACGCACGGCGCCGTTTATAGCATGACTATATCGATGCGACTTAACCTTGGTTGAACCCGCTTCGTCGCGCGGCGGTTCCACCTCCCCGATATGGGCAGATGGTGCCGGCAAACAAGATTTTTCGTAACAGGACGAAGGTTTAACGGCAGAGCCCGAGCGCGGCATAGGCGGCATCGAGCGTCGGCTTCGCCAGCGCCGCGGCGCGGGCCGCGCCGGCTTCCAGCGCCGTATCGATCGCCGCCGGATCGGCCTTCAACTCGGCAAGGCGCGTCGCGATCGGCCGCAGCGTCTCGACGAGCAATTCGCCCAGTGCCGGCTTGAACGCCCCGAACCCCTGCCCCGCAAAGCGCGCGAGCACCTGATCGACGCTTTCATCGGCCATCGCGGCATAGATCGAAACGAGATTGGCGGCTTCGGCCCGGCCTTCGAGTCCGGCGGCTTCGGACGGCAGCGGTTCGGGATCGGTCTTCGCCTTGCGGACCTTCGCCATGATCGTGTCGGGATCGTCGATCAGGTTGATCCGGCTCGCATCGCTGGGGTCCGACTTCGACATCTTCGCGGTGCCGTCGCGCAGGCTCATGATCCGCGCCGCGGTCGGCGGAATCGTCGGTTCGGGCAGCGTGAAGGTTTCGGTCCCGGTGTCGAGGTTGAACTTGGTCGCGATATCGCGCGCGAGTTCGAGATGCTGCTTCTGGTCGTCGCCGACCGGAACATGCGTCGTCTGGTAGAGCAGCACGTCGGCCGCCTGCAGCACCGGATAGGCATAAAGCCCGACGCTCGCGCCCTCGCGGTTCTTGCCCGACTTTTCCTTGAACTGCGTCATCCGGTTGAGCCAGCCGATCCGCGCGGTGCAGAAGAGCAGCCAGGCGAGCTCGGCGTGCGCGGGAACGCGCGCCTGGTTGAACAGGATCGCCTTGTCGGGGTCGATACCGGCCGCCATCAGCGCCGCCGCCATTTCGCGCGTGTTCGCGGTGAGCTCGGCAGGGTCGTTGTGGACGGTGATCGCGTGAAGGTCGGCGAGGAAATACAGCTTTTCCCCCGGCATCTCGTCCTGCATCCGCACCCAGTTGCGGATCGCGCCCAGATAATTGCCGAGGTGCAAATTTCCGGTGGGCTGGATGCCCGATAGCGTCCGCATGTCTTATTCCTTCGTGGTCGCCGCGCCGTTGCGGCGCCGCCGCGTCAGCATGGCGAGCAGATCCTTGTCAAGCGCGCCGGTCGCGAAGGCGGCGGCGAAAAAGACCATGCCGCCCGCCGCGACGAGGATGGTGAGCGACCAGATGCGCTCGAAGACATTGCCGCCGTAATAGGGCTCCATCAGCGGCATCATGTAGAGGAGCAACGCCGCCATCGCCGCGACCGCGACAAGCTGGCGCGCGATGCGCCCGGCGAGCTTCGCCGTGAAATGGAACCAGCCGCGGCGATGGAGCACCGTATAGAGCAGCAGGCAATTGACCGACGCCGACGCCGCCGTCGCTCCCGCAAGGCCGACGATACCGTAGCGTTCGACGACATAGAGGTTGATCGCGATGTTGACGAGCAGCGAGGCAAGCGCGGTCCACACCGGCGTCTTGGTGTCCTCGCGCGCGAAGAAGCCGGGATTGAGGATCTTCACGACCACATAGGCGGGCAGGCCGCAGATCAGCGCGACGACGATTTGCGCCATGATCACCCCGTCGCCGGCCGTGAACTTGCCGCCGACGAAGAAGGCGGTGACGAAAGCCGGTGCGCAGATGGCGAGCGCGGCGGCGGCAGGCAGCGTCAGCAGCGTGGCGATTTCGAACGCATTCGCCTGCAACCGCTGCGCCTCCGCTGCGTCGCCGCTGTGGATGTGGCGCGAGAGCATTGGCAGGATCGCGGTGCCCAGCGCGATGCCGACGATCCCGAGCGGCAATTGGTTGAGCCGGTCGGCGAGCTTGAGCAAAGTCAGCGATCCCTGCGGCAGCGAGGTTGCGAAGAAGGTGTCGACGAACTGGCTGACCTGATAGATGCCGGCGCCGAAGGTCGCCGGCAGGATCAGCGCCCCGAGCCGCTTCACCTCCGGGGTGAATTTCGGGAAGCGCCAGTGGAGCGTAAGCCCCGCGCGCCGCACCGCCCACATCATGTAAGCGAGCTGAACAACGCCCGCGAGGCTCACCGCGATCGCGAGCGCTTCCGCAACGATCCGGTCGTCGCCGCCGGGACCGCGCAGCCACCAGCCCGCAACGATCCCGCCGATCAGCACGATGTTGAGCAGTACCGGCGCGAAGGCGCCGGGCGCGAAGCGCGAGCGCGCGTTGAGCAGGCCCGAGAGCATCGCGACGAGGCTGACGAGCGCCAGATAGGGAAAGGTCACGCGGCTCAGGAACACCGCAAAGTCGAACTTGCCCGGCACCTGCTGGAAATCGCGCGCGAGCAGCCACACGATCCCGGGCATCACGACCATCATGATCGCGGAGAAGCCGAGCAGCACCCAGAGGAAGACCGAGAGCACATCGTCGGCAAATTTCGCTGCCGCTTCCTCACCGCCGGTTCCGCCTGCTCCCGTTCCGTGCAGTGCGCGGCTGTACATCGGCACGAAGGCGACCGAGAACGCCCCTTCCGCAAACAGGCGGCGGAAGGTGTTGGGCAGGGTGAAAGCGAGCTGGAAGGCATCGGCGGCGAGCCCGGCGCCAAGGACGCGGGCAAGCAGCATGTCACGCGCAAAGCCGAAAACGCGGCTGATCATCGTCAGGCCGCCGATCGTCCCCACGTTTTTGACGAGGCTGCTCAACCGCTTCGCCTGCCCCGTCGCGGGGTTTAGGCCTGACCGACCACGACGTCGCCGGCCGCTTCGGCCTGCATCGCCTGCGCCTGTTGCATGAACAGGCCGTGGAAATCGATCGGTTCGAGGAGCAAGGGCGCGAAACCGCCGTCACGCACGACGTCGGCGACGACGCGGCGCGCGAAGGGAAAGAGGATGCGCGGCGCTTCGGCCAGGAAGAAGGGCTGCAGCTGGTCGTCCGGGACGTTGCGGACGCCGAACAGGCCGGCATATTTCAGGTCGACGATGAACGACGTGCCCTCGTCGGCTTTCGAGGTGATGTCGATCTTCAACGTCACCTCGTACAGATTTTCGCCGACAGTGTCGGCGCCGATGTTGAACTGGACATCGACCTGCGGCGCCGACTGCCACTGATAGACGGCGGGCGCATTCGGATTCTCGAACGACAGATCCTTCACATATTGCGAGATCAGGCCGATCGCCGGCGCGGTATCCTCGCCGTTCGGCTGCGGGGCGGGGTTGAAGTCGCTGCTGGTCTCGTCAGCCATGATCTTAACGCTTTCGTTGGAAAAAAATGGGAAGGATCGACCGCGAAGGCGGCGCGTTGCCGCGGCGCTTAGCAGCGGCGAAGCGTCAGCACAATGGGCGCGAATCGTTGACCTGCCGCAAGCCTCAGGTCATGGTGATTTGAAACATGGCCGCGGATCGCCTATGTTGAACCGAGATTTTCCATCGTCCGCACTGGATATTTGCCTGTGACCGCTTTTTCGATCGTCCTGCTCGCCATGATCGCTGCCTTTCTGGGTATGCGGCTCTACTCGGTGCTCGGCAAGCGAACGGGGCACGAGCAGGAACCCGTGCTGCCGCGCCGCGACGAGCGTCCGACCTCGCCATCTGCCTCCGCGCCGGTTCGCCTCGACGACGCCGACACGCTGAGCGCGCCGCAGGCGGCCGCACCCGGCGGCACCGGCCTCGTCTATGAACCCGCCGCCGAAGCGGGCCTTCGCCAGTTGCTCGCGAGCGATCGCCATTTCGACGCCGGCCGCTTCATGGAGGGCGCCGAGGCGGCGTATCGCATGATCCTCGAGGCCTTCTGGACCGGCGACCGCGACACGCTCCGCGACCTCTGCGACGACGACAGCTACGACGGTTTCGTCGCCGCGATCGAAGCGCGCGAGGCGCGCGGCGAGAAGCTCGACAACCGCCTGATCGGAATCGATTCGGCAAAGATCACCGCGGTCGAGCTCGACCGCCGCGAAGCGCGCATTACCGTCCGCTACCAGGCCGACATCAGCGCCGTCACCCGCGACGCCGACGGCAAGATGATCGCGGGCTCGATGAGCGACGCGTCGCAGACCGACGATTTCTGGACCTTCCGCCGTCAGCTCGGCAGCAGCGATCCGAACTGGCTGCTCGACGAAGTCGAAGCCGCCTGATTCCCGTGACCGAGGCGCGGACGCAGCCGGCGCCGCTGGCGCGTCGATCCGGAGTCGCGTTTCTGGCCTGCCTGCCGCTGCTGTCGGCCTGCACATCGGTGATCCCCGAGGCGAGCCCGCGTCCTCCAGCCGCGACGCCCCCCGCCGCCATGCCCGCACCGGCCCCCGCGCCGATCGGGTCGCCGCGACCCTATGTGCCGCGCCCGTCGGAAACGGGGAGCGTCGTCGCCGCACAGCCGGTTCCGGCAACGCCCAATCCGCCACTGCCCGCCCCGGCGCCGCCGCCGACAGCGACGACCGCCGCCGAAGCCGGGGTGCTGGCCGGTCCCGAATTTAACGACCTCGGGGTTTCCGCCGAACAGGCGACCGCGGCGCTCAAGGCCTTTCGCCTGAGCTGCCCCTCGCTGCTCCGCCGCGCCGATGCGAGCGGTCTCACGCAAAACGCCGAATGGGCCGAAAGCTGTGCCGCCGCGAAGGACTGGGCCGACCGCGATGCGACCAATTTCTTCAGCCGCTATTTCGGCACCGTGCAGGTCGGCGCCGGCACCGCCTTCGTCACCGGCTATTACGAGCCCGAAATCGCCGGATCGCGGACGCGGCGCCCGGGCTATGACGTCCCCATCTATCGCCGCCCCGCCGACCTGGTCGACGTCGACCTCGGCCGGTTTTCGAGCGACCTCGCGGGCAAGAAGATCCGCGGCCGCGTCGAGGGCAGCAATCTCATTCCTTATTACGACCGCACCGCGATCGAGAGCGGCGCGCTCGCGAACCGCGGGCTCGAGATCGCCTGGGCCGCCGACGCCGCCGAATTCTTCTTCCTGCAGGTGCAGGGGTCGGGGCGCCTGCGCCTGCCCGACGGCGCCGTCATGCGGATCGGCTACGACAGTCAGAACGGCCGCGACTATGTCGGTATCGGCAAGCTCCTGCTCGACCGGGGCGAGTTGCAGCGCGGACAGGCGTCGATGCAGGGCATCCTCGACTATCTGCGCGCCGATCCGGTGCGCGGCGCGGCGGTGATGAACGAGAATCCGAGCTGGGTCTTCTTTCGCGAAATCACCGGCCCCGGACCGCTCGGCGCGCTCGGAGTGCCCGTGACTCCGCGGTCGAGCGTGGCCGCCGATCCCAAATATGTGCCGCTCGGCGCACCGGTCTTCCTCTCGCTCGACCGCGCCGAACCGAACGGGCTGTGGATCGCGCAGGACACCGGCGGCGCGATCAAGGGCGCCAACCGCTTCGACAGTTTCTGGGGTGCGGGCGATCAGGCCCGCGCGATCGCCGGCGGCATGGCGAGCCGCGGCTCGGCGCTGCTCCTCCTGCCGCGCGCGAGCGTCGCGCGGCTCGCCCCCCGTCCCTGACATGGCACGTCGGCTCGATCCGCACGAAACGGCGCTGTGGAAAAAGGTCGCGGCGACGGTCGAACCGATCGTCAAGCGCCCCGCGCCGCCCGAACCCGTGGCCCCGCCGACCGTGCGTCCGCCGAAAGCCACGCCGCGAAGCGCCTCCGCGCCTGCCGCCGCACCTGCTGCGGCCCGCCTGCCGCCACCGCGGCGGACCTGGTCGGGCGCGACCCTCGACGGCCATTGGGACCGGCGCCTGCGCAAGGGACTCGTCCGCCCCGAGATGACCATCGACCTTCACGGGCACAGCCTCGCCTCGGCGCAGGCTCTGCTCGACGAAGCGATCGGGCGCGCACTGATGCGCGGAGCGCGCGTGCTGCTGGTGGTCGCCGGGCGATTGCGCCCCGGCGCCGACCGCTTGCCGCTGATGCACGGCGATCCGCGTCCGCGCGGCGCGATCCGCGCCTCGCTGCCCGACTGGCTGTCGGTGTCGCCCTATGCCGACCGGATCGTCGCGCTGCGCCCCGCGCATATCAGCCACGGCGGCGGCGGCGCGGTTTATGTGATCCTGCGCCGCCCAAGAGAGGAATAGGGTCGGTCCCTAAAGGAACGCGCGCATCAGGATGCCGCGATAGATGGCGGTCAGCTTGTGCAGGTCGTCGACCGCGACCGCCTCGTCGAGCTTGTGCATCGTCGCGTTGGTGAGGCCGAATTCGACCACCGGGCACAGCGCGTGGAGGAAACGCGCGTCGGAGGTGCCGCCGGTCGTCGACATTTCGGGCATCAGGTCGGTCTCGGCATGGATCGCCTCGGCGACAAGCCCCGACAGTTCGCCCGGCGGGGTCAGAAAGGCTTCGCCCGAAATCCTGCCCACGACCTTCGCCAGCGGTTCCACGTCCTGCGCCAGCCGTTCGACCATCGCGACGAGGTCGGCGCCGCGATGCTGGTCGTTGAAGCGGATCGACAGCCGCGCGCGCGCCGAGGCGGGGATGACGTTAGTCGCGCCATTGCCGACCTCGATATCGGTGAATTCGATATTTGACGGCTGGAACCAGTCGGTCCCGGCGTCGAGGCTCACCGCGTCGATCGCCGCCAATATCCTGACCAGCTTGGGGATCGGATTGTCGGCGAGGTGGGGATAGGCGACATGGCCCTGCGTCCCCGGCACGTCGATCCAGATATTGACCGAGCCGCGCCGCCCGATCTTCACCATGTCGCCGAGCCGGTTCACCGACGTCGGCTCGCCGACGACGATCATGTCGGGCCTTACGCCGCGCGCGTCCATATGCTCCATCAGCGCACGGGTGCCAAAGATCGCCGGGCCTTCCTCGTCCCCGGTGATGATCAGGCTGATCGTCCCCGCTTCGGCCGGGGTCGCAGCGGCGGCGGCGACGAAGGAGGCGATCGCGCCCTTCATGTCGACCGCTCCGCGCCCGTAGAGCAAATCGCCGCGAATCTCCGGCACGAAAGCATCGCTCGTCCAGCCGACGCCCGGCGGCACGACGTCGAGATGTCCCGCGAAGCCGAAATGCACCGGTCCCTTGCCCGCCCGCACCGCGAGCAAATTCTCCACCGGTCCGTCGGGTTCGATGCCGTCGATGAACCGCTCGACGGTGAAACCGAGAGGCGTCAGCGCTGCCTCGAGCACGTCGAAGACGCTGCCCGTGGCGGGCGAGATGCTCGGCGCGGCGATCAGCGCCTGCGCGAGTTCGACGGGATCGAGATGATTGCTCATGCCGCTCCCTTACCCGCTTGCGGCGCGGCAAGTCGAGGCTTTGCATCGCGGCCGCCTTGTGCGAAACAAAGGAGGAACAAGGAAAGGGACTGCCATGCCCAAGCTCGATCTCGACGCGATCCCGCAGACCAACGCCACCGGCTATCCCGCGCCCTATGATGCGCCGGTGCAGGGGCGCTGGTACCGTCGCCTTGCGCCGCCGACCGGGATCAGCGACTTTGCGGCGAGCCATGTCGTTCTGAAACCCGGCGCCTGGTCGTCGCAGCGCCACTGGCACGATGGCGAGGACGAGATGCTGGTGATGATTTCGGGCGAGGCGGTGCTTGTCGAGGACGACGGTCGCTGGCCGATGCGCGCGGGCGACATCGCGGTGTGGCCGAAAGGCAGCACCAACGGCCATCATCTGATCAACGAATCGGATGCCGACTGCGTGTTCGTCGCGCTGGGCGGCGGCAAGAAATACGATACCGGCGGGGGCTATTCGGACATCGATATGGTTTTCACGCCCGACGGTTATTTCCACAAGGACGGGACGCCCTATCCGGCGAAACGGATTCCGTGATGCCCGAGCGGCGGCAGGCTGCCCCGGGGCGGGAAGAGGACCATGCGTCCTTGACCCCCGCGATCGCGGGCCTCGGCCGGAGCGGCGATGAAACAAGCGCCGCTTCCGGCCGGGACCGCCCGGCGTAGGCCTAGCCGCTTTCCAATTTTGCCGGCACCCCTATATCCTGCCCCGTCCATGACCCGCGCCCGCGTCCTCCTATTGACCGCCGCCCTCGGCCCGCTCGACTATCGCGTGCCAGCGGAAACCGAGGCGCCGCCGGGCAGCGTCGTCGTCGCACCGCTCGGCCCGCGGCGGATGGGCGGCGTGGTGTGGGAAGACGCCAGTTTCGGCGCGCCCGAACCCGTCGGCGACAACCGCCTGCGCAACCTGTTCGAGGTCGTGCCGGTGCCACCACTCTCGGCGCCGCTGCGCAGGCTGGTCGAATGGACCAGCGACTATTATCTGGCGCCGCCCGGGTCGGTGCTGCGCATGGTGCTGCCCGGCGCGGCCTTTGCCGACGCGCGGCGCCCGATCGTCGAATATCGCGCCACCGGCGAAGTCCCTGCGCGGATGACCCCGCAACGCACCGTCGCGCTCGAAAAGATCGGGAACAGGCGAGGGATCGTCCGCGAACTCGCCGCGATGGCCGGGGTCAGCGAGGCGGTGATCCGGGGATTGGTCCAGACCGGCGCGCTCGAAGCGGTGACCGTCTCGGCCGACCAGCCCTATCCCGAGCCCGACCCGGCGTTCGCACCGCCCGATCTGTCGGACGAGCAAACCGCCGCCGCGGAGCAGCTCCGCGCAGCCGTTGCCGCCGCCAAATTCGAGACGCTGCTCCTCGACGGCGTCACCGGGTCGGGCAAGACCGAGGTCTATATGGAGGCGATCGCCGCCGCGATCGATGCGGGCAGGCAGGCGCTGGTCCTGCTCCCCGAAATCGCGCTCACCGAGCCGATGCTGACGCGCTTCGCCGCCCGCTTCGGCTGCGAACCCGTCGCCTGTCACTCGGGACTGCGTTCGACCGAGCGACGCCGCGCCTGGCACAGCATTGCGGCGGGCGAGGCGAAGATCGTCGTCGGCGCGCGCTCTGCGCTGTTCCTTCCCTATGCCAACCTTGGCGTCATCGTCGTCGACGAGGCGCACGAGACGAGCTTCAAGCAGGAGGACGGCGTCCATTATCACGCGCGCGACGTCGCGGTGATGCGCGGGCATTTCGAAGGGCTCCCCGTGGTGCTCGCAAGCGCGACCCCCGCGCTCGAAAGCCTCGCGATGGTCGAGGCGGGGCGTTACCGCCATATCGTCCTCCCCGCGCGCTACGGTGGCGCGACCCTGCCCAAGCTTGCGGCGATCGACATGCGACAAGACCCGCCCGACCGCGGGCGCTGGCTCGCCCCGCCGCTGGTCGATGCCCTCGCCGACCGGCTCGCAAAAGGCGAGCAGAGCCTGCTGTTCCTCAACCGGCGCGGCTTCGCGCCGCTGACGCTCTGCCGCACCTGCGGCCATCGCATCCAGTGCCCGAACTGCACCGCGTGGATGGTCGAGCATCGGCTCGTCCACCGGCTCGCCTGCCATCATTGCGGCCATGTCATGCCGCCGCCGCGCCTCTGTCCCGAGTGCGAGGACGAGGACAGTCTTGTCGCCTGCGGCCCGGGGGTCGAGCGCGTCGCCGACGAGGTGAGCTTACGCTTCCCAGAGGCGCGGACAGCCATCGTCACTTCGGACACGCTCTGGTCGCCCGCCAAAGCGGCCGAATTCGTCGGTGCGGTCGAGGCGGGCATGGTCGATATCATCATCGGCACCCAGCTCGTCACCAAGGGCTATCATTTCCCGAACCTCACGCTCGTCGGGGTGGTCGACGCCGACCTCGGCCTCGACGGCGGCGACCTCCGCGCCTCCGAGCGCACCTTCCAGCAGATCGCGCAGGTCGCGGGACGCGCGGGGCGCGGGGTCAAGCCCGGCGAAGTGCTGATCCAGACGCGCGTCCCCGACGCGCCGGTAATGGCGGCGCTCGTCGCGAACGACCGCGAGGGCTTCTACGCCGCCGAGGCCGCAGCGCGCCGACAAGCCGGCGCCCCGCCCTATGGCCGCTTCGCCGCGCTCGTCATCTCGTCCGAGGATATCGAGGTCGCACGCGGCGTCGCGCAGCGGCTGGGGGAAAAGGCGCCCTCCGCCGACGGCCTCGCCATCTACGGCCCCGCGCCCGCGCCGCTCGCGATGCTGCGCGGTCGCCACCGCTTCCGCCTTTTGCTCCACGCGCCGCGCAGCTTCGACCTGCAGGGAACGATCCGCGACTGGGTCGGCCGCATCGACTGGCCGGCGAAGGCGCGGCTCGCCATCGATATTGATCCATATAGCTTTGTATAGGCGTACCAGCCCTTTACTCCGTCGGAGGGCGCTGGCAGCATTGCGGCATCAGGGGACGGGGGCGCAGAATGAAGAATGCCGGTTTGGGCCTGTTGGCCGGAATCGCAATCATGGGCGGGGCGGACACGGCCGAGGCCAAGTGGTTGCGCGCCGACACCGACAATTTCATCATCTATAGCGAAGGCAGCGAGAAGTCGCTGCGCGACTTCGCCGACAAGCTCGAACGCTTCGACGCGACGCTCAGCCTGCGCTTCGGCATTTCGCGCATCAAGGAACCCAACCGCCTGACCATTTATCTGGTCGAGCGCGCCGCCGATGCCGGCAGGCTCAGCGCGGGTCGGCTGGGACCGTCGATCGCCGGCTTCTACAGTGCCGATCCCGAAGGCAGCTTCGCGGTGTCGAACCGCGAGAGCACGGTCATCAAGGGCACGCCCGAATGGCAGCAGACGCTGTTCCACGAATATGGGCACCATTTCATGCGGCGCTATCTGCACGCCGCCTTTCCGGCCTGGTTCGTCGAGGGATTCGCCGAATATTATTCGACCACCGACTTCACCAAGGACGGCAAGGCGGAGATCGGCAAGCCGCCCTATGGCCGCGCCTACGGCCTCCTCGAAATGCCCAAAATCCCCGCAGAGACCCTGCTCTTCCAGCGGCCGGGCACGATGCGCAATTCGGGCCAGATGGACGTCTATTACGGGCGCGCCTGGCTGCTCACCCACATGCTCTACAGCAGCGCCGCACGTTCGGGTCAGCTCGGCGCCTATCTGGGCGCGATCAACAAGGGGGTCGAGCCGAAGAAGGCGGCGACCGACGCCTTCGGCGATCTGGCGCAGCTCGACCGCGACCTCAACACCTATCTGAAGCAGCGCCTGTCGTATCGCACCACGGGCGAACCGATCGCCGTTTCGGCCACCGTCACGATCGCGCCGCTGTCGCCCGCCGACGATGCGATGCTGCCGCTGCAGCTCGAACGCAAGAGCGCGAGCGGCGACGAGGAACGGCTGGTCAAGGTGCGCGACGATCTGGCGAAGCTGGCCGAGCGATATCCGGGCGACGCCGACGTCTGGTACGAACTGGCGATGGCCGAATGGGACCGGGGCAAGGAGAAGCGCGACCCGGGCGCTGCGCGCGCGTCGGTCGACAAGGCGCTGGCGCTCGATCCCAAGCATGTCCGCGCCAATGTCCTGCTCGGCCGCATCCTGATCGACGCGCTGCGCGAGAAGGACGAGCCTTCGGCGGCCGACTGGAACGCCGCGCGCAAGCCGATCATCCTCGCCAACCAGACCGACCCCGACGATCCGGTGCCGCTGTTCGCCTATTTCCAGAGCTTCACCGGGCAGGGCCGTCGGCCGCCGAAGATCGCGATCGACGGCCTTGCCCGCTCCTTCGAACTCGCGCCCGAAAATGGCGAGACGCGGATCAACTATGCCTTTGCGCTTGCCGATCAGGGCAAATTCGACACCGCCATCGCCCTCGCCAAGAGCATCGCCTACGATCCGCACGACGACGGCGGCGGCCTCGCGCTGCTGAGCAAGCTCGAGAAGATGCGCAAACATGCCGAAGGCGAGTCCGAAGAGGACGCCGATCAGGCCGGCAAGGACGCCGACGAATGAGGCTCCTCGCCGTTGCACTGTTCGCACTGCTGGCCCTGCCGCAACCCGCCCATGCGGAATGGCAGCGCATCGAGACCCGGGAATTCGCGCTCCAGGCCGACATGGAGCCCGAGGCAATCCGCGCGCTCGGTCTGCAATTGCTCGACCTCGATCGTCTCCTGCGCGAGTTGTTCGGCGTCACCGGACCCGGTCGGGGTCGCCGCGTCGAGATGATCATGTATGGCGACCAGGCCCAATTGATGACGGAGGCCGGGATGCCGGGCTTCGCGACGGGTTTCTTCAATGCCAACCCGGTCGAGAATTTCGCGCTTATGCCGGTGACCGCCCGGGGCTATGAGGGCTTCGATCCGGTCGAAACGCTGCGGCACGAATATACGCACTATTTCATGACGCGACATCTCGGCAACTGGCAGCCGGGATGGTTCATGGAGGGTGCGGCCTCCTTCTTCGAAACCGCGCATCGCGGCCCCGACGGGGCGATGCGCTATGGAGCGGCGCCGCCACAGATCGTCGGCTTTCTCAACGAAGTCGGCGGCATGCGCTTCGACGATCTCGAACGCTCCTCGCGCAGTTTTTCCGACACCGAGTCGATGGGCCGTTTCTATGCGAAGGGCTGGCTGATCACGAGCCACCGCTATCTGGGCGGCAAACACTCGTCGAGCATCGCCGCCTATCTCGATGCGAAGGCAAAGGGAGCCAAGACCGATACATCGCTGTTCGCCGACGGCACGGCGCAGTTCGACCAGGATCTCGAAGACTGGCTGGCCGCAGGTATTCCGCCGGAAAAGGCGGTTGCGATTCCGCCCGCCGACGCATCGCTCATCCGGCTGCGACCGATGACCGCGGGCGAGGTCGCGCTGGTCGGCATGCGGCTCGAACTTTACCGGCAAGCCTCCCGATCCCACAGTTTCGCCACGGGCGTGAAAGCGCAGGAAGAATTGCTGGCGCACATCCGGAAAATCGTTGCCGAGCATCCCGGCGATCGGGTGGTCGGCGCCTTTTCTATCAAGATCCTGCTGGCGATCGACAGCGGCCATATCGGCGCCGCCGAACTCGAGGCGCTGCTCGATCCTGCGGGGACGACGGCCGACGACCGTATATTGCGAGCGCGGGTCATGACCCGCGGCGCCGACGAAGGCCCACCGGCACAATTCCAGGGCAGGATCGCCGCCGCGCGCAAGATACTCGACGGCGTACTGCGCGAGGATCCCGACAATGTCGACGCGCTGTTCGCGACGTTCGAGAATATCCGCGAGGACGAAGGCGCATCGGACGCCGCGATTACCTATCTTGCGAAGGCGCTCGCGATCGATCCGCACAACGGGCTGTGGCGAATGGAACTGCTCGAACTCTATCTGCGCGACGGGCGCAAGACGGACGCCATCGCCCTGCTGCGACCCATCGTCAACCTGCCGCACGGCGGGCTCGAGGTTCAAGAGGCGGTGGCGACGATCAGGTCGCTCGGCGGGCTATAGACGCCCTCAATAATCGGGTTCGGCGCCGCCCAGCACCTGTGCCGCTTGCGCCGCGAGCCACGCCATCGCCCCTGCCCACGGCTGGTGCCCGTGGCTGATCCGCGCGACGCCGAGCGCGGCCAGTTCGCGGTGCGTCGGGCCGCCCTTGGCGCGCAATATGTTCACCGGCAGCGGCGAGCCTTCACAGATCGCGCCGATGCATTTCGGGTCGAGCAGGAAGTGCACGAACAGCGACTCCGCGCCCGCGTCGGCATAGGCACGCGCGCGTTCGAGCGTCGCGGCGACCAGCGCCGCGCCGTCCTTTGCGGCGTCGGCCCCGCGAAACGTGTCGCAACGCGCATTGACGAAGATGCCGGTGTCGGCCGCGGCGCGATAGCGCGCCGCCGCCTCGGCGACCGGCAGCAACGTATTCTCGCCGGGCAGCCGGTCCTCCATGTTGATCCCCGCCGCGCCCGCCGCCTTCGCGCGGCCAACCGAAACGCCAACCGCCGCCGGATCGGCGCCATAGCCCGATTCCATGTCGATCGTGACCGGCAGGTCGGTCACCGACAGGATGCGGCCGAGGTTTTCGAACACATCCTCGAGCGGGAAATCCTCGCCGTCGGCGCGGCCCTGCGCGCCCGCAACACCGAAGCTGCCCGTCGCGATCGCCTTCGCGCCCGCACCGGCAACCGCGCGCGCGCTCCCGGCATCCCAGATATTGACGAGGATCAGCGGATCGCCCGGAACATGGAGCGCGCGGAACTCGGCCACTTTATCGGTCATTTGCTTTCCCTTTTCAGAAGCTCGCGCTTGATCGGCAGGCCATAGGCATAGCCGCCGAGCGATCCGTCACTGCGTACCACGCGGTGGCACGGGATCAACACCGCCACGTTATTTGCGCCATTCGCGCTCCCCGCCGCGCGCACCGCTTTCGGTTTGCCGACCGCCGCGGCGATATCGGCATAGCTGCGCGTCTCGCCCGCCGGAATCTTGCGCAGCTCGCGCCATACCGCCTCCTGGAAAGCGGTGCCCTTCACGTCGATCGGGATATGGTCGAAGCCGTTTACCGGCGCCTCGACCGCGTCGACGACCTGTTTCAGCAGCGCCGCAAACTCGTCACCGCCTTCGACCAGCTCGGCCGCGGGAAACCGCTCTTCGAGCGCCTCGCGCCCCTCGTCGAAGCTCAGGCGACACACCCCCTTTGCGGTCGCCGCGACGAGCATCTCGCCCAGACTCGTCGGCACGATGCCCCAATGGATCGTCGCGCCCCTGCCGCCGTTGACCCACGCCGAAGCCGTCATCCCCATGCGTCCCTCCATATTGTCATAGAAACGCGACGGCCCCGAAAAGCCCGCGTCGTAGATCGCTTCGGTCACCCGATTGCCCTCGCTCAGCGCCTGCCGCGCCCGCTCCTCGCGCAGCGCGCGGGCGTAAGCGGCCGGCGACAGGCCGGTGTGCCGGGTGAAAACGCGCTGGAAATGGGTCGGCGAATAACCGGTGCGCGATGCCAGATCGGCGAGCGCCAGCGGTTCCTCGCTTTCCTTGATCGCCTGGATCGCGGCGAGCACCGCCCCCTCGTCGCGCGCGACATCGTCGGGCAGGCAGCGCCTGCACGGACGCAGCCCCGCCGCCCGCGCCGCCGCGCCGTCGGCGAAGAAGCGGATATTCTCGCGCAGCGGATGGCGGGCCGCACAGCTCGGCCGGCAGTAGATGCCGGTCGTGAGCACGCCGGTCACGAAGCGCCCGTCGAGCGCCCGGTCGCGGCGCAACACCGCCGCCCAGCGGTCGTCGTCGGTCATCAGATCGCCCGTCATGCTGCATCCCTTTCGATCCGCGCGGCAAAGCAGCCATACGCAGCGTTGTGAGCGTGAATATAGGCAATGCCGTCATCGGCGAACAGGTCGCGGATCGCCGTGTCGGCCTCTCCCGGCGCCGCGAGCCGCGCAGTCTGCAGCATCCCTGCAGCGTCGAAGGCGCGCAGCGCGAGCGGGCGGCCCTCGAACACCGGCGGCGTCTCGCCGCGATAGGTCGCCGCTTCGACGCCGGACCGGACATAGATCGCATAGGCGCTGCGATAGGGCGTCGCGACGTCGTGGCTGGTGTGATGCAGCAGGATCAGTTCCTCCCCCGCCCTCGCATCCTCGAGGCTGATGCGGCAGGGAAAGCCGCGGTCGGCGGTCGCGGTGACGCGGCGGGCGTTCAGCGCGGCGAGCCCGGCCGCGTCGAGGTCGAACAATCGGGAAAAGGGTTCGGGGTCGAGCCCCCGGATCACATAGGTCATGGCTTGTCCTTTCTCTTGCCTGGACCGCCAATGCCACGCCTCGATCCCGGCCGCGTCCCGATGCTTGCGTTCAAAATATCGCAGCAAACTGTATTACTGTATTATATCATTGACTCACTTGGGTGACAGCGCCATTCTCCCGACAATTTCGGGGAGTCTGCCATGTCGACAATCGACGCATCCTTCGTATCCGCCCGGCCGGCGCGCCGCGCCGACTGGCTGGGGCGCGCCGCGACCTTTTGCTATCTGTCGATCGCGGCGGGACAATTGCTCTTCACCGCCTTCATCCTGGCCTTCTATTATCCCGCGTCGCTCTCCGGCGATTTCGCCGCGTGGAACACGAAGCCGCTGATCAAGGGCTTCGTTGCGGGCGACGCGAGCGGCAATCTTTTCTTCGCGGTGCATGTGCTGATGGCGGCGGTGATCACCTTCGGCGGCCTCGTCCAGCTCGTCCCGGCGATCCGGGGCCGCTGGCCGCAGGTCCATCGCTGGAACGGCCGCCTCTACCTGCTAAGCGCGCTCATGCTCTCGCTCGGCGGGCTTTGGCTGACGTGGGGCCGCGGGACCTGGCTCAACCTTGCCGGTGCGTTCGGAATCAGCCTCGACGCGCTGCTGATCCTCGCCTTCGCGGCGATGGCGTATCGCGCCGCTCGCGCACGTCGTTTCGTCGAGCATCGCCGCTGGGCGCTGCGCCTGTTCGCGGTGGCGAGCGCGGTCTGGTTCATGCGCGTCGGCTATATGGCGTGGGGCATCGCAACCGGCGGCGCGGGGATCGGCGAGGCGATGGACGGACCGTTCGATCTTTTCCTTGCCTTCGCCAACTCGCTGCTGCCGCTGGCGATCACCGAAATATATCTGCGCGCCGACGCAAGCGGGACGCCTGCCGCCAAAAATGGCGTCGCCGCGCTGCTGGCGATCGGCGGCGTCATCATCCTCGCGGGCAGCGTCGGCGCGTGGATGATGATGTGGAGCCCCTATCTGTAACGGGCTGATTATGGAGTCGTGATCCTGCGAAGGCGGGAACCCATCGCCCGCCATTGCCCCTGACGCTGCGGGAGCAGGAACCCCGCCTTCGCGGGGACGCAGGACATTTCATGTCCAACGGCTTGCCTTCGCATCGTCAGCAGCTAGGTTCGCCGCCATGACCCGCCTTCTCGCGCTCCTGCTCGCCCTCCTCGCCGTCACCCTTCCCGCCCGCGCCGCCGACGACATCAGCGCCGTTTCGCGCAGCGTCGTGCGCGTCGTCACCGTGGCGATGGTCGACGGCGAGGTCGTCGGCTTCGGCCACGGCAGCGGCATCGCCATTTCGCCGACGCGCATCGTCACCAACGCGCACGTCGTCGAGTCGGCGGCGCGCTACCCGGGCAATGTCGCCCTGGGCGTCGTCCCGTCCGAGGGGCAGAAAAGCTATGCCGCGAAACTGATCGCGATCGACACCGAGCGCGATCTCGCGCTGATCGAGATGACCGAGGGGCGCGTTCCCGCCGCGGCAGTCTATTCGGGGCCGATCGATTCGGGGGCCGACGTCGTTGCGCTCGGCTATCCGGGCAACGTCGATCTCGCGACCGCGCGTAGCGCCGCCGACTATATCACCCCGCGCACACCGGTGCGCAGCGAGGGCAATGTCTCGAACCGCCAGCTCGTCGAGGGGGTCGATTCGCTCGTCCATACCGCAAAGATCTCGCGCGGCAATTCGGGCGGGCCGCTCGTCGACCAGTGCGGGCGCGTCGTCGGGATCAACGCCGCGATCACGCGCGCCGACGAAGGCGATTCGCCTTTCGCCTTCGCGATTTCGACGCGCGAGCTCGCGCGCTTCCTGGCCGATGCGAACCAGCCCTACAGCTCGATCGGGACACCCTGCCTGTCGATGGCCGAAGCCGATGCGCGCGACCGCGCCGCGCTCGACGCCGACGCACGCAAGATGGCCGAAGCCAATGCCGCGAAGGAGGAGGCCGCAGCGCGCGACCGCCAGTTGAGGCAGGAGCGCGCCGACGAAGCGGCGCTCGCCGCGCGCGAGAACCGCATCGCGCTGGCCGGTGTGTTGTTCGTGATCGGCGCGCTGTCGGCCGGGGCGGGCCTGATGTTCCATGGCCAGAAGAACGCCCGCAACGCGAAGATCGCCGGCGGCGCCGGTGCGGCGCTGATCCTGGCCGCGGCGATCGTCTTCGTCACCCGCCCCGACGCGCACGCCGAAGCGCCCGAGGAGAAAGCGAAACCTGTCTTCGCCGATACGCCGACGGTTGCCGAGGGACAGTTCCTCTGCACGATCCGCGCCGACCGCAGCCGCATCACCGTCTCGTCGACCACCGACGTGCCGATAAAGGTCGCCGCGAACGGCTGCGTCAACGACCGCACCCAATATGCGCAGGGGGCCGACGGCCATTGGCAGCGCATCCTCGTCCCCAACGACGACGCCACCGTCACCGTCGCCTCGCTCGACCCGACGGGGAAGGAGTATCGCGTCGAACGCTATCTGCTCGACGCCGACACGATGACGCGGGCACGCGAGATTCGCGCCGGGGTGACGCTCAAGAGCTGCACCGCCGACCCCGACGCACTCGCGGGCCTCGCGACCCAACAGGAGGCGATCCGCGCCGTCCTGCCCGCGAGCCCGAACGAGCGCCTCGTCTATCAGTGTCAGAAGGCAGCCGCGAGCGCGGCCGCGCCTGCCCGCTGATCGCGAAACGACGGCCGGGGAACGGGCGCGCGGGGCTGCGCGCTATTTCGACAGGTCGCGCAGCAGACTGTCCCAGTGCGCCAGCGCGGGAGCGATCGCGTCGACGGGCACGCGCTCGTTGAGGCCGTGCGCGTAGCTGTCGCTGGCTTTCGAGAAGAGTCCCGCGACGCCATAGCTCGGCACGCCCTGGATGCGGAAATGATAGCTGTCGGTCGCGCCCGCGCTCATCGACGGGATGATCGGCAGGCCCGGCGCGCGCGCATGGACCGCTTTCGCCACCGCCGCCATCACGTCGGGTCGCAGCGGCGAGGCGTCGCTGGCGCTGGCGTCGGGATCGGGGTTCACCGTCACGCCGGGGTCGCCGATCACCTTCACCAGTTCGGCGCGCACCTCCTCGACCGGCACGCCCGGGAAAATGCGGCAATTGATGTTCGCGGTCGCGCGCTGAGGCAGCGCATTTTCGGCATGGCCGCCCTTGACGAGCGTCGGTACGCAAGTCGTGCCGATCTGGCCGACATATTCGGGGTCGGCGCGGATCGCGGCGATCGCCTTCGCATCCGACGGGTCCGCGGCGAAGGCTTTCAGCGCCGCGCCGATGTCGCCGCCGACCTGATCGGCGACGATCGGCATCCCGACCTTCGTCAGCTCGTTCTGCTGCGGCGTGAACCGATAGGCGCCGATCCTGGCGAGCGCCTCGGACAGCTCGGCGATCGCATTGACCGCGCCGGGGCGCGAGCTGTGGCCGCCGGGATTGGTGACTTCGAGGGTGAAGTCGGCATAGGTCTTTTCGCCCGCCTGCAGCCCGTAATATTTGGGCTTGCCGTCCTCGCCGATCAGCCCGCCACCCCCGTCGCCGTTCAGCGCGAACTCGGCGTTCTTGTATTTGGCGGCAAGTGCGCGCGTCGTCGTCATCGAGGTTTCCTCGTCGCCCGACAGGAGCAGGATGATCGAGCGCTTCGGCTTGAAGCCGTCCTTCTTGAGCTGCGCCATCGTCGCGACCATCATCGAGACGTCGAACTTGTTGTCCTCCGACCCGCGGCCGAAAATATAGCCATTCTCCTCGACCGGCACGAAGGGATCGCGCGTCCAGTCCTTCGGATCGGCCTCGACGACGTCCATATGGCCGAGCAGGACGATCGGCTTTTGCTTCGTCGTGCCCTGCAGGGTCGCGGCGAAGGTCGCGGTCTCGCCCATCGGGGTGATTTCGATGTCGGTGTCGGCGTAGCCCGCCGCCTTCAGCACGCTCGCATAATAGGCCGCCAGCTCGGGTACCTTGCCGCGGCCCATCACCGTCGGGATCGCGATGCTGTCCTTCAGAATCTTTTTCGCCGCGTCGGTGTCGGCGGGCTTGGCGTGGACGGGCGCGGCGGCGAGCAGGGCGGCGGCGAGGGCGACGGGGGCGGTAAGGTTTCGCATGGAAACCCAACCTAGCCAGCCGGCGCCGCGGCGCAAGAGATAGAAATGGATCACCATCGCGTCGATGCCGATCCGCATCGCAGCAGCCTATTCGCCCGCCTCGGCTTTCGGCTTGCGGATTTCACTGACCAGCAATTTGTCGATCTTGCGCCCGTCCATATCGACGATCTCGAACGTCCAGCCGCGGTCGGTGAAGCATTCGCCTTCCTTGGGCAGATGTTTCAGGATCGCGAGCGCATGGCCCGCCGCGGTTGCATAGTCGCGGTCGTCGCCAAGTTCGATCCCCAGCCGCTCGGCCATCTGGTCGGCGGGCATCGATCCCGCGATCAGCAGGCTGCCGTCGTCGCGTTCGACGACGAACGGCTCGCTGCCGATATCCTGGTCCGACGCGAATTCGCCCGCGATGGCGGAGAGCAGGTCGGCCGGGGTCACCAGCCCGTCGAAATGGCCATATTCGTCGTGGACCAGCAGCATCGGCACCTCGGCCGCGCGCAACCCCTCGAGCGCGTCCATCGCGTCGAGCTGGTCGTGAATGACCTTTGCCGGCCGCATCAGCTGCTCGAGGTCGATCACGTCGCCGCGAAACAGCGCCGCCGCGATATCGCGCGCCTGGACGACGCCGACGATGTCGTCGACCGAGCCGCGCGCAACCGGCAACCGGCTGTGCGGGGTCTCGAGCAGCTTGTCGCGCACGCCCCGCGCGTCGAGCGCCGTGTCGATCCAGTCGACGTCCTTGCGCGGGGTCATCACCTCGCGCACCGGCCGGTCGGCGAGACGCACGACGCCCGAGATGATCGCGCGTTCGCTTTCCTCGATCACGCCCGACTTCGACGCCTCGGCGACGATCAGGTGCAATTCCTCGGCGGTCACCCGGTCCTCGGACTCGCGATTGAGCCCGAGCAGGCGGAAGATCAGCGCCGAGCTGTTGTCGAGCAGCCAGACGAGCGGCGCCGCGACGCGCGACAGCCAGTACATCGGCACCGCCATGGTGATCGCGATGCGTTCGGGCGTGCGAAGTGCGAACTGTTTCGGCACCAGCTCGCCCGCAATCAGCGAGAAATAGGTGGTGATGCCGATGACGACCGCGAACCCCGCGGCCTCGGCATGTTGGTCATCGAGCCCGAACCATGCGCCGAGCCGGTCGGCGACCGGCTGCCCCAGACTCGCGCCCGAATAGGCGCCCGCCAGAATGCCGATCAAGGTGATGCCGACCTGCACGGTCGACAGGAAGCGGCCGGGGTCGGCGGCGAGTTGCCGCGCTATCTTCGCGCCGCGGCTGCCGCGCTTCTCCGCCGCCTGCAGCCGCGGGTCGCGCGACGAGACGATTGCGAGCTCGGACATGGCGAACAGGCCGTTGAGGAGGATCAGCACCGCGATGATCGCGACGTCGGACCAGGGGAAAGGAGTCATCGGGCGTGCGTGCGGCGCATCGGCGCCCGGCCCCTGTCGGCTTCGGTCATCGCGCACCTATAGGCGAAACAGGGCGCGCAGCACAATGGCGCTAGCTGAACGGCCCGGTCAGGGGGCGTTAAGCGAGTTTTTGGAACCAGTTGCCCCGGCCATATGTTATCGACACCAACGGCGGCGTTCGCAGGGCCGACGCAGGATTGACAAGGCGGCCGCCGAAACAAAGGGAGCGAAGAATGAACAGCAAGACGATCAAGCTCACCGCCCTCGCCAGCCTCGGCGCGCTGGCGCTGACCGGCTGCGTGACCGACCCCGAAACGGGCAAGCAGACGATCTCGAAGGCCGCGATCGGCGGCATCGGCGGCGCGCTGGGGGGCTATCTGCTCGGCGACCTCGTCGGCGGCCGCAACGACCGCACCGAGAAGATCCTCGGCGCGGGGATCGGCGCCGTCGCCGGCGCGGGCGTCGGCTATTATATGGACCAGCAGGAAAAGAAGCTGCGCGAACGGACCGCGGGCACCGGGATCGACGTCGAGCGCCAGGGCGACCAGCTCGTCCTCAACATGCCCGGCGACGTCACGTTCGATTATAACAGCGCGGTGGTGAAGCCGAATTTCCGCAGCGCGCTCGACAGCGTCGCCTCGACCCTCGGCGAATATCCGAGCACCTTCATCGACGTCTATGGCCACACCGATTCGACCGGCAGCGACACCTATAACCAGGGGCTGTCCGAGCGCCGCGCCGCATCGGTCGCCGACTATCTGGCGGGCCGCGGGGTCAATCGCGCGCGCATGGCGACGCTCGGCTATGGCGAATCGCAGCTCAAATGCGCGCCCGAACGCAGCGAAGCCGATTATCAGTGCAACCGCCGCGTCGAGATCCGCATCGCGCCGGTGACGCAGGCCGACGTAAACGCGGCGCAGTAATGTCCGGCTGACGCCGGAGGCGGCACCGGCCCGCTCCCCCGCCCGACCTCCCACAGCATATTGTCCTCGGGAGGCCGGGCGGGGGAGCGAACCGGTACCGCCGCTTTCCACTTCGCCGAAAGCCTGTTCACCCTAGGCTGGGGAAGCTGGCCTTCAGGCCATCGATCACGAACTGCGCCGCGAGCGCCGCGAGCAGCACGCCGAGCAGGCGGGTGATCACCGCCTCGCCCTTGTTGCCGATCAGCCGCATCAACGGGCCCGCCGCGAGGAGCGCGGCGAGCGTCAGGAGCAGCACCAGCAGCAGCGCCGCAAAAATCACCACCGCGCGGTCGAGCCCGTTGTTCTGCGCGACGAGCAGCATCACCGAGGCGATCGACCCCGGCCCCGCGAGCATCGGCATCGCCATCGGAAACACCGAGACATCCTCGACCTCGGGCGTCGCCTTCACTTTCTCGGCGCGCTGTTCGCGGCGCTCGGTGCGCTTTTCGAACACCATGTCGATCGCGATGATGAACAGCATGATCCCGCCCGCGATGCGGAAACTGTCGAGGTCGATGTGGAGGAAGCTGAGCAGCGCCTCGCCGAACATCGCGAAAAAGACGAGGATGAACCCCGCGATGACCGTGGCGCGAATCGCCATCGAGCGGCGCTGCTGCGCGCTCGCGCCGGTCGTCAGGCTGGCATAGATCGGCGCGCAGCCCGGCGGATCGATGACGACGAACAAGGTCACGAACGCCGAGATGAAAAGGTCCATCATTTCGGCGGCGCGGCCACTTTATCGTCGATCACCGTCGCCATCGTCTTGCCGTCCCAGAGGCGGATGACGACGCGGCGCGACTGGTCGGGACGCACGGTCGAGGTCCAGCTGAGCGTCTGGTCGGGCGACAGGCCGACCGCCATGTCGTCGCCCTCTTCGCCGGCCTCGATCGGCACCGCGGGACGCGATCCGCATTTCGCCTGTTTCGTTTCGATGAAATCGGGCGCGGCGCGCGGCGCCGTCAGCCCGTCACCATGATCGAGCACCCAGTTGATCTTGCCGCTGATCGGATCGCGCAGCCAGACGGTGGTGAAATAGCCGTTGCCGCCGCCCTTTTGCCAGGCGCCGGTGGTTGCGCCGGCGTTGCCGTCGCAGCTCACATAGACGGCGTGCGGCTGCCACTTCACCGCTTCGGCCGGGTTCGCCTGCGACTTCAGCCAGTCGCGCGCCTTCGCCCGCTGCGGCACGAACATCACCGCATCGGGCGCCGAGGTTTCGCGGAACGCCGTCCACTGCCCCTTCTCCTGCGCCAGCCGGGCAAAGGCGATCTCGGCGGCGACATACGCACTCGGGTTCGCGGCGAGCGGCCGTTTGCGCGGGTCGGGCCCCTGCGCGCAGCCGGCAACCAGCGAAAGCGCAACCGCGGCAAGGACAAGGCGCATCAGAAACCCTCCGGATCGGCGAGCCCGGCGCGGCGATGCGCCGCGACGAGCGTGTTACGAATCAGGCAGGCGATCGTCATCGGGCCGACGCCGCCGGGGACCGGGGTGATCGCCGAGGCGACCGCAGCCGCATCGGCATAATCGACGTCGCCGACCAGGCGGCCTTTCGCCGCGCCGTCGGCGGGGGGCAGGCGGTTGATGCCGACGTCGATGACGACCGCGCCGGGCTTGATCCAGTCACCCTTGACCATCTCCGCCCGGCCCACCGCCGCGACGACGATATCGGCGCGGCGGACCAGGTCGGGCAGGTCGCGGGTGCGGCTGTGCGCGATGGTTACGGTCGCGTTGGCGCCGAGCAGCAGCGCCGCCATCGGCTTGCCGACGAGAATCGAGCGGCCGATCACGACCGCATCCTTGCCCGACAGGTCGCCGAGCCGGTCCTGAAGCAGCAACAGGCAGCCATAGGGCGTGCAGGGGACCATGCCGGGGATGCCGAGCGCGAGCCGCCCGGCGCTGACCGGGGTCAGCCCGTCGACATCCTTGTCGGGGTCGATCGTCGCCACCGCGCGCTGTTCGTCGAGATGGCCGGGAAGCGGGAGCTGGAGGAGAATGCCGTCGACCGCCTCGTCGGCGTTGAGCGTCGCAAGCAGCGCCTCGACCTCGTCCTGCGTGGCCGTCGCCGGCAGGCGGTGCTCGAAGCTTGCCATGCCCGCAGCGACCGTCGCCTTGCCCTTCGATCCCACGTAAACCGCGCTCGCCGGATCGTCGCCGACCAGCACGACCGCGAGTCCCGGCACGCGGCCGGTCGCTGCCTTGAACGCGGGTACGGCCTCGGCAATACGCACGCGCAGCCCGGCGGCGAAGGCCTTGCCGTCGATGACCTGCGCATCGGTCACCTCAGATCGCTCCCGAGTTGACGCCGAGCGTGTAGAGGTAGTTGATCACCGGCCCCTGCAAGATGATGAGCAGGATCAGCACCACCATCGGCGTCAGGTCGAGCCCGCCGAAATCGGGCATGATCCGCCGGAACGGGCGGTAGAGCGGCTCGGTGATCCGGTCGAGCACATGCCAGAGCTGACCGACGAAATCATTGTGGGTGTTGATGACGTTGAAGGCGATCAGCCACGACATCACTGCCTGCACGATGATGATCCACCACAGGATGTTGAGGAGGATCGACAGGATTTGAAGAAACATCAGGTACATCAATATCTCCGGCGGGAAGCGTCGGTTGGCCGCACTCTAGCGATGAATGAGCGTGCCCGCACCCCGTGCGGTGAAAATTTCGAGCAGCATCGCGTGCGGGATGCGGCCGTCGAGGATGACCGCGGCCTCGACCCCGGCGTCGACCGCGGCAACGCAGGTCTCGACCTTGGGGATCATGCCGCCGGTGATCGTTTCATCGGCCTTCAGCGCGTCGATCGCGGCGCGGTCGAGATCGGTGAGGAGCGCACCCGACTTGTCGAGCACCCCCGCGACGTCGGTGAGCAGGAAGAAGCGCTTGGCGCCGAGCGCCCCGGCGATCGCCCCCGCCATCGTATCGGCGTTGATGTTGTAGGTCGCGCCATCGGCGCCCAGCGCCACCGGCGCCACCACGGGAATGAAATTGTCGTTCGCGAGATTGGTCAGGATCGTCGGGTCGACCGCGACCGGCTCGCCGACGAAACCGAGGTCGACGTGACGCTCGATCCCCGAATTGGGGTCGGGTTCGCTGCGCTTCACCTTTTCGGCGAGGACGAGATTGGCATCCTTGCCCGAAATGCCGACCGCGCGGCCGCCGAGCCCGGCGATCCAGCCGACGATTTCCTTGTTGATCTTGCCCGCGAGCACCATTTCAGCAACCTCGGCGGTCGCCGCGTCGGTGACGCGCAGCCCGCCGACGAAGGTCGATTCGATCCCGAGCTGTTTCAGCATCCGGCCGATCTGCGGGCCGCCGCCGTGGACGACGACGGGGTTGATGCCGACCGCTTTCAGGAGGACGACATCCTCGGCAAAGTCGCGCTGCGCCTCGGGATCGCCCATCGCATGGCCGCCATATTTGATCACGAACGTCTCGCCGGCATAGCGCTGAAGATAGGGCAGCGCTTCGACAAGCGTTTCGGCCTTGGCGAGCAGGTCGGGCATTTTCGAGGGGTCGGTCACAGGCGTCATCCGGGGTTGTTCGCGTCGAGTTTGCGGCCGATGGCGACGACCGCCATCACGAGCAGCGGCACCATCACCGCCGACAACACCACCTTGGCGATCATCTGGCCGAGCATCAGGTCGGCGATCGGACGGACGCCGTAGAAGCTGACGGTGATGAAGATCAGCGTGTCGATGATCTGGCTGAGCGCCGCAGCGATGAACCCGCGCAGCGGCAGCAAGCGGCCGTTGTTCGCGGTCATCCGCGCGAAGATCCAGACGTTGAGGCTGACCGACACGCCATAGGCGAGGATGCCCGCCGCCATCATCCGCCAGCCCTGCCCGACGATGATCGGAAAGGCCTCCTTCGCGGGCTCGTACATCCCCTCGTCGGTCGGCAGTTGCAGCACGAAGACGGTCAGGATGATCGCGAGAATCAGCGGGATGAAGCCGAGGCGCACCAGCTTGTCGGCCACGACGCGGCCGTGCAGTTCGGCAATGCCGCTCGAAATGGCGATCAGCGTCAGGAAGGGAAAAATTCCAGCCTCGACCGCGAGCGGGCCGAGTGCGACCTGCTTCGCGCCGAGAAACCCGCCGAGCGGAACCATGCCGCCGTAGAGGATCGCGAACAGCAGCAACGAAGGCGCGATCACGCGCGTGGGGCTAGTTTCCATCGGCGCCGCTTAATCGCTTTTACCGCGTGTGGAAAGATGGCGCATCAGCGCAGGCTTGCCCCGCGCCCAAAGCCCGTTAGACACGGGCAACAAACTTGCGGGGGACGCACGCTTATTATGGAACGCCTGATCGGTCTGCTCGGCATCGTCGCATTGCTTGCGATCGCCCTGCTCTTTTCCTCGAACCGCCGCTGGATCCGCCCGCGCGTCGTCGTCCCCGCCTTCCTGCTGCAAGCCGGTTTCGCGCTGCTGGTGCTCGGCACGCCGTGGGGCCGCAACATTATCCAAGCGATGTCGAGCGGCGTGTCGAACCTGCTCGGCTATGCAAAGGCGGGCACCGATTTCATCTTCGGCCCGCTCGCCAGCCCCGAAATGGGCGGGCACAGCTTCGCGATCGCCGCGCTGCCCGTCATCATCTTCTTCGCCTCGATGATCTCGATCCTCTATTACCTCGGCATCATGCAGCTGGTGATCAAATGGGTGGGCGGCGCGATCCAGAAGATCACGGGGATCACCAAGGTCGAAAGCCTGGGCGCGGCGGCGAATATCTTCGTCGGGCAGAGCGAAAGCCCGCTCGTCATCCGCCCCTATCTCGCCGCGCTCACCCCGTCGCAGCTCTTCACCGTGATGACGGTCGGCATGGCGGGGGTCGCGGGGACGATCCTCGGCGCCTATGCCAGCATGATCGGCGAGCAATTGCTGCCCTATCTGCTCGCCGCCAGCTTCATGTCGGCGCCGGGCGGCATATTGATGGCAAAGATCATGATGCCCGACGATCCCAAGGATCTCGGCATCGAGCCGGTGATCATGCCCGAGGCGAGCCATGACGAGGAAAAGCCCGCGAACATCATCATGGCGGCGGCCCAAGGCGCGCAGACCGGCGTGAAGCTCGCCGTCGCGGTCGGCGCGATGGTGCTCGCCTTCGTCGCGCTCGTCGCGCTCGCCAACGGGCTGCTCGCGGGGATCGGTGGCTGGTTCGGCTATCCCGATCTGTCGTTCCAGGCGGTGATCGGAACGATCTTCCGCCCGGTGATGTGGCTGATGGGCGTCCCGTGGGACGAGAGCGCCGCTGTCGGCGGACTGTTCGGCACCAAGATCGTCCTCAACGAATTCGTCGCCTTCATCGACCTCGGCAAGGTGCAGGGCACGATGTCGCCGGCCGCGATCGCGATCGCGACCTTTGCGCTCTGCGGCTTCGCGAATTTCAGCTCGATCGCGATCCAGATGGCGGTGACCGGCGGCCTCGCGCCCAACCAGCGCCCGATGATCGCGAAGCTGGGCCTCAAGGCGCTGCTCGCGGGCAGCCTGTCGAACCTGATGTCGGCGGCGCTCGCCGGGCTGATGCTCGGCATCGCGCCCCCAGCCGCACCCCCTCCCGCCAAGACCGTCGCGTCTCCCGCGGCGCCGGCCCCAACGACAGCAACGGCGCCCGTCGATCGCTGACGACAGGGAGAATTTGCAAGCCGCTCAAGCTTGGCTTAAGCTTTCGGAATATAACGAATCCCGGGTCGCGTTTCGCCGAAATGGGAGGCTGTCATGAAAAGCGCTTATCGTTTGTCGGTCCTTGCCGCTGTGGTCGCGGTTTCGGGGGCGGGACTTTTCGCATCTTCGAGCGCCCAGCCGCCCGAAGACAAGATGCTGCGCCCGCCCGAGGCGACCATCTATCGCGACGCGGCTTACAAGGGGCCGGCGGTCTTCATCGGCGAGGAAAAGTCCAATCTTGGCCTCGCCTGGCCGGTCAATTCGATCCGGGTCGCGAGCGGCCGCTGGGAATTGTGCGAAAAGTCGCGCTTCCGCGGCCAGTGCCGCACCGTCGACCGCGACACGCCGATGATGGGCAATATCCTGCGCGGCATCACCGTCCAGTCGATCCGGCCCGTCGGTTCGGGCGGGGGCTGGAACCCGAACCCGCCCGCCAACGACCAGGTCGCGCGCGGCAATTTCGCCGAATTTCACACCCAGCCTTCGCAAGCCAATTACCGTGTTCTCGCCTGTACGCGGGGTTCGGCGACGGCCAATTGCGCAGCGCAGACCGCCGACACCTGGTGCCGTTCCATCGGCTGGAACGGATCGGCGCGCGAACATATGGAGACGGTTGCGGGGCGGGTGTATCTCGCCGACGTGCTCTGCGTTCGTTCTGGCTATTGATGGGGAGGCACGCAATGCACAGGATCGATTTCGTCGCCCCCGCCCTCGCAGCGCTGGCGCTGTCCGCCTGCATGTCGGTCGGCGGGCCGGGGGTCAGCACCTATTATGAATGCGATCGCGGCACCCGGTTGAAGATCGATTTCAAGGGCGACCGGGCGCTGGTCAGTGTGAATGGGGGACGTCCCGAAGCAATGCGTTCGACGCCCGCGGCCAGCGGCACGATCTATGAGAACCGGGCGGGCTGGCGTCTGCATACCAAGGGCAATGAGGCGATGTGGAACACCGCGCTGCGTTCGGCGCCCGAAACCTGTCGACAGGTGGTGGTGCCGCGCTGACCCGCGGCGTCAGAGGTCCATCTTCGCCAGAGCGGCGCGCACCTCGCCGACGAACAGGTCGGGCTGCTCCCACGCGGCGAAATGGCCGCCGCGGGGCAGTTCGTTCCAATAGACGATATTCTTGTATCGCCCCTCGGCCCAGCGGCGCGACAGGCGCATGATCTCGTTCGGGAACAGGCTGCATCCCGTCGGCACGTGAATTTCGCCGAAGCCGAACTGCGCGAAGCTGTGCCAATAGAGCCGCGCCGACGAGGCGGCGCTGTTGGTCAGCCAGTAGAGGCTGACGGTGTCGAGCATCGCGTCCTTCGACAGCGCCTTTTCGGGGTGGCCGCCGATCGACTGGCCGCCGGGCTGATGGCCGCAGTCGGTCCAGCCGTGGAATTTCTCGACGATCCAGCACATCTGCCCGACGGGAGAGTCGGCGAGGCCGTAACCCACGGTCTGGGGCCGCGTCGCCTGCTGGGTCGAATAGCCGTTATCCTTGGCGCGATACCAGGCGAAGCGGGCGAGATAGGCCTTCTCGTCGTCGGTGAGGTCGGACATCGTTGCCGGGTCGGGCTGGCCGACGATCATGTTGACATGAATGCCCGCGCAATGGTTCGTGTGATTGCCGCCGATCGCGCAGGTCACGGCGCTGCCCCAGTCGCCCCCCTGCGCAAAATAGCGGTCGTAGCCGAGCGCGACCATCAGCGCGTCCCACCCGGCGGCGATATGCTCGACGCTCCATTTGGCCTCGGCCGGCTTGCCCGAAAAGCCGTAGCCGGGGAGCGACGGGATCACGAGATGATAGTCGGCCGACAGCGGTTCGATGACATCGAGGAATTCGAGCACCGATCCCGGCCAGCCGTGCGTCAGGACGAGCGGTCGCGCCGCGGGATTCGCAGAGCGGATGTGAAGGAAATGGATGTCGAGTCCGTCGACCGTGGCGAGGAAGTTGGGATAGCTGTTGAGCCGCGTCTCGACCGCTCGCCAGTCGTAACGGTCCTGCCAATAGGCCGCGAGTTCCTGGGCATAGGCGAGCGGAACGCCCTGGTCCCAGTCGTCGACGGTCTCCTTATCGGGCCAGCGCGTCCGCGCCAGCCGATCGCGCAGATCGTCGAGCGCCGCCTGCGGCACATCGATGGTGAAGGCCCGGATACCGGCGACGTCCATCTCATCCCCTCCCTCGCTGCCCCTTATGCCGGAGCCCGGATCAGCGCCTGTATCAGGGCCGCGCGGGCGCCTTGCAACCGCGTTGCAGGCCGACCCCTTTCAGGAAACCGCGCCGCACCGTACCGGCATAGACCGCCGCGGCATAGCGCCGCCGTTCGGCGTTGGCGCCGGTGACTTCGCCGATCAGGCCGCGAAACGGGATGACCGACCCGGCCAGGCTGCCCGCGACCCGCCCGGCGGTTTCCTCGCGTTTCTTGGCGCGGTCCTTGTCGACGGTTTCGTTGACGTCGGGGCCGAGCACTTCGTTGAGTTCGGTCACTTCGCGGATGATCGCCGAACATTTGCCCAGCCCGGCCAGCGAATAGGGGTCGTCCTGAATCGCCAGCAGCTTCGGGGGCGCTTCCTTGCCGTCGAACGGTTCGGTCACCTGGTTGGCGGTATCCTTGATCGTCGAATCTTCGGGCGCGCCCTGCTGCGCGTAAGCGGTCGCGGAAACGGCCAGCGCGGCGGTCGATAAAACTGCGAAAGTCACTCTGTGCATCTGACGCCTCCTTCGCTGCTCCCGTGCAGCCTGCCAAGCTAACGCGTCGGAACCGGTTCGGCTCCCGTCCAGTCGTAGAAGCCGCGCCCCGCCTTCTTGCCGACCCATCCCGCCTCGACATATTGGACGAGCAGCGGCGCGGGGCGGAATTTCGGATCGCCGGTGCCGCTCTGCAGCACCCGGATGATTTCGAGGCAGGTGTCGAGCCCGATGAAGTCGGCGAGCGTGATCGGACCCATCGGGTGGTTGAGGCCGAGGCGGCAGCCGGTGTCGATATCCTGCATCGTCGCAACCCCCTCGCCCAATGCAAAGATCGCCTCGTTGATCAGCGGCATCAGCACGCGGTTGACGATGAAGCCCGGCGCGTCGTTCGCATGGACGATCTCCTTGCCGAGGCCGCGGCCATAGGCCTCGACCTTCGCCAGCGTATCGTCGCTCGTCGCGAGGCCGCGTATCAGTTCGATCAGGCCCATCACGGGCACCGGATTGAAGAAATGGACGCCGATGAAACGCGCCGGATCGGGCGCCGCCTGCGCAAGCCGGGTGATCGGGATCGAGCTGGTGTTGCTGGCGAGGATCGCGGTCGCCGAAAGATGCCGGCCGACGCTGGCGAAGATCGCGCGCTTGATCTCTTCGCGCTCGGTCGCCGCCTCGACGACGAGGTCGGCGGGGGCGAAGGCCGCATGGTCGGCAACGGGCGTGATGCGGCCGAGCAGCGCGTCGGCATCGACCTGCGTCATTTTTTCCTTGGCGACGAGGCGCCCGAGCGACTTGGCGATCCCCGCCTTGCCGGCCTCGGCGCGCGCGATGTCGATGTCGGAGAGGAGCACATCGTGACCGGCGCCCGCCGAAACCTGCGCGATGCCCGCGCCCATTTGCCCTGCCCCGATGACGCCGACGATCATATGCTGTCCCCTATCATTTTCAAAACACCCCACCGCCGTCCGCCCTGAGCTTGTCGAAGGGCTGTTCTTCTCTTTCGAACGACGAGAAAAAGAAGGACGGTCCTTCGACAAGCTCAGGACGAACGGCGTAAGGGAGCGGCCCTCGCTCTACGTTCTGGCGCTAGCCCGTCAAGGGGCCGAGCGGAACTCGGTCGCTTCGGCGAGGATCAGTGCGAAGCCGGGGTCGGCGTCGTCCCAGGTCGCGATCGGGGTCCAGCCGCCCGCGCGGAGCAGCAGGTTCGCATCGCGCGGGCCGTACTTGTGGCTGTTCTCGCTGTGGATCGTCTCGCCCTTCGCCATTGTATAGCTGCGGCCGTCGACGGTGAAGTCCATGGCGCACGCCGCAACGAGATGCATTTCGATGCGCGCGTGGACATCGTTCCAGATCGCGCGGTGGCTGAAATTTTCGACCGGGATCGTCCCGCCGAGTTCGCGATTGATGCGTTCGAGCAGGTTGAGATTGAACGCCGCGGTGACCCCCGCCGGATCGTCATAGGCGCGCTCGAGGAGGGCGATATCCTTGATCCGGTCGACCCCGATCAGCATCAGCGACCCGTCGCCGAGCGCAGCGCGCCAGTTGCGAAGAAGGTCGATCGCGGTGCGCGCGACCATGTTGCCGATCGTCGATCCCGGAAAGAAGCCGAGCTTGGGCAGCGGACAAATCTCGCGCGGAAGGTCGACGCGCTGGGTGAAGTCGGCCTCGACCGGATAGATGGCAAGCGCCGGAAAGCGGTCCGCGAGCGCCTGGGCGCTGTCGCGGAGGAAATCGCCCGAAATGTCGACGGGGACATAGGCGGCGGGATCGATCGCCTCGAGCAGCAGCGGCGTCTTGGTCGAGCTGCCCGAGCCCAGTTCGACGACCGCGCGGTGCGGACCGATCGCCGCCGCCATTTCGGCGGCGTGACGCGTCAGCAAATCGGTTTCGCTGCGGGTCGGATAATATTCGGGGAGCGCCGTGATGTCCTCGAACAGCGCCGATCCCGTCGCATCATAGAACCAGCGCGCGGGAATCGCCTTTTGTCGTTGCGACAGGCCGGCGTGCACATCGGCGCGAAAGGCGATGTCCACGCCCGCATCGTCGGCAGAAATCTGCCGAAGTTGACGCACAACACCCATGTCAGAGATCCTTTGCGAGGCGAACGCCGGTGAATTGCCAGCGCTGGTGGGGGTAAAAGAAATTGCGGTAGGAGGCGCGGCAGTGGCCGCGCGGCGTCGCGCAGCTGCCGCCGCGCAGAACGAACTGCCCGCTCATGAACTTGCCATTATATTCGCCGACCGCGCCGGGCGCGGCACGGAAGCCCGGATAGGGGCGGTAGGCGCTGCCGGTCCATTCCCACACGCTGCCGAACATCTGTTGCAGATCCGTGTCGCCGCTGGCGGCCCGCGGCTGGACCGGCCCGGCCGTGTCGAGCTGCTGTCCGCCAAGCGGGTCGAGCGGGGCCGCCGCGGCTTCCCATTCGAATTCGGTCGGCAGGCGCGCCCCGGCCCAGGTCGCGAAGGCATCGGCCTCGAAGAAACTGATGTGGGTGACCGGCGCGGCGGGATCGATGTCCCGCCAGCCCGCCAGGGTGAACATCTGCCCGTCGCGCCAATAGGCGGGAACCTCGACATCCTCGGCCTGCACCCACGCCCAGCCGTCGCTGAGCCAGAGCGACGGGGTGCGATAGCCGCCGTCGGCAATGAACTCGCGCCATTCGCCGTTGCTGACCGGGCGGCTGGCGAGTGCATGGGGCGTCAGCAGCGCATCGTGACGCGGGCCTTCGCAGTCGAAAGCGAAGCCGCCGCCGGCGTCACCGACGGGTATCACCCCGTCGGCGCCCTTGATCCACAGCAGAGCGCCCTGCCCGGAATCGGCGGAAATCTGCGCAACTTCACTCGCGATTGCACCCTCTTCCCACACCGCCGGGCCGAGCGGGTTCTGCGCGAAGAGATGCTTGAGGTCGGTGAGCAACAATTCCTGATGCTGCTGTTCGTGGTGGATGCCAAGCTCGACCAGCGCCAGCGCGGCGGGCGGCAGATCAGGGAGCGCGGTCTGTAGCGCGGCGTCAACGTGCGCGCGCCATATGCACGCCTCCTCCAGCGAGGGTCGCGTCAGCAGGCCGCGCTGCGGACGGGCGTGGCGCGGCCCCTCCGCCTCGTAATAGCTGTTGAAAAGAAAGGGATAGCGGCTGTCGAACAGCCGGTAGCCCGGCAGGTGATCGCGCAGCACGAAGGTTTCGAAGAACCATGTCGTATGCGCGAGATGCCATTTGGCGGGCGAGGCGTCGGGCATCGACTGCGCGCTCGCATCCGCGTCGGACAGCGTCGCGACGAGATCGAGCGAGAGGCGGCGGGTCGCGGCGAAACGGTGGGCCAGTTCCTCCAGCGGATCGGTCTTTTGCGAAGCGTCGGTACGGCTGGCCATGATGAGACAATCCCCCGAGGTACGAGTCGGTTTCGCTGCGGGACCAATTATGGTTACGGCCCGAAGGATTGTCTAGAACAATAGGGGAACATGATCCTCCCTGTCGCGTAGCGACGGGGAGGTGGCAGCGGCGCAGCCGCTGACGGAGGGGCTATGGTGCAGCCCCTCCACCACTCGCTTCGCGAGCGGTCCCCCTCCCCACGGCTGCGCCGCCGGGAGGATGCTCAGCGCGTCGCGCCGGGTTTCCAGAGAATATCGCCGCCGGCAGCCGCGTTGATATGCCGCGTCATCACGAACAGATGGTCCGACAGGCGGTTGAGATAGTTCAGCGCGAGCGGATTGAGGTCGAGCCCGGCATTCGCCGCCACCGCCGACCGTTCGGCGCGGCGGGTCACCGCACGCGCGAGATGAAGCCGCGCGGCGGCTTCGGCGCCGCCGGGCAGGATGAAACTTTTGAGCGCATCGAGCGCATCGTTCATGCCGTCGATCTCGTCCTCCAGCCGCGCGATCTGGCTCGGCACGATGCGCAGCGCCATGTCGTGCGGGCCGAAACCGAACTGGCCGTCGGGCGGGGTCGCAAGGTCGGCGCCGAGGTCGAACAGCTCGTTCTGGATGCGCGACAGCATCGCCGCCTCTTCGTTCGCCGGATCGAGCGCCGCTGCCGCGAGCCCGATCGCGCTGTTCGCTTCGTCGACGTCGCCGATCGCCGCCATCAGCGGCGCCGATTTGGCAATGCGCGAGCCGTCGACGAGACCGGTGGTGCCGTCGTCGCCGGTGCGCGTGTAGATCTTGTTGAGCTTGACCATTTTTCCCTACCCGGGTTTCGGCACCGGCCTACGCCCCCGCATCCGCGCGGAGCGCTTAAGAAGAGCCGGCGGCGGTCAGGCCGATGATGATCAGCAGGATGATGGTGATCGCCTGCCACTTCACGCGGGCCATCATCATCTTGTTCTGCATGATCTGGTTTTCGCGAAGATTGCCCTCGGCCGCGGCGCGATGACCCTGCGCAAAATAGATGAGCCCGCGCGCCAGCGAGAAGAGGACGAGACCGGCGGCCGCGACGACCGCGAGGACAAGAATGATCTGCATGGCCCCACTTTAGGGGATTTTCAGCGAATAGCCAGCGGGAAGCCGCTGCGCGAGCAAATCGGCGGCGAGCGCGGGGCCGTCGACGCCGGCATCGCGAAGCGAGGCGAGCGAGGCGGCGGCGTCGCGTTTCGCGAGCCTTTTGCCGTCGGGGCCGCAGACGAGGCCGTGGTGGCGATAGACCGGGGTCGGCAGGCCGAGCAGCGCCTGCAGCAGCCGGTGGACATCGGTCGAGGCGATAAGGTCGGCGCCGCGAATGACGTGCGTGACGCCCATCGCGGCATCGTCGAGGGTCGAGGCGAGATGATAGCTGGCGGGGGCATCCTTGCGCGCAAGGACGATATCGCCGTGCGCCGACGGGTCGGCAACGCGCATCCCCCGCCCCTGCTCTTCCCAGCGAAGCTCGCCCGCGAGCGCGGCGGCGCGCGCCATATCGAGGCGCCAAGCGTGCGGCTCGACCGCGAGGCGACGGTCGCGTTCGGCTCCGGATAGATGGCGGCAGGCGCCGGGGTAGATCGAACCGGACGGACCGTGCGGCGCGGCGAGGCTGGCGGCGATATCGGCGCGGGTGCAGAAACAGGGATAGACGAGCCCGCGCGAACGCAGCTCGTCGAGCGCGGCGGCATAGCGTCCGAGATGCGCCGACTGGCGCACCGGATCGCCGTCCGGGTCGAGCCCGAGCCAGGCGAGGTCGGCGAGCGAGGCCGTGACATAGTGCTCGCGCGATCGACTTCCATCGATATCGTCGATCCGGACCCGGAAGCGCCCGTTTGCGGCGCGCGCCGCGCCGTGCGCGAGCACCGCGCTATAGGCATGGCCCAGATGAAGCTCGCCCGTCGGACTCGGCGCGAAGCGCGTCAGCATGGCAGCCCGGGCGAATCCATATGCTGTGCCGTGCCAAAGCGAATCATTCCATATCTTGCGGACATAAGCCCCTTGACGCCAGAATCTGATACGTCATGTAATGACGGTGTCACGCAGGGAAGGCAGTGGCGCGCCATCCCGCGAAGAAATGGGGGCAGCGTTACCAAGCCATGTTCCATCCCGATCTTGCCCGGCATCCCGATTCCTGTCCGGCTCTCGTCCTCAACGCAGACTATACGCCGCTGAGTTACTATCCGCTGAGCCTGTGGCCGTGGCAGACTGCGGTCAAGGCGGTTTTCCTCGACCGGGTGACGATCGTCGAGAATTACGAGCGCGAGATTCATTCGCCGACGCGGACGATGCCGATCCCGAGCGTGATCGCACTCAGGCAATATGTGAAGCCGTCGCAATATCCGGCCTTCACGCGCTTCAACCTGTTCCTGCGCGATCGCTTCGCGTGCCAATATTGCGGGTCGGGGAAGGATCTGACGTTCGATCATGTCGTGCCGCGCCGCCTCGGCGGACGGACGAGCTGGGAGAATGTCGCCACCGCCTGCGCGCCGTGCAACCTCAAGAAGGGCGGCCGGACGCCGCAACAGGCGCACATGCCGCTGCACCAGCAGCCGTGGCGTCCGACGAGCTGGCAGTTGCAGGACAATGGCCGCTGCTTCCCGCCCAATTATCTGCATGAAAGCTGGATCGACTGGCTTTACTGGGATGTCGAACTGGAAGGGTGACATACCCGCTCGTGATCCCCGCGAAGGCCGCGGATAGGCGCGCAACCAACCAAGCGATCCGGTTTTCTTCTTCGTGCCTTTGCGCCTTCGCGTGAGGTCCGTTTTTCTTGTTTCACGCAAAGGCGCGAAGGCGCAAAGATGATGCGACAGGAAAGCCGGACTCCCGCCTTCGCGGGAACGATGAACAGGGGGAAGATCATGCTCCGTTTTGCCGTTCCGTTCGCCGGCGCCCTCTCGCTCGCCGCCTGCGCGACGACAGCACCCGCCGAGCGCACCGTCGCGGTCACGGGGAGCATCGCCTATCGCGAGCGCATCGCGCTGCCGCCGACGGCGCAGATCGAGGTGCGGCTCGACGATGTCAGCCTGGCCGATGCGCCCGCCACCAATATGGCGACGCAGAGCTTTGCAAGCGAGGGCAGGCAGGCGCCCTTCGCGTTCACCCTCACCGTCGACCGCGCCGACATCGATCCGCGGCACAGCTATGCCGTATCGGCGCGGATCACCGATGCCGACGGCAAGCTGATGTTCATCACCGACACGCGCAACTCCGTTACATTCGATAGCCGGTCGGTGATCGATCTGGGAACGCTGCTGCTGGTGAAGACGCACTGATCTGTCGCCAGCATAGCTATGCGCGGCTTGACGCTGCGCCTTCGCAGGTGCAGCAATCCGGCGCATGGGACCGCCGATCCAGATCTCGCAGAATCCCGACATCCGCTATCTCGGGCGGATTCTCGGCGACGTCATTCGCGCCTATGGCGGCGAGAAACTGTTCCGGCAGACCGAATATATCCGCTCGTCGAGCGTGGACAGGCATCGCGGGATCGCGGGGGCCGAAGCGATCGATCCGGGGCTCGATGCGCTGAGCCTCGACGACACCGTCGCCTTCGTGCGCGGGTTCATGCTCTTTTCGATGCTCGCGAACCTGGCCGAGGACCGGCAGGGCGTCGCCGCCGAGCCCGAAGCGACGGTCGCCGCGGCGCTTGACAAGCTGCGCGCCGACGGGATCGACAGCGACGCGGTCGCGGCGCTGCTTGATGCCGCACTCATCGCGCCGGTGCTGACCGCGCACCCGACCGAGGTGCGGCGCAAGTCGGTGCTCGACCACAAGAACCGCATCGCCGAACTGATGCGGCTGCGCGATGCCGGGCAGGACGAGACGCCCGAGGGCGACATCGTCGAGGAAGCGATCCGGCGGCAGATCGTCCTGCTGTGGCAGACGCGGCCGCTGCGCATGGAAAAATTGTTCGTCGCCGACGAGATCGACAATGCGCTGACCTACCTTCGCGACGTCTTCGTGCCGGTGCTGCCCAAGCTCTATGCGCGCTGGGAAAAGGAGCTGGGCCGGCGCCCGGCGAGCTTCCTGCGCGTCGGGAGCTGGATCGGCGGCGACCGCGACGGCAATCCCTTCGTCACCGCCGAGACGCTGAAGCTGGCGACGAGCCGCAATGCCGCGGCGGTGCTCGGCCACTACGCCGACGCCGTCCACGGCCTCGGCGCCGAGTTGTCGGTGTCATCGGGGCTCGCGCCCGTCCCCGAAGCGGTCGAGGCGCTGGCCGAGGCGAGCGGCGACAATGCGCCGAGCCGCCGCGACGAGCCCTATCGCCGGGCGCTGTCGGGGATTTACGCGCGCGTGTGCGCCACTTACGCCGGCATCGTCGGCAAGGCGCCGCCGCGCCCGCCGGCGCTGAAGGGCGCGCCTTATGCGACGCCGGCCGATTTCCGCCGCGATCTGCTGATCATCGCGAACGGGCTGTCGGCGAGCGGCGAGGGGCAGCTGGTCGGGATCGGTGCGCTCGGGCGGCTGATCCGCGCGGTCGAGGTGTTCGGCTTTCACCTCGCGACGCTCGACATGCGGCAGAACAGCGCGGTCCACGAACGCGTGCTCGCCGAGCTGCTCAGGGTGTCGGGGGTCGAGAGCGACTATCTGGCGCTGGACGAGGAGGCGCGCGTCGCGCTGCTCCGCCGCGAACTCGGGGTGAACCGCCCGCTTGCCGCCGCATGGCACCAATGGAGCGAGGAAACCGCGGGTGAACTCGCGATCATTCACGCCGCCGCGGACATCCGTGCGACACTCGGCCATCAGGCGATCCTGCAGTGGATCATCAGCAAGGCCGAGAGCCTGTCCGACCTGCTGGAAGTCCATGTCCTCGCGCGCGAGGCGGGGCTGTGGTCGGCCGAGGGCAAGGACACGCTGATGGTCGTGCCGCTGTTCGAGACGATCGCCGACTTGGGCGACGCGCCCGCGATCATGGCGCGGTACTTCGCGCTACCCGAGATCGCGCCGCACATCGCCGCGCGCGGGCATCAGGAAGTGATGATCGGCTATTCGGATTCGAACAAGGACGGCGGCTACCTCACCTCGACCTGGGGGCTGCATCAGGCGTCCGACGCGCTGACCCCGGTGTTCGACGCCGCCGACACGGCAATGCAGCTGTTCCACGGCCGCGGCGGCGCGGTCGGGCGCGGGGGCGGCAGCGCCTTTGCCGCGATCCGCGCGCAGCCCGCGGGGACGGTGCAGGGGCGCATCCGCATCACCGAGCAGGGCGAGGTGATCGCGGCGAAATATGGCACCGCCGACAGCGCGGCGACGAACCTGGAGGCGATGGTCTCGGCCAGCCTGCTCGCGAGCCTCGAGCCCGAGGGGATGGGCGACGCCAATAGCGGGCGCTTCACCGCGGCGATGGATGCGCTGTCGAGCAGCGCGTTCAAGGCCTATCGCGGGCTCGTTTACGAAACGCCGACGTTCAAGGATTTCTTTCGCGCGATGACTCCGATCGCCGAGATCGCGGGGCTCAAGATCGGGTCGCGGCCGTCGAGCCGCACCAAATCGACCGCCATCGAGGATCTGCGCGCGATCCCGTGGGTGTTCAGCTGGGCGCAGGCGCGCACGATGCTGCCCGGCTGGTTCGGGACGGGCGAGGCATTTTCCGAGTTCGGCGACAAGGCGCTGCTCGCCGATATGGCGGAAAGCTGGCCCTTCTTCGCCGCGCTGCTCGGCAATATGGAGATGGTGCTCGCCAAATCCGACATGGGGATCGCCGCGCGCTATGCCGAACTGGCGAGCGGGGTCGAGGGGCATGCCGAAATCTTCACCCGCATCCGCGACGGCTGGAACCGCGCGCATGACGGGCTGCTCGCCATCACCGGCCAGTCGCGGCTGCTCGAGAAGAATCCCGCGCTTGAGGCGTCGATCCGGCTGCGGCTGCCCTATATCGAGCCCTTGAACCTGCTGCAGATCGAGCTGATGAAGCGCCACCGCGCGGGCGAGACCGACCCGCGGATCGCCGAGGGCATCCAGCTGACGATCAACGCCATCGCGACGGCGCTGCGCAATAGCGGGTAGCGACTTCCTTCTCCCTTGATGGGAGAAGGATACGCAGCCTTGCCGCAAAGCGGCTAGGCGAAATTGGATGAGGGTGATCGCGCGTGGGCGCGCCGCCGCATCAGGCCGGAACCGCACCCCCACAGCTGCGACTAGCGAATAAATTCGCAAGTCTCGCTGCCTCCCCCATCAAGGGGGAGGGTGGGATTGCGCTCAGCTCTTCGTAATCGTCACCTTGCCCTTGGCGTTCGCGCCGTCGGGGCCGAAGTCGATCTTGAAATCATCGCCATCCTTGGTCGTCCCGCGCAAGGTGTCGCCGGCGCGCTGGACCTGGATATTCTTCCTGGCGAATTCGCCCGCCATCCAGTCGGCCGCCTTCGCGGGCGCCGCGGGTGAGGTGAAGCCAAGCTCGACCGTCGCCTTGTCCTGACCGTTCTTGTCGCTCGCGTCGACATTGACCGTGGTGACATTGCTGCCCGGATAGAGTTTCACGCCGTCGATATCGAAATCGCCCTCGACGTCGAGGTCGACGAAATCGGGGATCTTCATGTCGATTCCGACGCCGTCGCCACCGATTTTGATCCGGCCGTTGCCGTCCTTGCTGGCCGTGATCTCGACACCGCCATGCTCGTCGCCGGCGTTGATCGAGACTTCGGTCTTATCCTTCTTCTCCTCGCCCTGCCCGCAGGCGGCGAGGAGCATCATCGGGGGGATCAGAAAGGCAAAACGCATGGCACATCTCCTTGGTGCATTAGTTATATAATACACCTTGAGGGAATGTGAGTCAATGATCTCCACTTTCGTCATGCTGAACTTGTTTCAGCATCCATGGTCGAACCTGGCTGCCGAGGCGGCGCAGATTTCAACGTCAGGTCATGGACCCTGAAACAAGTTCAGGGTGACGAGAAAATGGAAGATTACCTTACGCGTCGATGCTCGTCCGCAAATCGCCATGCACCAGCCCGCCGTCGACCGTGATCGTGTCGCCAACGACATAATCGCCGGCCTTCGACGCGAGGAAGATCGCGGCGCCGGCCATATCCTCGGGCACGCCGATGCGCTTCACCGGAATGCTCTTGGCGACCGCGTCGCCATGGTCGCGCGCCGCCTTGTTCATGTCCGACTGGAAGGCGCCGGGGGCGATCGCGGTGACGATGATATTGTCCGTGACGAGCCGCGCCGCAAGGCGCTTGGTCAGGTACAGGATCGCCGCCTTCGAAGCGTGATAGCTGTAGGTTTCCCACGGATTGAGGCGCATGCCGTCGATCGAGCCGATGTTGATGACCTTCGCGGGGCGCTCAGGCGTACCCGCCGCCTTCATCAGCCCGTGCAGCGCCTGCGTCAGGAAGAAGGGCGATTTGACGTTGATGTCCATCACCTTGTCCCAGCCCGCCTCGGGAAAGCCCTCGAACGGCTCGCCCCATGCGGCGCCGGCGTTGTTGACGAGGATGTCGAGGCGTTCCTCGCGCGCTTCGAGTTCCTTGGCGAGCGCGCGGCAACCCTCGACGGTCGAGAGATCGACGGGGAGCCCGACGACCTTGCCCGGATAGCGCGTCTCGAAATCGGCGACGGCTTCCTCGATCTGGGCGGTCTTGCGCGCCGAGATATAGACGCGCGCGCAGCCCGCGGCGAGATAGCCTTCGACGATCATCTTGCCGATCCCGCGCGAGCCGCCGGTGACGAGCGCGATGCGGCCGTCAAGGCCGAACATGTCATTGAGGTTCATTGTCATTCTCCGATCATTCCCCTCCCGCAGGCGGGAGGGGTTAGGGGTGGGCCAGCGACGGTTCGGTTGCCCACCCCGCTGCGACTAGCAAGCAAGCTCGCAAGTCTCGCTACCCCTCCCGCCTGCGGGAGGGGTGAGATCAATAGCCGCTCATTCGCGCGACCTGTTCGGTGTGATAATGGACATCGCCCATATATTCGGCGAGTGCGCGGTCGCGCTTCATATAGAGGCCGATGTCATATTCGTCGGTCATGCCGCTGCCGCCGTGCATCTGGACGCCCTCGCGCACCGCGAGATTCGCGGCGCGGCCCGCCTTGGCCTTGGCGACCGAAACCATCAGCTTCGCGCCCTCATTGCCCTGGTCGAGCAGTTCCTGCGCCTTCATCACCGCCGCGCGCGCGACTTCCATCTCGCCATAAAGATGCGCGGCGCGATGCTGGAGCGCCTGGAATTCGCCGATCAGTCGCCCGAACTGCTTGCGTTCCTTGAGATAGCCGACGGTCATGTCCATCGCGCCCTGCCCGACGCCGACCATTTCGGCGGCGGCGCCGGTGCGCGCGGCGGCGAGCAGCGCGTCGAGGATTTCGCCGCCCGCATCGACCTCACCGATGACCGCGTCGGCATCGACCTCGACCCCGTCGAGGGTGACATGGCTCGCAAGGCTGGAGTCGACCAAGCGGCGCGGATCGGCGGTGACCCCTTTCGCATCCTTCGGCACCGCGAACAAAGTGATGCCACCGTCGGTTTTCGCCGCGACGATGCTCATGTCGGCGACATGGCCGTGGAGGACAAAGCTCTTCTTGCCGTCGAGGCGAAAGCCGTTGCCCGCGCGCGTCGCGGTCGTCGCGATGCGGTCGGGGCGGTGCTTCGATCCCTCGTCGATCGCCAGCGCGACGATCGCCTCGCCGGCCGCAATCGCGGGAAGCCAGCGCTCGGCCTGCGTGCCGCCCGCCTTCGCGAGCGCCGCGACCGCGCCGACGCTGGTCGACAGGAAGGGCGAGGGGGTCAGGTTGCGGCCGATTTCCTCGAGCACGATGCCCGCCTCGATATGCCCCATGCCGAGCCCGCCGTGCGCCTCGGGAACGAGCATCCCGGGCAGACCCATTTCGACGAACTGCGCCCAGAGGTCGCGCGAGAAGCCGGTGGCGTCGTCGCTGTCGCGAAGCTGGCGAAGATGCGCGACCGGCGCCTGTTCGGCGATGAACGGGCCGACGCTGTCCTTCAGCATCAGCTGGTCTTCATTATGATAAAGCGGCATGAAATCAGGCTCCCGGCAGGTCGAGAATGCGTTTGGCGACGACATTGAGCAGAATTTCGCTCGTCCCGCCCTCGATCGAATTGGCCTTGGTGCGGAGCCACGCGCGCGGACGCGCGCCGCCCTTGGTTTCGGGGCTGTCCCATTCGAGCGCTTCGCTGCCGCCGCACGCCATCACCAGCTCGTGCCGCACCTTGTTGAGTTCGGTCCCGACATATTTCATCATGTTCGACGACGCCGGATGCGCGCGGCCGGTCTTCCACATATCGATGAAGCGCTCGCCCATCGCGCGATAGGCAAAGGCGTCGACGTCGAATGCCGCAAGCTGGGCGCGCAGGATCGGATCGTCGAGCTGGCCCGCCTCGTTGCGGCCGAGCACCCCGGCAAGCGCGCCGCCCAGGCTGACGAGTTCGCCCGCCGAATCGCCGCCCGATATCATCTCGCGCTCGTGCCCGAGGAGATATTTGGCGACGTCCCAGCCGCGGTTGATTTCGCCGACATATTGGGTCTTCGGCACCTTCACATCGTCGAAGAAGGTCTCGCAGAACGGGCTGTTCCCCGAGATCAGCTTGATCGGCTTCGTCGTGACGCCCGGGGTCGCCATGTCGAAGAGCATGAAGGTGATGCCCTGATATTTGTTCGTCTTGTCGGTGCGGACGAGGCAGAAGATCCAGTCGGCCTTGTCGGCGTAGCTGGTCCATATCTTTTGGCCGTTGACGACCCAGTGATCGCCCTTGTCCTCGCCATAGGTCTGCAGGGACACGAGGTCGCTGCCCGAGCCGGGTTCCGAATAGCCCTGGCACCAGCGGATTTCGCCGCGCGCGATCGGGTTGAGATAATCGACCTTCTGCTCCTCGGTGCCGAACTGCAGCAGCGCCGGGCCGAGCATCCAGATGCCGAAGCTGTTGAGCGGCGAGCGGGCGCCGATACGCGCCATTTCCTGCTTGAGGATCTTGGTCTCGGCCGCCGAGAGACCGGCGCCGCCATAGGGCTTCGGCCAGTCGGGAACGGTATAGCCTTTCGCCACACAGCGTTCGAGCCACAGCTTCTGCGCCTCGCTCTGGAATTTCCAGTTGCGGCCACCCCAGCAAATATCCTCGTCACCGCGGACGGGTTCGCGCATTTCGGGCGGACAATTCTCTTCCAGCCACGCGCGCACTTCGGCGCGGAAGGCGTCCAGATCGCTCATCTTCAAGGCTCCTCTTCTGGCCGCAAATCTAGGACCGGAGAGCTGCTTTACGCAAGCGTCAACTTGGGCCAGGAAGCCGACGCTACGGCGCCGTAACGGAAGGTTGCTCGCCGTTGACGCGACGGGCTTCGCGCCTAAGTTGCGTGGCAAAATAAAACGGGAGCAGAGGATATGCGATTCGCAGGCAAGATCGCCGTGGTCACCGGCGCGGCATCGGGCATCGGCAAGGCCGCCGTGCTGAAACTCGCGGGCGAAGGCGCGCATGTCTTCGCCGCCGACATCGACGAAGCCGGCGGCCGCGCGCTCGCCGAGCAGTCGAACGGCAAGATCGATTTCGTTCGCTGCGACGTCACCGTCCCCGCCGATATCGAAGCGCTGATGAACACCGCCGCCGAGAAAGCCGGCGGGATCGACATCGTCTTCAACAATGCCGCTGCGGGCGGCGACCGCGCGCCGATCGACGAGATCACCCCCGAGGGCTGGGACCGGACGATGGATCTGGTGCTGAAATCGGTCGCGATGGGGATCCGCTATGCCGCGCCGCATATGAAGCATCGCCAGGGCGCCAGCATCGTCAACACAGCAAGCGTCGCGGCGCTCGGCGCGGGCTATTCGCCGACCGCCTATGCGGTGGCGAAGGCGGGCGTGCTGCACCTCAGCAAGGTCGCGGCGACCGACCTGGCGCAATATGGCATCCGCGTGAACGCGATCTGCCCCGGCTTTATCAACACCAATATCTTCACCGCCTCGCTCGACGTGCCGGGCGAGCTCAAGACACAGGCGAACGCCGTCATTGCGCAGATGAGCGCGAACGCACAGCCCGTCGCGCGCGGCGGCCAGCCCGAGGATATCGCGAACGCGGTCGCCTATCTCGCGAGCGAGGAATCGAGCTTTATGACCGGCACGCATATGCTCGTCGACGGCGGGCTGACCATCGGCCAGCGCCACGCGTGGGACAAGGAAACGCCGGGGATGTTCGACGCCCTGCTGGCGATGGAGGAAGCGGCGAAAGCCGGAGCCGCCGGGTGACCGCCGACACCCCGGCGCAGACGCGTCTGCCGGTCCGGCTCAAGCTGTTCCACGGCCTCGGCAGCGTCGCCTATGGCGTCAAGGACAACGGCTTTTCGACCTTTCTGCTGATCTTCTACAGCCAGGTTGTCGGGCTCGACGCAAAGCTGGTATCGCTCGCGCTGATGTTCGCGTTGCTCGCCGACGCCTTCGTCGATCCGCTGATCGGCTATTTCTCCGACCGCACCTATACGCGCTGGGGCCGACGGCATCCGTGGCTTTATCTTGCGCCGATCCCGCTCGCTTTCGCATGGATGCTGCTTTGGTCGCCGCCCGACGACCACACGCATATCTTCGCCTATCTGGTCGTCGTCGCGGTGCTGGTGCGCACGCTGGTGTCGTGCTGCGAGGTGCCGTCGCAATCGCTCGTCGCCGAGCTGACGAGCGATTATGACGAGCGCACCGCGCTCGTCCGCTTCCGCTTCCTCTTCGCGTGGGGCGGCGGGCTGCTCGTCTTCTTCCTCGCCAACACGGTCTTCCTGCGCCCCGACGCGACGCACGAATTCGGCCAGCTCAATCCCGCCGGATACTGGCTCTATGGCCTGTGCGGCGCGATCCTGATGGCGGCGACGGTGCTGATCTCGGCGATCGGCCAGCATCGCCGCGTCGCGCACCTGCCCGCAACCAGGCCCCAGCCCGGTTCGCCGAAGCGTCTTTTTGCCGAGATATGGGAGTCGCTGCGCCACCCCGCCGCGCTGATCCTGCTCGGCGCGTCGCTGGTCGCGATTTCGAGCACGCAGATGACCTTCACCATCTCGAACTTCCTCTACCTTTATGTCTGGCGCTTCTCCGACGGCGCCTTCGCGGCGCTGCCCTGGCTGTTGATGGCAAGCGTCATCGGCTCGTTCCTGCTCGTACAGCCGCTGCACCACCGTTTCGGCAAGAAACGGACCGCGGTGGTGTGCGGGATCATCAGCACGATTTTCTGGGTCGTCCCCTTCATGCTGCTGCTGTCGGGGAACTGGCCCGCGATCGGATCGAGTTTTTCCAGCAACCTGTTGATGGGCTTCATCCTGCTGTCGAACATCAATGCGGTGATGGTGATGATCTCGGGCCAGTCGATGCTCGCCGACGTCGTCGAAGCCTCGCAGGTCGAGACCGGGCGCCGCACCGAGGGCGTGTTCGCGGCGGGCTGGATGTTCGTCCAGAAATGCGCGACCGCGGTCGGCATCGGGCTGACCGGCCTGCTGATCAGCCTGTCGGGGCTGCCGTCGAAGGCGATCCCGGGCCAGGTCGCGCCCGAGGTGATCGAACGGCTGGTGGTGAGCTATGGCGTGATCGTGGTGATCGCCGCTGCCTGCTCGACGTGGATCTTCTCGCGCTTTCCGATCAACCGCGCCGACCATGAGGCACGGATCGCCGCATTGTCGGCGACCGAAGCGACCGGCCTGCAATGATTACGCCCGCGCCTCCCGGCCCGCTGCCGATGCGGATCAAGCTGGCGCACGGGCTGGGCAGCGTGACGCTGGGCATCAAAGAGGCGGGGCTCACCACCTTCTTCATGCTCTATTACAACCAGGTGCTCGGCTTCGACCCGCGCACCGTGTCGCTGGTGCTGATCGGCGCGATGGTGATCGACGCGCTGGTCGACCCGCTGATCGGACGCCTGTCCGACGCGACGCGCACGCGGTTCGGGCGGCGGCTGCCCTGGCTCTATGGCGCGGCGGTGCCGATGGCGATCGCCTGGGCCTTGCTGTGGGTCTCGCCCGACATCGCGAAACATTCGACGCTGGGCCTGATCGTCAACGTAGTTGCGGTGCGCATCCTCGTTTCGGCGTGCGAAATCCCGTCGGTGTCGCTCGTCGCCGAACTGACGCGCGACTATGACGAGCGCACGACGCTGATGCGCTTCCGCTTCCTGTTCGGTTGGCTGGGCGGGCTCACCGCAACCGCGCTCGCCTATGGCTATTTCCTGACGAGCGACGAGCCGGGACAGAGCGGCCTGCTCGAAGCCGCGGGCTATACCGGATTCGGGCTGTTCGGCGCGGCGATGATCCTGGTGACGACGCTGGGATCGGCGCTGGGACAGCACCGGCGCATCGTCTCCCTGCCGCCGCCGCCCGCAGCGGGCCACGGCAATTCGATATTCGCCGACATCGCGCTCGCCTTTCGCAACCCCGCTTTCGTCGCGCTGGCGAGCGGAGCGCTGTTCATCGTCACCGGCTATGCGACCGCGATCGCCTCGATCAACTATATGATGCTCTATGTCTGGAAGCTCGGCGACGCGCAGTTCGCCTGGTATCCGCTTGGCCTCGCGATCGCGGTGTTCGGCGCCTTCGCCGCGGTCGGGCGCGCGCATCGCCGCTTCGGCAAGCGCGACACCGCGATCGCCGCCGCGCTGTTCAGCGGCGCGCTCGCCTTCCTGCCCTATGCCGCGCGCAACCTGGGCTTCTGGCCCGAGCTCGGTGGCACGGCGTCGGTCATTCTGCTGCTCGGCTTCATGACGCTGTCGCTGTTCGGGCAGATAGTGGCGAACATCTCCGCCGCGTCGATGGTCGCCGAGATCGTCGAGGCGCACGAGGTCGATCATGGCACGCGAATCGAGGGCGTGTTTTTCGCGGGCTATCTGATGACGCAGAAATTCGGACAGGCGCTCGGCATCTTCCTCGTCGGCCAGCTCGTCGCCTTTGCGGGGCTGGGCGAGCGGATGCGGCCCGAGGACCTGCCCGCCGACACGGCGACCCAGATGGGATGGATTTACGCCGGGCTGATGGTGGCGATCGGGGTGCTCGCCGCGGTCGGGCTGCGTCGTTACGCGATTGATCGGGCCAGCCACGAGGCGCGGCTGGCGCTGCTTGGCGGCGGCGAGCCCGGCCATAAGGAGCGCTCATAGCGAATATACCGAAACATAATGTCCGCCGATCGCAGAAAAATGCGATTTCGCGGCATCCGGGCCTTGGCAAAACGACCGAATCGGCCCAAGGGTTTACGTAAACGTAAAGGGAAGGATGTAGCGATGGATTTCGATCTTACCGACCGGCAGAAACACTGGCAGGGCCGGGTTCGCGATTTCATCGAGCGCAAGGTCCGCCCGGCCGTGCCGACCTACAAGGAGCAGGACGCCGCCGGCGATCGCTGGAAGGTGATCCAGATTGTCGAGGATCTGAAGGCCGAGGCGAAGGCCGCGGGCATCTGGAACCTGTTCATGCCGCCGCGCAGCGCCGCGCACCATCATGTCGACGAGAGCTTCGAGTTCGAAGGCCCGGGCCTGACCAACCTCGAATATGCGCTCTGCGCCGAAGAGATGGGCCGCATCGGTTTTGCGAGCGAAGTGTTCAACTGCTCGGCGCCCGACACCGGCAACATGGAGGTCTTTCACCGCTACGGGACGCGGGCGCAGAAGGACAAGTGGCTCGCGCCCCTGATGAACGGCGAAATCCGGTCGGCCTTCCTGATGACCGAACCCGCGGTCGCCTCGTCCGATGCGACGAACATCGAAACCCGCATCGAACGCGACGGCGACGATTATGTAATCAACGGCACCAAATGGTGGTCGTCGGGCGCGGGCGATCCGCGCTGCAAGGTGGCGATCGTGATGGGCAAGACCGACTTCGGCGCCAAGCGCCACGCGCAGCAGTCAATGCTGGTCGTGCCGATGGATGCGCCGGGGATCAACATCAAGCGCTTCCTGCCCGTCTTCGGCTATGACGACGCGCCGCACGGCCATATGGAAATCGAGCTGAAGGACGTCCGCGTCAACGCCGAGGATGCCATGCTGCTGGGCGAGGGCCGCGGCTTCGAGATTGCGCAGGGCCGCCTCGGGCCGGGCCGCATCCATCACTGCATGCGCACCGTCGGCGTCGCCGAGGAAGCGCTGGAGCGCATGTGCAAGCGGCTCCAGTCGCGCGTCGCCTTCGGCAAGACGATCGCCGAGCACAGCATCTGGGAACAGCGCATTGCGCGCGCGCGGATCGACATCGAGATGACGCGCCTGCTCTGCCTGAAAGCCGCCGACATGATGGACAAGGTCGGCAACAAGTCGGCCGCGGCGGAGATTGCGATGATCAAGGTGCAGGCGCCGAACATGGCGCTGCAGATCATCGACGATGCGATCCAGGCGCATGGCGGCGGCGGCGTCAGCGACGATTTCGGCCTCGCCAAAATGTACGCCGGCCAGCGCACGCTGCGCCTGGCCGACGGCCCCGACGAGGTGCACGCCCGCGCGATCTCGCGCATCGAGCTTGCGAAGCATTCGGCCGCCGCGACCGATGCCGGCTTCTCGTCGGGCGACATCGGCGTTTCGCGATAGAATCTGACCATCCGGAGAGAGAGATTGACCAAAGCTGCCGTTCTGATCGAGCCGGGCAAGCCGCTCGTCATCGAAGATGTCGTCGTCGACAGGCCCGGCCCGCACGAGGTGCGCATCCGCACCGCGGCGTGCGGCCTGTGCCATTCGGACCTGCACTTCATCGACGGTGCCTATCCGCACCCGCTGCCCGCGATTCCCGGGCACGAGGCGGCGGGGATCGTCGAAGCGGTCGGCAGCGAGGTTCGCACGGTGAAGCCCGGCGACGCGGTGGTCACCTGCCTCTCCGCTTTCTGCGGCCATTGCGAGTTTTGTGTCAGCGGGCGCATGTCGCTGTGCCTCGGCGGCGACACGCGGCGCGCGGCCGGATCGGCGCCGCGCATCACCCGCCCCGACGGGTCGCCGGTGAACCAGATGCTCAACCTCAGCGCCTTTTCGGAGGTGATGCTGGTCCACGAACATGCCTGCGTCGCGATCGACCCCGACATGCCGCTCGACCGCGCCGCGGTGATCGGCTGCGCGGTGACGACGGGTGCGGGCACGATCTTCAACGCCTGCAAGGTGACGCCGGGCGAGACCGTCGCGGTCGTCGGTTGCGGCGGCGTCGGCCTCGCGACGATCAACGCCGCGAAGATCGCCGGAGCGGGCCGCATCATCGCCGCCGACCCCGTCCCCGAAAAGCGCGAACTCGCGAAGAAACTGGGCGCGACCGATGTCGTCGACGCGCTGTCCGACGATGCGGCAAAGCAGATCGTCGAAATCTCGAAGGGCGGCGTCGATCATGCGATCGAAGCCGTCGGGCGCCCCGCCTCGGCGACCCTGGCGGTCGCTTCGCTCCGCCGCGGCGGCACCGCGACGATCCTCGGCATGATGCCGCTCGCCGAAAAGGTCGGCCTGTCGGCGATGGACCTGCTCTCGGGCAAGAAGTTGCAGGGCGCGATCATGGGCGGCAACCGCTTCCCGGTCGACATCCCGCGCCTCGTCGACTTCTACCTCCGCGGGCTGCTCGACCTCGACAGCATCGTCGCCGAGACGATCCCGCTCGCGAAGGTCAACGAAGGGTTCGACAAGATGCGAAAGGGCGATGCCGCGCGGTCGGTGATCGTGTTCGACCAATGACGACGGGTCTCGATGCGCAAAAGGCCTTCAGCGGCACCGTCGCGCCCGAGGGCGCCGACGTGCTCGACGAGGCGAAGCTGACCGCATGGATGGAAGCCCATGTCGAGGGCTTCAACGGCCCGCTGACGCAAAGCAAGTTTGCCGGCGGCCAGTCGAATCCAACCTACAAGATTTCGTCGCCGTCGGGCAATTATGTCCTGCGCCGCAAGCCCTTTGGCCCGCTGCTCCCCTCGGCGCATGCGGTCGACCGCGAATATAAGGTGCAGGCCGGACTCCATAAGACCGGCTTCCCCGTCGCGCGGCAATATGGTCTTTGCACCGACGACAGCGTCATCGGCAGCTGGTTCTACGTCATGGGCATGGTCGACGGCCAGACGATCTGGGACGGATCGATGCCGGGATCGACGCCGGAAAACCGGCGCGCGACCTATTTTGCGATGATCGACACGCTCGCCGCCTTGCACAATGTCGACGTCGAGGCGGCGGGGCTTTCCGATTATGGCAAGCCCGGCAATTATTTCGGGCGCCAGGTCGACCGCTGGACGAAGCAGTACAAGCTCTCCGAAACCGAGACGATGGACGAGATGGAGCGGCTGATCGCCTGGCTGCCCGCCACCTTGCCCGAACAGACGCGCACCAGCGTCGTCCACGGCGACTATCGCATCGACAATATGATCTACGCGAAGGACCGGCCCGAAGTTCTGGCGGTGCTCGACTGGGAACTCTCGACGCTCGGCGATCCGCTCGCCGATTTCACCTATGTCGCAATGGCCTGGGTGACCGAGAATGGCGGACGGTCGGGGGTCATGGACCTCGACCGCAAAGCGCTCGGCATTCCCGAACTCGACGAGGTCGTCGAGCGCTATTGCCAGGCAACGGGCCGCGACGGCGTGCCCGACATGAACTGGTATTTCGCCTATAACTTCTTCCGCCTTGCCGGGATCATGCAGGGGATCAAGAAGCGCGTCATCGACGGCACCGCTTCCTCCGCCCATGCCAGGGCGATGTCCGAACGCGTCCTCCCCCTCGCGGAAAAGGCGTGGGATTTTGCACGAAAGGCAGGCGCATGAGCCTTTTCGACATGAGCGGTCAGGTCGCGCTGATCACCGGATCGTCGCGCGGCATCGGCAAGGCGATCGCCGAGGCGATGGCCGAGCAGGGCGCAAAGGTCGTGATCTCGAGCCGCAAGCAGGACGCCTGCGACGCCACCGCGGCCGAGATCAATGCACGGTTCGGCGACGGCACCGCGATCGCTGTCCCCGCGAATATCTCGTCGAAGGACGATTTGCAGCACCTCGTCGATACGACGCGAAAGGCGTTCGGCAAGATCACCGCGCTGGTCTGCAACGCCGCGTCGAACCCCTATTACGGCCCCGGACTCGGGATCAGCGACGACCAGTTCCGCAAGATCATGGACAATAACATCCTGTCGAACCACTGGCTGATCTCGATGGTCGCGCCCGAGATGGTCGAACGCGGCGAAGGCGCGATCACGATCATCAGCTCGATCGGCGGACTCAAGGGATCGCCGATCATCGGCGCCTATTGCATCTCGAAGGCCGCCGACATGCAGATGGCGCGCAACTTCGCGGTCGAGCTGGGCGCGAGCGGCGTTCGCGTCAATTGCATCGCGCCGGGGCTGATCCGCACCGACATGGCGCGCGCGCTGTGGGAGGATCCCGAAAATCTGCGGCGCTCGACCGCCGCTTCGACGCTGAAGCGGATCGGCGAACCGCACGAGATCGCGGGCGCCGCGGTCTTCCTCGCCAGCAAGGCGGGAGCATTCACAACCGGCCAGACCATCGTCTGCGATGGCGGCGCCACGATTTCGGGAGGCGCATGATGGGCGCATTGGACGGCAAGATCGCAATCATCACCGGCGCGGGCAGCGGGATCGGCCGCGCGAGCGCGCTGCGTTTCGCCGCCGAGGGTGCGAAGCTGGTGCTCGGCGACAAGACGGCGGCGGTGCACGACACCGCGCAGGCGATCAAGGATGCGGGCGGCGAAGCGATCGCGCTCGAGATCGACGCAGGGGTCGAGGCCGATGTCGCGAAGCTGGTCGCGACCGCAAAGGACAGCTTCGGCGGGCTCGATGTCGCGTTCGCAAACGCCGGGATCATCGGCGACATGGGGGGTATCTTCGATTTCGACCCCGCCGCCTGGGCCGAAACGCTGCGCGTCAACCTGATCGGCCCCGCGCTGATGGTGAAGCACGCCGGCAAGGCGATGGTCGACCAGGGCCGCGGCGGCGCGATCGTGCTGACCGCCAGCGTCGCGGGGATCAATTCGGGCGCAGGTCCGGGCGCCTATTCTGCCTCGAAGGCGGGCGTCATCAATCTCGCCAAGGTCGCGGCGCAGCAATTGTCGACCAGCGGCGTGCGCGTCAACGCGATCTGCCCCGGCCTGACCGAGACCGGCATGACCAAGCCGACCTTCGACTATGCCAAGGCCAAGGAGGTCACGCACAAGCTCGGCCAGCTCAACCCGCTACGCCGCGCGGCGCAGCCCGAGGAGCTTGCCAATGTCGCCCTCTTCCTTGCGAGCGACCAGGCGAGCTATGTCAACGGTCAGGCGATCGCGGTCGACGGCGGGCTTACCAGTTCGCATCCGGTGACGCGCCAGTTGCTTGGTCAGACGTCACACTGAGCGCGGAGGCTATATGAGTCACGGATTCGACACCGGGCGGCTCGACCGCATCCCGGCTTTCCTGCAGGCCAAATATGTCGACACCGGCCGCCTTCCGCACGCCGCGACCCTGGTGTCGCGACGCGGCGAGGTCGCGCATCTGTCGTGCATCGGCGAGGCGCGGCCGGGCGACGCGCTGAAGGAGGATGCGATTTTCCGCATCGCCAGCATGACCAAGCCGATCACCAGCATCGCCTTCATGATGCTGGTCGAAGAGGGCAAGGTTGCGCTCAGCGACCCGCTCACCAAATTCTGCCCCGAATTCAAGGATACCGGTGTGTTCGTCGCCGGCGGCGGCAACGTCCCCTTCCTGACGCGGCCGCCGACGCAGCCGATCCGCATGGTCGACCTGCTGCGCCACACATCGGGCCTGACCTATGGGTTTCAGGAACGCACCCCGGTCGATGCGGCTTACCGCAAAGCGCGGATCGACGATTTCGACGCCGATTACACGATGGACAGCTTTATCGCCGATCTGGCGAAGATCCCGCTTCAGTTCGACCCCGGCGCGCACTGGAATTATTCGATGGCCACCGACGTGCTCGGCGCCGTCATCGAACGCATCGAGGGCAAGCCTTTCGCGCAGGTTTTGCAGGAACGCATCTTCGCTCCCCTCGGCATGGTCGACACCGGCTTCAAGGTACCCGCCGACCAGCAGCATCGCCTCACCGACTGCTACGCGTTCGACCCCAGGGAGAAGATGAAGCCGTTCGACAGCGGCGACCGCAGCCGCTGGGCGAAGGACCGCAGCTTCCATTCGGGCGGCGGCGGGCTTGCCTCGACCTTGCACGATTATCACCGCTTCTGCCTGATGCTGCTCGGTGGCGGCAAGCTCGGCGATGTGCGGATCATCGGCCGCAAGACGCTGGATTTGATGACCTCGAACCATCTTGTCGGCGGCGGCGACCTGACGCAGCACAGCGTCGGCATTTTTTCGGAGGACGAGAATGCCGGGGTCGGCTTCGGCCTCGGCTTCGCGGTCACGCTCGACCCCGCCAGCGCGGGCATTCCGGGCTCGGCCGGCGATTTTTACTGGGGCGGCATGTTCTCGACCGGCTTCTTCGTCGATCCGGTCGAGCAAATCTGCATGGTCTTCATGACCCAGCTCATGCCATCGTCCACCTATGCCGTCCGGCGCGAGGTCAAGACGCTCGTCCACGCCGCCATCGACGACTGAAACGCCCACCCACCCTCCGTCCGCAGCGGACAAAGCCCGAGCGGACGGTCCTATATTCAAGAGGAGTCTCCCATGTCCGAAGAAACCCCCGTCAGCGTGACGTTGCAGAAGGACGGCGACGTCGCCGTCGTCATCGTCAACAATCCGCCGGTGAACGCGCTCTCGTGGCACGTTCGCCAGGGCCTCAAGGATAATTTCGAAGCCGCGCTCGCCGACGACGGCGTCAAGGCGATCGTGCTGCGCTGCGACGGCGGCACCTTCATCGCCGGCGCCGACATCAGCGAGTTTGGCAAGCCGCCGCGCGGTCCCGACTTCAATGCGGTGCTCAACATGATCGAGGCCGCGACCAAGCCGGTCGTCGCCGCGATCCACGGCACCGCGCTCGGCGGCGGTCTCGAGACCGCGCTCGTCTGCCACTACCGCGTCGCCGTCCCCTCGGCGAAGCTCGGCGTGCCCGAAGTGAAGCTCGGCCTGCTGCCCGGCGCGGGGGGCACGCAGCGCCTGCCGCGCGTCGTCGGCGTCGAAGCCGCCGCGACGATGACCTCGCTCGGCGACCCCCTGCCCGCTGCGAAGGCGAAGGATCTTGGCCTCGTCGATGCCCTCGCGGGCGAGGACAGCCTGGCCGCCGACGCAATCGCCTTTGCGCGCGCCAAGATCGCCGACGGCCCGCGCCCGACGCGCGAGCGGCCGGTGTTCGGCGACGTCGCGGTCATCGAACAGCTCAAGGTCGCGAACGCCAAGCGCTGGCGCGGGTTCGAGGCGCCTTATGCGAACCTCGCCTGCGTCGAGGCGGCGACACGGCTGCCCTTCGACGAAGGCCTCGCCTTCGAGCGCCAGGAATTCATGAAGCTGATGATGGGCAGCCAGTCGGCGGCGCAGCGCCACCTGTTCTTCGCCGAGCGTCAGGCCGCGAAGATCGACGGCCTGCCGAAGGACATCCAGCTCCGCGACGTCAAGAAGGTCGGCATCATCGGCGCCGGCACGATGGGCGGCGGGATCATGATGAACTTCCTGCAGAAGGGCGTTCCCTGCACGATCGTCGAGATGCAGCAGGAAGCGCTCGACCGCGGTCTCGGCGTCATCCGCAAGAATTACGACGCGTCGGCGGCGAAGGGCCGCTTCAAGCCCGAACAGGTCGACCAGATGATGGGGCTGATCACGCCGTCGCTGGAGCTCGAAGCCCTCGCCGACTGCGACCTGATCATCGAGGCGGTCTATGAGGACATGGGGGTCAAGAAGGAGATTTTCGGCAAGCTCGACAAGATCGCCAAGCCCGGCGCGATCCTTGCATCGAACACCAGCTACCTCAACATCGACGAGATCGCCGCCTCGACCAGCCGCCCCGGCGACGTCGTCGGTATGCACTTCTTCTCGCCCGCGAACGTCATGAAGCTGCTCGAAGTCGTGCGCGGCGAAAAGACCTCGGACGACGTGCTCGCGACCGCGATGGCGTGGGGCAAGAAGATCGGCAAGGTGTCGGTCGTCGCCGGCGTCTGCCACGGCTTCATCGGCAACCGGATGCTCGCCCCGCGCCAGATCGAGGCGCAGAAGCTGCTGCTTGAAGGCGCGACCCCGCAGCAGGTCGACAAGGTCCACACCGATTTCGGCATGCCGATGGGTCCGTTCCAGATGAGCGACCTTGCGGGCGTCGACATCGGCTGGCACCGCGACCCGAACCGGATCGAAAGCATCCGCGACGCGCTCTGCGCCGAAGGCCGCTGGGGCCAGAAGAAGCAGGCGGGCTTCTACGACTATGACGAGAAGCGCACTCCGACGCCGAGCGCACGCGTCGAGGAGATCATCGACGAGTTCCGCAAGAAGGCGGGGATCGAAAAGCGCGAGATCACCGATCAGGAGATCATCGAGCGCACCCTTTATCCGATGGTCAACGAGGGCGCGCTGATCCTTGCCGAAGGCAAGGCGCA
>NZ_JAFMTR010000060.1 GCF_018682675.1 Sphingopyxis soli
CCCATGGATGCTGAAACGAGTTCAGCATGACGAGAATTGAAAGGCTGGAATCCACCCCAAAGCGGACGCCGCAGATAAATAACCCTTTCCTTCATTATCCCGCTGTGCCAGCCGTCATCCGGCTTTTCCATCTGGTCGATCAACTCCATCTGGTCGATCAACGCGGCGAGGCGGGCAAGAAAAGCGGGTTTTCCGACCAGAACAGCCCCTCTCGCCGCCCCGCCGCGCCACCGACCTCGCCGCCTTTTCCGACAAACCCAAATCCGCGTCTTTTCAGCCTTTCGTTCGCCGAACTTCATTTGACTTTCGCGCATCGTCAATGCGATGAACGTTGCCACACGGTCGATACGGGTTGCAGACGACCGGCACGGAGACAGTAATGGCAGATGAAGAGGTCGCCGCGCAGGGCGAACTGGCGATCACGCGCACCGGCGACAAGCTCCGCCTCGCGCGCGAGAAGGCGGGCCTGTCGCTCGCCGACGTCGCGACGCGCACGCGCATCACGCAGCGCCATCTCGAAGCCATCGAAAAGTCCGACTTCACAGAGCTTCCCGGCCGCACCTATGTGACCGGATTCGCGCGCGCCTACGCCCGCGCCGTCGACCTGCCCGAGGCCGAGATCGGCGCCGGCATCCGCCGCGAGCTGGAAGAGGACGCCTATGGGTCGCGTCCGCTCTACGAAGCCTATGAACCCACCGATCCTGCCCGCCTGCCCACCGCGCGCCTGACCTGGACGCTGGTGATCGTCGCGCTCCTGCTCGTGTCGGCCTATGGCGTGTGGCGCTTCCTGTCGGTCGAACCCGACGAGGCGCTGGTCGCTGCACAGAACCAGGCTGCCGACGATTCGGAAGCCCCCGCAACCAAGGCCGCGGCGCCCGCCCCGGCAAAGGCCGGGGCGGCGATCGCCGCCAATGCTCCCGTCGTGCTGACCGGCATTTCCGAAGTCTGGATCGGCTTCGACGACGCCACGGGCAAGACCGAGAATTGGCGCACCCTCGACGCTGGCGAAACCTATGAGGTGCCGCCCGCCTATATCGAGCAGTTCACGCTGCGTACCAGCATCCCGCAGGCGCTCAAGGTCACTGTCGGCGGCCGCGACGTCGGCCCGATCGGTCCCGCCGACACGCTGGTGAAGGGCATATCGCTGAAGCCCGCCGACCTCGTCGCGCGCGCCGAAGGCAGCCCGGCGGCGCCTGCCGCGGCGCCCAGGACCGGGGGCTGATCGCGCGCCGGATCGCCTCGTTCCGGCGACAACGCGCGACATCGCGCCGAAATGGGTTTGCGCGCCCGCGCTTTGCGGCGTTATGAATGGCTCCGCAGAATAGTTAATATCTCTTGGGGGCCAATCGGCACATGACGAAGCATCACATCACCCTTGCCGGCGCGGCCGCGATCGCGATCGCCGTGGCGGCGCCCGTCGCGCTGGCGCAGGACGCGACGGTTGCGAAGCGCGTCGACAAGCTCGAAAAGGAAATGCGCGCCGTCCAGCGGCAGGTGTTCCCGGGCGGTGCCCCGGCCTTCTTCGAGGGCGAGATCGCACCCGACGCGACGCCGGGTCAGGTCGTGAAGAGCAATTCGCCGGTCGCCGACCTCACCGCGCGCGTCGATGCGCTCGAATCGCAGCTTCGGGCGCTCACCGGCCAGACCGAACAAAATGCCTTCCAGCTCCGCGAGCTCGAAAAGCAGTTCGCCGCCTATAAGGCCGAAATGGACAAGCGCGTGCCGCCCGCGGCTGCCGGCGAGCCGGCCGCGACGCCCGCCAGCCTGCCGGTGGTCGCCGCGCCCAGGCCAGCCGCGCCGACGCCCGCCCCGGCGGCGACCGCCACGCCGCCGAAAAAGCCCGCGACGCCGCCCGCCGCCAGCGCCGGAAAGCCCGACGCAGCCCGCCTCGCGCTTGTGAAGAAGGTCGAAATCCCGTCGTCGGGCAACGAGCAGCAGGACGCCTATGATTATGGCTTCCGCCTCTGGTCGGCAAAACTCTATCCGGAGGCGCAGGCCCAGCTCAAGACGGTCGTCGCCAAATGGCCGAAGAGCAGCCAGGCGAGCTATGCGCAGAACCTGCTCGGCCGCGCCTATCTCGACGACGGCAAGCCCAGCCTCGCCGCGGTGGCCTTCTACAATAATTACAAGGATCGCCCCGACGGCCCGCGCGCCCCGCACAGCCTGATGTACATGGGGATCGCGCTCGACAAGCTCGGGCGCAAGGCCGACGCATGCAAGGCGTTCCGCGAACTCGACGAAGTCTATGGGACAAAAGCGCCGCAGGATGTCCGCACCGATGCAGCCGCCGCAAAAGCAAAAGCAGGCTGTTGACAGCGGCGACGCGGTCGAGCGCCTCGGCCGCGATCTCGCCGCGCTCGCCGGTCCCGACTGGCAGCGCCTCCATTATGGCGTCGCGGTGTCGGGCGGCCCCGACAGCATGGCCCTCCTCTGGCTGATGGCGACGCTGCTGCCCGGACAGGTCCGGGCGGTCACCGTCGACCACGGCCTGCGGAGGGAATCGGCCGAGGAAGCGCGCATGGTCGCGGGTTTCTGCGCGCGCGAGCATATCGCGCACGCGACCTTGACGCCCCCGGTGCCGCTTCGCGGCTCGCTGCAGGCCGCGGCGCGCAGCGAGCGTTATCGCCTCATGGAGGACTGGCGCGCGGCGCACGGCCTTGCGCACCTGCTCACCGCGCACCACGCCGACGACCAGCTCGAAACGATCGTCATGCGCCTCAACCGCAGCAGCGGGGTCGGCGGCCTGGCCGCGATCCGCGCGCGCTACCGGCTCGTCCTGCGCCCGCTGCTCGGGTGGCGCCACGCCGAACTGCTGCGCATCGCGCTCGATCACGACATTCCCTTCGTCGACGACCCCTCGAACAGCGACGACCGCTTCGACCGCGCGCGGCTGCGCCACGCCCTCGCCTCGCAGACCGCGATCGACGTGGGGGCGGCGGCGCGCTCGGCGGGCTGGCTGGCCGAGGCCGACGAGGCGATCGACTGGGCGGTCGAACGGCTGATCGCGAACTGGCCCGACGCCTCCGACATCGCGGTCATTCGCGACGAAGGCTATCCGGCCGAGATTTTCCGCCGCGTCGTCACCCAGCGCCTGCGCGCGAACGACGGTCAGCTTCGCCTGCGCGGCGCCTCGCTCGACGGGGTGATCGCGGCGATGAAGGGCGGCCGCCGCGCGATGGTCGGCGCGCTGCTGATCGACGCCGTGCCGGGGCTTCAGGGCACGATCTGGCGCATTTCCGCCGCACCGCGCCGAAAAGCCCGAAAATAGGACAATCTGGCTCATTGTCATTTAACCCAATTATCCTACATTATCGGGATTGAAGCGCGAACGTGCGCGAAGTTTGGAAAGTTTCCGATGCAGGACGACAAGGAACCGCAGGGCAATCCCTGGATGAAGAGCGTGATGATCTGGAGCGGCATCCTGCTCGCCATGCTCCTCGTCGCCTCGATGTTCGGCGGCGCCACCCAGCCCACCGGAGCGCCCCTCGCCTATTCCGAGTTCCGGCAGAAGGTTCAGGAAGGCGCGGTCAAGGAGGTCGTGCTGTCGGAGGATCGCGTAACCGGCAAGCTCGACAATGGCGAAAGCTTCACCGCGAACATCGTCCGCGACCCCGACCTGTTGAAGATGCTCAACGACAATAACGTCAAATATGACGGCAAGCCGACCGAGGTCCCCAATTTCTGGATGTATCTGCTCGTCCAGTCGCTGCCGTTCCTGCTGATTCTGGGCATCGCCTTCTTCGTCTTTCGCCAGGTGCAGAAGAACAACGGTTCGGGCGCGATGGGCTTTGGCAAGAGCCGCGCCAAGATGCTTACCGAAAAGCAGGGCCGCGTGACCTTCGACGATGTCGCCGGCATCGACGAGGCGCGCGAGGAACTTCAGGAAATCGTCGAGTTCCTGAAAGACCCCAGCAAATTCTCGAAACTCGGCGGCCAGATCCCGAAGGGCGCACTGCTCGTCGGCTCGCCCGGCACCGGCAAGACTCTGCTCGCCCGCGCGATCGCGGGTGAGGCGGGGGTTCCCTTCTTCACCATTTCGGGTTCGGACTTTGTCGAGATGTTCGTCGGTGTCGGCGCCAGCCGCGTCCGCGACATGTTCGAACAGGCCAAGCGCAATGCGCCGTGCATCGTCTTCATCGACGAAATCGACGCCGTCGGCCGCCATCGCGGTGCCGGGCTCGGCAACGGCAACGACGAGCGCGAGCAGACGCTGAACCAACTGCTCGTCGAGATGGACGGCTTCGAGGCGAACGAAGGCATCATCATCGTCGCGGCAACCAACCGCCCCGACGTGCTCGACCCCGCCCTGCTCCGCCCGGGCCGCTTCGACCGTCAGGTCGTCGTGCCGCGCCCCGACATCGAAGGCCGCCAGAAGATCCTCGAGGTCCACACGCGCAAGAAACCGCTTGCGCCCGACGTCGACTTGCGCCGGATCGCGCGCGGCACGCCGGGCTTCTCGGGCGCCGACCTGGCAAACCTTGCCAACGAGGCGGCGCTGCTCGCGGCGCGCAAGGGCAAGCGTCTGATCGCCTCGAACGAGTTCGAGGAAGCCAAGGACAAGGTGTTGATGGGCGCCGAGCGCCGCTCGATGGTGATGACCGAGGACGAGAAGAAGGCGACCGCCTATCACGAGGCCGGCCACGCGCTCGTCTCGATTCACGTCGAGGGCAATGATCCGCTCCACAAGGTCACGATCATCCCGCGCGGCCGCGCGCTGGGCGTGACGTGGAACCTGCCCGAACGCGACCGCTATTCGATGAACATGAAGCAAATGAAGGCGCGCCTCGCGCTCTGCTTCGGCGGCCGCATCGCCGAACAGCTCATCTATGGCAAGGACGAGCTCAACACCGGCGCGTCGAACGACATCCAGCAGGCGACCGACTCGGCGCGCGCAATGGTCATGGAATATGGCATGTCCGAAAAGCTCGGCTGGCTGCGTTACCGCGACAATCAGGACGAGGTCTTCCTCGGCCACAGCGTATCGCGCGCGCAGAACATGTCCGAAGAGACCGCCAGGCTGATCGACGCCGAAGTCCGCCGTCTGGTCGAGGAAGGTGAAAAGACCGCCCGCAAGGTGCTCACCGAGCATCTCGACGAGCTCCACCTGCTCGCAGGCGCGCTGCTCGAATATGAGACGCTGTCGGGCGAGGAAGCGCGCCGTGCGATCAAGGGTGAAGACATCGGCCGCGAGAACGACCAGGACAGGTCGGGTACGCCCGTATCGGGCCACGCCGGCGGCCTGCCGCAGATCAAGCGCAAGCCCCGCCCCTTCGGCGACGCCAACCCGCAAGGCGTCTGATTCAGACCTTGTTCAGTGATTTGAAGCGATTCCGGGCCGCATGACCAGCAGGGACATGCGGCCCGGATTGGCTTTGGCCGCGCTCGGCGCGGGCGTCATGCTGTGCGGCATGGCGCCCGGCGACATGAGCGTCGCCACCTTTCTCCAGCGCGCGAGCCTGCTCGAACGGCTGGGCCCGCTCGCCATCGCCACACCGGAAGCGCAACTGCTGAAAGGCGAGGTTATCGCCGCTGGCAGGCGCTACAAGGCGCGGATCGATGCCGACCGCAAGGCCGGTCGCAAAACGGCAAGCTGCCCGCCCGAAAGCGGCACGCTGACCCCGGAACAATGGCTTGCGCACCTGCGCAGCTACCCCGCCCAGTCGCGCAAAATGATCTCGATCTATTCGGCATTCGACGGGCTGATGCGGAAACGCTATCCCTGCCCGGCGCAATAGAATGGCTTCGAGGAGAGACGCATGAGGTCTTGCGGATCAGCGCTGCTTGCGGCCGCGCTCGTGCCGGGCGCATATCCTGTTGCAGCGCAAGGCACGCTGACATCGGGCGCTTGCTGTTCCGGTCGCGGGCGCCGCGCCGCTGGCCGCAACCGCCAGCGACGTAACCCACGTCCGCTGGTTGTGGAGCACCCCGGTTTCCCCCGGCACCTCGCGCGCCGTCGCCTTCTTCGGCAAAGTGAAGTGACCGGCACGGATCTGCGCGCGCGATGACCATCTATTGCGACGAATCCGGGGGGCTCAACGCCGGGGCGATGGCCTTCGCGGCGGCGATGCTGTCATCGGAGGCCGCGGCGGTCATTCACGCGCGCTTCCGCGCCGTCACCGGCTTGCGCGGCGAACTCAAGGGCAGCCGGATCAGCCTCACCGAGCGCGCCTATCTGCTCGAGCTGTTCGACCGCGCCGGTGGACGTGCCTGGGTTGCGGTCGCGAGGCGCGAGACGCTGGCGCCGCCCTCCGACGGCAAGCCGCCGAGCGACCTCGCGCTTTACACCGCCCTCCTCGATTTGGCGGTGAGCAGTTGGCTACCCGAAACCGGCGGCGTATGTACCGACGTGGTGATCGACGATGGGCGCTATGATCCGGCGATTCTCGCGGGCGTGCGCCAAACGATCCAGGCGGGGCTCGCGGGATGGGGGCAGGCCTCTCTCGCCGACAGCCGCCGTTCCGAGGGGGTCCAGATTGCCGATGTGATCGCCAACAGCCTGTTCAACGTCACGATCGGTTCGCCGCGCGCACAGCGCATCGGCGTGATCATCGAACCGCTGCTCGCCTCGCGCGCGATCCGCATCGCCGAACTGAATCGGCTTCGCTGACAGCAATGCGCGCCTGCCAACAAGAAGGGCCGCGGTTTCCCGCGGCCCCTTTGGCGATCGCCGTCGCTTCGCTTATTCGAAGTCGACGCCGCCACCCGCCGGGCTGCGCGGCGGCGCAGCGGCGGTCAGGCGAAGCGCTTCGGCCGAACGCGCGATCGAGCTGATTTCATCGGGCGTGTCGTCATCGTCGACGACGACCTTCTGCAGCGTGCCGACGAGCGCATCCTTGAGCTCGACCGGACGGATCGTCTGTTCGGCGATTTCGCGCAGCGCGACGACGGGGTTCTTGTCGCGGTCGCGATCGACCGTCAGCTCCGATCCGCCCGAGATTTCGCGGGCACGGTGCGCCGAGAGCAGCACCAGGTCGAAACGGTTGGGAACCTTGTCGACGCAATCTTCGACGGTAACGCGGGCCATGTTGTTTCCTTAAAAGTCGGAGAGGCCAGCCAATGGCATGGCGGCAAGCGCTGCGCGCTAGCAGGGGGCCATGCGAATGTCAATCAAACCGGCCTGCCGCAACCGCGCGCTTGCGGCCCTCGACGCGCCCGGCCTATGAGCAGGAGATGACCGATGCCGCCGTTCCCGTCAGCGAGCCCTCCGCGAGCGCGGGCGACGGGATGAAGGCAGAGGTTGGCGGCCACCGGCTCGAACTGATTTTCGACGGCGACCGGCGCCTCGAACGCCTGCTTGCGTTGATCAACGGCGCGATCCGCAGCATCGATCTCATCATGTACATCTTCGAGCATGACGGCGCGGGCACCCGCGTGCTGGACGCGATGACTGCCGCCGCGCGGCGCGGCGTGCGCGTGCGCGCGGTGATCGACAGCTTCGGCTCGGGCGATGTGGCCGACAGCGTCTTCGTGCCGCTGCGCGAGGCGGGGGGCACGGTGACCTTCTTCTCGCGCCGCTGGCGATCGAGCTACCTCGTCCGCAACCACCAGAAGTTGATCCTGATCGACGGGCATGTCGCGGTCACCGGCGGCTTCAATATCGCCGATGACTATCTGAGCAAGCCACGCGGCGACTGCTGGTTCGACCTCGGACTTGTGGTCGCTGGCCCGACCGTCGCGCGCGCGGTTCAATGGTTCGATACGATCCACCACTATACCGCCCACGACGACGGCAAGCTGCTGATGCTGCGGCGGCTGGTTCGCGAATGGAATATCGGCACGGGGCCGGTGCAGTGGCTGGTCGGCGGACCGACCGAGCGGCTGTCGCCCTGGGCGCGGGCCGTGCGGGCGGACCTCGACCGCGGCCGCCGCCTTGATATGGTGATGGCCTATTTTTCGCCCGGCCAGGGCATGTTGCGACGGATTGGGCGGCTGGCGCGCCGCGGCAAGGCGCGCTTCATCATGGCGGCGAAGTCGGACAATCCGGCAACGATCGGCGCCTCGCGCCTTCTCTACGGCTTCCTGCTGCGCCGCGGCGCAGACATCCGGGAATATCGGCCGTGCAAATTGCACATGAAGCTGATCGTCATCGACGACGTCACCTATATCGGAACCGCCAATTTCGACATGCGGAGCCTGTTCATCAATGTCGAGTTGATGGTGCGGATCACCGATGCCGCCTTTGCCGAAGGACTGCGCGATTTCGTCGCAGGCCTTGAGCCGCAATGCGACGTCGTCACCGTCGAATCGCACAAGAAGCGCGGAACCTGGCTGACCCGCCTGCGCTGGTTTCTTGCCTGGTTCGTCGTGGGTTTCGCCGACTACACCGTCACACGCCGGTTGAACTTCGGGCTCACCGAACACGACCCGCGCGTCGATGCGCTGCCTTAGGGTCAGGACCCGTGAATTGCTCGCTCAAGGCTTGAAGCGGTTTGGCTCAGGGCGAGGATCCGTGACCATTTCTATGGCCCTCCGGCGAAACCGTCGTCAGTGTCGGCTGAGTTCGTCGCGGCCGACGACCATGTAATGCACCTCGTCGGGACCGTCGGCGAAGCGCAGATGGCGCACGTCGGCATAGAGCTCGGCGAGAGGGGTCCAGTGGGAGATGCCGGTCGCGCCGTGGATCTGGATCGCCTGGTCGATGATCTGGCACGCGCGTTCGGGGATCATCGCCTTCGCCATGCTCACCCAGACCCGCGCCTCGCGGTTGCCGAGCAGGTCCATCGCCTTCGCGGCCTTGAGCACGATCAGGCGCATCGCCTCGATATCGCAGCGCGCGCGCGCGATGACCTCCAGATTCTTGCCGAGCTGCGACAGCGGCTTGCCGAAGGCGGTGCGCGAGTTGCCGCGCTTTACCATGAGATCCAGCGCGACCTCGGCCTTGCCGATGGTGCGCATGCAGTGATGGATACGGCCCGGCCCGAGGCGCATCTGCGAAATCTCGAACCCCCGGCCCTCGCCGAGCAGAATATTCTCGCGCGGCACGCGGACATTGTCGAACCGCATGTGCATATGGCCCTGCGGCGCATGATCGGCGCCGAACACGCGCATCGGACCGAGCACCTGCACGCCCGGCGTGTCCATCGGCACGAGGATCTGCGAATGCTGGCCCTTGCGCGATGCTTCGGGGTTGGTCTTGAGCATACAGATCAGGATCTTGCAGCGCGGATCGCCGGCGCCGCTGATGAAATATTTCTCGCCGTTTATCACCCATTCGTCGCCGTCGAGTACCGCGCTCGTTTCCAGATTGCTGGCATCCGACGAGGCGACGCCGGGCTCGGTCATCACATAGGCCGAGCGGATTTCGCCGTTGAGCAGCGGCTTCAGCCAGTGCTCCTTCTGCTCGGGCGTGCCGACCATTTCGAGCACTTCCATATTCCCCGTGTCGGGCGCCGAGCAGTTCAGCGATTCCGATGCGAGCGGCGACTTGCCGAGTTCGGCAGCGATATAGGCGTAATCGAGGTTGCTGAGCGGCGTTCCCGTGTCGCCGTGGGGCAGGAAGAAGTTCCACAGGCCAGCAGCCTTCGCCTTGTTCTTCGCGCCTTCGAGCAGCTCGAGCTGGCCCGGCGCCCAGCTCCAGCGATCGGCGCGGTTTTCGCCGAGCCGGAAGAATTCCTCGGTAATCGGGTCGACGTTCTCCGCAATGTGGCGCTTCACCGCGTCGAAGAGCGGCTGCGCCCCCTTCGACATGCGCAGGTCGTTAAGTTCGGCTTGAAGTTCGATTTCGGTCATGGACGGCGCTCCGCTGCAACTGGTGCGACGCTAGCCGCGCTCCGTCATCAAGCAAAATGATAGGGCGGAATATATGGAATTCATCTGGCGAATGATCAGTCGGGCTTGGACATTTCGTCGATGATGATCCTGCGAAGCCATTCGAGCGCCGGGTCGGCCTGCGCCGCCTGATGCCAGTAGAGGTAGGTTCCGCCGCGATCGACCGGCAGCGGCAGGTCGAGAAGTTGCATCGGCCACACCGCGTTAAGCACCTCGGCATGCGAGCGCGGCAGCGAAAAGAGCATGTCGGATTCGGCGATGATCTGCCACGCGGTAATCGCATGCTGGCAGCGCACCGCCGCGCGGCGGCCGAGCCCCATCCGTTCCAACGCCATATCCTCGATCCCCGGGCCGTGAGGACGCGCCGTCGCGACGACATGATCGAGCGCCAGATAGGTATCGAGGTCGATCGCCCCATCGACGCGCGGATGCCCCTTGCGGGCGACGACGACGAGCGGCTCCGTTCCGAGAAAATGGCGGCACAACCGCGCGTCGGAGGGAAGCGCAACATCGAGCGCAAGGTCGAGATCACCGTTCGCAAGCGCCGTCACCAGGTCGCGGCGGCGGAAGGTCACGCTGGCCAGCGCGACATGCGGCGCATCGTGCCGGACGCGGCCGACCAGCGACGAGAAGCGCGGCATTTCGCCCGACAAGCGGACGCCGATGCGGAACTCGCGCGTCGACTGCACCGGATCGAAGGATGCCGCCGCGTCGAGCGCCGCATCGAGCCCGCGCAGCGCCTCGCGCACCGGCCCGGCGATCGCACGCGCCGCGGGGGTGGGCACCAGCTTGTTCCCCTGGCGCACGAACAGCGGGTCGTCGAAGGCGTCGCGCAGTTTGGCGAGCGCATGGCTGATCGCGGGCTGCGACAGGTTCAGGTGCCGCGCTGCCGCCGACACCCCGCCTTTGGAATGGATCGCGTCGAATATCTGCAACAGGTTTAGGTCGAAGCGCGCCAGCCGCCGCATTATTTCACCTGCCGTTTCTCGAGCTTCCGCGCCAATGTGCGACGATGCATCCCCAGCCGCCGCGCGGCCTCCGAAATGTTGAAATTGGTTTCGACGAGCGTCTGGTGGATATGCTCCCACTCGACGGTCTTGATCGACGACGGCCGCGCGTCGAGAGGTGCGTCGACATTGCCCTCGGCGCGCTCGAACGCCGCTTCGATATCGTCGGTGTTCGATGGCTTGGCGAGATAGTAGGACGCCCCCAATTTGATCGCCTCGACGGCGGTCGCGATGCTGGCAAAGCCGGTCAGCACCACGATGCGCATTGCGGGATCGACAGCGCGCAGCATCTGGACGCAGGCGAGCCCCGAAGCATTGCCGAGCTTGAGATCGACGACCGCGAAACCGGGTTGCCACTCGCCCAGCAACCCCTCCGCCTCCTCGGGACTGGACGCGACCCGCACCGCATAGTCGCGCTTTTCGAACGAACGCCTCAGCGTTCGCGCGAAGACATCGTCATCCTCGACGATCAGCAATTGCCGCTGGCCGCTCACACCGACTCTCCGTCGGCGGCGACCGCCGACAGCGGCAGGACCACGCGCACCACCGCGCCGCCGGCATCGCGGTTGGCGACGCTGGCGCTGCCGCCAAGCTTGCGCAGCACGTTGACGAGCAGGAACAGCCCCAACCCGCCGCCCGGACGCCCCTTGGTCGAGCTGTAGGGTTGGCCGAAGCGCTCGATCATCTCGTCGCTGAAGCCCGGCCCGCGATCCGCAATCTCGATCACCGCCATACCGCCGTCGCGCGACGCGGTGAGGGCGATCCATTCGGGCGAGACTTCGGAGGCATTGTCCAGCACGTTACCGATCACCTGCCGCAAGGCAGGGTCCGAGATGATCGCGAGGTCGGCACCGAACAGGTCGTTGAATTCGACCGTCCCCGGCATTCGCCCCGCCCGCGCCTCCTCGACGAGGGCGGTCAGAAAGGCGCGCATTGTCGTGACCTGCGGGGCTTCGCCGCGCGCCTCGCCGGCCGACATCAATATGCCGCTGACGATCGCCTTGCAGCGCCGCACCGCCGCATCCATGTCGGCGAGATCCTGTTGCAATTCGGTATCGCGGGCGATCGCCGGAGCCGTCTTCCAGTCACCGATCAGCACCGACAAGGTCGACAGCGGGGTACCGAGTTCATGCGCCGCGCCCGAGGCGAGCAATCCCATGCGCACGATATGGTCCTCCTCCACCGCGCGCTGGCGGCTCGCGGCGAGCGCGGCGTCGCGCTCGCGCAAATTGCGGCTGATCCGCGTCACGAAGGCGACGAGCAGCACCGCGATCAGCAGGAAACAGACGAGGCTGCCCTTGAGGTAGAGCCCCATCGGATCGGCGGCATAGGGAGGCGGCAGGACGAGCGGCGTCGGGTCGACCGCAAGCACCCCGATGGCCGCAAGCGCCGCGGCGACAATCGCCCACGACGATGCCGGGGTCAGCAAAATCGCGCCGATCACGACCTGCAACAGGAACAGCGAGGCGAAGGGATTGGCGAGACCACCGCTGTGATGGAGTTGCCATCCAAGCGCGGCGACATCGAAGAGCAGCACGGCCGTCAGTTCGGCGTTGGTCACCGCGCGCCCGCGGCGGAGCAGGGCGAGACTGGCGAAATTGATCGCGATCAGGACAAGGACTGCAGCGAGCAGCGGCGCCCGCTGAAGCGAAATTCCCATCGGCCCGGTCACGATACCGATCGTCGCGAGTTGCCCGCCCACGGCGAGCCAGCGGAGCTGGATCAGCAGCGCCATGTTGCGGCGGCCGGCATTCGCTTCGGCGGGAGCCTCGGCAGCCACGGTCGGCAGGGTTGCGGGAATGGTCATCAATCCCGGATACGCCACAGCCGCCACGCAAAAAAGAGGCTGAGCGCGCAGAGCGCGAACCATGTCAGCGCGTAGACGAGGTGATTGTCGGGAAAGCGGACGATGGTAAGCCCGCCAACCGGGTAGCCGCCGCGGTTCGGCGTGCTATCGGCGTCGACGAAATAGGGCGCGGTCTCCCCAAGCCCCCTCGCCTTCGCGATCGCGGCGACGTCGCGCGAATACCAGCGGTTCGCGGCGGGATCGTTCGTGCGCAGGAAGGCGCCACCCGGTTCGGTGACGCGGAGCAATCCGGTAACCTCGACCTCGCCGGGCGGATTGCCTGTCGCCCGCGTCGCAGTTGCCTTGCGGTCCTTCGGTACAAAGCCGCGATTGACGATCAGGATGAAGTCCGGCGTCTTCAGCGGCGTCAGCACCCAATAGCCCGCGCCGCGTTCCGTAACGGCCTGTACCAGGGTTTCGCGGTCGTGAAGGAAGCGCCCCTTCGTACTCACGCGCCGATAGGCGTCGTCCTTCGCATTGATCGTCGGCCATCGGTCTGGACCGGGTGCCGCAACCGGCGGTGCATGAATGCGCGCCCCGACTGCCGCGACCAGTTCATGCTTCCACGCCCGCCGTTCGACCTGCCAGATGCCGAGCGCCGCAAGGACCGCCGCCACGATAAGCGCCGTGGCGACGAAGGCCGCCCGGCGGGCGCGCGTCACGGCAATTGGCTCACATCGTGCGGCGGCATCATGTTGGTGTTGAGATGGTGCATCACCCACAGCGAGCCCGCAAGCATGATCACCACGACGATGATCGTGAAGGTCAGCGAAGTGATCGACCAGCCGCCCTCGGCCTTTGGCGACATATGGAGGAAGAAAATCATGTGCACGACGATCTGCACCGCCGCGAAGGCCATGATGATCGCCGCGGTCGCTCCCTCGGAGAAGGGCCGCTCCATCACCAGCCAGAAGGGGACGGCGGTCAGGATCACCGACAGGACGAAGCCGATCACATAGTCGCGCATCGACGCGTGCGGCAACTCGATCTCGTCGTGGCCGACGGCGTAGGGATCGGCGCTCATCGCAGCACTCCCATCAGATAGACAATGGTGAAAACGCCGATCCAGACGACGTCGAGGAAATGCCAGAACATGCTGAGGCACATGACGCGGCGCTTGTTCGCAGCGATCAGACCATGCTTGCCGAGCTGGACCATCAGCACGAGCAGCCAGACGATGCCGAAGGTAACGTGCAGCCCGTGCGTGCCGACCAAGGTGAAGAAGCTCGACAGGAAGGCGCTGCGCTGCGGCGTCGCGCCGATCTCGATCAGATGATGGAACTCGTAAAGCTCGATGCCAAGGAACGCGAGGCCGAACAGGCCGGTGATCGCGAGCCAGAGCTGGACGCCCTTCACCTTGCCCTGCTGCATCTGCAGTACCGCGAAACCGTAGGTGATCGACGAGAAGAGCAGCATCGCGGTGTTGAGCGCGACCAGCGGCAGGTCGAACAGATCCTTTGGCGCCGGGCCGGCGGCATAATTGCCGCCGAGCACCGCAAAGCAGGCGAACAGGATCGCGAAGATGAGGCAGTCGCTCATCAGATAGATCCAGAAGCCCAGCATCGTGCTGTGCCCCTCGGGATGGGCGTGCTCGTCGAGATCGTAGAACTGGACGGGATCGCCCGCAGTGACGGTGTTTGCGCTCATCGGATCAGGCTCCGGCCGCCAGCTGGCGGGTGCGCGCCGCTTCGACTGCGGCGACCGTGGCCGCCGGAATGTCGAAGTCGCGCTTGTAGTTGAAGGTGTGGAAAATCGCATAGGCGATGGTCGCGGCGAAGCTGGCGATCACCAGCCACCAGATATGCCAGACCAGCGCAAAGCCCATCGCCAGGCAGAAACCGGCAAGGATGATCCCCGTCCCCGTATTGCTCGGCATATGGATATCGCGGAAGCCGTCGACCGGCCGCTCGTGCCCGCGCGTCTTCATGTCGTACCACGCGTCGAGATTGTGGATCACCGGCGTGAAGGCGAAATTATAGTCGGGCGGCGGCGAGCTGGTCGCCCATTCGAGCGTGCGGCCGTGCCAGGGATCGCCGCTCTCGTCGGCCAGTTCCTTGCGCTTCCAGATGCTCACGCCGAACTGGATCAGCATCGCGGCGATACCGCAGGCGATCACCCCCGCACCGATCGCGGCAATGACGAACCATATCTGCAGGCTCGGGTCGTCGAACACGCGCATCCGCCGCGTCACCCCCATCAGGCCGAGGATGTAGAGCGGCATGAATGCGAGCCAGAAACCGACCACCCAGCACCAGAAGCTGATCTTGCCCCAGACGACGTCGAGCTTGAACCCGAACGCCTTGGGCCACCAATAGTTGATCGCCGCGAACAGCCCGAACAGCACGCCGCCGATAATCACGTTGTGGAAATGCGCGATCAGGAACAGCGAATTGTGCAGCACGAAGTCGGCGGGCGGGACAGCGAGCAGCACGCCGGTCATGCCGCCGACGACGAAAGTCAGCATGAAGGCGATCGTCCACATCATCGGCAGTTCGAAGCGGATGCGGCCGCGGTACATGGTAAAAAGCCAGTTGAAGAGCTTCGCGCCCGTCGGGATCGAGATCACCATCGTCGTGATGCCGAAGAAGCTGTTGACGCTTGCGCCCGACCCCATGGTGAAGAAATGGTGCAGCCAGACAAGGTAGGACAGGATGGTGATGCACACCGTCGCATAGACCATCGACGTATAGCCGAAGAGCTTCTTGCCCGAGAAGGTCGAGGTCACTTCGCTGAACACGCCGAACAGCGGCAGGATCAGGATATAGACCTCGGGGTGTCCCCAGATCCAGATCAGGTTCACATACATCATCGGCGAGCCGCCGAGATCGTTGGTGAAGAAGTTCGTGCCCGCGTAGCGGTCGAGGCTGAGCAGCGCGAGCGTCGCGGTCAGGATCGGGAAGCTCGCCACGATCAGGATGTTCGAACAGAGCGAGGTCCAGGTGAAGACCGGCATCTTCATCAGCCCCATGCCGGGCGCGCGCAGCTTCAGGATCGTGACGATCAGGTTGATGCCCGACAAGGTCGTACCGACCCCCGCTATCTGTAGCCCCCAGATATAGTAATCGACGCCGACATTGGGGCTGTAGGCGATCCCCGACAGCGGCGGATAGGCAAGCCAGCCGGTCTGCGCATATTCGCCGACGAACAGCGAAATCATCGTCAGCGCGGCGCCCGCGGCGGTCATCCAGAAGCTGAAATTGTTGAGGAACGGAAAGCTGACGTCGCGCGCGCCGATCTGCAGCGGGACGATATAGTTCATCAGGCCGGTGATGAACGGCATCGCCACGAAGAAGATCATGATCACGCCGTGCGCGGTGAACACCTGGTCATAATGGTGGGCGGGCAGATAGCCCTCGGACCCGCCGAACGCCATCGCCTGCTGCAGGCGCATCATGATCGCGTCGGCGAAGCCGCGCAGGAACATGATGAGGCCAAGGATCATGTACATGATCCCGATGCGCTTGTGGTCGACGGTGGTGAACCATTCCTTCCACAAATAGCCCCACAGGCGATATCTGGTGATCAGGCCGAGGACGACGAGGCCGCCGACGGCGACGCCGAGGAAGGTGACGATCAGGATCGGTTCGTGCAGCGGCAGCGCCGCGAGCGACAGCTTGCCGAAGATTGGGTCGGTTGCAGGAAGCGGGGTCGGGGTCATGACAATCTCGGCTGCCTTCAGGACATCGGTCGGGGGGTGGAGGTATTCAGGGCCGTGCGCTCGGCTTCGCCCGGACGCGAGAGCCCCTCGCCCTTCAGCGGCGCCGGGTTCACCGGCCTGGCGTCGGGGCGGTCGGCCGACTTCATCTGCTGGCTGCACAGCGCCGCGACATAGCGCACGCTCCAGCCCGCGAGGCTGCCGGTGCCGCGCGCGGCAAACTTGTCGTAGGCGACCGAGCGGACATTCTGGATGCCGGCAATGCCCGCGCCGCCCCGGGCGTCGATCGCCATCATGTCGTGCATGCACATCTTGCCGGGCTCGACGCACATGTTGACCACCGCGTCGAATAGCTGCGGGTCGACGGTAGCGAAATGGCGCACCGGCTCCTTCTCGCTCGGCACCTCGAGCTTGAGATAGGTCGCGCGATCAAGGCCGCCATCGGTCGACGCCTTGGCATCGGCGACCCATTTGTCGAAATCGGCGGCCGGCAGGCTCTTCACCGCGAAGCGCATGTGCGAGAAACCGGCGCCCGAATAATTGGCGGAAAAGCCTTCATACTCGCCGGTCTTGTCGAAAATTCCGTGCAGCTTCGTTTCCATGCCCGGCATGGCATAGATCTGCCCCGCGAGCGCCGGGATGTAGAAACTGTTCATCACCGACGAGGCCGAGATGCGGAAACGCACCGGACGATCGACCGGCAGCGCCAGTTCGTTGACCGTCGCGACGCCCTGTTCGGGGTAGATGAACAGCCACTTCCAGTCGAGCGCGACCACATTGACGTCGAGCGGCTTCGCATTGGCCGCGACGACCTGTTCGGGCGTCGTCGCAAGCGGGCGATAGGGGTCGAGCAGGTGCGTCGCGACCCAGGTCAGCGCGCCGAGGCAGATGATGATCAGAAGCGGCGCCGACCAGATGACCAGCTCGAGCTGGGTCGAATGGTCCCAGTCGGGCTTGTAGGTCGCTTCCTTGTTGCTCGCCCGGTAGCGCCACGCGAAAAAAATCGTCAGCGCCATGACCGGAACGATGATCAGCAGCATCAGCACGGTCGAAATGACGATCAGATTGCCCTGCTGGCGCGCGATGTCGCCCGCGGGATCGAGGACGACCAGACCGCAGCCCGAGAGCAGCGGCAGCGCGGCGAACGGCGCAAGCCGCCGGATCCGGGCGAAGGAACGAGGGAGATTGCTTGGCATGACGCGCGCCTAGGCCTCCTTTGTTGCACTGCACATAGGACATTTTGTCCAATCCCGCGAGCGCCGATCATCGCGCAGGGGCAATTTCATACTGGGCGCTTTTGCCCTATGATCGACTCGCGCCGCAAACCGGCGCCAGCAGCAGGACGCCAACTATGTCTGCCGAAACCGCGCCTTCGACGACCCCGGCCGAACGCGATGCCCGCGCGCTTCACACCGACGGCCATCCGATTTCTCCCGCCGAAATCGCCATCGGCGTCATCATAGGCCGGACGTCGGAATTTTTCGACTTCTTCGTTTATGCGATCGCGTCGGTTCTGGTGTTTCCCAAGCTGGTGTTCCCGCATCTCGACCCGCTGGAAGGCACGCTCTGGTCGTTCGCCATCTTCGCGCTCGCCTTCCTGGCGCGGCCGGTCGGCACCTTCATCTTTTCGTGGATCGACCGGACTTATGGCCGCGGCGCCAAGCTGACGATCGCGCTCTTCCTGCTCGGCGGGTCGACCGCAGCGATCGCTTTCGTGCCGAGCTATCATTCGGCAGGCATCGGCGCGGCGCTGCTGCTCGCGCTGTTCCGCATGGGTCAGGGCGTCGCGCTCGGCGGATCGTGGGACGGCCTCGCCTCGTTGCTCGCGGTCAACGCGCCCGAAGGCAAGCGCGGCTGGTATGCGATGATCCCGCAGTTGGGCGCACCGCTCGGCCTGATCGTCGCGAGCCTGCTTTTCATGTTCCTGATCGCCGCCCTGCCTGCCGAGGATTTTCTCGACTGGGGCTGGCGCTATCCCTTCTTCGTCGCCTTCGCGATCAACGTCGTCGCGCTGTTCGCGCGGCTGCGCATCGTCGTGACGCCGGAATATGCCGAACTGTTCGAGGATCGCGAACTCGAACCGGCGACGATCACCGACACCGTGAGATCCGAATGGCGCGTCATCGCAGTGGGCGCCTTCGCGCCGCTCGCCAGCTTCGCGATGTTCCATATGGTGACGGTGTTCCCGCTGTCGTGGGTCTTCCTGTTTACCGAGGAGACGCCGATCCGCTTCCTGATGATCGAGGCGATTGCCGCGGTGGTCGGCGTACTGTCGATCGTCGCCTCGGGCTATCTCGCCGACCGTATTGGCCGCCGCACGCTTCTGGGCGGCACGGCGGCGGCGATCGCGGCGTTCAGCGGGTTCGCACCGCAACTGCTGGCGGCGGGCGAGGCCGGCGAAGCGGCATTCATGATCCTCGGCTTCCTGATCCTCGGCCTGTCCTTCGGCCAGTCGTCGGGGGCGCTGTCGTCGAACTTCTCGCCGCGCCATCGCTATACGGGCTCGTCACTGACCTCGGACCTCGCGTGGCTGTTCGGCGCGGGGTTCGCGCCGATGGTCGCGCTGTGGCTATCGAGCGAGTTCGGTCTGCTTGCGGCGGGCGGCTATCTGCTCTCGGGCGCGATCGGCACGCTCGTCGCGCTGTGGCTCAACCGCGAGCTGGCGCGCACGATTGACTGACGGGACCGGGACACGAACCGCCGGCGTCGTCCTCGCCGGCGGCCGGTCGGAACGCTTCGGCAGCGACAAGGCGGCGGCGCTGTGGCGCGGACGCCAGCTTGTCGAATGGTCGGTCGCGGCGTTGGCGCCCTATTGCGATATCATCTTCATTTCGGGACGCGATCATCCCGCATACGTCCGCGTGTCCGATCGGCCGGGACCTGACCTCGGCCCGCTCGGCGGCCTGGCCGGAGCGTTGTTCGCGGCGAAGGAACAGGGCCGCGACCGCATCCTGTCGCTTCCCTGCGACACGCCCGAACTACCGGCCGGACTGCTTGCCATACTCTGCGCGCAGGACGGTGCGGCTTTCGTCGAGTCCTGCCCCGTCATCGGCGTCTGGCCCGTCGCCGATGGCGCGCGGCTCGAAAGCTGGCTGGCGTCCGGGAAGCCGCGTGCAATGCGCGCCTGGACCGATGAAATCGGCGCCATCGCCATCCGCGCAGATAGCCCGATTCCGAACATCAACCACCCCGCCGATCTCGCGCATCTCGATCGCCGCTGACCGGTTGCCAAGCCCGCGGGCGCCCGATAGGGGCTGGTGCAGTGAACAGCAGCATCGAAATCGGAATCGACGAACGGGGAACCGCGGTTCACGTCAACGTGCAGGAACTGCTCGCGACGCGCCTGCTCGTGCAGGGCAATTCGGGGTCGGGCAAGTCGCACTTGCTGCGCCGCCTGCTCGAAGAGAGCGCGGGGCTGGTCCAGCAGGTCGTGATCGATCCCGAGGGCGATTTCGTGACCCTCGCCGACCGCTACAGCCACATCGTCGTCAACGCGGGCGACTATAGCGAGCGCGAGATCGCGGCGATGGGCGCGCGCATCCGCGAGCATCGCGCATCGGTGATCCTCGCGCTCGATACCCTCGATATCGAGGCGCAGATGAGCTGCGCCGCGATCTTCCTGAACGCGCTGTTCGACGCCCCGCGCGAGCATTGGTTTCCGGCGCTGGTCGTCGTCGACGAAGCGCAGATGTTCGCACCCAGTGCGTCGGGCGACGTGTCCGACACGGTCCGCCGCGCGAGCCTTGCCGCAATGACCAACCTGATGTGCCGCGGACGCAAGCGCGGCCTCGCCGGCGCGATCGCGACGCAGCGGCTCGCCAAGCTCGCAAAGAATGTCGCGGCCGAGGCAAGCAATTTCCTGATGGGCCGCACCTTCCTCGACATCGACATGGCGCGCGCCGCCGATCTGCTCGGCATGGAGCGGCGACAGGCCGAGGCGATCCGCGACCTTGAGCGTGGGCACTTCCTCGGGCTCGGCCCGGCGATTTCGCGGCGCCCGGTTGCGGTCAGGATCGGATCGACGCAGACTTCGACCCGCGCCGGAACGCACGGCCTGCTCCCGCTGCCGAGCGCCGAGCCGCAGGATATGCGCACGATGCTGTTCGCCGAGTTGGAGACGCAGCCGCTGCCGGCCCCGGCTGTTGCGCCGCAACCCGTTGCGGCGCAGGACCTGATCCGCCAATTTGCCGAACGGGAGGGCGACGACGAAGCGTCCGTGGCCGCGCCCACATTGTTTCCCGAGGTCGAGGCGCTCGACGCCGAGCCCGCGATCATCGCCGCGCTCGAGGAAATGCTCGCCGATCCCGACTGCGCCTTTCATCCCGAATCCTTCCTCTACCAGGATTTCTCGGTGCGTTGCCGGATGCAGCGGCTCGGCCGCGTGCCGCTCGACCTGCCGCAATTCCGGCGGCGCTTCGCGCTCGCCAAGGGCGGCGTGTTCGATCCGGCCGACGCCAAGTGGCGCGAGCTACTCGAGGCCGCAGCGCGGCTGCCCGACGACATGCTCGCGCCCTTCGTCCAGATCGCGCGCGCGGCGATGGAGGGCAGTCCCTGCCCCGACGACGACGCGCTCGGCCGCGCCTATGGCACCCGCTCTCCGGGGAGGATCCGGCGGCTCGTCGAATATATGGAAAAGCAAGGCGCGATCGTCGTCCGCTCCGATTTCGGCGGGCGGCGTTCGATCGGCATCCCCGAACTGGGGCTGAGCACCGAGGCCGAGTGATCGAGACGGCGGCCACCGCGAAGGGTCAGCCGATCCAACCCGCCGTCTGCGCCAGCACCCAAAGGCCGATCACCAGAAACAGGGCCGCCGCCGCGATCCGCACCTTCGCGAGATCGACGCGTTTCAGCAAGGCGTTGCCCAGGAATACCGCCGGTACATTGGCGATCATCATCCCCAGCGTGGTACCCGCCGTCACCAACGCCACATTGTGATACTGCGCGCCAAGCGCGACGGTCGCGATCTGCGTCTTGTCGCCCATCTCGACCAGAAAGAAGGCGACAAGCGTCGTCAGGAACGCCCCGAAACGCGGCTTTGGCGCGTCCTCATCCTCGAACGTGTCGGGGATCAGCGTCCACGCCGCCATCGCCACGAACGACAGGCCGACCGCATAGCGAAAAACCGGGCTATCGAGGAAAGCCGCCGCCTGCGCGCCCAGCAGTGCGGCAAGCGCATGGTTGGCAAGCGTCGCGACCAAGATGCCCAGGATGATCGGCAGCGGACGGTTGAACCGCGTCGCGAGTAGCATCGCGAGCAACTGCGTCTTGTCGCCGACTTCGGCGAGAGCGACGATCGCGGTCGAGGTGAACAGGGCTTCCATGAACAGACTCCGGGGCCGGGCGGCAGGCAATTCCAACGGACATCGTTCCCCGCCGCCCGGCCCGGACGGAAGGTTCGATGCCATTGGTCTCGCCCAAGCGGTGATCCGCTTCCTCCGCACCACGGCCTCTCGACCGAGCATGTTGACGCGGTGGCCCGTCCGATGCCGGACGGCTGGCTACTCCCCAGATGACGGGCGCGCGTTAGACGGCTTTGCCGCGTCTGGCAAGGCTTGCGGTGTTTCGTCGGCCGCGGCGGCCGCTTTGTCTGCCTCGGCGATATCGGCGTCCATCTGCTTCGCCCGCGCCTCGACCTCCTTCGCGGCCTTGTCATAGCGCTCGTCGAAGCTCGGCTCGTCATGGCACGCCGCCAGCAGGAGCATTGGCAGAAGGACGAGCCCCCGCATCAATAATCCTTCCGGTAGCGGATGCTGACGTTCGTCTGCCCCGAGCCGCCTGCCTGGCTGAGCAGCGACAGCGCGCGCGTCAGGCTGATCTCGAGCTGCGTCGCGGTATAGCCGCGCGCGTCGGTGATCACCTCCAGATAGATATCCTTGGTGATGTACTGCCCAGCGGCAAGCGCGGTCCCGCGTCCCGTCACATCGTCGGGGCCGAGCACGCGCAACCGGTCAATTCCCGCCGCCGATTGCAGCGCGCCGAGCGGGCTGAGCCCCCCGCCCCCGCTGCTCAGCGCATTGAGCGATGCCGCGAGCTGCACCGCCTGCAGCGGCGACAGCGACGTTATCGAATCGCCGAACAGGATGCGCGAAACGATCTCGTCCTGCGGCAGACCCGGCACGCTGGAAAAGGCGACCTGCGGATTGCTCGCGCGGCCGGTGACCGCGACGGTCACGGTCACATTGTCGAAGGTGTCGCTCGCGAGCAGGCGCAGCGCGGGGTCGAAGGCGTCACCGGTCGGGAAGGTCACGCGCCCTTCCTCCAGCTCGAACGAGCGCCCTGCGAAATCGAGCGTCCCGCGCACCAGTTCGATCTCGCCGTTGACGCGCGGCGCGACCGTCGTGCCGCCGAGCTGGACGTCGGCCTGCCATTCGGATTCGAGCCCCATGCCCTTGACATAGATCTGGTCCTTGGCGCGCATCCGGATATCGAGCCGGATCAGGTCGAACAGGCTGCCGCCGACCGCTGCGAGCCCGTCGCCGCTGATCCGCCGGCGCCCGGTCGGCAGCTTCCGCCGCACGCCGGTCAGCACCGGCACGCTCGCCGCGCCTTCGCGGACGATCCGGTAGCGCGTCTCGGGAAGGCGCAGATCGCCCGAGAGCAGCGCGGCCTGCCCCGCGACCTTTTCGAGACGCAGCGTCCCGTTTGCGCGCGCGGCGATATTCTCGCTCTTCGCGAGCCGTGCATTGTCGAGCGTCGCGCTGATATCCATCGGGTAACCGTCGGCCTGCGACAGGCTGACATATCCTTTCGCCTGCACCGTCCCTTCGCCTGCCTTCGCGGTCAATTGCTCGATTTCCAGCCGGTTGCCGGTGAACCGGCCGTTGACGACCATGTCGGTCAGGCGCGTGCCATAGGTCTGGTTTTCATAGACCATCCCGTTGCCGCGCACGACGCCCTGCAAGCAGGGATCGCTGAGCTGGCAGCTGAAATCGGCGGCGACCGCGACCGGCCCCGATACGCCCTGGTTGGCCGGGCCGGCGAATGAATAGAGCGTATCGGCAGGGCCATTGTAGCGCAGCCCGCCGCTCAGCGGCGCGGCGCGCAGCCGGGTCAACCAGTCGCCGGCGCCGGGTCCGAGTGGACGCAGCGACGCCTGCAAGCGGCCGATCACGCTGCCGCGCTTGCGCACGACCGCGCGCGCTTCGCCGCCGTCGCTCAGCAGCTTGCCCGCGAAATTGATATCGACCGGCTGGCTGACCGAGGCGGCGGTTGTGCGTGTGAAGCCGGTGACGGTCAGCCGCGCATCGGCGCGCGGGAACGCGTCGGTGTGCGCCTGTTCGAAATCGATGCTCCCCGTCGCGCGGCCGCCGAGCCCGAGACCGGGATAGATGGCGTTGACGATCGCCATATTCGCGCGGTCGAGACGGCTCTGGATCATGATCCCCTCACCGAAGCGGCCGGCGATGCGCGCGCTGCTGCCGCGTTCGAGCGCGACCGTCGTCGGCAGAAGTTCGTAATAGTCGCGATGCGGAACGATGCGCGCGGGCGAGGTGGTGCGAAAATCGACGCCCGTCGCGCGGCCGACGACCGACGCGCGCCACAATTCAGGCTGGAGATCGGCGTTGGCGGCGATGCGGAACGGCACCCCGCTCTCGCCCTCGACCAGCGCCTGCGCCTGCCCGCGCCCGTCGCGGTAATCGATCTTCACGCGCCCGACCGCGATGTCATATTGGCGGATCTGCGTGTCGGCGAGCCGGATGTCGGCGACGATATGCGGCTTGTCGTAGAGGACGATATCGGCGTCGACGACCGCCGAACCGACCGCGAGATTTGCGGCACCCGGCAGGACGACGTCGTTCGCGCGAACATTGACGGCGGCCGCCTGATATCGCCCCTGCCCGCTCAGCCGGACAAGGCCGCCAAGCCCCTGTCCCGACGCGTCGAGCCGCCCGACGAACGGCCCCGCCGCGCTCTTTTCCAGCCGCCCGCTGAATCCGATGCCCGACAGATCGCCGCGTTCGATATCGATCGCCAGCGGTCCCGCCGCCGTGAGCAGCACGACGTCCGCCGACAGTGGACCATAGTCGGTCTCCCCCGTCGCGGCGAGGCGATATCCGTTCGGCGCGCCGGTGATCCGCGCGACCAGCTTCGCGAGCCCGATGCCCAGACCCGGCCGGTCCGCGGTCACGACCGCTCGCGGATCGCTGACTGTCCCGGCGAGCTGGACCCCGACCGGTCCATAGTCGGTCGAATGCGCCCGCGCCGCGAGCTGGATCCGGCCACCCGGCGCATAGGTCCCCTGCCCGCCCGTCACGCGGAGCTTCGGCGCCGAAAGCCGCAAATTGGCGAAGCGAACGATCCCGTCGGTGCCATAGCGGACGTCACCCGACGCAGTCGCATTGCCACCGACGAAATCGCGTACTCCGGAATTGAAGAGCTTGGTCGAACGCGCCCGGACGCGGCCGGCAATCTCGAACCCGCCGCGCGGCGCGGTCTTGAGGTCGGCGTCGGTGTCGATGTCGAAGAGGCCGACGCTCTCGATCCGATAGTCGTTCACCCGCCCGTCGATCGCGCCGGTGTAGAACCCCTTGTTCAGATCGGCGATGACGATCGCTTTCGCGTCGATGCGCGGCGAGCGCAGGCGCAGATTGTCGCTGAGGATACGGCCGTCCTTGTAGGCAAGGTCGCCGTCCAGCCGCACCTGCACCAGCGTGCCGCCCGCCACCGTGTCGAGCCCGCGGATGCGCGCCGCGCGCCCCGCCACGGGCACGAAAATCTGGTCGGCATCGACGCGCGCCTTGCCGGCAAGGCTCAGCGTTTCGACGACGATGTCGTTGAACGCGAGACTGTTGGCATTCGCCTGATACGCCACCGTCGGCAGCGCGAAGGCGCCGTCAAGCGCAGCGGTCGCGCGTAGCCCGGTGCCACGCACCGATTTCGCGAGCGCATCGGGGCGCAGGATATTGAGCGCGAGCCGCAGATCCTCGTACCGGTTGTCACCCAGATCGACGCCCCCGCTGACGCCGAGCCGGAAAGCATTCGAAGACAGCCGTCCGTCGATGTCGGCCTTTCGTTTATCGAGCCGCGCGGTCAGGTCGACCGCGGTCTCGGGGCCCAGCAGTGCCGCGGTCTGCCCGGCGAACAGCCGCGACGCCTGTGTCACGCCTTTCATCGCCACCGTCCCGTCGCGCGCCGAGAGCGCGAGGTTGGCGAGCGGCCCGGCGCCGAGATTGGCGGTCAGCGCACCGTCCCAGCGCTTCCAGTCGCCGCGCCCGTCGAGCTTCGCGGTCAGCGTCTCCTTGAACCCGCCCATCGCCGCGAGCACGCCGCCCGCCGGAGCATGGAGGTCGAGTGTCATCGCCAGCCGGTTCTTGTCGGGCACGGCATCGAGAACGAGCGCGAGCTTGTCGCCCTTTGCCGTCCGGCCGATGGTCTCTGCGTTCGCCGTCACCTGCGCGCGGCGATCGGCGATTGCGATCTTGCCATCGAGCGTCGCGACCTGCCGCTCGCCGGTGATCGCCGGCTCGAACACGAGCCGGTCGACGCGCACCTTCCGCACGTCGATATCGATGTCGGGCAGCAGTGGCTCGCCGGTGTCGGGGACCGGCTTGAACGCGGGCAATCGCTCGACCACCAGCGTCTGTGCGGTCGCCGAGCGGAGGTCGATATGATTCTTCAGATATTTGAACGGCCGCCAGTCGATCCGCACTTCGGGCGAGCGGAGGAATATGCCCTTGGGATCGCCGAGGGTGAAGTCGCGGATGACCATCTCGCCGAACAGCGATCCGTCGAGCCGGCCGATGCCGATCTTCATCCCGTTCTCGAACCGATATTTCTCGACCTGGTTCGCGACGAAACGCCGCCCCGCATCGCTGTTCAGCCCGGCGAGGAACAGGCCGACAAGCGCAACCAGCCCGAGCAATGTCAGGCCAATCCATTTGGCGATCCACAGCGGCCAGGACAGGGTCGCCGTCTTGGGCGCCGACTCCTCGACCGCGATGATCGCCTCGTCGCCCATCAGAACGCCTGCCCGATCGAGACATAGACGGTGATCCGCGCTTCACCCGGACGCCGGTTGATCGGCGTTGCGAGGTCGAGCCGCATCGGCCCGAAATTGGTATAGAAGCGCCCGCCGATCCCGGCGCCGAAGCGCAGGTTCGAAAAATCGGGGGTGGAGCCACGATAGACCTGCCCGGCGTCGAGGAAGCCGACGACGCCCCAATTGCCGAAGCGATAGCGCGCCTCGACCGCCGCCTCGTTCAGGCTGCGCCCGCCGATCGGATCGTCGTTGGGATCCTTGGGACCAAGCTGCAGATAGCCATAGCCGCGCACCGACCCGCCGCCGCCGGCATAGAAACGGCGCGAAGGCGCCAGCCGCTCGCGCGCCGCGCCGATGATCGACGCGACACGAACGCGGCCAGCCAGGACTATGCTGCCGGTCACCGGATAATAGGCGCTGCCATCGATTTGCGTTCGCGCATAAGGCGAGAAGCGCCCGGCGAGCGAGCCTTCGGGCTGGACGAGCGCGGTCAGGCGAAACCCCTTCGTGGGATCGAGCAGGCTGTTGCTGCGGTCTATGCCGACCTGCCCGCTGACCCCGAAGATCGTGTAGAAATCATTGTCGCGCACGCCGCGGGTAAAATCATAATCGTCCTCGCGCGTCGCGATCAGTTCGGCGCCGAGGGCATAGGTCAGCTTCTTCTGCCAGATCGGTGTCGAGTCATAGCTCATGCGCGCCGCAACGCGCCCGGTGATTGCGTTGAACGCGTTATAACGGCTGCGCGTCGCTTCGGTGATCAGTTCGAAGGTCCGGTCGCGCCTGCCCGCGTTCGAGCGCCGCAACGTGACGCCGACGCCCTGCTCCTTGGTCCCGAGCAGCCCGCGCGCGATCAGCGCGCCCTCGGGCGGGAACAGGTTGCGATGCGTCCAGCTTCCCTCCAGCCGGATACCCTCGCCCGTCCCATAGCCCGCTGTCGCGGAAATGGTGCGCGGCGGCCCCTTCTCCTGCGTGACCAGCATCGTCACATATTCGGTGCCGTCGCCCGCGCTTTCGCCGGTCGGCTCCGGTTCGACCGAAACCGCCGCGAACAGGCCGGTTGCGACGAGCGCCTGCCGCAAATCGTCGGCCATCCGGCTGTCGTAGAGGTCGCCGCGTTTGAAGCGCGCCAGCACCCCGACATGGTCGGCATCGAAGGCAAGCTTGCCCGTCGTCTTGATCCCGCCGAAGCGACCGCGTGCGCCGACATCGACCGGCAGCGTGTAAAGCCCCTGCCCGGTGTCGCCGTCGAGCAGGATGTCGCGCTGTCCGACCTTCGCGAACGGATAGCCTTCCTGCGGAAGCTTGAGCGCGATCGCCGCCTCTGCGCCCTGCACGCGCTGCGCGACGATCGGCTCGCCGATCGCGAGCGGGAAATTATCCTCGATCAGCTTCGGCGGGATGGTGGGCTGGGCATCGATGACGATATCCGAGAAGCTGTAGCGAACCCCCGGTTTGACGTCGACGATCGCGGTGATCGGCTGGATCCGCGCCTTCGCCACTGCATCGGGGTCGTTCCGGTCGGGCCGGTCGCCGCGGTCGATCCGCGTCTCGACGACGGCGTCATAATAGCCTTCCGACGCCAGGATGCGCGACATCAGTTCGGCGTCGGCGGACAGCCGCGCGCGCAGCATCGCGATATTGTCGGCCTTTCCGTCGCCGTCGTAGAGAGCGGACAGGTCGCCGAACAGGTCGGCAAGGTCGGCGTCGGTGCTGTCATCGGGCGCCTCGAGCCCGGTGACCTTCACCGCATAGGCGATGCTGCGGCTTTCAATAGTGTCTTCGGGCTCGGCAAATTCGACCGGGGTGACGTCGAAACTGTCGAGCGGCGGCAGAGGCGCCGCCAGTTCGGCGTCGCTGATCGCGGCATCACCGATCGCCTCGACGCCGTCTCCGTCGGCAAGCGCGGGCACCGGGGTGCCATCGACCTTCGGCGCGTCGCCTTCGTCCGCAGCCGCCTTATCCGTGCCCTCGCGCGCTTTCGCGGCTTCGGCTTGCCGCCGTTCGAACTCGGCGATCGATTCGAGCGGCCTGTCGAGTTCGGGATCGTCCTCGGCGCTGATCGGCGGGATCGACGCCTTGAACTCCTCGTCCGAAATGATCGGCGCGACCTCCGGCAGCGCGACATCGGCGGGCGGCGGGGTCGGTGCTGCAATGTCGGGAACCGAAGGTTTGTCCTCAACCTTTTCCGCCGCAGGCTGCGCCGCTGCGGTCGTTTCCGCCTGCTGCGCATTCGCCGCATTCGCCGCGGCGACGCAAAGAAGCGGCGCCGACAGGATCAGGAGCCGCCGGGCCGCCACGGTCGAAGATGCGCCATATTCGCGAGGGTTTTCAATCTGTGGCATCTGTTCCCGGCCGATGCCGACTTTTGGCTTGCGTGATGTGGCTGCGCAACCCAATTCTCCCCTTCTGCACAGCCAACGCTCCGCTTATGGGACAGTTCCGGCGAAGCCTATCGCTTCACCGCAAATTGCGACGGGATTTCAGGAGTCTGCGCCAAAGAGGTCGCGGCTATAGACCTTGTCCTCCACATCGGCGAGGTCGCTCGTCACGCGGTTGGCGATGATCACGTCGGCCTCGGCCTTGAAGGCGTCGAGGTCGCGGATGACGCGCGAGTTGAACAGCCGGTCCTCCTCGATCAACGGCTCATAGACGATGACCTCGATCCCCTTCGCCTTGACCCGCTTCATCACGCCCAGGATGCTGCTTGCCCGAAAATTGTCCGACCCGGCCTTCATCGCGAGGCGGTGAATGCCGACGACGCGCGGTTGCCGCTTGATGATTTCCGATGCGATGAAATCCTTGCGCGTCGTGTTCGACGACACGATCGCCGCGATCAGATTTTGCGGCACGTCCTTGTAGTTCGCCAGCATCTGTTTCGTGTCCTTGGGCAGGCAATAGCCGCCATAGCCGAAGGACGGGTTGTTGTAGAAGCTGCCGATACGCGGGTCGAGGCACACGCCCTCGATCACCTGCCGCGAATCGACGCCGTGGGTCGCGGCATAGGTGTCGAGTTCGTTGAAGAAGGCGACGCGCATCGCAAGATAGGTGTTGGCGAAGAGCTTGATCGCCTCGGCCTCCGTATTGCCGGTCTGGAGGAGCGGCGTCGCGGGTTCGAGCGAGGCGTCGAGCAGCAGCCGGGCGAATGCTCCCGCGCGCGGATGCGTGTCGCCGACGATGATCCGCGACGGATGGAGATTGTCGTACAGCGCGCGACCTTCGCGCAGGAATTCTGGCGAAAAGACGATCGCATCGCTGCCGAGTTCGGCGCGCATCCGGTCCGTGAAACCGACCGGAATCGTCGACTTGATCACGATCAACGCCTGCGGCGCGAATTTCAGCGCGTCGGCGATCACCGCCTCGACCGTGCTGGTGTTGAAATAATTGGTGTCGGGATCATAGTCGGTGGGGGTCGCGACAAGGACGAAATTGGCGCCCGCATAAGCCTCTTCGCGATCGGTCGTCGCCACCAGGTCGAGCGGCCGGGTCGCCAGATACGCCTCGATCTCGGGGTCGGCGATCGGCGAGGTCTTTGCATTGATCATCGCGACCTTGCGCGCATCAATGTCGAGCGCGACGACGCGGTTGCGCTGCGCCAGCAGCACGGCGTTGGAAATTCCGACATATCCCGTGCCGACGACGGTGATCTTCACTGGTGCTGCTGGCAAGGGTTCGTCCTCTGGATGGTGCCGCGGGTTCCTAGCAAGCGCGGCGCGGCGGCTCAACCGGCGCGGCTCTCAGGTGCCGCAAAAGGTCTTGTAGGGGCCGAACTCGGCCGGTGCCGGCGCCTCGAACAGCGACCATTCGGGACGGCGCGCATAGGGATGGCGGACCACTTCCAGCAATTCGGACCATGGCGCAAGATCGCCCGCCTCCGCCGCGCCGAGCGCCGCCTCGACCAGATGATTGCGCGGAATATAGAGCGGGTTTTCGCGGTCCATCGCGTCGGCGCGGTCGAGCGGGCTGCCGCCGCCCTCGATCCGTTCCCACCATTCGGCGATCCACGGCGCCATCGCGTCGGGGGCCGGAAGAAGTCCCTCCAGCGCCGTACCCTCGCCGCGCAGCAGCATCGCGAGAGCGCGGAAGAAGGAGGTGAAATCGACCCTATGCTCCTCCAGCCGGTCGAACAGCGCGTCGATCAGCGCGCCATCGTCGACGGCGATGCCCTCCAGCCCCAGCTTCGCGCGCATCCGCGCGTGCCATTCGGCGCGAAAGCGCTCGGGGATCGCGTCGACCAGCTGTTTCGCGCGTTCGACACCGTCGGGGTCGACCGCGTGGATCGCGGGCAGCAGCGCCTCGGCGAAGCGTGCCATGTTCCAGTGCATGATCTGGGGTTGGCGGCCATAGGCATAGCGGCCGTTCGCGTCGATCGAGCTGAACACGGTGTTGACCGAGAAGCGGTCCATAAAGGCGCAGGGCCCATAGTCGATCGTCTCGCCGCTGATCGCGACATTGTCGGTGTTCATCACCCCGTGGATGAAGCCGACGCCCAGCCAGCGCGCGACCAGATTGCATTGCAAGCCGATCACCCGGTCGAGCAGCGCAAGGTGGGGGTTCGGCGCCTCGGCCAGGTCGGCAAAATGCCGCCGGATGCTGTATTCCGAAAGCTGCACGACATGGTCGACGCCGAAGTGCGCGGCAAAGAACTGGAAGGTGCCGACGCGAATATGGCTGCTCGCGACGCGCGTCAGCACCGCGCCCGGATGCGCCTGCTCGCGCTGCACGCGGTCGCCGGTTGCCACCGCGGCGAGCGAGCGCGTGGTCGGAATCCCCATCGCGGCCATCGCCTCCGATATCAGGAATTCGCGCAGCACCGGCCCGATCGCGGCCTTGCCGTCGCCGTTGCGCGAAAAGGGCGTCGGCCCCGACCCCTTGAGCTGGATATCGAAGCGCGCGCCGTCGGGCGCGACCAGCTCACCGAGCAACAGCGCGCGCCCGTCGCCGAGTTGCGGCGAGAAATGGCCGAATTGGTGCCCGGCATAAGCGAGCGCGAGCGGGTTGGCGCCGCCGGGCATCTCCTCGCCCGAGAAGAGCCGCGCGAGTTGATCGTCGCTCGCGTCGGCAACGTCGATACCGAGCCGGTCGGCGAGCGGCCGATTGAAGACCAGCAGCCGCGGCGCCGATGGCTTCGCGGCTTCGGCGGGGGCGTAGAAGCCCTCCATGGAATCGTGAAAACTATTGTCGAACGCAATATCCATGGCGTCTTGTCGAGCGTTGACGTCCGGAATGCAAGTGGCCGGGCGGCACCTCTTGCAGCCCGGCCAGCCCGTGTATCAGCCGTCGATATCGAGGCCGAGCGCGAGACGTCCCGCCAGCTCGAGCTGCGCCGGCTCCTGCAACGGATGGAAGCGCGCGCCCTGGATGTCGCGGAAGGCACGCTCGATCGGCGACTTGCGATAGAAGGCGCCGCCGCCTCCCACTTCGAGCGCCAGCTCGACGGTGCGGATCGCGGCGCGGCCCGCGACGGTCCGACCGGTCATCACGCGGCTCGTCGTCTCGGGACCCGGCTGCGCGGTCGCGGCGGTGGCTATCATCGCGGCAAGCGCGGTCTCGGCGGTCCAGACCGCGTTCTGCATCTCGCCGGTCAGCGCGACCAATCCCGCATTTGCCGGCTTCTTCCGCGCCGCCTCCAGCGCCGCGTCGTATGCGCCCTCGGCAACGCCGAGATAGGCCGAATAGATCAGCGGAAAGGCGATCATGCTGATGATGTGGAACAGCGGATGCCATTTGCCCTGCGGGCGGCGGCCCGACACCGCCGCGTCGGCGACGAACACCGCCTTCAGCTCGACATCGTGCGATCCGGTGCCGCGCATCCCCATCGTGTCCCAGGTGTCGAGGATCGTCACGCCTTCGGCCGAAAAGGGCACCGCGAAATGCAGCACCGTCGCGCCCGCGTCCGGATCGTCATAGACCGCGCTCGTCATCAGCAGGCTGCCCGCCTGGCACCCGCTCGAAAAGACCTTGCGCGCGTCGATCCGGAAGCCGCCCTCGACCTTGGTCGCGGTCCCCGCCCCCTGCAGCCAGTCCGACCCGCCGCTCGACACGAGCACCAGATTCTCTGCCGCAACGCCCCGCAGCAGGCCGTCGGTCGGCGCCTGCATATGCTGCCAGCGCCACGCCGCGACCGCGACCTGATGACAGTGCATCGAAAAGGCGAGCGCGGTCGATCCGCACCCCCGGCCGATCCGCCGCACCACGCCGCACAGCGTCGCATGGTCCATCCCGTCGCCGCCAAGCTCGACGGGCACCGCCGCCCCGATCAGGCCGGCTTCGCGGAGCAGGTCGTAATTCTCGGCGACAAAACTGCCCTCGCGATCGTGCGCGGCCGCGGTCTCCCCGATCTTCGCGGCGATCCGGTCCGCGATGCCATACCAATATTCCGGGGTCTTTTCTTCGGTCGCTACCAACATGTTCATCTCCATGAATGTCCCTTGATGGCGACGGGCAATGACGGCTCGCGGCGATCGGAGATAGTTCAGGAACTGAATCGGCCCCGGTACAGAAACTGAACTCGCGCCGACCGCGACTCCTGCGATATGATGCGCGCAAGAGGAGCATAGCATGGCGAATGCCAGTTACGGTCAATTCTGTCCGGTCGCGATGGCGGCCGAGATATTGTGCACGCGCTGGACGATCGTGCTGGTCCGCGAACTTGCCGCAGGTTCCACGCGTTTCAACGACTTGCGCCGCGGCGTCCCGCGCATGTCGCCCGCGCTGCTGTCGCAGCGGCTGAAGGATCTGGAGGCGGCGGGGATCGTCCGCCGCACGCCGGTGCACGGGGAATCGGGTGTATTCGACTATCGCCTGACCCGCGCCGGACAGGAGCTCGCGCCGGTGGTCGAGGCGTTCGGCATCTGGGGCAAGCGCTGGATCGACGGCGACCTCTCGCTCGAGAAGCTCGACGTGCAGCTGCTGATGTGGGACATGCGCCGCGGGCTCGTTCTCGATCCGATGCCCGACCGCAAGACGATCGTGCAGTTCCGCTACACCGACCTTCCCGCCGACCGCAGGTCGTGGTGGCTGGTTGTGGAGCCTGGCGCCGAAACCCAGCTCTGCTCGGTCGATCCCGGCCACGACGTCGACCTTTATGCCGCGACCGACCTGCGCACGATGACCGCAATCTGGATGGGTTACGACCGGGTCGCCGATGCGATCGACGATCGCCGCCTGATCCTGACCGGCGAAGACACGCTTGCCGGCAGTATCGAATCCTGGCTCGGCCTCAGCCCCTTCGCCAAGACAAAGCCGGTGATGCCCGCCGCATAATTGCAATTCATGGGCGCCAATCGTTCGAGAACGATGCCGTGGCGCGAACCAAGCAATATAGGCGATTGCAAACTATATTCATGATTAAATAGAAATTTATCTCCTATTTCGCCCGAATATTGCGTCGGTCGCATTTTTCATTGGCTTGTATTCCAATCGTCACCCCCGATACTCTCCTTCCGCTTCAAGGAGAAAATCATGACGGAAGACGACGTTATTCGCTTGATCGCCATTCACAATGGCGACCCGGACGCCCATGACGTAATCCCGCCCCCGGTCCACATCACTTTGGCTTATGACGCCTTCGAACGCGCAGACGGCGCGCTGGGCTCGCCATGGACCAGCGTATCGGGTCTGACGCTCGCGGTGATCGACGATGCCGCGATGGTATCGCCCAACGGCACCGCCGCCGGGGCTTTTCAGCCTTCGGCGCGGACGGGTACCACGATCATCACCGCCTCGATGCTCGTCGGCAATGCCGACTGCTGGCTTTACGGCTGGTTTGCATCGGGCGTCGGGTGCGTTGCGGTGCAGCGCGGCTCGGACCGGTTTCGCATCTGGACGATCAACGGCGTGACGCTGAGCATGGTCGCCGAACATCCGATCTTCTTCAAGGGGCTGCCCGAACGGGTCTCGCTGCGGCTCGACTCCGACAATCTTCGCGCGACGCTCATCGCCGATTCGGAACAGTTGCTCGATGTCGCGCTTCCCGACCAGGCCTATGGCAATTCGGTTGGCGCCCGCATCGGAGGAACCGCAAGCATCATCGACTTCGCAGCTGTTCGGGAGATTCAGCCATGACCATCACTCATGCCGGTCTTGCACCGTCGCGGGCGGGCGAACATTTCCTGCCGCTCGATCCGACCCACCCGCGCGTTGCCGCCCACCGGCCGCTCGCGCTCGATATCCTCGCCGACTATGGCAATCCGACCAGCGGCGCCGACCGCGTCAAGGCGATCGTTGACTGGGTCGCCCGTACGGCGATTCATGGCCATAGCGCGCTGCGTGCCGGAATGAGCCCGACCGACAATGTCGCGACCTTGCCGCTCGGCTCCGATTGGGACGACGTCACCGCGCATCTCACCGAGACGCAGCAGAATATCGACAATGCCTATTGGGCCACCTTCGGCCATGACGCCGCCGCGATGCTCGACGTGCTGCTCGGCACGCTCCAACCCAACGGAACGCGCCTCAATGACGGCGCCATGGAGCATGTGTCGGGCTCGCTCTATCGCTACAAGTCGATCTCCGACATCCGCAGCGTCTGGTGCAGTTGGCAGCACGACATGTGCACGCTGCTGCTGGCGACACTCGGCTATCCGTCGATGCTTTCCAGCATCATCGGGCACGATCCGATGCGCGTCCAATATGGCGATCGCGGCGAATGGGGCTATTTCTGCGCGACCTATAACGAAAGCTACGAGCTGGTCGGCGGATCGGCGCCGCTCGACCTGCTCGACCTCCGCGACCTGGGGCCCGCCGCGGTGGTATCGGCCAAGCATGGCGGCCCCGGCTGGGATCCCATGCCCTATATCACAGCAAGCTATCTCGGCGACAATCCGGGCGGGTGGCCCGAACTGGCGGTCGTGCTCGACAGCCGGATCGTACCGCTCGGCGCCGCCGACCGGCGCAAGCGCGCGGTGGAGAGCCCGACGCTCGACGCATCGGGCCTGTTCGCGGGCACGCCGCGCTGCTCGGAACGCGTCGCGCGCCCCTATCTGGGCGCCTACCTCCGCGGACTCCCCATCGCAGGGCGCTTCCGGGTGGAAAGCAACTGGCCGGGCTCGACCGGACTCGTCCGCCGGGACGGCAGCGACTGGGTCGCGTCGTCGCCGTTCGGCTTCGTCGGGCCTGACGCCGTCGAGATCGCGCCGGTCGATGCCAACGGGCAGCGCGGCCCGGCAATCCTTGTCGAACCGTAAACCCGTTTCGCGACAGGCGTGATTGCGGGGGGCGAGGGTTAACCTCATCTTTGCCGCATTGCGCGAATAGACGGCCGCGTGCACTGGTACGCGGCCGTTATCGCGTGGGCGCGAACGACCGATGGAGGATGACCGATGAAACTCTTCGTGACCGGCGGCGCCGGCTATATCGGCAGCCATGCGCTGGTCGAGTTTCTCTCGGCGGGTCACGACGTGTGCGTGTACGACAATTTCTGCAACAGTTCGCCGGATGCGCTCGATGAAGTGCGACGCCTGGCGGGCCGCGACCTGCAACTGGTCGAGGGGGACCTTCTCGACGCCGCGCGGCTGACGGAATCGCTTCGCGACTATGCACCCGATGCGGTCGTTCATTTCGCGGGACTGAAGGCGGTGGGCGAGTCGAGCGCCAAGCCCCTGCTCTATTATCGCAACAATGTCTGCGGATCGGTGAACCTGCTCGACGCCATGAACGCGGCCGGATGCCTCCGGATCGTCTTTTCTTCGTCGGCAACCGTTTACGGCGAAGCCCTATATCTTCCCTTCGACGAGAAGCACCCGATCGCACCGGCCAACCCCTATGGGCGGACCAAGGCGATGATCGAGGATATCCTGCGCGACTGGGCGCTCGCGACGCCGGGCGCATCGGCAATATTGCTTCGCTATTTCAACCCGGTCGGCGCACATGAATCGGGCCGGATCGGCGAAGACCCGCGCGGCGTTCCCAACAATCTGATGCCTTTCATCGCCCAGGTTGCCGTCGGGAGGCGCGACGCGCTGGCCATCTTCGGCGACGACTATGACACGCGCGACGGAACCGGCGAGCGCGACTATATCCATGTCGTCGACCTCGCCGCCGCCCATCTGGCGGCCCTCCACTATGGCGCGACCGCTCCCGGATGCGAAGCCTTCAACATCGGCACCGGTCACGGCATCACCGTCAAGGAGCTGGTCGCCGCCTATGAACGCGCGTGCGGCCACCCGCTGGCCGTCAAGATCGTCGCCCGGCGTCCGGGGGACGTCGCCGCGAGCTATGCCGCGACGCGCAAGGCCGAAGAGCTGATGGGCTGGCACGCAAGGCTTGGTATCGACGACATGTGCGCATCGTCGTGGCGCTGGCAATCGCAGAACCCGGACGGGTTTGCGGGCGGCGACTGACATGACCGTCCTCGTCACCGGAATCGCCGGCTTCATCGGAATGCACACTGCCGCACGGCTGCTGCGGCGCGGTGAAGCCGTGGTCGGCATCGACAATTTCAACGACTATTACCCTGCGCGACTGAAAGAGGCGCGGATCGCCGAGCTGGAAAAGCTCGGGGGAAATCTGACCGTGCACCGCGTCGACGTTGGTGACGAGCCGGTGCTGGCGTCGAGCCTTGAGGGCGCGGCTTTCGACCGCATCGTCCATCTCGCCGCGCAGGCAGGCGTGCGCTACTCGCTCGACAATCCGGCGGCCTATGTCCGCGCCAACCTTGCGGGGCATCTCAACATCCTCGAACTGGCGCGGCATCGCGGCGTCCGTCACCTGGTCTATGCCTCGTCATCCTCGGTCTATGGCGCGAACAAGACGATGCCGTTCCGGGTCGAGGACCGGGTCGACCATCCGATATCGCTCTATGCCGCGACGAAGCGCGCCGACGAACTGATGAGCGAGACCTATGCCCATCTCTTTCGGATTCCGCAGACCGGGCTGCGTTTCTTCACCGTCTATGGACCGTGGGGACGTCCGGACATGGCGCTGTGGAAGTTCACCGACGCCATTCTCGCCGACCGTCCGATCGACGTTTTCAACCATGGCGAGATGCGGCGCGACTTCACCTATATCGACGATATCGTCGACGGGGTGATCCGCAGCCTCGACAATCCGCCTGCCGACGACGGTCTCGAAAAGGCCGGTGGTTTCCGGACTCCGCACCGCCTCTACAATATCGGCAACAACCGTCCCGAACCCTTGATGGAGTTGATCGCGGCGATCGAGCGGGCCTGCGGACGGAAGGCGCGGCTCAACATGCTGCCGATGCAGGATGGCGACGTTCCCGCGACCTATGCCGACATTGCGGCGATCAGCGACGAACTCGGCTACCGGCCGTCAACGCGCATCGACGTCGGCGTGCCGCGTTTCGTCGACTGGTTCCGCGACTTCGGCCCGCTCGGCGGGCCGTCCGCCTGAACGTCAGTGGCGCGCCTGCGAGCGCGTCGGCAACACGGTCATGCCTTCGGCCACGTCGCGCAGCACCAGGCTGCCCAGCGAGACGATGACGTTGCTTCCCACGCTGCGCCCCTCGAGGACGACCGAATTGGGGCCGAGCAGGCTGTCGCCGCCGATCACCGCGGCCCCGCCGACGAAGGCGCAGGGCGCGACGATCGCGCGCGCGCCGATGATCGCGTCATGTCCGACCACCGCCGAGCTGTTCAGGATCGCATGGGCGCCGATCGTGGCATCGACGCTGACAACGACTCCGTGGGCAACAATGGCGCCCGGAGCGACCTCCGCACCGCGCGAAATCGTCGCGTGCGGCGAGACGAGCGCGACGCTGCTGAGGCCCAGTTGGTCGATCCGCCCGATCAGCTCGGCGCGGCGCGCGAGCGATTTGCGGTCGACCGCGCCGAACGCAATGACGAAATGGTCGAACTGCGCCTTCAGGTCCGCAATCGCCTCGACCGGCCCGAGATGCGGCAGCGCGGCCACCCCCGGCGCGTCCGCGACATAACCGACCACGTCATGACCATTGAGATCCGCAATTTCATGGACTTCCTTGGCGAAACCGCCGCCGCCGACCAGCAAGATCCTGCTCATAGAATAAACTCCACAATCGCGCGCTGACGGGTCACCGCGAAAACGACGTCGCGGTCGAACAGGACCGCGTGGACAGGGCCGCGCACGCGCATCAGCCGATGCTGCCGCAGATAATCGTCGATCGCATCGGCGCCGACGCCTTCGTAACAGATATGGTGGAGCCCTTCCCCCGCCCGGTCAAGATGAGCCCAGGTAAAAGCGCTTTCGCCGAGCGGCTGGATCAGCTCGATCCGCGACGCGTCGCCGACCTGATAGAGCGCGATCCGCGCATTCTGAACCGGGTCGACCACCTCTTTTTCGAGCGCCAGTCCCGGCAGCGACGCCGCATAGGCATCGAGGTCGCGAACGACATAGCCGATATGATGAACGCGGATCACAGCGACGCGCCGGCGTCGATCGTCACCGTCTGGCCGGTGATGCTGCGCGCGGCGTCGGACATCAGGAACATCGCGAGGTCGACCACCTCGGTCACCGTCGCGATACCGCGCGGGGTCGAGGCCGCGAGCTTCTCGCGGAACTCCGCATTGTACACATGCGGCTGCGCCTGTGTCATTTCGGTATCGAGCCAGCCCGGAGCGATACCGACCGCACGTTTCGGCGCGCATTCGCGCGCCAGGCCGTGGATCAACGCATCGAGCCCGGCTTTCGCCGCCGAATAAGCGAGAATGCCCGGCTCGGGTCGCTGCGCCGCGATCGACGAAATCGCGCAGAAGACCGAATCGCCGTGCGCATTGCGCGGGCTTGCAAAGGCTGCGGCGCTGACCAGCGCGCCCGTCAGGTTCACGTTGACCACATCGGCCATGTCGGCCGCCGACACGGCACGCAGCGGCTTGATGAGCTGGCGCCCGGCGCAATAGACGAAACGATCGATCTTGCCGTTCGCCGCGACCGCCGCCTTGATCGTCTCGGTCAGCGCCTCGCTGTCGCCGACGTCGCAGGCATAGGCGGTGCCGTTCGCACCCGCGAGCGCCTCCAGCCGGCCGGTCCGCCGCGCGAGCAGCGACACATGGTGGTCCGCCGCCAAACGCCCCGCCAGCGCGGCCCCGATCCCGCTCGACGCGCCAACGATCAGCGCGTGCGGGCGCGGCGCGCCCGGGTCTTCAGTCATTGACCGCACCGCCCGCGAGCGCGATCAGCTCGTCGGTGGTCTTGAGGTTGTTGATGGTGTCGATATCGACCTCGGCGCCCAGTTCTTCGAGCAGTTCGACGATCGACAGGATGCCCAGCGAGTCCCACATGTCGATATCTTCGAGATTCTGGCCGCGGGCGATGTCGCCGTCATAATCGAGCACTTCGGCGACTTTGGCGAGGAAGGTGGCGCTATCCATGGGTCAATCCTTGATTCCGGTGAAGGTCGCGGGCGCGTAGATCGCGTCGGTTTCGACGATCGCGGCCGCCCAGCTGAGGCCGATGCCGAACCCCGCGAACAGCGAGGTCAGGCGGCGAGAAGAATAGTCGTCGGACAGAAAGCCCGAGATGGTGCCGGGGATCGACGCGCTGTTCTGGTTGCCATAGACCGACTGGGTGTCGGACGGCAGCCTGGCGTCATCGACCTTCATCCGTTTCTGGATGTTCTTCAGGATATATTTGTTCGGCTGATGCAGCACGAAATAGTCGATCGCGTCGGGCTCCTTCGCTCCGAATTCCAGGATGTCGGTGATCATCGACGGCACGCGCTGCAGCGTGAAGTTGAACACCGACGCGCCGTCCATGTGCATCAGCTGCGGCATCCCCTCATCCTCGGGCGCCTTGCGGACCCCGCTGTTCGGGATGATCAGCGCGCGCTCGCCGCTGCCGTCCGAATAGAATTGGAAACTGCTGGCCGACGGCCTGCGCTCGATCAGGATCGCCGCGCCCGCGTCGCCCATGATCGGAGCGATCGCATGGTCGGTCGGATCGACGAACTTCGATGCAACATCGCCGACGCACAGCAGAACGCGATCGAGACCCGATTCCACCAGGCTGAACGCCGTCGCCAGACCATAGACGAAACCACTGCATCCGAGCCGCATATCGAACGCGAGCGAGGTGATCGGCATCCCGAGCCGTGTCGCGAGCGAAATCGCGGTCGCGGGCGCGGCATAGTCGGGGGTCTGGGTGACGAAGATCAGCCCCTGGCAATCCTGCGGCGAAATGCCGCAGCCCTCGAACAGCCGCCGGGCCGAGTGCGCGCAAAGGTCCGACGTCGTTTCGTCGCCCGACACGATCTGCCGACGGTTGAGTCCGATCGCCCGCTGCAAGCGCGCGACATCGGCTTCGCTCAGCCCCATCGACGGCGCCTCAGCCACGAAATCGACCATCCGGTCCCCGACCGTGGTGACGATGCCGCGGATCGAGGCGTTCGCGAAACGCAGTTCGGCACGCTGTTGATCAGGCTGCAATGCATTTCTCCACATAGGCATTCCACGTCGCCCAATTCTTGAGCGGCGATTTTTCGGCATCGAAGATCGTCTCGTCGGCCAACGGCACGTAGCGGCCATAGACAGCTTCGATGCGGCCCTCTGTTTCGAGCAGCAAATCGACGATTGCGAAGGAATCGACCGCGTCGAAGATGTTCGTGGAGAGGTCGAGTTCGATCGGCGCCTCGGTTTCCAGATTTTCAAGGACCGCCGCGAGCGAGTCGGACGTGATTTGTGCAATCTCGGACATCAATCAACCTCAATCAGTTCGTTCGTCAGACCATAGTCGGTTTCGTTGCCGTGAACATAGCGGCGAACATCGTCATCGCCTTCGACCAGCGAAAAGCCGACGCGATCATAGAAATCGGCGACCATCGGATTCTTGCCCGACCGGATGTAGCTCGCCCTCACCTCGCCCGCCGGTATCTTCGACAGCACATATTTGACGACGTCCTCCTCGACCTTGCGGCCGAGCGCGCGGCAGCTCATAAGGAAGGCTTCGATCTCGCCGCCCCGGACGATGACGACCGCGATGATCCCCATGTCACCGAAACGGTCGCGCACGCGAAAGTCGAAGACCTGCCCCTCCTCCATCGCGGCGAGAATATCCGCTTCCGAATAGCGCCGCGTCGTCAGGTTGAACTGGTTCGTCTTGTTCGTCAGCTGCGCGATGCGCTTCACATGGTCGGCCCGGTTGATCCCGGCTTCGAGCACCATGCCGAGCGACGCGATATAGTCCTCGATCGACGTCGCCGATGCCGCAACCTCCTGACGCTGCGCCTCCTGCCGATATTGCTCCGACTTGGCCAGATCTTCGGCCGAAGGCGACCAGGTGCCGAGGTCGGGAATGGAGGCCAGCCAGCCGAGCGCGTCCGCAGCCTCGCGAACATCGAACTGGCGGGCGGCGATCTGCGGAAATTGTGCCGTAACCTCGGCGATCTCGACGGGGTTGTCGTCGATGAACAGCATCGAATCGATTCCGACGTTGAGCTGTTCCGCGATCGACCCGATGTTGGCGCTCTTGGGTTCCCAATTGGCACGGATCGCCGCAAAGCTGTCCCAGCGCAGCGGCATGTCGCGCCGGTCGAAGGCTTCGCGCACGTCGGCTTCGTTGTTCTTGCTGACAAGGCAGAGCAATATGCCGCTGTCGCGAAGCGAGGCCAGCGCGGCCTGGAACCGGCGGAACAGGATTCCCGGATACTGGTCGTCGACCTGGATGCCCTCGACGCCGTCCTCGCCGACCACCCCGCCCCATAAAGTGTTGTCGGCGTCGAGCACAATCACCTTCTTGCGCACGACAAAGCGTTCGCGGATCGCCCGTGCATATTCGCCGACCAGCGCGGGGAGCGCATGGCTGGTATAGGGCATCCGCATCATCGCGCCATTGGTCGCGCTGATCGACTTGTCGAGCCCGTTCAGCGCCAGCACCCCCGCGACGTCGGCGATGCTCACCCACCCCGTCTCGTCGGCGCAGGCGAATAGCATCTCGTTCAGCCGCGCGGTCAGGCGAAGCTGCGCGACATGATCGCTGCCGACCAGCCGGTGCACCGGCGGCGCGAGCGTGTTGACGACGACCACTGTCCGGTTTGCGGCGGCAAAGCTGCGCAGCGCGTCGCAATATCCCTGCATCAGCGCGACCGCCTGCGCCTCGCCCTGCACCATGAAGTGATCGGGGGTCAGGTGGACGACCAGCACATCGGCCTTGCTGCCGCCCAGCAGCACCTGGATGCTCTGGTCGATCCCGTGATGGACGACCGCAACATCATCCCACGGGAGCAGACGGGCAAGGCGGCCGAAAGGTTGGGTAACGATGTTGCCGACAAACTCGATCAGCATGAAGGCGGCGCTCCGCGGTGATCAATCGCCGGCTTTCGCGCCATGCCGACGAGGTTTCCGCCCAGCGACAGCAAGGCCGACGCACGCCAGACCGACTTGAGCTTGGCGCTCGGATTGATCCGCGCATGGGCCAGCCCGAAGGTCGCATCGTCATAGGCGCTCGTCGAAATCCACGGATCTTCGAAGCCGGCATTCGCGAGCGCGTGGCGCAGCGTCTTCGAGCCATAGGCGATCATGTGATAAGGCGGAACGACCTCGCCATAGCTCTGCCCCCATTTGTTGAGCCGCCGGATGATCGCGGTCAGCCCGTCGTCGCTGGGGACGTCGACATAGATCATGCCTCCGGGCCGCAGCGCGGCAAGGGCGTTGGCAAGGAAGCGATCCGGATTGCGGACATGCTCCAGCACCTGCGACAGGAAGATGATATCGAAGCCGCCCTGCTCCGCGACGGCCGGGGTAAAGAGATCGCGCGGATCCATGGCGGCGAAATCGCCGTGCACGACATCCAGACCGCGGCCCGCCATTTCTGCGGCCATCACCGGATCGATCTCGCAGCCGCGCCAGCTTCCGCCGCGGCTTGCCACGACGGCGCTCAGCAATCCGCTTCCCGGCCCGATCTCGAGCCAGTGGCGGGGTTCGCCGCCAAGCCGTTGGGTAAAATAGCTCCAGCGGCGATCGATGAGGTCGGCGAGCGCGGCGCCCAACCGATCGGATTGATTGAGCAGCGTCGAGAAATGATGCGGGCTGGTTTCGACCGATCCCGCGTCTTCGATCGCGGTCGCCTGATCATTTTCGCCGAAATGCAGGCCGCAGGAACGGCACGCGTGCACGATCAGGTTCCGGCGCCGGATCGGCGCGGCATGAACGGTCTCGTGACATAGGGGGCAGGATGGTGACAGGTTCACCGACGACTCCGGATTAGGCGGTGCGTGATTGCACCATTGAATGGACGTTCGCAACCGCTGCAGTCCTTGAAAATTCCAGCGAATATGGACCGATTGCTCTGAAAACAAGCCGGGCTACCCGGCAACCGGCGACCGGGCTGGACCGGCGATGGACAATTGCGACGCCCGTTTCACGACCGTGCCCGCCATGCCTGGAACATCAGGATCGGCCATAGCCGGTGCTGGTGATTGCCGGCCCCGGACAGATGGCGCTGCCACAAGGCGGCGATCGCCGGCCGGTCGAAATACTCGTCGAGCGATGCCGCGCTATCGAACAACAGCCCCTCCGCCCATTCCCGCAACGGCCCGCGCAGCCAGTCGTGGATCGGTACGCCGAACCCCTGCTTCGGCCGCTCGATCAGCTGGCGCGGCACGTGGCGGTACAGCATCTCGCGTAGCGGCCATTTGCTCACGCCGTCGCGCAACTTCATGTCCGCCGGCAGGCTCCAAGCGAAGCGGATGACGTCGACGTCCAGCATCGGCACCCGCGTTTCCAGCGAAACCGCCATCGCGGCGCGGTCGACCTTGGTCAGGATATCGCCGGGCAGATAGTGAATCGCGTCCATCGCCATCATGCGATCGGGGAGCGGCAAGCCGGCGACGATTTCGAGCGCCCTGCCCTCGAAGCCGTCCTTTTCCGAAGGGTGGCGCAGAAGCTCCCGGAAATCCGGGTTCACGCTGATCAGCGTCGCGTAGAGCGCGTCGCCGTCGCGGGACGCGATCACCCCGGCGGCCTTGTGCATTTTTTCACCCACGCCGACCGCCTTGCGCGCGACCAGCGGCCCGATGGCAGCATCCCATCGCGCCGGCGAAACCGCCGTCATCGCGCGGCCCGCAAGACGGCGCAGCGGGCGCGGAATCCGCGCCAGCCGCGGCCAGCTCCGATGCGCGTGGACGTGACGATTATATCCGGCGAACAGCTCGTCGCCAGCATCGCCCGACAGCGCGACCGTCACCTGCTCGCGCGCCATGCGCGCCACCAGATAGGTCGGGATCTGCGAGGAATCGGCAAAGGGTTCGCTGTAGATTCCGGGAAGGTCGGGAATGACCGCCAGCGCGTCCTCCGGGGTGACGATCAGCTCCTGATGGTCGGTCCCTAGGTGCGCGGCCACCGCCCGAGCATGCGGCGATTCGTCATAAGCGCTTTCCGAAAAGCCGATCGAAAAGCTCTTCACCGGGCCGCTGGCATTGTGCTGCAGCAGTGCGGTTACCGCAGAGGAGTCGATCCCGCCCGACAGAAAGCTGCCGAGCGGCACGTCGGCGACCGACTGCCGCAAGACGGCGTTCCCCAAAAGCCGCTCAAGCTCGTCGACCGCCTCGATCGCATCGCCGCGGAAGCGCGCCTCGCCCGCCGCGCGGGCATATTCCGAAAGCGTATCCCAATAGACAAACGCGTCTTCGCCGCCATCGGCCGAGAGCGTCAGCCGCGTGCCGGGCGCCAGCTTTCCGACACCCCGATAAACAGACGCCGGATCGGGAACATGACCGAAGCGCAACAGCTGGCTGACGGACGCGGGGTCGATCTCGGGCCGAAAGGCGGGGTGTGCGTGCAAAGCGGCGAGATCGGAAGCGAACAGCAGCGTCCGCTGCTCGCCTTGTCCGACCCACCCATGATAGAGCGGCTTTTCGCCCATCCGGTCGCGCGCAAGCGACAGGCGCCCCTCCGCGCGGTCCCAGAGCGCGAAAGCGAACATGCCGTTGAGCGCCGCGAGCGTCCGGTCGAGGCCCCACGCGGACAGGGCGGCCAGCAACACTTCGGTGTCGGAATGGCCGCGCCATCCGGGCGCCTGCCCTGCGGCTTCCAGGTCGGCGCGCAGGTCGGCGAAATTATAGATTTCCCCGTTATAAACGATGACATAGCGCCCGTCGGCCGATTCCATCGGCTGGGCGCCGCCGGGCGACAGGTCGATGATCGAGAGCCGGCGATGCCCCAGCGCCACGCCACGATCCGTATCGACCCATGCTCCGTCGGCATCGGGGCCGCGCCGCCGGATCGCCGTCGTCATCGCCTTGAGCGTCGCAAGGGCGTGCCGATCAAGTCCCGAAGGCCGCCAAAAGCCCGCTATGCCGCACATGCCGTCCAACTCGCCACAATCTGGGGGAAGCCGCCCCTTAAACCTAAAATTTTAATTGGCCAGCCTTTTTCGGGGCGGTAAAGGCCCGCACGTGTCTTATTCAACCGGCCGAATTCCATCATGATTCCGATATTGCTGACGCCCCGCCGCTTCGGCGACGACCGGGGCTGGTTTTCCGAAACCTATCACGAGCAGCGTTTTCGCGACCTGGGCGTCGCGGCGGCTTTCGTGCAGGATAACCACAGCTATTCGAAGCAGGCGGGGACGATCCGCGGCATTCATTTTCAGCGTCCCCCGCACGCGCAGGCGAAGCTTGTCCGGTGCGTCCGCGGCCGGATTTTCGACGTTGCGGTCGACCTGCGCCCGGCTTCGCCGACGTTCGGCCAGCATGTCGCGGCGGAATTGTCCGCGGACAACGGCCACCAACTCTTCGTTCCCGCCGGGTTCGGCCACGCCTTCATGACGCTCGTCGAGGATTGCGAGGTCGTCTACAAGGTCGACGCCTATTACGCCCCCGAAACCGAAGGCGGCGTGCGCTGGGACGATCCGGCGATCGCGATCGACTGGCCGGTCATCGGCGGCGTCGCGGATGTTCCGATGCTGTCGCCGAAGGACGCGGTCCTGCCGTTGCTGGCGGACGCCGCGTTCGATTTCGCCTATGACGGCACGCCGCTCGCACCGCTCCAAGCCCGAGAAAAGAAGAAATCATGACCGCTTCCAAGACCATATTGATCACCGGTGGCGCCGGATTCATCGGCTCGGCGCTCGCGCGGCATCTGATCGAGGAGAGCGGCCACCGGGTCGTCGTGCTCGATGCGCTGACTTATGCGGGCAACCTGTCATCGCTCGCGCCGGTCAGCGGCAGCGACCGCTTCCGTTTCGTGCGCGGCGATATATGCGACCGCGCGCTCGTCGAAAGTCTGATCGCGGACGTGCGACCCGACATCATCGCGCACCTTGCCGCCGAAAGCCATGTCGACCGGTCGATCGACGGCCCCGCCGCCTTCATCGAAACCAACATCGTCGGCACCTTCACCATGCTGTCGGCCGCAACCGATTACTGGCGGGCGCTTCCCGAGGCCGACAAGGCCGGGTTCCGCTTCCATCACATCTCGACCGACGAGGTGTTCGGCGCGCTGGGTGACGAGGGCTTCTTCACCGAGACCTCGCCCTATGACCCGCGCTCGCCCTATTCGGCGTCGAAGGCGGGGTCGGACCATCTCGTCTCCGCGTGGCACCACACCTATGGCCTGCCGACGCTCGTCACCAATTGCTCGAACAATTACGGTCCCTATCATTTCCCCGAAAAGCTGATCCCGCTGATGATCATCAAATGCCTCGCCGGCGAGCCGCTGCCGGTTTACGGGCGCGGCGACAATATCCGCGACTGGCTGTTCGTCGACGACCATGTCCGCGCGCTGCGCACTGTGTTCGAAAAGGGTGTCGCGGGCCAAAGCTATATGGTCGGCGGCAACAACGAACGCACCAATCTGCAGGTCGTCGAGGTCATCTGCGACACGCTCGACGGCATCGAGCCACGCGCCGACGGCCGCAGCTACCGCGAACAGATCAGCTTCGTCGCCGACCGGCCGGGGCATGATTTCCGCTACGCCATCGACGCGAGCAAGCTGCAGTCGGAGCTCGGCTGGGCGCCGCGCGAGAATTTCGAGAGCGGCATGGCGCGGACGATCCGCTGGTATCTCGACAATCGCGACTGGTGGCGGGACATATTGTCGGGCCGCTATCGGGGCGAACGCCTGGGAATTGCGAAGTCCGCCTGATGCCGGACTTGCCGCTGCTGATCACCGGAGCCAACGGGCAGGTCGGAGGCGCGGCCGCGCGGTTGGCGCGCGAACGCGGTATCGCGTGCGAAACACCGTCGCGCGCCACGCTGGACCTGGCCGACGCGGCGTCGATCCACCGCTACATGGACGGCAGGCGCTGGCGCGCCATACTGAACTGCGCCGCCTATACCGCAGTCGATCGCGCCGAGAGCGAGCCCGAGCTCGCTCACGCCGTCAACGCGGTGGCCCCGGGGATGCTGGCCGACAACGCCGCCCGGCAGGGCTGTCCGATCATCCATGTCTCGACCGATTATGTCTTCGACGGCGCCAAGGCCGAACCCTATGTGGAAACCGACCCCGTCGCGCCGCTCGGCGTTTATGGCGCGTCGAAAGCGGCCGGCGAGGATGCGGTCCGCGCCGCCGCGCCCGCCTCGCATGTCATCGTCCGCACGGCTTGGGTATTGAGCGCCGGCGGCGCCAATTTTCTCGACACGATGCTGCGCCTGGGCGCCGAGCGCGACCAGCTGGGCGTCGTCGCCGACCAGCATGGCTGTCCGACCAATGCCGACGACCTCGCCGACGCGATGCTCGCGATACTCGCGCGGGACCGCGCCCCTGGAACCTGGCATGCGGTCAACGGCGGCGAGACGACATGGCATGGCCTCGCCTGCCATATCTTCGATCGCGCCGCTGCTGCCGGGCTCAAGGTGCCCGAGGTCCGCGCGATCGCGACCGCCGACTATCCGACGCCCGCGCGTCGGCCGGCGAACAGCCGCCTCGCGACGGGAAAATTGCACGATGATTTTGGCCTGACGCTGCGCCCATGGCAGGATGCGGTCGACGCGATCCTGGCCGAGCGGCTGGCACGATAGGGGGAAGACAAGATGCGCGGAATCATTCTGGCCGGCGGATCGGGAACGCGGCTCCACCCCGCGACGCTGGCGATCAACAAGCAGTTGCTGCCCGTCTATGACAAGCCGATGATCTATTATCCCCTGTCGACGCTGATGCTCGCCGGAATTCGCGAGATATTGATCATCTCGTCGCCCGAATATCTCGACAATTACCGCCGCCTGTTCGGCGACGGCAGCGACCTCGGCCTCGCGATCGAATATGCGCTGCAACCGCGCCCCGAAGGGCTCGCGCAGGCGTTCCATATCGGGGCCGACTTCATCGGCGACCAGCCGGCGGCGCTCGTCCTCGGCGACAACATTTTCTTCGGTGCCGGTTTCCAGAAACTGCTCGCGAATGCCCGCGACCGGCGGGCGGGTGCGACCGTTTTCGCCTATCAGGTCGCCGACGCCCGCGCCTATGGCGTCGTCGAGCTCGACGACGACGGCCGCGCGCTCGGCATCGAGGAGAAGCCGGCGCAGCCGCGGTCGAACTATGCCGTTACCGGCCTCTATTTCTATGACAACCGGGTCGTCGACCTTGCACGGCAAATCCGCCCCTCGGCGCGCGGCGAACTGGAAATCACCGACCTCAACCGCCTCTATATGGAGGCCGGCGACCTCTATGTCGAGCAGATGGGACGCGGCTATGCCTGGCTCGACACCGGTACCCACGACAGCCTGGTCGAGGCATCCGAATTCGTTCGCGTCATCCAGAAGCGCACGGGCCAGATGATCGGCTGTCTCGAGGAAATCGCCTACAGGCAGGGCTTCATCGATCGCGACCAGCTGATCGAACGCGGCAAATTCTTCGCCAAAACCGACTATGGTCAATATCTGCTCGCTCTGGCCGAATAGGCATCGATGAGCGACCCGCTCGCCATGAATCCGGTCAAGCGGTTGCTGCGCCGTTTCGGCGACGCGCAGTGGAAGGTCAGCGCCCAGAAACTTCTGGGCGCGAACCTTCTGGCGCAGATCATCAATCTCGTCTTCATTCCTGTCCTGACGCGCATCTATCCCCCGACGGATTATGCGGTGCTGGCGACATTGATGGCGGTCTCCGTCATCCTGTCGCTCGTTGCGGCGCTTGGCTTCGACTATGCGGTGCCGATCGTCGACGATGACGACGAGGCAACATGCCTGACGCAGGCCGGGGCCTGTTCGGCGATCGGCGTCGCGGCCGCGGTCAGCCTCGCCGCGATCGCGGTCCCGACCGAGCGCCTCGCCCCGGTGCTCGGCGACCGCCTGGCGGCGACGGTGCCATGGGCGATCGGCCTGATCGTCCTGTCGGCCAGCCTTTCGACGACGCTGGAAGCGCTGCAGATCCGGCATCGCCGCGTCGACGTGATCGGCTGGGCGCGTGTCGCTCAGGCGTGCGTCGGGGTCACCGCGCAGATCGGGCTGGGGCTCGCGGGCGCCGGGGCGGCCGGCTTGGTCATCGGCTACGGCTTGTTTCTGCTGACCCCCGCCGTTGTCCACATCGCCTATCTGGCGGCCACCCGCCAGCTACGCCTCCACGGCCCGAAACGGGTCTGGGAGGCGGCGGCGACCAACCGCAAATATCTTCACTACACGGCGCCCGAAGCGCTGTTCAACGCGCTGTCGGTGCACGGTCCGTTCATGATCATCAGCTATTTCGGATCGAACCCGGTCATTGCCGCGCATCTCAGCCTGGGCCTGCGGCTGTTGCAAGCGCCCAGCTTTCTGGTCGCAAAGATCGGCTCGCAGCTCGTGCAGGGGTCGGCGCGCGACTGGCATGCGGGCGGCAGTCTTGCAGACAACAGCCGCAAGATTACGCTCGGCCTCGGCGCGATCGGCGTCGTCGCCGGGGTGCCGACCATCATCCTCGCGCCACTGCTCGCAACACCCGTGTTCGGTCCCGAATGGACGGGCGTCGGCTGGGTCATCGCGATGCTGGTTCCCGGCGTGGTCCTGCACATGGTCAGTTTCCCGCTGATCCCCGTCGCCTATCTCAAGGGCCAGAATGCGGGCATCATGATCCTGACCGCGAGCGCCGCCGTCTTTCGCAACGGACTATGCGCGATTGCCCTCGCGTCGGGCGGTTTTGCGACCGCGGTGGCTTTCAGCGGCGGCGCAATCGTGCAATACGCGATCCTCACCGCCTATCTCTACCGGCTGAGCCGCGCGGTTCGCCAAACGGAACACAAGAATGTCCAATAATCGGAGCGCTCCGTCGGCCCAGCTCCGGCCTACCCTGCCGCAAACTCTCGCCATCATCCCGTCGGCCTACGGGCTGCTGGCGTGGGTCGCGACGCTCGCGCTGCTTCCCGTCTCGACCTCGCCGATCAATCCGATGTCGGAGGTGACGCAGCTGATCGTCATCTATGCGATCTTCTGTTTCCTGATGTCGACGGTGATCCACGTCCGCTACGCGCAGCGGGCGCTGGTCGAATTTACGGATCGGGGTATCGATACGGCGACCTTCGTCGCCTTTCTCGTCTCGGGCGCGATCGGTTCGCTGGGCCTGATGATCTACCTCAACGATATCTCCTCCTTTGCGGGCGGCATCGGGGTTCTGGTCTATGCCATCGTGTCGCAGGATCTGCTCGCGATCCGCGCCTTTTCCGGCGAGCTCGACAGCATCGGGACGCAGCTCAGCTATTTCAGCTGGATCGCGATTTTCCTCGGGACCATGATCGTCTTCCGGTCGAAATATCATCCGCTCATCAAACTCGCGGTTCTGGGCTTTTCGATCGCGCTGCTGTTCGGAAACCTGTTTTTCATCGACCGGACCCGCCCGCTCTGGATTCTCCTGCCGGTCATCTTCACGCTCAGCTTTGCCAAGCCGTTCTGGAAATTCAGGGTGGGCCGCGTTGCCGGGGGCGTTCTTGCCTTCGGGCTGGGGCTTTTCTTTCTCTTCATGACGCTGACCGGGAAATATTCTTCCTACGGCCAGCTCGACTCGCTCTTCGTCTATGCGACGGGCGGCTTCGGCTACCTCGATTCGATCGTCAGCAGCAACGCGCATCAGGACACGACCTTCGTGCGCTCCTTCTACTGGGCGGCCAAGGTGATCGAGTTGACCGGCGCCGATCTCCATATTCCGAACCAGGTTCTCGACTTCCGCTACGTTCCGTTTCCGACCAATGTGGGGACGTTCATCGAGCCCATCTATTCGGACGGCGGGCTCGATTTCGTCTTCCTGTTCATCCCTGTCCTCACGCTCGCGCTCGACCGGCTGGCGCTCTACATGTACCGGCGGTCGGACTATCTCTCGCTGCTCGTATGGGGCAATATTCTCTTCACCCTGCTGATCAGCTTCTTCGTTCCGAAGTTCAACCAGCTACCGCTGTGGCTGTTCCTCTTCATCGCCCTGGCGGCCGGTCCCTTTCTGACGCCGAAGCAGAGCGCAACGCGGTGAAATCGGTGCTCGCGCTGACCCGCTACGGGTCGCTGGGGGCGAGTAGCCGTGTCCGCTTCGCCCTCTATGAGGAGCAGCTGCGCCAGGCAGGCTATTCGCTGACGCTGTCGCCCTTTTTCGACGACGAGTATCTGCGAAACCTCTATGCGGGTCGCCCGCGGTCGAGTGCGGCCGTTGCCGCCGCCTTTCGCCGCCGCCTCGGCGCGCTTCGCGGCGCGCGCAATTTCGACCTGCTATGGATCGAAAAGGAGCTGTTTCCCTTTGCGCCCGGTTTCGTCGAGCGCCTCGCCCGCCGCCCCTATGTGGTCGATTTCGACGACGCGATCTTCCACAATTATGATCGGAGCAGCAATCCGGCGGTCCGCGCGCTGTTGGCGAACAAGCTCGACGCGCTGCTGAAGCGGGCCGCGGCGGTGACCGCGGGCAATCGCTACCTTGCCGACTATGCGGCGGCGCACGGGGCGCGCGACATATTGATCCTGCCGACCGTCGTCGACACCGGCGTCTATCGCCCACACCCCGCCGGGGCGGCGCCGTCGCACGATCTGCTGCTGGGATGGATCGGCTCGCCTGCAACCCGCCATCTGCTCCAGAACATCGTGCCGGTGCTGAACGAAGCCGCCCGGCAGATGCCGCTGCGACTGGTCACCGTGGGCATCGCGCCGCTCGACGACGCGACCTTTCCGGTCATAGCCGAAGACTGGACGCCGGAACGCGAGACCGAGCTGCTCGCACAGATCGATGCGGGGATCATGCCGCTGACCGACTCCCCGTTCGAGCGCGGCAAATGCGGCTACAAGCTCATCCAGTATATGGCGCTCGGCAAGCCGGTCATCGCGTCGGACGTGGGCGTGAACGGCGAGATTGTCACGCCCGAGGTCGGGCACCTCGCACGCAGCGACGCCGAATGGATCGCGGCGATCAAGGCGGTCGCCGCCGATCGGGACAAGAGCCGCGCAATGGGCGTCGCGGCGCGTGCGCGCGCCGAGAGCCATTATTCGCTGAACGCCAACGCCCCCCGGCTCATCGAGCTGTTCGACCGGATAACCGCGCGTCAGAGCCCGCGATAGCGACGGGCGCCCGCCAGCGCGGCGCTGCCGTTCGCAAGGTCGGGCCACAGCCGCTTCAGATCGAACAACAGCCCGTCCTCGCGTAGCAAGGCGTTCAGCGCGTCGATCGACAGCGCCCCATATTCGCGGTGCGGAACGGCGGCGAACACGGCGTCATATTGTCCCGCGAGCGCGTCGGGCACCAGCGTGATTCCATATTCGTGCACCGCTTCCGCCCCGTCGGCGTGCGGATCATGGACGATGATCTCATGCCCCAGCCATTTCAGACGGGCGATGACATCGGCGACCTTCGAGTTGCGCAGGTCGGGGACATTCTCCTTGAAGGTCAGTCCGAGCACCAGGATCTTGCCGTCGCGGCGGCCGAGTTCGTCGTGCAGGCGATCGGCGATCCAGCGGCCCATATCGTCGTTGATCGACCGGCCCGCCAGGATGACCTGCGGGTCATGGCCCAGCATTTCGGCCCGGTGCGACAGATAATAGGGATCGACACCGATGCAATGTCCGCCGACCAGGCCGGGCGTGAAGGGCAGGAAATTCCACTTGGTCCCTGCGGCGTCGAGGACGTCCCAGACGGAAATGCCGTCGCGCGCGAAGATACGCGTCACTTCGTTCATGAAGGCGATATTGATATCGCGCTGGGCATTCTCGATCACCTTCGCCGCCTCGGCGACGCGGATGCTCGGCGCTTCGTGCAGCCCTGCCTCGATGATCGCGCCATAGACGGCCCGCACCCGGTCGAGCGCCTGCGGGGTATCGGCGGCAACGATCTTGGTGATCGTCTCCAGCCGGCGGACCTTGTCGCCCGGGTTGATCCGCTCGGGGCTATAGCCGAGGAAAAAATCGGCGCCGGCGCGCAGGCCGGATTGCTCGGCGAGCAACGGACCGCAGATATCTTCGGTGACCCCGGGATAGACCGTCGACTCGAACACCACCACCGCGCCCTTCGCCAGACGCGGGCCGATCAGCCGACACGCGCTTTCGATCGGCCCCAGGTCGGGCCGGCGCATCGCGTCGATCGGCGTCGGGACGGTCACGATGATGAAGCTCGCCCCGTCGAGCGCCGCCGGATCGTCGGAAAAACGGAGGCCGCAGGCCTGGAGGTCGGCGTCGGCCACCTCGCCCGTCCAGTCCGACCCGGCCGCCAGCGACGCCACACGGCGGCTCGAAATATCGAAGCCGGTGACGTCGAACCCCGCACGCGCCAGCGCGACAGCCACCGGCAGGCCGACATAGCCAAGGCCGAGGACGACGATCTTTTCATTCTGGGGAGCAGGCGCAGCGGCCATGGTGGACATATCCTTTTCAATTCAATCTTGGCGGGCCGGTCGGGCCGTAGTCCGGAAATGCTCGATATACCACGGCACGGCGGCGGCTATCCCGTCGGCGAGACGGTGGCTCGGGCGATAGCCCAGAACCGCCTCGGCGTGCGAAATATCGGCCAGGCTGTGACGGACGTCGCCAGCCCGGAAATCCCGATAGAGCGGCTCGCGGGCATAATGGATCTGGTGCGTCGCAAGCGCGTCGCGCAGCAGCGCAAAGAGCTGGTTCAGCGTCGTCCGGTCACCGACCGCGACGTTGCAAACGTCGGCCGTCCCCGCCGTACACGCCCGCGCGGCGCGCAGGTTCGCCTGCACGGCATTGGCAACGAAACAGAAGTCGCGGCTCGTCTCGCCGTCGCCGTTGATCGCGACCTCTTCCTGACCGATCATCGATGCGGTCCATTTCGGGATGACCGCGGCATAGGCGCCATCGGGATCCTGCCGCGGCCCGAATACGTTGAAGTAGCGCAGTCCAACGCTGCCGAAGCCATAGGTGCGCGCATAGACACCGGCATAGAGTTCGTTCACCAGCTTGGTGACCGCATAAGGTGACAGGGGGTTGCCGATCCGATCCTCCCGCTTGGGCAGGTTCGGCTCGTCGCCATAGGTCGAACTGGACGCTGCATAGACGAAACCGGCGACGGCGGCGCGCCGCGCCGCATCGAGCATGTTGAGAAATCCGGTGATATTGGCCGCGTTGGTGGTCGCGGGATCGGCGATCGACCGCGGCACCGAACCGAGCGCCGCCTGGTGCAGCACATAATCGACCCCTGCGACCGCCGCGTCGCATGTCGCCGCATCGCGAATGTCGCCCTCCACCATGTCGAAGCGCGTCCACGCCGCATCGCCGACGAGCGACCGCACCTCATCGAGATTGCGCTGATATCCGGTCGCGAAATTGTCGAGCCCGCGCACATGCTGCCCGTGACGGAGCAGTGTCTCGACAAGGTTCGAACCGATGAAGCCGGCGGCACCCGTCACCAGCCAGCGGCGCGGTTGCGCAAGAAAGTCCAGCATCGCGGCGTCAAACCGGACATCGCCATTCCCAGTCACCCAAATCGTCCTTCCTCGACGCTCATCTGCCCGAACCAGCAGCAAGCGCGTCGATAATCGCATCATTGACCTTGTCCACCGCGAAACGCGACCGCGCGCGATCGAGCGAACGGGCGCCCATCGTGGCGCGCAGATCGGGATCGCGCGCGAGCGCGATCATCGCTTCCGCCAGCGGCTCGACCGTGCCGACCGGGACCAGAAAGCCGTTCTCGCCGTCGATCACGGTTTCGCGGCATCCCGGCGCGTCGGTCGTGACCACCGGACGACCCATCGCCATCGCCTCGAGCGACGATCGCGGCGTTCCTTCGCGATAGCTGGGCAAGACATAGACGCTGGCCCGCGCGATCGCCGGCCGCACATCGTGCAGAAGGCCCAGATACTCGATAGCGCCCTCGCAAAGCTGCAGCACCTCCGCTTCGGCGACCCCGTCGGGGCCGTCGTCGGTGACCCCGACCAGCAGGCACTCGGCCTCGGGAACCGCAGCGCGCACACGGGCGCAGGCCGCCGCATATTCGCGAATCCCCTTCGCGCCGAGCAGGCGGGCGATCATCAGGAAACAGGGTCCGGGCGGCAACGGCGCGGGGGCATAGTGGACCAGGTCGACGCCCGACCCGTGGATCATGCGAACCTTCGACGGATCGTGGAGCGCTCCGGCGGCCGCGAAGTCGCGCACGTCGTCGGGATTCTGGAACAGGATCGCATCATTGCTCCGCAGCGCAAAGCCATAGAGACGGCGCGCAAGCCATTTGACCGCGCGCTGTATCCCGTTCCCCGATGCGGCAAAGGCATAGCCGAGCCCGGTGACCATCGACACCGCGGGGACACCCTTCGTCCGCGCGGCCAGACTGCCCCAGATGTTCGGCTTGATCGTGTAGTTCAGGACGCGATCAGGCGCGATCCCTGCGATCAACCGGCGAAGCGCGGCGAAATAGCGCAGGTCGCTTCCCAGTCCCAATCCGGTCCGTTCAAGCGGCAGCTCGTGCGGTGTGGCGCCCAGCGCCACGATGCGGTCGCGATCGGCGGCGTCGATCGTCGGGGCCGAGACGTGGACCTCGTGACCGCGCGCAATCATCTCCCGGATCAACGGCCCGCGAAAATTGTAAAGGGACGGCGCAAGCGACGCGTTGATCAAAATTCTGGCCAACCGTTCATTCCCTTAGCGTGCGCCGCGCGCCCCCTAGCAAAGCCATCCGGCCCAGTCTATAGGCGCCCCAATGCTGAACTCCCCCGTTGCTCCATGGCCTTGTTTCTCGCAGGAAGAGGCCGACCGCGTTCGCGAGGTCCTGCTTTCCAACCGCGTCAATTACTGGACCGGCCAGGAGACCCGGAGCTTCGAAACGGAGTTCGCCCGCTGGACGCAAAGCCGACATGCGATCGCGCTGACCAACGGCACCGTCGCGCTCGACCTCGCCCTTCAGGCGCTCGGGATCGGCCCCGGCGACGAAGTCGTGGTTACCCCCCGAACCTTCATCGCTTCGGTGTCCTCCGTGATCAATATCGGCGCCACGCCGGTGTTCGCCGATGTCGACTATGACAGCGGCAATATTTCGCCGGCGACCATCGCCGCCGTGCTCACCGACCGCACGCGCGCGATCGTCCCGGTGCACCTCGGCGGCTGGCCCGCCGATATGGACGGCATCATGGCTCTTGCCGCCGATCGGCGGATCAAGGTGATCGAGGATTGCGCGCAGGCGCACGGCGCGCTCGTCGGCAACCGCAGCGTCGGGTCGATCGGGCATGTCGGCGCATGGTCCTTCTGTCAGGACAAGATCATGACGACCGGCGGCGAAGGCGGCATGGTCACCACCGACGACGACGATCTGTGGTCGGCGATGTGGTCGTACAAGGACCACGGCAAGAGCTGGGACGCCGTCTATAACCGCGAGCACCCGCCCGGTTTCCGCTGGGTTCACGAAAGCTTCGGGACGAACTGGCGAATGCTGGAAATGCAGGCGGCGATCGGCCGCATCCAGCTCGGACGCATGGCGGAATGGACCGCGCGCCGGACCGAAATCGCCGACGCGATCCGCGAGGCGCTGGCGCCCTTCCCCGCCGCCGTTCGCGTTCCCGTCGCGCCGCCAGGCATGACCCACGCCTACTACCGCCAATATGCATATGTCCGGCACGACGGGCTCAAAGCCGGCTGGGATCGCGATCGCATCGTCGCCGAATGCAACGCGCGCGGCGCTCCCGTCCTGCATGGCAGTTGCTCGGAAGTGTATCTGGAAAAGGCATTCGACGGAACGCCGTGGCGCCCGGCGCAGCGGCTGGCGGTGGCCCGCGAGCTGGGCGAATTCAGCCTGATGTTCCTCACGCATCCGAGCCAGAGCGACGAGGACGTCGCGATGGTCTGCTCGGTGGTGGCGGGCGTGATATCCGACGCGGCCCGTTAAAGGGCGGAACCGTCCATCGAGCTGTCCTCGCGCTTTCCCGATCCGGTGAAAGCCGGCATCGTCGCGTCGCCGGCCGCGCTGATCCCGTCGCGCCGCACCACCTTGAGCGCGGTCAGCGCGAGAATCCTGAGATCGAGCCCGAACGACCGATTGTCGACATACCAGACGTCCAGCGCGAATTTCTCTTCCCAGCTCAGGGCATTGCGGCCGTTGACCTGCGCCCAGCCGGTCACGCCGGGCCGCACCAGGTGTCGCCGCGCCTGCTCGGGCGAATAGAGCGGCAGATATTGCATCAGCAACGGGCGCGGGCCGACCAGGCTCATCTCGCCGGTCAGGACGTTCCATAATTCGGGAAGCTCGTCGAGAGACGTCGCGCGCAGCCACTGCCCCAACGGCGTCAGGCGCTCGGCGTCGGGCAGCAGACTGCCGTCGGCGCCGACCGCGTCGCGCATCGTCCGAAACTTGATCATCCCGAACGGCGCGCCATGCAGCCCTGGCCGGACCTGACGGAAAAATACCGGCCGCCCCATCTTCAGCGCCACCGCCAGCGCGGTCACGACAATGACGGGCGACAGCAGCAGCAGCGCCAACGCCGCCACCAGCACGTCGACGAGGCGCTTGATCATCGCCTCAACGCGTTTCCGCTATGGCCGCCTTTTTCAGCGGGGCGAGCGACAGGCGATCGAACAGCCAGCGCGCTTCCTCGCGGCTCGCTCCGCTCCCCACCCTCAGATCGAGCAGGACTGCGGGACAATTGGCCGCGGGGACGGTGAAGGCAAGATCGCCCGATACCGGATCGGGCTCTTCGCCGCCGCGGTCGATCGGCGAGCGGATCAGCTTCTCGGCGATCACGCTCTCGGCGCCCTTGGCATCGGCGCAGCTGACGATCGCGCGCACCTCCGCGTCAACCTCGCCCGGTCCGTCGACCGCGCGCCAATGAAGATTATAGGCGCCGGGCCGCAGGACGAGCAGCTTGCGCGCGGCAACACCACCGGCGCCGCTGGACACATACAGCTCCATCAACCGGTCCTTGCCGCCCCCGACAATCGCCGCGCCATAGCTGCCGTCGGTGACGCGCGCCCAGGCGACCGGCGGATATTCCGTGCCCTCGTCGCTGGGAAGCTCGACCTTGCCCAGCGCACCCCGCTGCGCCCCGGGAAGCCGGGGATAGAGACCTTCGACGAGCGCATATTGCCGCTCGGCGCCGAGCTGCCCCATCACCGCCGCATAGACGTTCCGCATCGGCGCGCTGTCGGGAAGCTTTGGGGTCTGGAGAAACAGCCGCGCGAGCGATTTGGCATTTGCCGGCGATGCTGCCGCGCTCGACGCGAAACTTTCGAACCACGGCGTATCGAGGCTCACGAAGCGTTTCATTTCCTTGCGCATGACCGGATCGGCCAGGGTGCGCGCCAGCGTATCGTACATCGGTGGCGAGGCCGCCGGATGGGTCCGCATAATCAGGTCATAACGGTGCAGAACCTGCGGCAGGTCGCGCCGCGCGATCGCGGCGTTGGCAAGCCAGAGCTGCGCGGTGCCGTCGCGGCGCGTCAACCGGACCGCCGCGAGCATCGCGCGCTCGGCCTCGCGCTTCTTTCCTGCCTTGCTGAAAACCATCCCGGCGGTGCGCGGCGCCGCGGCGTTCATCGGCGCAAAGCGCATGGTTTCGCGGGCGCGCCGCATCGCATCCGCTGGCCGGCGAACATCGTCGACCGACCGCGCCCCCTTTGCGATACTGGCCAGCTTGCCATTGCTGTGCTGACCGATCGGTCCCAGTTCCAGCACGGGCCGCTCGAAAATCTGCGCCAGCGAATGGCTGGTCGAAACAAATGCGAAGGCCAGGCCGACGACCGCGATCCCGACGCCCCGCGGCGTAATCGTCGGCAGCGACTCCCGCCACGGGGTCCGGCGACGCGATTTGGATCGATAATTCGCCACTTAGCGCTCCGTCCGCTGTTCGCTGCCCTCGTCCTCTTCCTCGTCGCGACCATAGCCGTAGCCATAGCCATAGCCATAGCCATAGCCGGCATCGCGCGCGCGATACTTGGTCATGACGACACCGAAGATGCGCGCATGGCCCGCGCGCAGGCGGTCGAGGGCGCTGCGCACGCCGCGTACCGGCGTGCGGTGCGCTTCGACGACATAGACGACGCCCTCGACCGACCGCGAAATCGACGTCGCGTCGGCCAGACCCAGCATCGGCGGACTGTCGACGATGACGAAGTCGAACTGCTCGGCGAGCCTGCGGACGAGCAGGCCCATGCGATCGCCCGCCAGCAATTCCGCCGCGCTCGGCGGGATTGGCCCGCCCGGAAGGCAGCTGACGTTGGGCACGTCGGTTTTCAGAACGATCGACTGCAGATTATCGTCGCCCGACAGGAAGTTGCTGGTGCCGCTGTTGTTCGGCAGGTCCAGATAGCGATGGACCGCCGGGCGGCGCATGTCGGCGTCGACGAGTACTACACTCTTGCCGGTACGCGCGAGGGTGGTCGCGAGTGCCAGCGTCGTCGTCGACTTGCCCTCGGCTTCCAGCGTACTCGTGACCATGAAGGTTCGCGGCACGCCGTGATCGGTCGTGAATCCGAGGTTGGAGCGAACGGTAAGATAGGCCTCGTAAACCGACGATTTGGGATCGGCGAGCAACACGCGCGCCTCTTCGTCGGGGCTCGCCGGAATCGCACCCAGCATCGGCACCGACAGCAGCTCGCTCGTGCGGTTGGGATCGCGGATACTCTCGTCGAGGTTTTCGAGCACCAGGACCGCTGCGGTCGCCGCGATGGCGCCCAGAATGAGCGCCAGCGCCAGGTTCAGCGGCAGGTTCGGCGACGACGGCTTGTCGGGAACGACTGCGCGGTCGACGACGGCGATATTGTTCACGCCGACGCCTGCGACGCCGATTTCCTTGTAGCGCTGAAGCAGGCCGTCATACAGCTGGCGGTTCGTGTCGGCTTCGCGCTGATAGATGTTGAACTGGATCGAGGCCGCTTCCTGCTGGTTCAGACGACCGAGCAGCGCATCGACGCGCGAACGCAGGCCGGCCTCGCGCTGACGCGCGGCCTCATATTGCGCGACGAGCGACGTCTGCCCGCGCGCTTCCTCGCGCGCAATCGCCGCGTCGAGGCTCTTCACCTGGTCGCGCAGCGCCTTCGCCGGCGGATATTCGCCATCAAATTGTGCCAGCATTTTCGAGAGCTCGGCCGCCGCCTCCGCCCGCTTGACGCGCAGCTGGTTGATGGCGACTTCCGACTGCTGGTTCGGGTCGCCCAGCGAGCGGCCGCGCGCGGCGATCATTCGTCCTTCGGCCGCGACACGCACGGCGGTGGCCTCGGCAAGCGCGTCGTTCAGTTTCTCGACGTCGGCGGCCACCAGCGTCTTCGTCGTCCGCGTCCGGCCGTCGACCGACTGCTCTTCGGCAAGGCGCACGATCTTCTGCGCCGACGCATATCGCACAAGGTCGCGTTCGCTCTGCTCGAGGCGGCTGCGCAATTCGGTCAGCCGCGACTCCAGGAAGCGCCGGGCATCGGCGGTCGATGCAAAGCGCCGCTCCATGCTCAGCCGGATGAACTGGTCGACCCAGCTATTGGCGATGCGCTGCGACAGTTCCGGCGATGCGCTGGTGAAATTGATGTCGATGAGCGCCGAGCCGCGGATCGGGCTGATCGACACATTGTCCTGAAGCAGCTCGATCGCCACGCGCTCGCGGGCGTTGCGGTCGGCCGCCGCGGTTCCCTGTCCGATGCTGTCGGGATCGACGCCTTGCGAGGCAAAGAATTCATCGGACCGCGCGAGATTCATATCGCGGACGACCCGTTCGGCCAGCGTCCGCGCCTCGAGCAGCGAATATTGCGTCGAATAGAATTCCAGGTCGCGCCCTGCATCGTCCGACTGCAAACCCTCGACATTCGTCACCTTCGCCTGCTGGCGCGAGATTTCGATCCGCGACGTCGCCGTATATTGCGGCGTGCTGAGCAGGGTCACGACGAGCCCCAGCAACACCGCGGCGATGATGATCGCCAGCATCGTCCAGCGATGGCGGAGCAGCATCGCGAAATAGAGACGCAGCACAGAGGTCGCCTTCGAATCGCTGCCCGCCGTCGTTCCGTTGGCGACGGCATCCTCGTTAGCATTGGCCACAGAGAACTGATTCATATGATTTTTTCTATGCCTTAATTGCGTTGGATCAGCGCGATGATCGGCCCGGCGATCAGCGTGCCGGCCTGGACAAGCGTCTGGAACATGCGGCGGCCAACCGATTCGCCGACGACGACGGTATCGTTGGGATAGACTTCGGGATCGGCATAGGCGCCGCGCCGGATCGCCGCGAGATTATAGAGAGCGGCGTAGCGATCTTCGCCGATCGTCCGGAACAGCACGACATCGTCGAGTTTCGCGAATTCCTCGGTGCCCTCGGCCTTTGCGACCGCCTGCATCAAGGTCATGCGACCGACAACCGGGTACAGGCCGGGCTTCGCGACCTGGCCGTCGACGGTCACCACGCGGCTGCGGGGTTCGGACAGGTTCACGCTGACGATCGGGTCGCGAACATAATTCGCCTTCATCTGGGCGACGATCTTGTCGCGAAGCTGCGTGATCGTCAGCCCGTTGGCATCGATCGTCCCCGCGAGCGGCAGCGACATGCGGCCCTCGCCATCGGTGCTGATCTTGCGTTCGTGCAGCTCGTCGATCCCGAGCACGTCGACGAGCAACTCGTCACCGGGCCCCACCAGATACGGCCTCGTCATGCTGCCCGGCTGCACGCCCTCGGGGACCGGCATCGTCGTAGTGTCAAGCACCGTCAGTCCCGGCGCGCCGCCAAGCGACCGCGTCGAGGCGCAGCCGGAAACGAGCAAGACGGCGGCGGCGCAGAACGCCAGTCCGAAGCGACCCATTATCAAATCTCCCTAACCGTGCCAGCGACTAGCCGATTGCCTGAAGGATTACCATCGTTCGCCGCGCCCTGCCGGATTTGGGCAAGCGCCCAGACGATCCAGACCGAGGAGAGCGCCGCGAGGGCGGCCAGCGAGGGGATGCGCAGCGGATAGTCGACCAGGCTGCCAAGACCCAGAATCAGCAGGATCGCGGCGCCGGCCAGACCGTAAAGATGGGTGCGCCCGGCGCGCCCCCCCGCCGCCCGCCGCGCTCTCCACAGCCGGAACGTCGCCCAGACCCAACCACTCGCGGCCGCCAGAATCAGCAGCAGGCCGGGCAGCCCATATTCGAGCATGACCTCTGCGACATCATTGTGGGCGTGATTGAAATAGGCCGTGCCAAGCAGGCGGTCGGGTTCCAGCAGCTTGTAAACCGGGACAAAGCTTCCCCCACCCGAGCCCCACGGGAAGAAACGCCAGATACCGTCCATGATCACCGGCAATGCCTGGAAACGCAGATCGTCGGCGGCGTCGTTCTGGAGCATGCGCTGAAGCGCGGCGGAGCGCGTCGAGAGCGCCGCCACGACCATCATTACCACGGCGGTGCCGGCGACGGTGGCGCCGATGATACGCCGCGAGTGAATGTCCCCGCGCGCGCGGAACCCCTGCTGCGGACGCTGATAGATGACGAACGCGGCGACGAGGCCGACCAGCAGCAGGACGAGACCCGAACGCGACCCCGCGACGAACACCAGCGGAACCACCGCCAGGCCAAGGCCGAGTGCCATCGTCAATTTCGCGCGCTGGCTCTCCGACGAACCGGAAATCGTCGATGCCCAAACCGCAAGCAGCGGATAGAAGCAGGCCAGCAGCATCGCCTGGTGATTGCGGTTGGCGAACAGGCCGACGCCGACCCCGTTGTTGGTGATGCGGTAGAGATAGAGCGGGCTCTTCGCGGGTCCAATCGACTGCAGCAGGCCCAGCAATGCAGAGGCAACGATGATGCCGAGCAGCAGGATGAGGACGGGTCGCGTCGCCGACCGGCCGCTCCATATCATGCCGAGCAGCATCGCAGCCGGCACCGTCAGTGCGAAAAGCTGGTTCCATCCCTCGGTCGGCGCCAGCGTCAACGGCATCCAGCCGGGCTTGACCCCGACGGCGGCCATCGTGTCGACGACGACATCTCGGCCGGGCAGCGCGGTCCACAGTGCCGGTGGCAGCGGGATCAGGTGCAACAGCATCAGCAGCCCGGTTGCCAGCAGGATCAGCGCGGGGCCCCGCGCCTCCGACCAGGTCGACCGCCAGGCGACCGCCGCCAGCGCCACAAACGCGACGGCCGCGATCGGGCGCAGGAATGCCAGCGACAGGACATCGGCGCGCCCGCTCCCGCCGAGCAGGAACACCGCCAGCAGAAATCCCAGGATCCAACGAATGCGCCATCGATCGGAAGCGAATCCGTCCGCGCCATCACGCTTCATTTCCGTCTCATGCCTTTCCGGTCTTGTCCGGCCGTCATTTTGTCTGGTTCAACGTCCCGCCTGTCGTCTCCTATGGACGATCGGCGGCCCGCAATGCCGGCGGGCTTTATCGACAAAGACCCGTCGCGTCGATGGGTTTTGCCAAAGAATTGCCACCGGTTTTCAGCGCTCATGACCGCTCGCGTCGCCCCCCGTCCCATGTCCTACAGAGCGACCCGCCGGTTCGGAGCCGGCTCGGTCAGACCCGCAGCGTCATCTCCGGCATCGGCGTCCGCCGATTCCTGGTCCGTGGCGACATATTCGGGGACCATCAACCGGACGTGCGCCAGGGCGCCGGCGGCATCTCCACGCCGCAGCCGGTCGGCCAGAATAGCGAGTTGCGGTTCGGTTTCGGCCCACGGCCGGAAATGTTCATGGGCCTGCAGGATGCGCGGGTGATCGGTCTGTCGCGGCGAATTGCCGATGAGCAGTTCCTCATAGAGCTTTTCGCCCGGGCGCAGGCCGACTTCGACGATTTCGATATCGCCCTCGGGGTTGGCTTCGTCGCGAACCGTCAGCCCGGTCAGGTGGACCATGCTGCGCGCAAGGTCGATGATCCGCACGCTCTTGCCCATGTCGAGCACGAACACCTCGCCGCCGCGCGCCATCGCCGCCGCCTGGATGACCAGCGTCGCGGCCTCCGGAATGGTCATGAAATAGCGCGTGACCTCGCGGTGCGTCAGGGTGATCGGACCGCCTTGGGCGATCTGCTGCTTGAACAGCGGCACCACCGAGCCCGACGATCCCAGCACGTTGCCGAAGCGGACCATCGAGAAACAGGTCTGCCCCCCTTCGTCCGCGATCGCCTGGAGAACCAGTTCGCAGACCCGCTTGCTGGCGCCCATGATGTTGGTCGGCCGCACCGCCTTGTCGGTGCTGATGAGGACGAAGCTTGTGACGCCCTCGGCCTTCGCGGCAAGCGCCGTGTGCAGGGTTCCGAGGACATTGTTCGCGATTCCCGCGATCGGGTTTGCCTCGACGAGCGGCACATGCTTGTAGGCCGCGGCATGGAACACCGTATCGGGGTGGTGCATCGCCATGACGCGCCCGATCGCGTCGCGGTCGGCGACATTGGCCAGTTCGGGTACCAGCTCGATGGCGCCCGCCTCGCCCCGCAGTTGCAATTGCCAGCCGATTTGCTGCTCGATCGTATAGAGGCCGAATTCGGACATCTCGACCAGGATCAGGCGCCGCGGCCGCAACGCGGCGATCTGGATCGCCAGTTCGCTGCCGATCGATCCGCCGGCCCCGGTGACCATCACGACCTTGTCGGTAATCGTCGCTTCCAGAAGCTCCTGACGCGGGGGAACCTGGTCGCGACCGAGCAATTCCTCGACCTCGACGTCGCGCAGATCGTTCAGCGTCACGCTGCCATCGATGATTTCGCCGAAACTCGGCAACGTCCGCACATGGACGCTGAGATTGGCCATGGTTTCGATGATCTGGCGGCGGCGGTTGCGCGACAGTTCGGGAATCGCGAGCAATATCTCGTCGACATGCAGGCCGCCGACCAGCGCCTCGATCGTGCCGCTGTCATAGACGGGTATGCCGTCGATCAACTGTCCGTCGAGACGCGCGTCGTCGGACAGAAAGGCGACGAGCCGCGCCCGCGGCTCGTGGCGAAGCGCCAGCGCCAGCTGCTTCCCCGCCCACCCGGCGCCATAGATGCAAACATTGCGTCGCTCTTCGCTCGAGTTCGCCAGGGCGACGAACTCGGTCAGCACGAACCGGATGGCGAGACGCGAGACACAAAGAAGCGACAGGAAAATAATCGGGAGCAGCAGCCCCATCGTCCGCGGGACGCCCTGCACCCCCATGATCGTGAAGATCACGACAGTCGGAATGGCAAGCAGTGCGCAGGTGATCGCGAGTCCGGCCATGGTCCGCCCGCCGGCGAAGCGCAGCAACGAGGCGTAGGTCCGACGCCACAGGACGAGCGGGAACCAGAACAGCATCGCAACCAGCACAAGGACGATCGGCCCGTGTCCGGCGAAATTCCATTCGCCGGTGCGCAACAGCCAGGCAAACCAGACGGCAGCGATCAGCAGCACGACATCCATCAGGACGGCGACCCATTGGCGTTCGGCCCGGGGGCGGTGGGCCAGCCATCCGACAAGTCGGACCAGACCGGCCTCCAACGTGCGCAACATTATCCTGCCCGTCTGTCTTGCGGCGCCGACACGCCCACGCGGCCCGGTCGAACCCCGGCGTAGAGCTGGCCGCCACCCGTTACCTCGATGCGATCGCTGGCCATCAGCCGCCTTCCGCTATTGCTGCGCCCCCGCCCTTGCGGACGGGTAAGGGTTTCGGCAGGCCGAGGCAAGATCGGACCTTCGGTGAACGAACACTATTCAATGTCTTAGGCCGTGGCCGAAAGCAGCCAGCGCTGCTCCATCTCGAATCCTGCGGCGGTCAGCACGCCGCTGCGAAAGGCGCCCGTGTCGATGCCAAGGCGGTTCTCCCGCTCGTCCGGCGCCTCGGTGATGGTATGGCCATGAACGACGAAACGGCCGTGATCGCGTTCGTCGTCGAGAAACTCGTCGCGGATCCAGCGCAGGTCCGATGCCCGCTGGAGCATCAGCGGAACGCCGGGCCGCACCCCCGCGTGCACGAACAGATAGTCGCCGACCTCGATCTGGTCCTCGCCATTTTTCAGGAACTCGACGTGCGCGGCCGGCACCGCCGCTTGCAACCTCTGCGAAAGCTGCGGAAAATCGAGCGCCAGATAGTCGTCGCCAACGATGCCATAGCTGTTGATCGTCTGTTCGCCGCCGATCCGCGTAAAGAAGCGCAGCGCCTCGATCGACCCTTCGAGCGCCTTCAGGAACACTTCCTCATGGTTGCCGATCAGCAAGTGCACCCGATCGAACGGCGCGCCGAGCGACATCGCCCGATCGATGACCGCCGCTGAATCGGGGCCGCGATCGACAAGGTCGCCGAGCAATATAAGCGTCGTCTGCGCCGGACCCCGCGCCGCATTGTCGCGGACGATCCCGTCGAGCAGGCGCGCAAAAAGATCGTCGCGACCGTGCACGTCGCCGATGGCATAGACGCGCCGGCCATCGGGAATTTTCGGCTGCGGCCGCAAATCTTCGGCGGGCCGGCGCTTGAAAAAGCCTAGAAACGACATGAGTAAATGATCAACAATCCCGTAGGCGATGCAATATTAAACGCAAAAGCGGCATCTGCAAGCGGCGCGCCGGTGCACGACGCGCGCTCCGAGGTCAAGGCCGTTTCGTTATCTCGTAATCCCGGTGAGTTAAGCCGCCGACAACCAGTTTTCGCCTAAAGGGGCAAAATATGGTTGAAGTGGACCCGATGACGAACGAATCCCGATCGCCGCGCATTTTCATCGTCTTCGGAACGCGTCCCGAGGCGATCAAGATGTTTCCCGTCGTGCACGCCCTTCGGGCCCGGACCGCCGTCGATACGCGCGTCTGCGTCACGGCCCAGCACCGCGAGATGCTGGATCAGGTGCTTGATATCTCCCGTATAGCCCCCGATTTCGACCTCGACGTCATGACCCCGAACCAGTCGCTCGATGCGCTGCTTGCGCGGCTGGTGACCGGTCTTGGCGAGATTTTCGATCGCGAAACGCCCGACCGGATTCTCGTCCACGGCGACACGCTCACGACGATGGCGGCGACGCTTGCAGCGTATTTCCGCAAGATCCCGGTCAGCCATGTCGAGGCGGGGCTGCGCAGCGGCGACATCTATCATCCCTGGCCGGAGGAAGTGAACCGCAAGGTCGCGGGCGCGGTCGCCGACCTGCATTTCGCGCCGACCGAAACCGCGGCCGCCGCGCTTCGCGCCGAAAATGTGCCAAGGGAGCGAATTCACGTCACCGGCAACACGGTCATCGACGCCCTGCTCGCGACCAGAGCGCGGATCGAGGAGGAGCCCTCGCTCGCCGCCGGCCTCGATCCGCTTGCTGCGCGGTTCGCGGGCAAGCGCATCGTCGCCGTCACCTCGCATCGGCGGGAAAATTTCGGCGACGGGATGCAGGCGATCGCCGAAGCGATTGCCGGAATCGCCGCGCGCGACGATGTCGCGGTGATCTTTCCGGTCCATCCGAACCCTCATGTTCGCAATGCGATGCAGCCCATTCTTGGCAATCTGTCGAATGTCGCGCTGATAGACCCGCTCGACTATCCGCATTTCGTGCGCCTGCTCGGCCTTAGCGATCTCGTCCTGACCGACAGCGGCGGCGTGCAGGAGGAGGCGCCCTCGTTCGGCAAGCCCGTGCTCGTGATGCGCGAGACGACGGAACGCCCCGAAGGGATCGAGGCGGGCACCGCGCGGCTCGTCGGCACCGACAAAAATCGCATCATTTCTGAAATTTTCAGTCTTTTGGACAATGAAGCCGCCTATAACGTCATGGCCCGCGCCCATAATCCCTTCGGCGACGGCAAGGCGGCGGACAGAATAGCGGAGATCGTAGCGCGTGCCCATTGACAGCGAACAGAAGGTCACCGTCCTCGGCCTCGGTTACATCGGCCTGCCGACCGCCGCGCTGATCGCGCGATCGGGCAGCCGCGTCACCGGCGTCGATGTCAGCCGCCAGGTGGTCGACACCGTCAACAGCGGCAAGGTGCATATCGAGGAGGTCGATCTCGACGGCCTCGTGCAGGGCGTCGTGTCGCGCGGGACGTTGACGGCATCGACCGAGGTTGCGCCTGCCGGCGTGTTCGTGATCGCGGTGCCGACCCCGCACGACGCGGAGCACCGCCCCGACATCAGCCACGTTCTCTCTGCCGCGCGCGCGATCGCGGCGCACCTCGAAGCGGGCAATCTCGTCATCCTCGAATCGACCTCGCCCGTCGGTACGACCGAAAAGGTCGCCGCGCTGCTCGCCGAACTTCGCCCCGACCTCAAGGTTCCGGGCGCCTGCACCGGCGCCGCCGACATCTTCGTCGCCTATTGCCCCGAGCGCGTGCTGCCCGGCCGCATCCTCGTCGAGCTGGTCGACAACGACCGCTGCATCGGCGGCATCACCCCGCGCTGCGCGCGCCGCGCGATGACTTTCTACCGCCAGTTCGTCCGCGGCGCGTGCGTCACCACGACCGCGCGCGCCGCGGAAATGGTGAAACTGGTCGAGAACAGCTACCGCGACGTCAACATCGCCTTCGCCAACGAGCTGTCGATGATGGCCGAGGAGATGGGCGTCGATGTGTGGGAGGTCATCCGCCTCGCCAACCGGCACCCGCGCGTCAACATCCTGCAGCCCGGCCCCGGCGTCGGCGGCCATTGCATCGCGGTCGATCCCTGGTTCCTCGTCCACGGCGCGCCCGAGCACAGCCGCCTGATCCGCACCGCGCGCGAGGTCAATCTGGCCAAGACCGCGCATGTGATCGGCGCCGCCGAAATGCTGGTGTCGCAGCATCCGCAGGCGCGCGTCGCCTGCCTCGGCCTCGCCTTCAAGCCCAACATCGACGATTTCCGCGAAAGCCCCGCGGTCGAGGTCGCCGCCGCGCTCGCCCGCCGATTCGGCCCGCAGATCCGCATCGTCGAGCCCTATGCGCGCGGCCTGCCGATAGACTTTGCGGGGACCGGCGCCGAGCTGATCGACCTCGACAGCGCGCTGGCGCAGTGCGACCTGCTCATCGTCCTCGTCGACCATGATCTCTTCAAGTCGATCCCGCTCGAAGAGCGCGGCGACAAGATCGTCTATGACACGCGCGGCCTGTGGCCCGACCAGCCGAACTCGGGTGGGGGCAACCGCCTCTACCGCGCCGCTTGACGCCGCTTCGGCAACCTCGCACGCTCGGCCCGATGCTGACCCGCCTCGCCCCCGTTCCCGTCGAAAAGCCCTGGGGTCGCACCGATCTTCCGGCCGCGTTCGGCGCTTTCGGCGGACGGCGGATCGGCGAAATATGGTTCACCCTCCCCGCCGGCGCCGATGCGCCGATCATGGTCAAATTCCTCTTCACCTCCGAACGGCTGTCGATCCAGGTCCACCCCGACGATGCCGCCGCGCGCGCGGCCGGCTTCGCGTCGGGCAAAGAGGAGTGCTGGCTGGTGCTCGACGCCCACCCCGACGCCGAACTCGGGGTGGGACTGAAGGCCGAGACGACGGCCGAGGCGCTGCGCGCGGCCGCACTCGACGGGTCGATCGTCGACAGGATCGACTGGCGCCCCGCCGCCACCGACGACTTCGTCTATAACCGCGCGGGCACCATCCACGCGATCGGCGCAGGCCTGATCGTCGTCGAGGTGCAGCAGAATGTCGACTGCACCTACCGCCTCTATGACTATGGACGCCCGCGCGAACTGCATCTCGACGCCGGGATCGCCGTTGCCGAGATGCGGCCCCGTCCCGATCCGCGCGACGGCCGCGTCGCGGCAAGCCGAAGCCGCCTTCTCGTCGACGGCCCGCATTTTCGCCTGCTGCACCTCGCCGGACCGGACGTCGCCGCCGATCTCCCGCGCGATGCCGAAGCCTATATCTTCGTGCCGCTGTCGGACGGCTGCAGCATCGAGGGGGAAGCCGTCACGCTCGGCGAATGCATCGCGACCGACCGCGCCGACACGATCGCGCTGGACTCCGGCGCCCGCGCGCTGCTGTGCTGGCCCGCATGACGATCGTCCCCGTCATCCTGTCGGGCGGCACCGGCACGCGCCTCTGGCCCGTATCGACGAGCGAGGCGCCCAAACAGTTTCAGCCGCTGATCGGCGACGGCGACATGTTCCGCCAGACGCTCGCCCGCGTCGTCGACCGCACCCGCTTCGCGCCGCCGCTCGTCGTCTGCGGACCGGCGCATGTCGTGCATGTCGAGGCCGATCTTGCGGCATCGGGCGTCGCCGACGCGGCGATCATCGTCGAACCCGCTGCGCGCAACACCGCTCCCGCGATCGCGCTCGCCGCCCTTGCCCGCGATCCCGCCGCGCTGATCCTCGTCATGCCCGCCGACCATCTGATGACCGATGTCGCGGCATTCTTGCGCGCGGTCGATACGGCGCGCGCCCCGGTCGAAGCGGGTGCGCTCGCGACCTTCGGCATCGCGCCCGCGCACCCCGAAACCGGCTATGGCTATATCGCGGCGGGCGAAGCCGTCGCCACTGGCGTCCACCGCGTCCGCCGCTTCGTCGAAAAGCCCGCGCGCGACAAGGCGGAAGCGATGCTGGCCGAGGGCGGCCATTACTGGAATGCCGGCATCTTCCTGATGCGCGCCGATCGCTTCCTCGACGAACTGGAGCGGCAGCAACCGGCGATCGCCCGCGCCTGCGCCGCCGCAATGGCCGCATCGCGCTCGGACGGCCACCTGATCCACCCCGATCCGCAGGCCTTTCTCGCCAGCCCGTCGCAATCGATCGACTATGCGGTGATGGAGGGCGCCGAACAGCTCGTCGTCGTGCCCGTCGATCCCGGCTGGTCCGACGTCGGTGGCTGGGCGGCGCTTTACGACCTTGCCGACAAGGACGAGGACGGCAACGTGCGCATGGGCCATGTCGTCGCGCTCGACGCGCACGGCAATTACCTCCGCGCCGACGGCGGCAAGCGCCTCGCGGTGGTCGGCGTCTCGGACCTGATCGTGGTCACGCTCGGCGACGATGTGCTGATCATCCCGAAGGACCGCGCGCAGGAGGTCAAGGCGATCGTCGAATATCTGGCCGCGAACCCGCCGCCGACGGCCTGACGTCCCCTCCCGCAGGCGCGCGCCTTGGCCCTCCCCTTGCGGCGCCCCCGCCCATCGCCCATATCCGCCGCATGACCAATCCCCATGCGCAAAGTGCCGCGCCCTGGCACGGAACCACCATCCTTTCCGCCCGCAGTGCCGACAAGGTCGTCGTGATCGGCGACGGCCAGGTCTCGATGGGCCAGACGGTGATGAAACCGAACGCCAAGAAAGTCCGCCGCCTGCACGACGGCAGCGTCATCGGCGGCTTCGCGGGCGCCACCGCCGACGCCTTCACCCTGTTCGAACGCCTCGAAGCCAAGCTCGAACGCCACAATGGCCAGCTCCTCCGCGCTGCGGTCGAGCTTGCCAAGGACTGGCGCACCGACAAATATCTCCGCAATCTGGAAGCGATGATGATCGTCGCCGACAAGGAGGTGACGCTCGTCATCACCGGCAACGGCGACGTGCTCGAACCCAAGGGCGGGATCGCCGCGATCGGATCGGGCGGCAATTTCGCCCTCTCGGCGGCGCGCGCGCTCGCCGACTATGAAAAAGACCCCGAGGTGCTGGCACGGAAGGCGATGGAAGTCGCCGCCGACATCTGCGTCTATACCAACGACCAGTTCACCTCCGAAACCATCGAAATCCGGAAATAAGCATGAACAAGGATCTGACTCCGAAGGCCATCGTGGCCGCATTGGACACGCATATCATCGGCCAGGCCGCCGCCAAGCGCGCGGTCGCCGTCGCGCTGCGCAATCGCTGGCGCCGCCAGCAGCTTGCGCCCGACCTGCGCGACGAGGTGAGCCCCAAGAATATCCTGATGATCGGCCCCACCGGCTGCGGCAAGACCGAGATTTCCCGCCGCCTCGCGAAGCTCGCCGACGCGCCCTTCATCAAGGTGGAGGCGACCAAGTTCACCGAGGTCGGCTATGTCGGCCGCGACGTCGAACAGATCGCCCGCGACCTCGTCGAGGAAGCCGTGCGGCTCGAAAAGGACCGGCGCCGCGAAGCCGTGCGCGCCGCCGCCGAGGAAGCCGCGATGGAGCGGCTGCTCGACGCGCTCACCGGCAAGAGCGCGAGCGAGGCGACGCGCGAAAGCTTCCGCCAGCGCTTCCGCGACGGCCACCTAGTCGACAGCGATGTAGAGATCGAGGTCGCCGACGCCCCGTCGATGCCGTTCGAACTCCCCGGCCAGCCGGGACAGGTCGGGATGATCAACCTCTCCGACATGCTCGGCAAGGCACTCGGCGGCGGGCCGAAAAAGCGCCGCCGTATGAAGGCGATGGAGGCGTGGAAGCGCCTGCTCGAAGAGGAGCAGGACAAGCGCCTCGACCAGGACGATGTCGCGCGCGTCGCGCTCGCCGATGCCGAAGCGAACGGCATCGTCTTCCTCGACGAGATCGACAAGATCGCGGTCAGCGACGTGCGCGGCGGCTCGGTGAGCCGCGAGGGCGTCCAGCGCGACCTCTTGCCGCTGATCGAAGGCACGACGGTTGCGACCAAATATGGCCCGATGAAGACCGACCATATTCTCTTCATCGCCTCGGGCGCCTTCCACGTCGCGAAACCCAGCGACCTGCTCCCCGAACTGCAGGGCCGCCTGCCGATCCGCGTCGAGCTCGGCGCGCTGACCGAGGAGGATTTCGTCCGTATCTTGAGCGAAACCAAGGCGGGCCTCCCCGAACAATATGCGGCGCTGCTGGGCACCGAGGGCGTTACCTTGAACTTCAAGCCCGAGGCGATCGCACGCGTCGCGAAGCTCGCGGCCGAGGTGAACGAAAAGGTCGAGAATATCGGCGCGCGCCGCCTCCAGACGATCATGGAGCGGCTGGTCGAGGAAATCAGCTTCACCGCCGAGGACGCCCCCGGCACGACGCTCGACATCGACGCGTCCTACGTGGACAAGCAGCTCGCCGATGTGGTCGGCGACACCGACCTCAGCAAATATGTGCTGTAACGTGGGGTGACCGGTATCGAGCGGTTGCGGCCACATGATCCTCCCCGCTTGCGGGGAGGGGGACCGCCGAAGGCGGTGGAGGGGGCTGGCGTCCTGAAG
>NZ_JAFMTR010000008.1 GCF_018682675.1 Sphingopyxis soli
ACCGCCTTCGGCGGTCCCCCTCCCCGCAAGCGGGGAGGATCTTGGGGCAACAACCGGTCGAAACCCGTCATCGAAGCCGGATCGGCACCAATGACCGGGGACGACCGAAGCACGACATTTCCAGCATCGTCATCCTAAACTTGTTTCAGCATCCATGGTCCGCCGCCCTTGCGCAGGGTCGCTGCCAACGACATGCCGAGAGAAAGGCCGCCGACGAGGAAGAAGAGCGGCATGACCTGCCCCCCCTGGTCAGCCACTGCGTCCAGGGCAGGATGCCGAGCAGATGTCCGCCCTCGACCGCGCCGTCTTTCATATAGGGGGCGGCGGACCAGCCAATGGCCGACGACGACCGCAAGAATCGACAGCGCGCGCAGGAAATCGACTTGGCGATTGCGTTCGGGCGGCGCCTGCGCCGCCATGTCGCGCGCACGGGTCCAGAGGCTTTTGCGAGCTATGCCAGTGGCTTCGGTCAAGCTGTCATCCCTCTTCCCGTTGACCCCCCGAGCCAGTATCGCATCGCGCCAACGCAAGCCTTTGCCTTGTGGCGCGCGGCTTGCTATCGCCGCCGCAACAATGGCCAGTACAACCGACGATCTTCCTCCTTCGGGACCCGACCACAGCATCGACACCCCGTTCGACAGCGCGCTGTCCGAACGCTATCTCGTCTATGCGCTGTCGACGATCACCGCGCGGTCGCTGCCCGACCTTCGCGATGGCCTGAAGCCCGTCCACCGCCGCCTGCTGTGGGCAATGCGCGCGATGCGGCTCGATCCGTCACAGGGTTACAAGAAGTCGGCGCGCGTCGTGGGCGACGTCATCGGTAAATTCCACCCGCACGGCGACACCGCGGTTTACGATGCGATGGTGCGCCTCGCGCAGGATTTCTCGCTTCGCTATCCGCTCGTCGACGGCCAGGGTAATTTCGGCAATATCGACGGCGATAATGCCGCCGCCTATCGCTATACCGAGGCGCGGCTGACGCGTGTTGCCATCGACCTGATGCAGGGCCTCGACGAAGGGACGGTCGATTTCCGCCCGACCTATAACGGCGAGGACGAAGAGCCCGAGATCATGCCGGGGTTGTTCCCGAACCTGCTCGCCAATGGCGCGAGCGGGATCGCGGTCGGCATGGCGACGAATATCCCGCCGCACAATGCCGCCGAGGTCATCGACGCGGCGCTGGTGCTGATCGAGAATCCGAAAGCCGAACTCGCCGAACTGCTCGAGCATGTGAAGGGCCCCGATTTCCCGACCGGCGGCATTATCGTCGACAGCCCCGAAACGATCGCCTACGCCTATGAAACCGGCCGCGGCGGCTTTCGGGTCCGGGCGCGCTTTTCGACCGGCAAGCAGGACGGCGCCTGGGAAGAGACGGGAATCGAGAAGCAGGCGGGCGGCACCTGGCAGCTCGTCATCAGCGAGATTCCCTATGGCGTCGCGAAGGGCAAGCTGATCGAGCAGATCGCGCAGCTGATCGCCGACAAGAAACTGCCGATCCTCGAGGACGTTCGCGACGAAAGCGCCGAGGACATCCGCATCGTGCTGGTGCCCAAGAGCCGTAACGTCGATCCCGATATCCTCAAGGAAAGCCTGTACCGGCTGACCGAGCTCGAAAGCCGCTTCGCGCTCAACCTCAACGTCCTCGACGCGACGCGCACGCCGAAGGTGATGGGGCTGCACCAGCTGCTGACCGAGTGGCTGCAGCACCAGATCATCGTCCTCGTCCGCCGCGCCAAACACCGGATCGCGAAAATCGACGACCGGCTCGAACTCGTCGCGGGCTATCTGGTCGCGTTCCTCAATCTCGACCGGATCATCGAGATCATCCGCACCGAGGACGAACCGAAGCCTGTCATGATGGCCGAGTTCATGCTGACCGACCGGCAGGCCGAGGCGATCCTGAACATGCGGCTGCGGTCGCTTCGCCGGCTCGAGGAAATGGAACTCAAGCGCGAGCAGGACGATCTCTCCGCCGAGCGCGACGAGCTGGTCAAGCTGGTGGAAAGTCCGGCGCGGCAGCGCACGCGGCTGCGCAAGGATCTGGAAAAACTGCGCGCGGTCTATGGCCCCGAGACGGCGCTGGGCGCTCGGCGAACCACGCTGGCCGAAGCGGCGCCTGCACGCGACATTCCGCTCGACGCGATGATCGAGAAGGAACCGGTGACGGTGATCCTGTCGAAGCGCGGCTGGATCCGCGCCCAGCGCGGCCATGTCGCCGCCGACCAGTGGGGCGAATTCAAGTTCAAGGAGGGCGACGAGCTTGCCTTTGCGACGCACGCGCAGACGACCGACAAGTTGCTGGTCGCGGCGAGCGACGGGCGCTTCTACACCGTCGGCGCCGACAAGCTGCCCGGCGGGCGCGGGTTCGGCGAACCGCTGCGGCTGATGGTCGATATCGACCCGGAGGCGCGCATCGTCGCGCTGATCCCGGCGAGCGCCGAGGGCCGCCTGCTGCTCGCCTCGTCGAGCGGGCACGGCTTCATCGCGCAAATGAGCGAAGTGATCGCGGAGACGCGCAAGGGCCGCAACGTCGTGAACCTGAAGCCCAAGGCGCAGCTCAGCGTCGTGCGGCCGATCCCGGCGGCGCACGACAGCGTCGCGGTGATCGGCGAGAACCGCAAGCTGGTCGTCTTCCCGCTCGCCGAAGTCCCGGTGATGGCGCGCGGCCAGGGCGTGATGCTGCAGAAATATCGCGACGGCGGCCTGTCCGACGCCACCACCTTCGTCTTTGCCGAAGGATTGAGCTGGGCGATGGGCGGCGACACCGGCCGCACGCGCACCGAAACCGACCTTGGCCCCTGGCGCGTCGCCCGCAGCGCATCGGGCCGGATGCCGCCGACGGGCTTTCCAAGGAATAATCGCTTCGACTGATCGTAAAACCCCTTTGCCGTAAATAGCTTCTTTACCCCCCATCCCCTAGGCAACGGCCAATGGGGAAAGGTCGCACAAAACCCGCTGTTATGACTATTGATCGAACCGGCGAAGACCGGCCCTCGCTGTTTGTCGGCTGGATCGACGCGCTGCCTGTTCCGGCCGCGCTGATCCGTCCGATGGATCGCGGCAATTTTTCGCTCCACGCAAGCAATGCGGCGTTCGACCGGCTCGACCTGTCCCCCGCCGGCGTCGACGCGCCGATCGAGCTGCGCCGCGCGGTCGAACGCGCCGCCCAGGGCGGCGCCGGAACACAGGAATTCTCCTGTCGGCTGGGCAAGGGCGTCGCGGCGCGCGACCTGCGCGGATCGGTCGCCCTGCTGACCGATGAAAATGGCGCGACCTCGCTGTTCCTGCTGACCCTGATCGACCGCACGCAGGAGATGATGGTCGAGCGCAACCTGCGCCGCGAGCTGGTCTCGGACAGCCTGACCGGCCTGCCCAACCGCGCGGGCTTCGAGGAGCTCGTCGAACAGCGCCAAGATCCCGAGGGGAGCGGGGATCATGCGATCCTGCTGCTCGACCTCGCGCGCTTCAGCCGCATCAACGAGCATATTGGCCCGATGGCGGGCGACGAACTGATCATCACCGTCGCGCGGCGGCTGAAATCGAGCCTGCGCAGCGGCGACATTCTGGCGCGCACCGGGGGCGACGAATTCGCGATCTCGTCGCGCGTCCCCGGCGGCAAGGCCGATATCCGCGAAATGGCGCGGCGCATCCGCGGCTGTTTCGACCATCCGTTCCGGATCGGCGAGCTGAAAGTCAGCGTCGATTGCGCCCTCGGCTGCGCGATTCAGCCCGAAATTGACACCGATATCGCTGACCAGATCCGCCACGCGCAGATCGCGCTCAAGCGCGCCAAGCGCACCGATCGCATCGAAATATATGAACCCGAGGCCGCCATCCTGTCGGACAATCGTTTCGGTCTCGAAACCGAGTTACGCAACGCGATCGAGGAAGACCGGCTGCGCCTCGACTTCCAGCCGCTGATCGAACTGTCGACAGGCACCGTCGCGGGCTTCGAGGCGCTGGCGCGCTGGAACAACAGCAAGGGCGTCTCGGTGCCGCCGACCGAATTCATTCCGATTGCCGAGGATTCGGGGTTGATCGTCCCGCTCGGCCAATGGGCGATCGGCAAGGCGGCGGCGACGCTTGCCGACTGGGACCGCAAGAATGCGAACAAGCCGGTCGACTGCTATATCTCGGTCAACGTCTCGGCGATCCAGCTCGTCCGCGACGATATCGCCGCCGTCGTTCGCGAGGCGCTGTCGGCCAACGCGATCGGCGGCGACCGGCTGATGATCGAACTCACCGAAAGCGCCATCATCGGCGATCCCGACCTTGCCATGTCGGTGCTGAGCGAGCTCAAGGCGCTCGACGCGCGCGTCGCGATGGACGATTTCGGCACTGGCTATTCGAACCTCGCCTATCTTCAGCGCCTGCCGCTCGACGTGCTCAAGATCGACCGCAGCTTCGTCGACCATATGGTCGAGGACCGCGACAAGGCGGCGATCGTCCGCACGATCCAGAGCCTGGCCGAAGTGCTGGGGATGCGCACGACGGCCGAGGGCGTCGAGACCCCCGACCAGGCCCGGCTGCTCTCGGCCCTGGGCTGCGATTTCGGGCAGGGCTTCCTGTTCGCGCACCCGATGGAGGCGGACGCCGCGCTTGCCTATTGGCGTCAGTCGCTGGTGCGCCCGATCATCTGATCGGCGAGCGCCGCGACGCGCGCGGCATCGGGATAATCTTCGGCCACCCACGCCGCCTCGACCGCACGCAGGATGCGCGCCACCTCCGGCCCGGCGGTGACGCCCCGTGCGATGATATCGCCGCCCTTCATCGGGAGTTGCGGTACGGCCCAACCCTTCAGCGACAGCAGGGCGGCCCTCGCCGTATCGGGCGTTCCCGCGAGCAACCAGACGTCGCGCGCGCCATCGACACCGATAGCATGGGCAAGTTGCCGCGCCGGGCGGACGGGTCCGGCGCGGTGCGCCGCGAGCGACGCCAGATGCTTGCGCTGGCGCGTCGACAGGCGCAGTCGGCTCGCGACCTGTTCGGCGGTTGCCGCATCGGGCGGCAGCAGCGCCGCGAAACGGCGCAGCGGCGCGGGACCGACGCCCGTCGCGGCCTCGTTGCCAAGCAGCCGGTCGAGCGTTGCCGCAAAATCGCTCTCGCCTTCGGGCAGGACCACCGCGAATATCCCGTCGGCCGCCATCTGCCCGACAATCGCGCGCGGATCGGGCAGCGACAGGATCTTCAGCAGTTCATCGGCCACGCGCTCGCGCGACAGGCTTTTCAGCGACTGGCGCGCCGCCACGACCGCAGCATGGCTGTCGGGTTCGAGATCGCCCCGCCCGAAACGCCCGGCGAATCGATAGAAGCGCAGGATGCGCAAATGATCCTCGGCGATGCGCGCCGCGGCGTCGCCGATGAAGCGCACGCAGCCATTTTGCAGGTCCGCGAGCCCGCCGAACCAGTCGTCGACCGCGCCGCTTTCGGGGTCCGCGTAGAGCGCGTTGATCGTGAAATCGCGCCGCGCCGCATCGTCGCGCCAGTCGCCGGCAAAGGCTATCGTCGCCCGGCGGCCGTCGGTTTCGACATCGCGGCGCAAGGTCGTGATCTCGTGATGGTCGCCGCTGGCGATCGCGGTGACGGTGCCGTGCGCAATCCCGGTCGGGATGACCTTGATGCCGGTCTCCTCGAGCCGCTTCGTCACCTCTTCGGGCAACAGCGGTGTCGCAAGGTCGATATCGGTCACCGGCAGGCCGAGCAGCGTGTCGCGCACCGCGCCGCCGACGATCTTGACCTTGTCGGCGCCCAGCGCGGCGACGATCCGCCGCAGCCCCGGCGCCGTGCGCCATCGCGTGTCGGGCAGCACCGTCACCGATACCAGCCCGCCGGCAATCGCCGCGCCAGATTGATGATGATGTCCGCGGTCACGCCCCAGATCCGCCGTCCCTGCCAGTCCATGTCATAATAATGGCGGTCCTGCCCCTGCCAGTTCGCATGGCGGCGCTGATAATTGCCGGGGTCGAACAAGATGTCGAGCGGCACCTCGAACCAGTCCTCGACCTCGTCGGGATTGGGATCGAGCGGCAGATCGGGCGGGATGACGCCGAGCACCGGCGTGATGTGATAGCCGCTACCCGAGCGATAGGCGGTGGTCGCCCCCGCAACCATGACGTCGCGGCGATGGAGGCCGATCTCCTCCTCTGCCTCGCGGAGCGCCGCATCGATGGCATCGCGGTCACCCGGATCGATCTTGCCGCCGGGAAAGGCGACCTGCCCCGCATGGCTGCGCAGCCATTGCGGGCGCTGGGTCAGGATGACGCCGGGTTCGGGCCGGTCGGTGAAGGCAACCAGCACCGCGGCGTCGCGCAGCGCCTGGCCGTGGAGCAGATAGGCTTCGTCAGCGCCTTCATCGGGGCGCAGATTGCCGAGCGCGTCGCGCAGCCTCTCCGACAGCATCAAGCGTCCACCAGCGGGAAGCGGGCGCCGTTCGACCAGATTGCGGGCGCCTCGGCGCTCTCGGCGAGCGCCAACTCGACAATCTCGTAGTAGAGCGCGCGGTCGATACGCGCCTCGAGGCCGTTGCCGATGGCGCCGCGGACGTGGAGACGCGGATCGGGATTGTCCGGATCGCCGCCGAAACGCAACGGATGATCGGGGCCCGCCATGACGAGGTCGTCGGTATCGAGACGGAAGACGAGCTTGCGGGCGTCGCCGCGCCCCTCGCTCTTCATTTCGACGGCGCGGAAGGGCATGTCTTCGACCGCGATGCTCAGTTTCTCTGCGGGGGTCACGAGGACGTGGCTGCCGTCGGGCTCGCGGCGGAGGATCGTCGAGAAGAGTTTGACCATCGCGGGGCGGTTGATGCGGCCGCCCTCGTGAAACCAGCTGCCGTCGGCGCGGATTTCCATCGCGCTGTCGCCTTCGCGTGCCGGATGCCAGCTTTCGACCGGCGGCAGTTCGCGCGCCGCGAGCAGCTCGGCCGCCTCGGCGAGCGAGAGCCGGGCGAAGTCCTTTGGGCGCGAGGGTGCGGGGCTGACCATGGGACCGACATAGGGGGACGGGCGGATGGTGCAAGTCGCAGTATGCACTCATCGTCCGAGCTGTGCCCCTGCGAAGGCAGGGGCCCATCACCGGGCGCTTGCGTCCCAAACCAACGGCCGTGCGAAAGGAGAATTTTGGAGATGGGCCCCTGCCTTCGCAGGGGCACAGGCTGCTAGCGCGGCCCGATCATCCCCGCGCCCGTGGGCAGGCCGTGACCGTTTACCGCCCGCGCGAGCAGGCGGTGCTTCTCATAGGGGCCGGGCAAGTCCCAGGCGCCGGTTGCATCGGCGGTGAAATCGAAGAAGCGGCCATAATATTCGGGGTCGCCGATCATCATCAGTGCGCTGTCAGCCCGGGTTTCCGCGGCGGCGAGCATATGCGCCATCAGCACGCGGCCATGGCCGCCGCGCTGGACGTCGGGGCGCACCGCGACGGGGCCGACCATCACCAGCGGGGTCGACGTGCCGTCCGGCGCGTGGTGCGCGACGGGCCAGCACTGGATCGTGCCGATCAGCGCGCCATTCTCGACCGCCGCGAAGCTCAAGGCCGGAACCGCATCCATGCCCTGACGGATACGGTAGGCGGTTCGTCCAAAACGATCCGATCCGAATGCTTCGTCGAGCAGATGCTCGACCGCCTGCGGATCGATATCGGATAATGGAAGTAACTCGACCAACGCGCACCCTTTCGCTAATGCGGCGGCGCTTTAGGGGCGCTGTGCGGCGATGCAAAGCCGAATGTCGGTCCCAACGGACAGGAATTTCTTGTGACCGATACATTGTGGCTGGAGGTGGACGGGCTGACCGTCGACGTTTTGACCGGCATCTATTCCGAAGAAACGCACCTGCCGCAGCCGCTGCGCATTTCGGTGCGCGCGAAGCTGGCGATGGCCGATCATTATGATCCGACGACGCCGCTCAGCCGCTCGAAAAACTATATGCACCTCAAATTCGCGGCGACCGAGGGCATCCCCAAGGACGTGCATTTCGTGCTGATCGAAAGCGTCGCCGACCATATCATCGACACGCTGTTCCTGCAGGACGAGAAGGTCGAGGCGGTCGAGGTCAAGATCGTCAAGCTCGCCATCGCCGAGGAGGGCGAACAGATCGGCATCACGATGCGGCGGAGCCGTAAGTGACGCAGAAGCTGGCGCTGGTGACGGGTGGGCTCCACCGCGTCGGCGCGGCGATTTCAGCGCGGCTGGCGCGCGAAGGCTATGCGCTGGCGATCCACAAGCGCAGTCCGGGCGAGGCCGATCCGGTGCTGGCCGAGGCGCTGGCCGAAACCGGCGCGCCGAGCCATCGCTTTGCCGCCGACCTTGCCGATCCGGCGGCGGTCGACGCGCTGATCCCGGCGGTGATCGACAAATTCGGGCGCGCGCCCGACCTGCTCGTCAACAATGCCGCGCTGTTCGCCGAGGGCGAGTGGACCGACCTGACGGCAATGGCGCTGGCCGGAATGATGCAGATCAACCATCATGCGCCCGTGATGCTGGCGAAAGCGCTCGTCGCGGCGAGCGAGGGCAAGCGCCCCGCAATCGTCAATATCGTCGACCAGCGCGTCATCCACCCGGTGCCCGACCAGATTGCGTACAGCCTGTCGAAATCCGCGCTGTGGCAGGCGACCGCGACGCTGGCGGTCGCGTTCGGCGGCCGCGCCCGGGTCAATGCCGTGGCGCCGGGGCTGACGATGGCGACCGACGATTATTCGGACGACCAGGTCGGGCGGCTGGCGACGCTGATGCCGCTCGGGGTGCTGCCGACGCCGGGGCAGATCGCCGACGCGGTCGTGTATCTGGCGCGCGCCGAGGCGGTGACCGGGCAGACGATCTTCGTCGACGGCGGCGCGCACCTGGCGCCGCTGGGGCGCGATTTCGTAGCGTTGGAGCGGGATTGACCAATCGCGTCCCCGCGAAGGCGGGGACCCATCTCCGGTGGGCTCGAATTGGCACCGGCAGGTGATGGGCCCCCGCCTTCGCGGGGGCACACCAAATTATTGACGCATCAATAAATGTGCACCGCCTTGGTGACGAGATAGCCATCGAGCCCCTCCGGCCCGCTCTCGCTGCCGAAACCCGATTCCTTGATCCCGCCGAACGGCATGTCGAGCGTCGAGATGACGAAGCTGTTCACCCCGACCATGCCGCTTTCGATGGTATCGACGATGCGGTTGATGCGGCGGCCGTTCTCGGTGAAGGCGAATGCCGCGAGGCCGTACGGCAAGCGGTTCGCCTGTTCGAGCGCTTCCTCTTCGGTGCCGAACGGGCGGATCAGCGCCATCGGGCCGAAGGGTTCGTGGTTCATCGCATCGGCCTCGATCGGCACGTCGGCAATCGCGGTCGGCTGGAAGAAGTAGCCGTCGCCCGTCGCCTCGCCGCCCGCAATGACGCGCGCGCCCTTGGCCTTGGCGTCGGCAACGAGCGCTTCCAATGCAGGGATGCGGCGCGCGTTGGCGAGCGGGCCCATTTGCGTGTCGGCATCAAGGCCGCTGCCGATCTTCACCTTCGCCGTGCGCTCGGCAAAGCCCTTGACGAAGGCGTCGTAAATGCCCTGCTGGACGTAGAAGCGCGTCGGCGAGATGCAGACCTGGCCCGCGTTGCGGAACTTCTGCCACACGACCTTGTCGAGCGTCGCCTCGAGGTCGCAATCGTCGAAGACCAGCACCGGGGCGTGGCCGCCAAGTTCCATCGTGATCCGCTTCACGCCGTCGGCGGCGAGACGCATCAGATGCTTGCCGACCGCAGTCGAGCCGGTGAAGCTGACCTTGCGGATCACCGGGCTCGCCAGCAGATGCCGGCTGATCATGTCGGGGTCGCCATAGACGAGCTGGACGACGTCACCCGGGATTCCGGCATCGACGAGGCAGCGCATGATCGCGCTGGTGCAGCCGGGCGTTTCCTCGGGCGCCTTGGCGATCACGACGCAGCCCGCGGCAAGCGCGGGGGCGATCTTCTTGACCATCAGATTGACCGGGAAGTTCCACGGGCTGAATCCCGCGACCGGGCCGACCGGATGCTTGGTGACCATCGCGCGCTGGCCGAGCGGGCGCTGGAGGACGCGGCCTTCGATGCGTTTGCCTGCTTCGGCGAAATAGGCGAGCAGCCCCGCCGCCGACAGCACCTCGCCGCGCGCCTCGGCGATCGGCTTGCCCTGTTCGAGCGTCAGCAAGGTCGCGATATGCTCGACGCGCTCGCGGATAATTCCCGCGGCCTTGTGCATAAGCGCCGCGCGCTCGTCGGGGGTCTTGGCGCGCCACACCGGCCAGCCGCGCTCCGCGGCGGCGAGAGCCTCGTCGAGGTCGGCCGCGGTCGCCACCGGCAGCGCGGCGATCGTGCCCGCGGTCGCGGGATTATAGACCGGCCGTTCGTCGCGCCCCTCGCCGCTCCGCCACGCACCATTGATGAAGAGCTGGAGGTCGGCGTCGTAGGTCGCGGTCATGTGCATGTCCTATCCGGTCCGTTCGCATCGAGCGAAGTCGAGATGCCCCTCGACCTTGCTCCACGCCGATGGGTGTCTCGACTTCGCTCGACACGAACGGGAATTGGGGGTGGTGAGATAGCGCCCATATAGGGCCGCTCAGCGATAGTTAAAGCTGATGCTGATGCGATCCTGCTTGCCCGCATTCGGCATCACTTCGTGGCGCAGCCAGCTCTCCCACAGGAAGACGCGGCCCGCCGCGGGTTCGGCATAGACGAAGGGACGCTGATGCTCGGGCGCATCGTCGGTGCGGCCGGGCGCCGCCATCAGCATCGGCAGGCGCGGATCTTCGAGTTTGAGCGCCCCCGATCCCGGCGGGACCGCGACATAGAAGGTGCCCGACACGATGCTGTGCGGATGGATATGGCCGCTGTGGGTACCGCCGGGCTTGAGGACATTCACCCACAGGCTGTCGAGCCTCAGCGGTTTCGCGAGGTCGAAATGGCACGCCTTGGCGAAAGCCTTTACTTCCTTGTCGAGCAGCTTCTTGAGGTCGTGGAACGCCGGATCGCGCTCGGGGAGGTCGCCGAGGCTCGCGTAACTCGTATAGCCCCTATAGCCATGGTCGCGGCTCCACGCCTTCCCCGCGCCATCCTCTTCGGCGAACAGGCGGCAGCTCTCCTCCAGCTCTTCGAGCAGGTCGGGGGTGCCGATATCGGCCTCGTAAAAATTGGTGGCGAAGAGCGTGCGAACGGGCATGATGGCCGCAAAGCATAGGACGCCCGCGAGAGCAAGGAGAGACGCCGCCCGCTTTTCGTCATGCCGGACTTGATCCGGCATCCATTTCGACCGTCGAGGCAGCATGGCCCCCGGATCAAGTCCGGGGTGACGAGGGAGGGGGTAATGGCGATTTCACCTGCTTTCGCACAACGAGCGAGAGGGAGAGGATATGGCCGAGTTTGAATTGATCGCCGACGGATTGCGCTTCCCCGAGGGGCCGGTCGTGATGGACGATGGCAGCGTCATCGTGACCGAAATCGCTCCCGGACGGATCACGCGGTGCTGGCCGGGCGGGCGGAAAGAGGTCATCGCCACCCCTGGCGGCGGTCCCAACGGCCTCGCGATCGGCCCCGACGGCAAGCTCTATTGCTGCAACAACGGCGGGTTCAACTATGTCGAATCGAACGGCTATCTCGCGCCGCACGGGATCGCCGACGATTATTCGGGCGGGCGGATCGAGCGGATCGACATCGCGACCGGCGCGGTCGAGGTACTGTACCAGACCGGCGACCATGGCGTCGTGCTGCGCGGGCCGAACGACATCATGTTCGACGCGCACGGCGGCTTCTGGTTCACCGATCATGGCAAGGTCGATTATGAAAAGCGGTGTCACGACATCGTCGGCATCTTCTATGCCAAGGCCGACGGCAGCTTCATCGAGGAAGTCATCTTCCCCTCGAACAATCCGAACGGCGTCGGCATCTCGCCCGACGGCAATACCCTCTATGCTGCCGAAACCTACACCTGCCGCCTGATGAAGTTCCATATCACGGCGCCCGGCAAGGTTGCAGCGGATGCTGGCCCGGGCGGCCCCGGCATCCCGCTCTATCGCCCCGCGGGCTATAAATTCTTCGACAGCCTGGCGATGGAGGCGAACGGCAATATATGCGTCGCAACAATCGGCGAGTGCGGGATCAGCGTGGTGTCGCCGCAAGGCGAACTGGTCGAGTTCGTCGCGACCGACGACATTTTCACCACCAATATCGCGTTCGGTGGAAGCGATATGCAGGACGCCTATATCACGCTGTCGGGGACCGGGCGGCTGGTGAAAACGCGCTGGAAGCGACCGGGACTGGCACTACAATATTGACTTAGCTAACCAGCTTAGCCAATATGGTGGCATGACGATAGTCACTATTCATGAAGCGAAGACCCATCTGTCGCGCCTGATCGCCCGCGTCCTCGCGGGCGAAGAGGTGACGATAGCGCGCGGGAAGGAGCCGGTGGTCAAATTAATGCCGCTGAAGGAACCGCCCAAGTCGAAGCGCGTCCTGGGGACGCTGAAAGGCAAGATCGATCTCGACAAGGGGTTTTGGGATCCCCTGCCCGAGGAAGACCTGGCGCTATGGAATGGCGAAAGCGGCAACTGACGCGCCATGAACCTGTTGCTCGACACGCACGCGCTGATCTGGGCCGCCAATGAGCCGGGACGACTACCGGATGCGGTGCGCGCCGCCATCGAGGACACCGATAATCATGTCTGGATCAGCGCAGCGTCCGCGATCGAGGTGGCGATCAAATTCCGGATCGGCAAGCTGGAAGGCGCCGACGAACTCGCCGAACGATTCGAAGACATCATCGCGGGCTTTGGTTTCGAGCAGCTGCCCATTTCCGTGGCGCACGCAAGCCTCGCGGGCCTGTTGCCCTTCGAACATCGCGATCCCTTCGATCGCATATTGATCGCCCAATCGCAGATCGAGCAATATTCGCTGGTATCCAACGAGAAGCTGTTCGACCAGTTCGGCGTCATCCGCTTCTGGTAGGGAGCCCGCTTAAAATGCATGAGGAAACACACGCCATTACGCGGATCGGCTGGCTGCGCGCCGCGATTCTGGGCGCCAACGACGGGATCGTTTCGACCGCGAGCCTGATCGCGGGCGTCGCCGCGGCGGGGGTGTCCGAATCGTCGATCCTCGTCACCGGCACCGCGGGGCTCGTCGCGGGCGCGATGTCGATGGCGGCGGGGGAATATGTCTCGGTGAGCTCGCAGGGCGATGCCGAAAAGGCCGACATCGAGCTGGAAAAGCGTCACCTTGCGAACGATCCCGAATTCGAACTGGAGGAACTGACGCAAATCTACGAGGAGCGCGGGCTCGACCGCGCGCTTGCCGAGCAGGTTGCGGTGCAGCTCACCGCGCACAACGCGCTCGATACCCATTTGCGCGACGAACTCGGCTTGACGGAGGCGGCGACGGCGCGGCCCATTCAGGCGGCGATCGCGTCGGCCGCAAGCTTTTCGGTCGGTGCCGCGCTGCCGCTGGCGACGGTGTTTTTTGATCATGGCGGATCGCTGCCCTGGACGGTGTCCGCAGCCTCGCTGGCCTTCCTGGCGCTGCTCGGCGCGCTCGGCGCATGGGCAGGGAACGCGCCGATGCTGCGGCCGGTTGTGCGCGTGACCTTCTGGGGCGCGATGGCGATGGCGATGACGATCGCAATCGGGTCGCTGTTCGGGGCGGTGGGGTAGCGTTGGCAAACATCGTGTTTGCGAGCCGAGCGAAGCAATCCAGAGCGGTTTCCGCACACTCCGGATTGCCGCGCCGCCTTCGGCTCCTCGCAAAGACGAAGGGTAGAATTCAGCGCCGCGCCAGCCACTCGCGCAGCGCGAGCGCATTGTTCCGCTCGGCGCTTTTCGCCGCATAGAGCAAAGTCACCGGACCTGCCGCCGCGGCGCTGTCGAGCACGAACAGCGCCGCCCTCACCTCTTCGCTACCCGCGTCGAGTTCGGCGAAATAGTCGAGACGGAAGGCGTCCCAGGCCTCGTCCGATTCGGCGGTGTCGCCATGGTATCGTTTGCGCAAGGCGTCGCTCGGCGACAGCGACTTGAGCCACGCCGCGAGCTCCGCCTTTTCCTTCGAGACGCCGCGCGGCCAGAGCCGGTCGACGAGGAAGCGCGCACCCTCGCCGGGACCGGCCGGTTCGTGGATGCGTTTGACTGCGATTGTCAGGGGCGGCGCCATCTGTATGACTATCGATCATCCCGCAGCCGCGGGCAAGACAATCGGAGGGGTCCGGGCATGAATTGGGCGATCGACATCGACCGCGACGACGTGACGCAAGCGAGATTGGTGGAAGAGGCAGCGGCGGCGCTGGCCCCCGGACAGGTGCGCGTCCATCTCGACAGCTATGCGATGACCGCGAACAACATCACCTATGCGGTGTTCGGGAAGCCCGCGGGGCTGTTCGGCAACGACCAGGGCTATTGGGATTTCTTCGCCGAACGCGGCAAGCCGGGACGCCTTCCGGTCTGGGGCTTTGCGACGGTGACCGAAAGCGGGGCCGAAGGCATCGCGCCCGGCGACCGCTTCTACGGCTATTATCCGATGGCCGAGACGGCCGTGCTGACCGCCGGGCATGTCGGCCCCGGCGGCTTCACCGACGTGACGCCGCGCCGCACGACGCTGCCGCCCATCTACAACCACTACCAGCGTATCGAGGCGCTGCACGACTATCGCGCCGCCGACCATGATTATTGGCCGGTGTTCCGGCCGCTGTTCCTCACCGGCTGGCTGATCGCCGACCAGTTCGAGGACGAAGGCGATTATGGCGCCGAGCAGATATTGATCGCGAGCGCGTCGAGCAAGACCGCGATCGGGCTTGGCTTTTCGCTGAAGCAGCGGCCCGAGCCGCGCCCCGAAATCCTCGGCCTGACCAGCGCCGCCAATGTCGATGCGCTCGCCGCGCAGAATATCTATGACCGCGTCATCAGCTATGATCAGATCATGACGCTGAGCGCCGCGGCGCCCTCGGCGCTCGTCGACATGGCGGGCAATGGCGCGGTGACGCGCAGCGTCCACAGCCATTTCGGCAGCCAGCTCAAGGCGTCGATCATCGTCGGCAAGTCGCATTGGGATGCGCAGGCCGATGTCGAAGGCCTGCCCGGCCCCGAGCGGCAGGGCTTTTTCGCCCCCGGCCGCAGCCAGAAGCGGATCGCCGACTGGGGCGGCGCGGCGTTCGGGCAGAAGATCGCCGAAGCCTGGCTGGGCTTCATGGACGTCGCGCCGCGTCTCGCACGGATCGACAAACGCAGCGGCGCGGAGGCCGCGCTGAATGCCTATATGGAAATGCTGTCGGGTCGCGCCGATCCCAAAGCGGGGATCATCGTCATCCCCTGATCGCCAGGAAAGGACCTCCAATGCTCCGTTCGCTTTCCCTCGCGCTCGCCGCCGCGCTGCTGCTGCCCGCGGGCGCCGCCCATGCCGAAACCAAGCCGACAACGCCGCGCAAGCTCGACCTCGCCGACCGGGTCGCGGGCACCTACCGCGGCGACGTCAATTCGGACGCACGAGGTTCGTCGAAAAGCGGCGTCACGATCACGGTGACGCGCATCGGGCCGAACAAGGTCGAGATCAGGTCGGACTATGCGCGCATCCCGACCGTCGCCATCCCGCTGGAAAAGGCCATGGACGCGATCCTCGCGGCGAGCGGGTCCCATGTCTTCCTGCTCGACACGGTGCGCTCGCCCGACCGGCTCGACCTGACGATCGACGACGCGAGCTGGTCGGGCAATCGGGTCGCGAAATAGGGCTGGTTGACGTTAACGGCAATCTGCGCTCTAGCCGCCGCATGTCGCACTATACCCATGTGATCTTCGACTTCGGCGGCGTCATCACCGCTTCGCCCTTCGAGGCGTTCAACCGGCTAGAGGAAGAGCGCGGACTGCCGCACGACTTCGTGCGCCGGGTCAATGCGACCAACCCCGACGACAATGCCTGGGCGAAGTTCGAGCGCGCCGAAATCGACGCCGCGGCGTTCGACGCGCTGTTCGCCGAGGAAGCGCGCGCGCTGGGGCACGAGCTCGAAGGCGAAGCGGTGCTGGCAGTGATTGCGGGCGCGGTCCGCCCGGCGATGGTTGCCGCGCTCGATACGCTGAAGAACAGCGGCTTCACCATCGCGTGCATCACGAACAATGTCCCGGGCGGCAAGATGGGCATCCGCGGTGCAGGCATGACGCGCAGCGAAGAGGCCGCGATCGAGGTCGCCGACATCATGGCGCGCTTTGCGCATGTCATCGAATCGAGCAAGGCGGGGGTGCGCAAGCCCGACCCGCGCATCTATCAGATGATGTGCGAGGCGCTGGGCGTCCACCCCGCGAACTGCGTCTATCTCGACGACCTCGGCATCAACTGCAAACCCGCGAGCCAGCTGGGGATGCACGCGATCAAGGTGACGAGCGGCGAACAGGCGCTCGCCGATCTGTCGGCGGTGCTGGAACTGCCCTTACCCTGAAATCGCGCGCCCGGTTTACTCGACCTAGTGCGCGAGCAGCAGCGGGAAACAGCCGCTCGTGACCAGATATTGCGTCACCCCGCCGAACAGCGTTTCGCGAAGGCGGCTCTTGCCGAACGCACCCATGACGATCAGCCCGGCGCCCATCGCCTCGGCTGCCTTTTCGAGCGCCTCCTCGACCGTCACGCCGCCGCGCTCGACGATCCGGGCCTCGGCATGGATATCGTGGCGCGAGAGATAGGTCAGCGCGTCGGTCGCGGGAAAGCTGCCGTCGTCCTTGCCCACCGAGACCAGCTCGACGCGCCGCCCGGCGAGCAGCGGGCGCGCGGCGCGCAGCGCGTTGGCAGCCTCCGCGCTGCCGTTCCACGCGACCATCACGGGAGCGTCGAGGTCGGGCCGTCCGCCCTCGCGCGGCAGCGCGAGCACCGGCGCGGCGGCGGCGATCGCCAGATCGCCTGCAAGCATCGACGGCTCGCCGACACCGCTGCCGGGTTTGCCGGGAAGGCTGACCACGGCGAGATCGGCAAAGGCCGCCGCCGCCGCGAGCGACCCGACGATGTCGCCGTCGGCGGTGACGATATCCCACGGCACATCCTCGCCGCCGAGGCGCAGCGACAGCGCGGCCTCGAGCGCCGCATCGTCGGCCTGCGCCTTTGCCATCGCCTCGGCGAGGACATAGCTGCCGCCGAAGGGATCGACAGCGACGAACTGCCGGAAGGGCGTTGCGATCAACAGCGTCACGTGCGCGCGCTGGCGCCGTGCGATGTCGAGCGCCGTCTGCAGGCGCACCTCATTGGCTTTGTCATGATCGGCATGGACGAGAATCGAACGCATGGCGGCCTCCTTTGCTGTCGGCCCCATTTCTTGCGCGCCCAATCGTCGGCAATCATTGACCAGCATCAAAGTCGCATCAGCGCGACGCGGAAAGCGACAGCTGCGATGCCCGGTCGAAAATCCTCGCGAGCACGGGCTCGCTGTCCGACACGCGCATTGCGACATGAAAGGCGACGGACGCGAGCGCCGGCATATCCGAAAGCTCGACCAGCGCGCCTGCGGCGACCTCTGCCCGCGCCATCGGCTCGGGAAAGATGCCGACCCCGCCGCCCGCCTTGGCGATATCGATCATCGTGCGGGCATTGTTGCAGAGATTGAGCGATTCCTGCGCGATCCGCGACGCCTCGATCGCATCGCGCATCCGGCCGTGGATCGGCGAGTGGCTGGCGAGCGACCAGACCGGCAGTTGCGCCTCGCCCGCTGTGAACGCCGCCGCGACCTCAGGGCTCGCGAGCCACATCAGCGCGACCTCGCCGATCGGTTGCGTCTTGAGCGCCGGGTGCGCGATCGGTCCCGCGGCGAAGGCGATGTCGGTGCGCCCCGTCAGCAGTTGCTGGATCAGGTTCGCGGTCAGATCGATCTCGATCTCCAGCCCGACGTTCGGCATGTCGGCCTTGAGGTCGGCAACGAAGGCGGGCAGGCAGCTTGCCGCCGCAATCTCGCCCGCACCGATCCGCACCACTCCGCTCGCCTCGGCAAAGCCGCCGCTGCCCAGCAAGGCGATCTGCATATCGCGGAGCAGTGGGTCGCAGTCGCGCACCAGCTTGCGCCCCGCCGCGGTCAGCGACATGGTGCGCCCGTCGCGGCGGAACAGCCGTGTTCCCAGTCTTTGTTCGAGCTCGCGCATCCGCGCCGACACCGCAGGCTGCGTCGTGTTGAGCCGCTCGGCGGCCGCCGAAAAGGTCCCGAGCCGATCGATCCAGAGCAGGGTTTCGAGGTGATAGAGCGACACGCGACTGATAGACATTGCTTATGTATAATCGAAAATTAGAAAAATTAGAATTGATGGATCAAATGCGTCAATGTCGCGCGCGATCATTCATAAAGGAGGCTGTTTCATGGGGAACAAGCGCTATTCCGACGCCGCCGCCGCGCTCGAAGGGCTGCTCTTCGACGGGATGCAGATTTGCGCGGGCGGTTTCGGCCTCTGCGGTATCCCCGAACGGCTGATCGACGCGATCCGCGATGCGGGCACGAAAGACCTCATCATCGCGAGCAACAATGCGGGCATCGATGGCGAAGGGCTCGGCAAGCTGCTCCGCACGCGACAGGTCAAGAAGATGATTTCCTCCTATGTCGGCGAGAACAAGGAGTTCGAGCGGCAATATCTCGCTGGCGAGCTTGAGGTCGAATTCTGCCCGCAGGGCACGCTCGCCGAACGCTGCCGCGCGGGGGGCGCGGGCATCCCCGGCTTCTATACCAGGACCGGCGTCGGCACGCTGGTGGCCGAGGGCAAGGAAGTGAAGAATTTCGACGGGCAGGATTATATCCTCGAACGCGGCATCTTCGCCGATCTCGCGATCATCAAGGGATGGAAAGCCGACGAAAGCGGCAACCTCATCTTCCGCAAGACGGCGCGCAACTTCAACCAGCCGATGGCGACCGCGGCGAAGATCTGCGTCGCCGAGGTCGAGGAAATCGTGCCGACCGGCAGCCTCGATCCCGACGCCATCCACCTGCCCGGCATCTATGTGAAGCGCATGATCGTGGGCGCGCCCTATGACAAGAAGATCGAGTTCCGCACGACGCGCCCGCGCGAGGCGGCGTGATGCGTATCCTCGCCCTGACCGCCACGCTGCTCCTTGCCGGGTGCGCGAACGCGCCTGCGGAGGTGGCGAAAGCTCCGGCTCCGCCGACCGCTCCCTTGCCCGCACCGACGCCCGCCGAAGCCGCCAAGCCGCCGGCCCAGCTGCAATATCTCTATGGCTCGCCCGAGGCGGCGGTCGCGGTGCGGGCGACCAATGCGCGGATTGCCGACTATGGCGTTTGGCGGGTCAAGCAGCGGCCCAAGGATAGCGTCGTTCTGGCGCCCGGTGCGACGATGGATGCCCCGGCGTTCGAGCCTTGCGGCAACAAGCCCTTCGCCGCGGTATTCGACGCCGACGAGACGCTGGTCTGGAACCTCGGGCCGATGCGTTACTTCGCCGAGAAGGGCACGGCGTTCGACGTCAAGGTCTGGGACCAGTGGGAAAAGACCGGCGCGGGCAAGGCCGTTGCCATGCCGGGCTCGGTCGAGATGGTGAACAGGCTCCGCGCCGCGGGGATCACCGTCATCGCCAACACCAACCGCAGCGCCGCCAATGCGAAGAGCAGCGAGGACACGCTGCGCGCCGCCGGGCTCGGCGAGTTCAAGCATGGCGAAACGCTCTTCCTGATGGGCGACGATGCCGACGGGTCGAGCAAGGACGGCCGCCGCGCGACCATCGCCGCGAAATATTGCGTCATCATCCTCGGCGGCGACCAACTCGGCGATTTCAGCCAGCAGTTCAACGTCAAGGATCTGCCTGCCGCGCAGCGCATGGCGCTGGCGACCAGCGCCGCCGCCACCGCACTTTGGGACAAGGGCTGGTTCCTGTTCCCGAACCCCGTCTATGGCCCGTGGGAGAAACTGGGCTGGGGCGACGTCTTCCCCTCCGACAAAAATTGGGAGCCGAAATAATGGCCTGGACGCGTGATGACATGGCGGCGCGCGCCGCGAAGGAACTGCAGGACGGCTATTACGTCAACCTCGGCATCGGCATCCCGACCTTGGTCGCGAACCATATCCCCGCCGGGATGACGGTCACGCTCCAGTCCGAGAACGGCATGCTCGGCATCGGCCCCTTTCCCTATGAGGGCGAAGAGGACGCCGACCTGATCAACGCCGGCAAGCAGACGATCAGCGAATTGCCGCAATCGGCCTATTTCGGGTCGGAGCAAAGCTTTGCGATGATCCGCGGCGGGCACATCGACCTGACCGTGCTCGGCGCGATGGAAGTCGCCGAAAATGGCGACATCGCCAACTGGATGATCCCCGGCAAGATGATCAAGGGCATGGGCGGCGCGATGGACCTGGTCGCCGGGGTCAAGAAGATCATCGTCGTGATGGAGCATAATGCCAAGGACGGCAGCCCGAAGTTCATCCCCCAATGCACCTTGCCGCTGACCGGCAAGAATGTCGTCGACATGATCATCACCGACCTGGCGGTGTTCAAGCGCGACGATCACGACAGCCCGTTCAGGCTGATCGAACTTGCGCCGGGGGTCACGACCGAAGAAGTCGCCGCCAAGACGACCGCGCACTATATTGCCTGATCTTGCGGCCAGCCCCGGCGCCACCTGGCTGCTCGTCGGCGGGTGGCTCTCGGTGGCGGCGGCGTTTCTGCACATCGCCTGCATCTTCGGGGGGCCGGGCTGGTACCGCTTCTTCGGCGCCGGTGAAGCCATGGCGCGCGCCGCCGCGCGCGGCGACTGGCGACCGACGCTGATCACGCTGGGAATAGCGGCGACATTGCTTGTCTGGGCCGCTTATGCCTTCTCGGGCGCCGGATGGCTGCCGCGCCTGCCGCTGCTGCGCCTGAGCCTGGTCGCCATTACCGCCATCTACCTCCTGCGCGGCCTGTTGTTCGTGCCGGCCAACCTGATCCGGCACAGCCACAGCGCCGAATTCGCGCTATGGTCGTCGGCGATCGTGCTGGTCTTCGGCGCCGTCCACGCCGCCGGTACGAGCAAAGCCTGGGGATATCTTGCGCCCTGATCCCCGGCGGGGGTGACGGAGGGACAAGTCGCGGCTAAGACGGCGGCCACATAGAGGGTCGCAGCCTAGACAAAGAGTCCATGAAGCGCGTTTTTGTTATTCTGATTGCGGTGGCCGCGCTGGTATCGGTCGGCTGGTTCGGCGTTCGCGCCTTTGGCAGCAGCCAACCGCTCGCCAGCGTCCCGATCCCTTTCCGGGCCACCGAAAACCTGCCCGACACCCCCGCCGAATGGCAGGGACGGATCGATTACAAGATGCTCGACCGGCAGCTCGCCGAGCTGGCGCGGCGCCCCGAAATGGCAGGGCTCGCGGTCGCGGTGGTCGAGAATGGGAAATTGCGCTTTGTCCGCGCCTATGGCGTCGCCGACAAATCGACCGGGGCGCCGGTCACGCTGCAGACGCTGTTCCGCTGGGCCTCGGTCTCCAAGACCGCGACGGGGGCGATGGCGGCGGCGATGGCGAAGGAAGGTACCGTCGATCTCGACCATCCGGTCGCCGACTGGCACAGTTCGCTGCGCCTGCCGGGGGGCGCCGAGGCGCGCATCACGCTGGCCGATGTGCTGTCGCAGCGCACGGGCCTGACCAAAAACGCCTATGACGAAAAGCTGGAAGAGGGACAGGATCCCGCCCGGCTGCGCGCGGACCTTTCCGCCGCGCCGCTGCAATGCGAGCCCGGCACCTGCCACACCTATCAGAATATCGCCTTCGACGCCGCAAGCGAGGTTCTGGCGAAGGCGGCGCACAAGCCGTTCGGCGACGCGGTCGAGGATCGTCTGTTCCTGCCGCTTGGCATGGTCAGCGCAGGCTACGGGATGGAACGGCTGACGGGCTCGAAGGACTGGGCGCGCCCGCATCGCGGCGCTCAGGTCCTCCCCGCCAAGGCAGCCTATTGGCGCGTGCCCGCCGCCGCGGGGGTCGAAAGCGATATCGTCGATTTCGCGACGTGGATGCAGGCGATGATGGGGAACCGCCCCGATGTGCTGCCTGCCCGCGTGTTGCAAATCGCGCATCACCCCCGCGTCGGCACCGACCGCCTCTATGGCGGTTCGTTGCGGCAGGCGATCAGCGATGCCGGCTACGGACTCGGCTGGCGGAGCTTCAGCTATGACGGGCACCGGCTCGAGGGCCATTCGGGTGCGGTGTCGGGCTATCGCGCGACGATGATTTTCGAACCCGCGACGAAGACGGGCGTCGTCGCGCTGTGGAACAGCGATTGGGGCTTTCCCTTCCGCATCCCGTTCGCGGCGATCGACAGTTATCACGGGCGCGCGGACGCCGCCTGGCTCGACCTCAGCGAGCTGCCGCCGGCGACAGGCGGCGCGGCCGGGGCCGGGCCGGTCACCGCGAGCCTCAAAAAGTAGCGCGCGCCTTCCCTGCCCCGTGTATCAGGCGCGCGAAGGCGACGAGGAGAATCATCGATGCGCGTACTGCTTACCGGATCGTCGGGCTGGCTCGGGCGAACGCTCGCCCCGCTGCTGACTGAAAACGGCCATGCGGTGACCGGCCTCGATGTCGTGCCCGGCACCCATACGCAGGTGATCGGGACCGTCGCCGACCGCACGCTGATCGACCGGACGATGGGCGAGCATGGGATCGAGGCGATCATCCACGGCGGCGCGCTGCACAAGCCCGATATCGTCCGCTATCCGCGGCAGGCCTTTATCGACGTCAACGTGACGGGCACGCTCAACCTGATCGAGGCGGCAGTCGCGGCCGGGAACGACCGCTTCCTCTTCACCTCAACCACCTCGCTGATGGTGCGCGCCGATGTGCGCGAAGGCGCGGGCGCGCATGGCGCGTGGTGGATGGACGAGGATTTCGGTCCAATCGAGCCGCGCAACATCTATGGCATCACCAAGCTTGCCGCCGAGCAGGCGGTGAGGCTGGTGCACCGCGAGCATGGCATCGCCGCGCTGATCCTGCGCACCGGGCGCTTCTTTCCCGAGGATGACGACACCCATGCGGTCCCGAGCGGGCCGAACCTCAAGGCCAATGAATTGCTGGGCCGCCGCCTGACCGTCGAGGATGCCGCCGCCGCGCACCTTGCGGCGCTGGAGGCCGCGCCGCAGATCGGCTGTGACACCTTCATCCTCTCGGCGCCGCCGCCTTTCACGAAGGACGAGGCCGACGAGCTGGCGCGCGATGCCCGCGCGGTGATTGCACGGCACCATCCGGATGCCGCCGAGCTTTATGCGGCCGCGGGCTGGGTGTTGCCCGAAGCGATCGACCGCGTTTACGACCCGTCGCGCGCCGAACGCCGCTTCGGCTGGCGGGCGAAGACCGACTTCGGCAGCCTATTGGCGGCGCTCCGGAGCGGCGGCGCCCTGCCCTTCGCGCACGACCCGGGCTACATCTCCCCCATCATCGCCCGGGAGCGCGAAGCATGTATGTGCTGATCACCGCCAACCGCAACTATTCGAGCTGGTCGCTCCGCCCGTGGGTGCTGATGCGCGCGCTGGGCCTGTCGTTCGAGGACCGGGTCGAGCCCTTCGCCAGGCCCGTGAATTACGAGGCGTTCCGCAGCTTCTCGCCGACGGGCCAGGTTCCGGCGCTGCTGCACGAAGGGCGCACCATCTACGACTCGCTCGGCATCGCGCTCTATCTGGCCGACCGGCACGCGGGCGTGTGGCCCGCCGATGCCGACGCGCGCGCCTGGGCGCAGTGCGCGACGGCGGAGATGCACAGCGGCTTTGCGGCGCTGCGCAATGATTGCACGATGAACGTCGGGGTGCGCGTGACGCCGAAGCCGATGTCCGATGCGCTGCGCAGCAATGTGGCGCGCATCCGCGAACTGTTCGAGGAAGGCCTGGCGAGGTTTGGCGGGCCATGGTTGGCGGGGCCGGATTTCTCGGCGGTGGACGCCTTTTACGCCCCGGTCGCCTTCCGCATCCGCACCTATGGCCTTGACGTCCGCGGCGGGCAGGCGTGGGTCGACCATATGCTGGCGCACCCCGCGATGATCGAATGGGAGCGGCAGGCGCTGCTCGAAAGCTGGCGCGAGGAGAGTCATGAGGAAGAGTTGGCTGCGGCGGGGGTAATTACGGCGGATTACCGGACGGCCTAAAAAGGTCTGTCATTGCGAGCAAGGCGAAGCAATCCAGAGCGGTTTGCGCAAACATTGGATTGCCGCGTCGCTTCGCTCCTCGCAAGGACGAAGCTTCAGTCGACGAGCGCATCCCTCACGACGGCAACCCCGGCCTCGCGCTGCGCCTTCAATTCGACCTTCAGCTTCGCCGGATCGCGCGCAAAAACGAAGCCGAAGCTCACCCCGCCCTCCTTGCCGATCGTCGCATGGTGGAGCTTGTGCGCCTGCACGAGGCGCTTGGCATAGCCGCGCCGCGGCACCCAGCGGAAATAGCGCTGGTGGACGAGGCCGTCGTGCACCAGGGTGTAGATGATGCCGTAGAAAAGGATGCCGAGCCCGATCCACGTCCCCGGCTCCCATGCCGACTCGCCGAGGATCATCGGGCTGCCGATCGCGAACATCGCAATGCTCATCGCCGCGCCGACGATGGCGAACAGGTCGTTCCTCTCGAGCAGATTGTCGTGCGGCTCGTGATGGTCGCGGTGCCAGGCCCAGCCGAAGCCGTGCATGACATATTTGTGGCTCGCCCAGGCGACGAGTTCCATGGCCACGACGGTGGCGAGGACGAGCGCGATGATGGCGAGCGTCGACATGGGGGGACTATAGGCCCGTTCAACGCGTGATGCCACACTCCCCGTCATCCCGGGAAGGCCGGGGTGACGGGACAACGGTTGGATACGCGAGAGCCGCGACCGAAAATTGCGTTTTTGTGTCCCACTCGCTTGCATTGTTATCCGACTGGCGTAAGTGAACCGGCATGACCCGGCCCCGCACCCTCTACGAAAAAATCTGGGACGCGCATGTCGTCGAACAGCGCCCCGACGGTACCTGCCTGATCTTCATCGACCGCCATCTCGTCCATGAAGTCACCAGCCCGCAGGCGTTCGCGGGGCTTCGCGCGAGCGGACGGACCGTCCGCCGTCCCGACCTGACGCTGGCGGTGCCCGACCACAATCTGCCGACCACGGTGCGCAAGGATGCGGCCGGAAACAAACTGCCGATCGCCGACGCCGAAAGCGCGGCGCAGCTCGCGGCGCTCGAGAAGAACGCGCCCGAGTTCGGCATCCGCTACATCGACGCGGTGGCGCCCGAGCAGGGGATCGTCCATGTCGTCGGGCCCGAACAGGGTTTCTCGCTGCCCGGCACGACGATCGTCTGCGGCGACAGCCATACCGCGTGTCACGGCGGCATCGGCGCGCTCGCCTTCGGCATCGGAACGAGCGAGGTCGAGCATGTGCTGGCCACGCAGACGCTGCTGCTGCAACCGGCGAAGACGATGGAAGTGCGGGTCGAGGGCGAGGTCGGCCCCGGCGTCACCGCGAAGGACATCATCCTCCACATCACCGGCACGATCGGCGCCGCGGGCGGCACCGGCCATGTCATCGAATATACAGGCAGCGCGATCCGCGCGCTCAGCATCGAGGGTCGCCTGACCGTGAGCAACATGGCGATCGAGGGCGGCGCCCGCGCAGGGCTGATCGCGCCCGACGAGACGACCTTCGCCTATCTCAAGGGCCGGCCGTATGCGCCCAGGGGCGCCGACTGGGACGCGGCGGTCGCCTACTGGAAAAGCCTCGCGACCGATCCCGGCGCGACCTATGACAAGGTGGTCGTGATCGACGCCGCCGAGATCGCGCCCAGCGTGACCTGGGGCACCAGTCCCGAGGATGTCGTGCCGATCACCGGCGTTGTCCCCGATCCCGCGAGCTTCGCCGATCCGTCGAAACAGGCCGCGGCCGCCAAGTCGCTTGCTTACATGGGCCTCGAACCCGGCACGCGGATGCAGGATGTGGCGATCGAGAATATCTTCATCGGCAGCTGCACCAACAGCCGGATCGAGGACATGCGCGCCGCCGCCGCTATCGTGAAAGGCCGCAGGAAGGCGGATAACGTCAAATGGGCGATCGTCGTCCCCGGCTCGGGCCTCGTTAAGGCGCAGGCCGAAGCCGAAGGGCTCGACCGCATCTTCACCGATGCGGGGCTGGAATGGCGCGAGCCCGGCTGTTCGGCGTGCCTCGCGATGAACCCCGACAAGGTGCCGGCCGGCGAACGCTGCGCCTCGACGAGCAATCGCAATTTCGTTGGTCGTCAGGGTCCGGGCAGCCGCACGCACCTCGTCAGCCCCGCGATGGCGGCGGCGGCAGCGGTAACGGGCAGGCTCACCGACGTGCGGGAGCTGATGGCATGACCCCGATCGAGAAAGTCGAAGGCCGCGCGATTCCGCTGGGCCTCAAGAATGTCGACACCGACGTCATCATTCCCGCGCACTGGCTGAAGACCACCAGCCGTGAGGGGATGGGCAAGGGCGCGTTCGAGACGCTGCGCGCCGACCCCGACAACCTCTTCGACAGCCCAGAATATAAGGGCGCGCCGATCCTGATCGCGGGCGACAATTTCGGGTGCGGGTCGAGCCGCGAGCATGCCGCCTGGGCGCTCGGCGACCTGGGCATTCGCGTGGTGATCGCGCCGAGCTATTCGGACATTTTTTCGGGCAATGCGGTGAAGAACGGCATCTTGCCCGTGGTGCTGCCGCAGGCCGCGATCGACCGGCTGATGGAAGTCGCGAGGACCGACCCGGTCCATGTCGACCTCGACACCCAGACCGTAACGACGCCGTTCCAGGACCGCTTCGCCTTCGAGATCGATCCCTTCCGCAAGATGTGCCTGATCGAGGGACTCGACGAGATTTCGCTCACCGAAAAGAGCGACGCCGCGATCGCGGCATATGAGAGGCAACTCGACACCGACCGTCCGTGGCTGCGCCCGGCGGCGGCATAAGATTACAAAAGGAGAAGATGATGAAGGCTCTCTTGTCGACCGCAACCGGCGGCCCCGAAACGCTCACCCTCGGCGAGCTGCCGCGCCCGACCGCAGGCAAAGGCCAGATCGTCATCGATGTGAAGGCCTGCGCGGTCAACTTTCCCGACGTGCTGATCATCGAGGACAAGTACCAGTTCAAGCCCGAACGCCCCTTCGCCCCCGGCGGCGAAGTCGCGGGCCTGGTCGCCGAAGTCGGCGAAGGGGTGACCGAGTTCAAGGTCGGCGAGCGCGTCATCGCGGGCTGCGGCAATGGCGGCATGTCCGAAGCGGTCGCGGTCGGCGTCCACAATGTCTATCATCTGCCCGAAGGCCACGACTTCGCCGAGGGCGCGTCGCTGCTGATGACCTATGGCACCAGCATCCATGCGCTCGTCGATCGCGGGCATATCGAGGAAGGTGACACGCTGCTCGTGCTCGGTGCATCGGGCGGCGTCGGCATCGCGGCCGTCGAGCTGGGCAAGGCGTTCGGCGCGCGCGTCGTCGCGGGCGTGTCGAGCGCGGAGAAGGGTGAGATTGCGCGTCAGGCGGGCGCCGACGAGGTCGTTGTCTATGGCCGCCAACCGTTCGACAAGGACCAGTCGAAAGAGCTTGCCAACACGTTCAAGGAAGCGGTCGGCCCGGGCGGCGCGAACGTCATCTACGACGCGGTCGGCGGCGATTATGCCGAGCCCGCGCTGCGCTCGATCGCATGGGAGGGGCGCTATCTCGTCGTCGGCTTCCCCGCCGGGATCCCGCGCCTGCCGCTCAATCTGACCCTGCTCAAGAGCTGCGACGTCGCGGGCGTCTTTTGGGGCGCTTTCGTGATGCGCGAACCGGCGCGCAACCGCGCGAATATCGCGCGGCTGTTCCAGCTGTGGGAGCAGGGCAAGATCAAGCCGCGCGTTACCGAAAGCTTCGCGCTCGCCGACGGCGGCAAGGCGATCGCCAAGCTCGGCGACCGGACCGCGGTCGGCAAGCTGGTCGTCACCATCTGAAATATCGCCCTGACCCCGCGCTGACCGCGGCGCTGCGCCTCCTTGCAGCGCCGGGCCGGCTGGAAGTGCGCGTGACGCCGGGCGCGCGCCGCGACGAGGTGCGGATCGCCGACGGCACGGTGCAGGTGCGCGTCACCGCGCCGCCCGCCGACGGCGCCGCCAATGACGCGGTGCTGGCCGTACTGGCGGCAGCATTCGACCTTCCGCGGCGCGACCTGATCCTGCTGCGCGGCGCCGCGGCGCGGATCAAGCTGATCGGAATCGCACTCGACTGATCGCATCGCCGCGCCCCGGTTAACCCTTTGTCAGGGCTGTTTGGCTATGACCGGAGGCAGTACAATCGGGACCATTGGGTGTGGGTGATGGCGACTCGCCGCTCGAAAGAAGACACTATGCAGGACGCCAGTCTCGCGAACATATCGCGCACCCGCCGCGCGCAGTTGGTGGCCGAGTTCGAAAGCGAGCTCGGCATCGACTATAAGGCGCGCGCCAAGGCCGCCTATGAAGCCAAAAGGTGGCAGGTCATCAAGACGATCATCGTCTGGACGATCGCGGTGATGTTCTTCACCATCGCCTGCCACAAGCTGTGGATCATGGGCCAACAGGTGAAGGAGCCCTTCGCCGACATCAATCCGTCGAAAAGCCTGTTCGGCAGCGAATAAAGCGCCCCGGCCCGCAGCCAGGGCATCGTGACAATCCGTCCTAGAGTGCGTTCGGTTGTGATTGAATCAAAACCGGCACTCCAGATTCTTGTTTTGCCGTGTTTTCCGAGTCGTCAGGTGA
>NZ_JAFMTR010000061.1 GCF_018682675.1 Sphingopyxis soli
GCGCTTCGCGCTGCCACCTCCCCATGGCTACGCCACAGGGAGGAATTCCGCGTCCGCAACCGGTCGTTCGCAGACATGGCCGCCCCACCCCCTGAAGCCTCTCGCGCCCGGCCGGTGTGGCCGACGACCACCTTGCGCGCCGCGCGGATCGAATCTACGTCGATCGGCAAGTTCGGGGCAACACCGGTACCAACAGCGCATGGAGAGAGCGCAGCATGACGGATACTATAAGCGACCAGCCCCTCGTTGCCATCGACCCCGCCTGGCCCAGAGTCTCGCTCGCCGACGCGACCGCCGCGCTCACCGCGCCCGGAAGCAAGTTCGAAATGGATATGGCGACGATCCGCGGCATCCCGACGCGCGTCTGGAAGCACGCGCCCGCCGACCTCGGGGTGCTGCTCGACCTCTCGCGGAGCCATGGCGATCGCCTCGCGACGATCCTGGGCGACGAGCGCGTGAGCTTCGAGGCGCAGTATCGCGCCGTTGCCGCACTCGCGCAGGCTCTCGTCGATCGCGGCGTCGGCAAGGGCGACCGCATCGCCTTCGCCACCCGCAACCTGCCCGAATGGCCAGTGATCTTCTTCGCGATCGTTTCGATCGGCGCGATCGCGGTGCCGCTCAACGCGTGGTGGACCGGCGACGAGCTGACCTATGGCATCAGCGATTCGGGCGCGCGCATCGTGATCGTCGACGCCGAACGCTACGACCGCCTCGCGGCGCACCGCGCCGACATGCCGGACGTCGGCGAATGGATCGTCACGCGCGCGCTGACAGCGATCGAGGGCACCACCGCGCTCGAAGCCCTCATCGGCCGCCCCGCCGACTGGGCCGCGCTTGCCCCCCGCGACCGCCCGCCCGTCGCGCTCGCGAGCGACGATCCCGCGACGATCTTCTACACCAGCGGCACCACCGGCCATCCGAAGGGCGCGCTCGGCACGCACCGCAACCTTGCCACCAACATCCTCTCGGGCGCCTTCGCGGCGGCGCGCAATTTCGTCCGCCGCGGCGAGCCGGTCCCCGACCCCGCGCCGCGCACGATCCTGACCGTGATCCCGCTGTTCCACGTCACCGCCTGCTCGGCGACCCTGATGGGGAGCATGGCCGCGGGGGGCACGATGATCTTCATGCGCAAGTGGGACGCGGTGCAGGCGATGCGGATCATCGAGCGCGAGCGCGTCAACGTCACCGGCGGCGTCCCGACGATCGCGTGGCAGCTCATCGAGCATCCCGACCGCGCGCAGTACGACCTCTCCTCGCTCGAGGCGATTTCCTATGGCGGCGCGCCCTCGGCGCCCGAGCTCGTCAAGCGCATCTACGAGGAGTTCGGCGCGCTTCCCGGCAACGGCTGGGGGATGACCGAGACGATGGCGACGGTCACCTCGCACTCGGCCGAGGATTATCTGAACCGCCCGACCAGCGCCGGCCCGCCGGTCCCCGTCGCCGACCTCGAGATCCGCGCCGACGACGGCGTCACCCCGCTCCCCACCGGGACGGTCGGCGAGCTCTGGGCGCGCGGCCCGATGATCGTCACCGGCTATTGGAACAAGCCGCAGGCGACCGCCGAAACCTTCGTGGGCGGCTGGGTCCGCACCGGCGACCTCGCGCGCCTCGACGACGAAGGCTTTCTCTATATCGTCGACCGCGCGAAGGACATGGTGCTGCGCGGCGGCGAGAATATCTATTCGTCGGAGGTCGAGAACCGCCTCTACGAGCATCCCGCGGTCACCGACGCCGCGGTGATCGGGATCCCCCACCGCACGCTGGGCGAGGAGCCCGCCGCGGTCGTCCACCTCGCCCCCGGCACCAGCGCGAGCGAGGCCGAGCTCCAGGCGTGGGTGCGCGCGCGGCTCGCCGCGTTCAAGGTGCCGGTCGCGATCCGCTTCACCGAAGGCACGCTGCCGCGCAACGCCAACGGCAAGATATTGAAGAAGGATCTGAAGACGCTCTTCGACGACCGGCCCGGCGCATAACAAGCGCTTAACACGCACACCGTCCGCACGATAACCCGAAAGGGGTAGCGTTCGCCCCGAAACCCCTGCGAGTCCGCGCCCGCCCGCGCCGCCGAGTCTCGATCTGGAACAAATTTCCCTTGTTCCCGAATCATTTAGTCAACAGTGGACCTAATTTTTGTTACGTTCCCCTGTCCGCACGAGTCGCACGCGGCATCAAAAGGGAGGAACACACATGCGTTTTATCTACGCACTTGCGGCCTCTGCCGCGATTACCATGGCTACTCCGGCTTCGGCCGCAACGCTTTTCACTGACGGTTTCGAGGCTGACGCGCCGGCGCTGACGGTCACGAACCTCACGAACTGGACGCTCACCGGCGGCGTCTCGGTCGACGTCGTCGGGTCACCCAACGCCTTTTCGATCGGCGTCACGCCGCCTGCATCGGGCAATGTGATCGACCTCGACGGCACTCCGGGTCCGGCGACGATCACCTCGATCCAGAACTTCCTGTTCAACGCGGGCGACCTCGTCACCTTCAGCTTCGACGTCGGCGGCGCGCAGCGCGGCTCGGTCGCCGATAATTTCCAGGCGATCCTGTTCCTCGATCCGTCGCTGGTCAGCGGCCTCACGGGCACCGGCCTGACGAGCACCGGGCTCGGCTCGAACGCCAACTCGGTCTTCTCCTCGGTGTCGATCCCGGGCAGCACCGCCTTCACCACCTCGTCGATCAGCTTCATCGCGACCGGCGCGGGCTCGCTGAAGATGGCGTTCGGAACGACCAGCGCCGACAATATCGGCCCGCTGCTCGACAATGTCCGCCTCGACGTTTCGGCGGTTCCCGAACCGGCGACCTGGGCGATGATGCTGCTCGGCCTCGGCTTCGTCGGCGGCGCGATGCGCGCGCGGCGCCGCAAACAGAATGTCGCCGTCCGCTACGCCTGACGGTAGCAACCCTGTCCACTGAGACGCCGCTGGCCGCAAGGCCGGCGGCGTTTTCGCATGCGCAAGGGCGGAAGCGCCGCGGTGCCGCCGTCCTCGTTGCCGTCGCCCATCTCGCCGCGCTTGACCAGCAGCGCCAGCATCGAATCGGACGGCGTGATCCGCCGCTCGACCTCCTTGCCGCCGCGCATGACCACCGTCTCGCGCCCGACGACCGCGCGTTCATAGGCGATCGCCCGCACCCCCCGCCCGGCGCGCGCCAGCGCGGTCGAGCAGGCGCGGTCGAACGCGGCGAAGCGCCCGCGCGCGTCATTCACCGACGTGCGGCTGATCCCCGCGACGCGCGCCGCATCGGTCACGCACCCCGTCTGCGTCAGCGCGGCCAGAAACGTCCGCGTCCGCGCCACCGTCCACCCGTCCTCGCGAATGCGCAGCCCCGGCATCAGGGGATTTTCCCGACTCCCCTCCCGAAAGCGGGAGGGGGGATCGGAGACCCGTGGCTCCGATCACGAGACTTGCGGGCTCGCCCGCTAGTCGCAGTGGGGAGGGCGCCACCCTCACCACCTCCAGAAACCCCCGCTTCCCCCCGCGAACCCCGCGCCACCTTACGCCCCATAGCTCCATCTCCCGAATCAGATTGGAATGAACCGGAATGGTTTTGAACCTATTTGGACAATTTTGGAAAGAAGCTGATAGTCCTATTTCGTCATCCTTGAACGAGACGAGTGGCTCGTTCGACTTGATCCGGGATCCACAGGGGCGCCGAAGTCGTCGACCCCGGATCAAGCCCGTCCGGCGCTCGTCGAAGGGTCCGGGGTGACGAGGCAGGAAATTGACCCTTTGTTCGTTTCTTGATATGACATTGTCATAGGAGATTCACCATGGCATCGCGTGCCGAAAAGCCCGTCACCGTCACCCTCGGCCCGCTCACCGCCGCCGCGCAGGATCGGGTCAAATCGGGCCGCTACGCCTCGGTCAGCGAGGTGGTGCGCGCCGGCCTCCGCGCGCTCGACCGCGAGGAAGCGCTGCTCGACCAACTGCTCACGGCGCGCGTCGCCGAAGCCCTCGCCGATACCCGCCCCGTCCAACCCGCCGAAAACGTCCGCTCCGGCCTCGCCGCCCGCCACGCCAGACGGACGGGCAAGCCCGCTTGACCAAAAAACTCGACGTCGTTTGGCGCCAGACCGCAACCGACGACCTCTACCGCCTCTACGACTGGATCGCCGAGAGCGCCGATCCTGACACGGCGTTTACCTACACCAGCGCGATCGAAGCCCACGCCGCCGACCTCGCCACATACCCGAACCGCGGCACCCTGCGCGACGACCTCGCGCCGGGCGTCCGCACGCTGAACTTTCAGGGGCGGACGGTTATTGCCTATCGGGTCGGGGCAGCGGTTGAGGTGTTGCGGATATTCCATGCGGGGCAGGAGTTGGGGTTAGTTGAGTGATCAATCTCGCTTGGGTTTGGGGATTGTTGCACCTGTCATCATAATTGCGTAATTGAGTTATCGGCGTTGATCCGTCTAATCTCAGACGGCGATTATCATCGTAAGGCGCTTGCGTTACCGACACTTGTGAATACCTAATTGGAGAATGAAAACCTCCAGCCCTTTCGATCACTCCGCACTTCATGAGAAGGCAGCCGATTCCATCGAAAGGAAAGGTACTGAGCTTCTTGGATTGGGAGTAAAGAGGCCGTTTCCAAAGCGCGCACCCGATCCGTTTCCGACGCGGCGAGAGATGGAAACTATTACCGACAGAGATATAATTGGTGAACCCAAACTCTCTTATACCGACATAACTGGTCGAACTCTCGCTAGATATTTTGCCAAAGAAGGGCATGAGATCGGTCTGTTTGATGGAGGTTATGACGCGCTCAGGAGGTTGGTCGAGCAAACTCTCAAAACCAAACCATTCAACCAAGGCCTCTCCCCGGAATTTCTTGAAGAACAAGTCTTCGACTGGTGGATAGAAAATTATGGAGCAGATAAGCCCTCCAGCCTTTCGGAGCATCTTATTGCGAAGGCAGACGATGCGTTTAGCGAGCATCATCTAGTAATTCCCATTTCCGCAATTGAGATAGAGCGACCGTTTCAGATTGGCGATGTTTTGGTCGCTCCGATGAACAGACAAATGCTCACGGAGATGGGCAAAGCCGCAAAAGAGAAGAATCCGGAACAAGCGGATATAATCAACAAGAAAATTGGTGATTTTGTCCGCGAGCTAGGACATCTCACTGCAGTTCAGGTCAAGGTCGTTGGAGAGGTCGGTTTCGCAAAAGCCCATGCCGAGCGCAGGGCTTTTCAAGTCGCTGAGATGCTTCGATTCATGTCTCCGGCAGCATTGAGTTGGAACGTGGCGTTTCCATGTTTCCCTCATGGCTGCCATCATAACCGAACAACGACCGTATTGACCGTTGCCGATAACGCAATTTTGAACATTTCTGAGGGTCTTCTCGATTATGGAATGTTCTCTTGGAGAATGACATTTGCTGAGCTTGATCGCGATATGAAGAATGGCTTTTCTAATTTTGCGTCATTTTTCAAAAGCGCCCCGTTGACGCCATTTCAGGAGCGTGTGGGCAAAGCAATAAGCACCTTCTCTGAAGGAGTGGGGTCACATAACGTCAACAATCGCCTCGTTTATGCTATGTCATCACTAGAACATCTCTTCCTTAGGGATGAACAAGAGCCGATCCAAAGCGGCGTTGGAGATCGAATTGCATTCCTGATAGAAAAGGAAGGTGGAAAGAGAAGAGAGATCGTTGCGAATTTCAAAAAATCATATTCACTTCGATCTAAGCAAATTCATCATCTATCGACGGTAGATGACGAGAAAACCCTATCAGAATTTTTCAAGAATTCATGGATGGCCCTATACAGAGCACTAACATTGATGCCAAATTTCACAACACATCTGGAATTTCTTAACGCAATCGAGAACGTGAAATACGGCGGGGGGCGAACCGAGGCGTAGCACATGCGGAACCATTTCATCGGAATTGCGACAGAAATTACGGTGACGTACTAAAAACCCGAAATAGGGAAGTTGCTAATCCTCAAACCAAATCATCCACCCGAACGCCCAGCGCATCCGCTAGCTTCCGCACCGTCTCCACCGACCCCTTGCCGCGCCCGACCTCGATGTCGGCGATCTGCACTCGGTTGACCCCCGACACCGCCGCCAGCTTCACCTGGCTCAGCCCGCGCAGTTCGCGCCACACGCGGAGCGGGCTTTCACCGGCGATCAGCCGCTTGGCATAGTCGGCGGGCACCAGTTCTTCCTCGCCCGCCGCCAGCGCCGTTTTGGCGCCGTCATAGGCGCTGAGGTCCGCAATACCTTCGGATCGCAGAAAACTGTCGAGCGTCGATCCCCGGTGGATATTCTTCACCACGCTCAATCCCTTCCCGCCGCATTGCCCCTTACTGGACGACTTCGGCCGCCATTCATATTCCTTGTCAGCCGCGACGGCGACCTAGACCGCAACAACACGCCGTCGGACATTTCCTGAATTTCAAGCGCCGTGCCGCCCGACCAGCCCATCCGATCCAGCACATCGGGCGGCAGCAGCACCCGACCCCGGCTTTTCATGATCGTTTCGCCCGTCATGCCGCCGGCTTAACATCGTCAGCAGCGGATAGGACACGACCCTCTCCGCTATGGACCATTCCGCGCACTATCACCTCTTGGTCATCCCGGACTTGATCCGGGAGCCATGCGGCGCCGCTGGAATGGATCCCGGATCAAGTCCGGGATGACGAGACTGGGTTGGCTTTGCGCCTTCGCGCCTTTGCGTGAGAAAATCATCGCCCCGCCCTTGGTCGAAAGTCCGCCCAGGCACTAACCAACCACCCCCACCCCCTTGCATTTCCCACCCCCCGGCGTAAGGCGTCGCCAACATAAACCTGCGCGTGCGACTCCCGTTGGCCCCGCTCTCCTGCTTTGCCACCGGACGGTCATTCCCCGCCGCGCCAACATGGGGACTGCTTGTTCTATGACGACCACGGGCAATGACACGCTGGGCACCCGTTCGACGCTGAGCGTCGGCGGCAAGACTTACGCTTATTACTCGCTCGACAAGGCAGCGGCGAAGCTCGGCGACGTGTCGCGGCTGCCCTTCTCGATGAAGGTGCTGCTCGAAAATCTGCTGCGGTTCGAGGATGGCGGCTTCACCGTGTCGACCGACGACGTGCAGGCGCTGGTCGACTGGCAGAAGAACCCGCATTCGAACCGCGAGATCCAGTATCGCCCCGCGCGCGTGCTGCTGCAGGATTTCACCGGTGTGCCGTGCGTCGTCGACCTCGCCGCGATGCGCGATGCGATCGCCAGGCTCGGCGGCGACACGTCGAAGATCAACCCGCTCGTCCCCGTCCACCTCGTCATCGACCACTCGGTCATGGTCGACGAATTCGGCACGCCGAAGGCGTTCGAGCAGAATGTCGAGATCGAATATTATCGCAACGGCGAACGCTACGACTTCCTGAAATGGGGGTCGAAGTCGCTGTCGAACTTCAAGGCGGTGCCCCCGGGCACCGGCATCTGCCATCAGGTCAATCTCGAACATATCGCGCAGGCGGTATGGTCGAGCGAGGACGGGTCGGGCGAGACCGTCGCCTATCCCGACACCTGCGTCGGCACCGACAGTCACACGACGATGATCAACGGCCTCGGCGTGCTCGGCTGGGGCGTCGGCGGGATCGAGGCCGAGGCCGCGATGCTCGGCCAGCCGGTGTCGATGCTGATCCCCGAGGTCGTCGGGTTCAAATTCACCGGCCAGCTCAAGGAAGGCGTCACTGCGACCGACCTCGTGCTCACCGCGACGCAGATGCTGCGCGCCAAGGGCGTCGTCGGCCGCTTCGTCGAATATTTCGGCCCCGGCCTCGCCTCGCTGTCGCTCGCCGACCGCGCGACGCTCGCCAATATGGCGCCCGAATATGGCGCGACCTGCGGCTTCTTCGGCATCGACGACAAGACGCTCGATTACATGCGCCTGACCGGGCGCTCGGAAGACAATATCGCGCTGGTCGAGGCCTATGCCAAGGCGCAGAGGCTGTGGATCGACGAAGGCGCCGCGGACCCCGTGTTCACCGACACGCTCGAACTCGATCTTGGCACCGTCGTCCCGTCGCTCGCGGGACCGAAGCGCCCGCAGGACCGCGTCTCGCTGCCCGAGGTCGACGATGTGTTCAACGCCGACATGGCGAACACCTATAAAAAGGCGCAAACGCGCGTGGCGGTAGAGGGCAAGGATTTCGACATCGGCGACGGCGACGTCACCATCGCCGCGATCACCAGCTGCACCAACACGTCGAACCCCGGCGTGCTCGTCGCGGCAGGGCTCGTCGCGAAGAAGGCCGACGCGCTGGGTCTCAAGCCCAAGCCCTGGGTCAAGACCTCACTCGCGCCCGGCAGCCAGGTCGTCACCGACTATCTGGAAAAGGCGGGCTTGCAGAAGCATCTCGACAATATCGGCTTCAACCTCGTCGGCTATGGCTGCACGACGTGCATCGGCAATTCGGGGCCGCTGGCCGAACCGATTTCGAAGGCGATCAACGAGAATGGCCTCGTCGCCGCGGCGGTGATCTCGGGCAACCGCAACTTCGAAGGGCGCGTGTCGCCCGACGTGCGCGCGAACTTCCTGGCTTCCCCGCCGCTCGTCGTCGCCTATGCGCTCAAGGGCACGGTGATCGAGGATTTCACCACCACCCCGATCGGGCAGGCCGAGGACGGCAGCGACGTGTTCCTGAAAGACATCTGGCCGACCAATCAGGAAGTCGCCGACGTGGTCGCGGGCGCGGTGAGCCGCGACATGTTCGAGGCGCGCTACGCGCATGTCTATCAGGGCGACGCGCACTGGCAGAAGATCGAGGTCGAAGGCTCGGACACCTACCAGTGGCGCGCCGGCTCGACCTATATCGCCAACCCGCCCTATTTCGAGGGCATGACGATGACCCCGGCGCCGGTCAGCGACATCGTGAACGCGAAACCGCTCGCGATCCTCGGCGACTCGATCACCACCGACCACATCAGCCCCGCCGGCAGCATCAAGGCGGACTCGCCGGCCGGAAAATGGCTTATGGAACATCAGGTTAGCAAGGCCGACTTCAACAGCTACGGCGCCCGCCGCGGCCACCACGACGTGATGATGCGCGGCACCTTCGCCAACATCCGCATCAAGAATGAAATGGTCACCGGCATCGAAGGCGGCATGTCGCGCTACGGCCAGGAAGTCATGCCGATCTACGACGCCGCGATGCGCCACAAAGCCGACGGCACGCCCTTGGTGGTCATCGCCGGCAAGGAATATGGCACCGGCTCGTCGCGCGACTGGGCGGCGAAGGGCACCAATCTGCTCGGCGTCCGCGCGGTGATCGTCGAAAGCTTCGAGCGCATCCACCGCTCGAACCTCGTCGGCATGGGCGTGCTGCCGCTGCAGTTCCTCGAAGGCCAGAGCCGCGAGACGCTGGGCCTGACCGGCGACGACCAGTTCACGATTACCGGCGTCGCGGAGCTGAAGCCGCGCCAGACGGTCACCGTAAACGTCACACGCCCCGACGGCTCGACCTTTGCCTTCGACACGCTCTGCCGCATCGATACCGCGAACGAGGTCGAATATTATATGAACGGCGGCATCCTGCACTATGTGCTGCGCAAGCTCGCGGCCTGACGCGGCAAACCGCTGATGCTATGAGCGCCCGCCCCTCGCCGGGGCGGGCGTTTTCATTGGGAGACGAAGCGTATGAGCGCCGAAGCCATCATCATCGAAGTCATCGGATGGTCCGCCGCGGTCCTGATCCTGACCGCCTATATACTTCTCTCGCTCGGCAAGCTCGCGGCGCGGGGCTATATCTATCAGTGGATGAACGTGATCGGCGCCGCGGGCTTCATCGTCAACTCGGGCTATAACGGAGCGATTCCGTCGGCGGTGCTCAACATCGTCTGGGCCGGGATCGGTCTCTTCACGATCAGCATCATCTGGCGCGCCCGCAAGGCACCCATCGCTCGCTGAGGCTTGCGGATTCCGCATTCCATACTCAACCTGCGCGTGCGTATCGGCGAGCATCGCATCAAGCGCCGTGCGGACATACACCTGCCCGCACATGATTCCCCGCAGCGACCGCCTGATCCACCGTCACGGCCGCGGGATATGGCCCAATGTTCCGATCCCCGGCGCCTTCGCCCGCCGCTGCGCATGGAGAAACAGGTCGGGCTTCAGCCTGTTATCGGCGATCTTGTGGTGGGCGCTGACGGGCTCGAACCGCCGACCCTCTCGGTGTAAACGAGATGCTCTACCAACTGAGCTAAGCGCCCCCGGCCGTCCGCTTGGGGGATGCGCGCCCCTGCCACAAGCCGCCGCCGGTGGCAAGCCGCGACTATTCCTCCAGCGCCTCGAAATAGCGTTCGAGCGCGTCGAATGTCGCTTCGGCGAGCGCGATGAAGATGCGGCGGCCGTCGTGTGGATCGGCTTCGCGGATGAAGAGCCCGCCATCGGTCATCGTCTTGATCCAGCGCAGCGCGGTGGTTGCAGGGACCGCCGAAGCGATGCAAAGGCTCGATACGGACACCGGCCGCCGCTCGAGCCGCGCCGCATAGAGGTCGAGCAGCATGTCCCAAGCGGGGTCGGCGAACAGGTCCGCCGGGAAAAACTGCTCGCGGAGTCGGCGCTGCCGCAGCAGGCGCCGCACCATTTTCGCGCGCTGGCGCTCGGCCGTGCGTTCCTCGGGCACAAAGCTCCGCGGCATTGTCGCGAAATCGCGCGCCGGCGCCCGCACCTGATCCGGATAGTCGGTGAAATCCTGCCCGCGCTCGAAGCCGGTCGGTGTACCGGGAAGGCCGCTCCGTTCGCGGGCGATGTCGCCGAGTAACCGTGAAATACGTGCGATCTCTTCCTGCAGCCGGTCGATCCGTTCCATCGCGGGGTCGCGCGCGACTTCCTGCACGACGAGATGCCGTTCGGATCGCGCGGCCGCCAGCGCCATGCGACGATCGGTCGCATCTGCATCGACAAGCCATTCCACACGAATCGTGTCGGGGATCGCCGCTGCGACCCGGTCGAGCGCCGCGAGCGATGTTTCACAAATCAAGGCACACCCCTTGTCCGCAACCGCCTGGCAGAGCTGCGCGAATATCCTGCTATCGATGGCTTCCGGTGCCGCCACCCATACCATGTCGAGGACAAGCATATCGCGGACATGCGCCGCCGCATCGCATGCAGGAAGCGTCGCAACCATTCGAACGCCCTCGATCGAATCGAACCGCGACGCCGACGCCGAAAGCCCGACCGCGAGCAACGTCGACGGCGCGCTCGCCGGCAAAACGTCTTGCGCCCCATTTGCCGCGTCTTCGCCCCATTGAAACCGGACCGCATGTTCCATGTCGATGCCCCTGCCCCTTGATCCGCCATGACGTCTTTATGCCGTCACTCCGGCCATATTCACCTTTTGTTCGTTCCCTTTCGCCGCCATTTCGGACCCAAACCTCGCCGTCGGTTCAGACGGCAGAGATAAAACGGATGGAAGACACTCCACTTTGGACATGGTTTGTTCCTGTCGTCAACGGCTAATTGATCCTGGCCTCCGCGCAGCGGAAGCATCCGTCAAAGCCACCGATGCTCTCGTCGCCCGCCCCGACGCGCCAACGATGCCGTCTGGCTGGACTTGCGGTGCTTCTGGTCGCTGCCCGTCGGACGGCGCATCGCACACGGACCGAAGAGGGGCTCGGTGACCACAGCCGACGCCCGGCAACACGCCCGCTTTCCGCGCCGCGCTTTTCCGGCTAGGGCGAAGCGCATGAACGGCCTGTTTTCTGTCATGATCGGTGGCGCCATCGGATCGGGCGCGCGTTACTTCGTCGGCAAGGCGATGCTCGCGCGGCTCGGTCCCAATTTCCCGTGGTGGACGCTCAGCGTCAACATCGCCGGGAGCTTTTTGATGGGCTTGCTCGTCGGCTGGCTGGCACGCGAGGCCAGCGGCGGCGAAGCCACGCGTCTGTTCGTCGGCGTCGGCATTCTGGGCGGCTTCACGACCTTTTCCTCCTTCAGCATGGAGTTCTGGCTGCTGTTCGAACGCGGCCAGGCGGGGCAGGCTGCCGCCTATGTGCTCGCCTCGGTCGCCGGCGGAATCCTCGCCTGCGGCCTCGGGATGCTGTTGATCCGGCAGCTTCCGGCATGACGCACGACCGCGGCATTCAGGACAGCGCCACCGTTGCCGAAGAGGATGGCGGCATCCGCCTCGACCGCTGGTTCAAGCGCCACCGGCCGGGAACTCCGCACGCGCTGATCGCGCGCTGGGCGCGGTCGGGAGAACTCACGATCGATGGCCGCAAGGCCGACGTTTCCGATCGCATCGAAGCCGGGCAGCGGATCGCGATGCCCGTCCCGCCTGCGGCGCCCTCCGGTCCGAAACCGCGCAGGGAAAAGCCGCTTTCGCCCGCCGACGTCGCCTTCGCCGAGGCGATGGTGATTCACCGCGACAAGAGCGCGCTGGTTCTCGACAAGCCGCCCGGTCTTGCGACGCAGGGCGGCACCAAGACCGACGCACATGTCGATGGCCTGCTCGGCGCCCTGCAGGGCGAGGCACCGGTGCGGCCAAAGCTCGTCCACCGGCTCGACAAGGACACATCGGGCGCGCTGCTCGTCGCGCGCACGCCCCGCGCGGCGGCTTGGTTCGCCAAGGCCTTTTCGAACCGCAGCGCGCGCAAGACCTATTGGGCGATTGTCGTCGGCGTTCCCGACATCGCGCAGGGCGAGATCGACCTGCCGCTCGCCAAACAGCCCGGATCGGGCGGCGAGAAGATGCATGTCGATGAGAAAGGCTTGCCGTCCAGGTCACGCTACCGCGTCATCGAACGCGCCGGGAACAGCGCCGCCTGGGTCGAGCTTCAGCCGCTCACCGGCCGCACGCACCAGCTTCGCGTCCATATGGCGGCGATCGGCCATCCGATCGTCGGCGACGGCAAATATGGGGGCAAGGGAGCCTTCCTGACCGGGACGATCAGCCGCAAGCTGCATCTCCACAGCCGCCGCCTGCGCATCGACCATCCCGACGGGGGTAGTATCGACGTCAGCGCCGACGTTCCCGAGCATTTCGCGGCAAGCCTCGACGCCCTTGGCTTCGACTTGCTGCTCGGCGAGACGGGCATCGACGACGCCCCCAAGGGCCCGCCCCCGAAAGCTGCTGCGAAGGCGGCCGCCAAGGCGCATAGCAAACAGATCCGCAAGGCGCGCCGCGGCGAACGGCGCGGGCGTACAGCGACAAGCAAGCCGACCGACCAGGTTGGAAAACCGAAAGCCAAAGCAAAAAACAAGCCCAGCAGCCCTTCCGGACGCGGCGGCACGCCCAGCCCTCGCAAATCTCCTTCCAAAAGGCCACGCTGATGCACCCCAATTCCGCCTTTCGTCCGAAGCACGACGATCTCGCTCCCATGTTCGTACGCGAGATCGGCTTTGCCGCGATCTTCGCGGCGACGCCCGACGGCCCGCGCGTCGCGCACGCCCCTGTCGTGCTGAGCGACGATGCGACAACGATCCGTTTCCATCTGTCACGCGGCAATGCGCTGACCCGCCACCTCGACGGCAGCCCGATGCTCGCGGTGGTGCAGGGTCCCGACGCCTATCTCAGCGCCAACTGGTACGCGGATCCGACGAAGGCGGTTCCGACCTGGAACTATGTTGCGGTCGAAATGGAGGGCGTGGCGCAAAAGCTGGACGATGCCGGGCTGATCGCACAGCTCGACGCGCTGTCGGCGCTTCATGAAGAGCGGATCGGCGAGGATCCGCCCTGGACGCGCGCCAAGATGGACCAGGCCTATTTCGGCAAGCTGACCGGCGCGATCACGGGGTTCGAGATGCGCATCCGGGCGTGGCGGCCGACGCTGAAGCTGTCGCAGAACAAACCCGGCGACGAGCGCGAACGCCTGGCGGCGGGCGTCGAGGCGACCGGCAACCGCGCGGTCGCGCATCTGATGCGCGAGCTTGGCGGCGAAAGGACGGGCGCATGACTCAGGCGGCGGACGCCCTCGCCAAAAAGCGCTTTTTCGCGCTGGCGGCGATGCGCCTGATGGGCGCGATCTTCATCATCGCGGGCTTCATCCTGATCCGCGGCGCGTGGGCGATCGCGGGGCAGCCGACCGACCGCTGGATCGGCGTCGCGGTGGTGCTGGCCGGAGTGTTCGACTTCGCGGTCATGCCCAAGATCCTCGCGCGCCGCTGGCGATCGCCGAAGGCCCCATGAAGCGCTTCTGGCAGCAGGCCGAGGCCGTCCGCGAAGACGGCGCATGGGGCATCGCGCTCGACGGGCGTCCCGTGCGCACGCCCAAGCGCGCGCCGCTGGTCGTCGAAAGCTTGGTGCTCGCCGAAGCGATTGCGGACGAATGGAATGCGGTCGGAGAGACTATCGATCCCGCCCGCATGCCGCTGACGGGGATCGCCAATGCGGCGATCGACATTGCCGGCGCCGACGCCGCCGCGTTCGCCGAGCCGATTGCGGCTTACGCGACAAGCGACCTCTTCTGCTACCGCGACGATCGCGACCCTGCCCTGCAAGCCGAACAGATTGCCCTCTGGAACCCCCTGCTGGCCTGGGCAGAGCAGCGGTACGGCATCGAATTCGTGCTGGCCGAGGGCGTACTGCCTATCGATCAGCCGGACGCGACCATCGCGGCGCTGCGCGACGCCGTGCTGTCACACGATCCGTTCCGGCTCGCGCCGCTCACTTTGCTGGTGACGATCGGCGGTTCGCTCGTGGCCGGCCTGGCGCTGATCGAAAATGCCTACACCGCCGCCGAGCTATGGGAGGCCGTCAGCCTCGACGAACTGTATCAGGAACGCCGCTGGGGCGCCGACAGCGAGGCGCAAAGCGCGCGCGCGCGGCGCGAGGCCGACTGGCACAATGCCGCGCGGTTTCTGAGCCTGCTCTAGTCCGCGAAATTCGGCTTCCGCTTCTGCATATGCGCCATCACCGCCTCCATCTGGTTGGGGGTGCGGATGACCTTCACCTGCTCGTCGCTCTCGGCCTGCAGGATCTCGGCGTCGCTCGCGTCTGCGAGCATGTTGCAGAGCCGCTTCGCGCCGCGGATCGCGTGCGGATTCCTGTTCGCGATCACCCGCGCCAGTTCCATCGCCTTGGCGAGCGGATCGTCCGACACGTGGGTCGCGAAGCCCAGGATCTTCGCTTCCGAGCCGGTGAATTCGCGATTGGTATAGATCATCTCGCGCAGCACATCGTCGGCGACCTGCGTCCGCCACAGCGCCATGCCCGCAACGTCGGGAACCAGGCCCCAGCGCATTTCCATGATCGCGATGCGCGTGTCGGGATGGACGATGCGGATGTCGGCGGCCGCCATGATCTGGCTGCCCGCACCGAAGGCGACGCCATGCACCGCGGCGATCACCGGCACCGGAATCTCGCGCCAGCCCCACGCGGCATATTGGGCGTTGTTCGCAATGCCGCGCGTGCGGTCGGACAAGCTGCCGCCCGCGCTGCTCGCACCCGGATCGCGATCATCGCTGAGGCTGGAAAGGTCCAGCCCGGCGCAGAAGGCGCGACCCTCGCCCGACAGAATGACGACGCGCAGGCCTTGCCTTGCCTTCAGGTCGTCGACCGCCTCGGCGAGCGCCGACCACATCGCGGCGTCGAGCGCGTTCATCTTGTCGGCGCGGATCAGCCGGACGTCGGCGATGCCGTCCTCCAGCATCGTGATCGAGATACGGTCCTTCATCGGGGAGTCCTTTTCAGTGCAGCTTCGACGAGCGGGAGCTGGTCGTTGCCGAAATACATGTCGGTGCCGTCGACGAAGATCGTCGGCGACCCATAGCCGCCACGCGCGACGACCTCGTCGGTGTTGGCGCGGAGCCGCGCCTTCACTTCGTCGCTACCCGCGGCGGCGCGAATCGCCGCGCCATCGAGTCCCTCGGCCGTCGCGACGGCTTCCAGGACCTCGGGATCGTCGAGATTTTCCTGACGGCCGAAATAGCTGGCGAAGGCGGCGCGCGCGAACCGCGCAAGGGCGGTCTGATCCGCTTCGAGCGCGGTCGCGAAGCGCATCGCCTGCACACTCTTCGCCGGATGATATTGCGAGGGGAAGTTCATCGGCACGCCGGCGAGCCGCGCCCAATCCTTCAGCACCTTCCAGCTATGCTGGAGCCGCCGGTTGTCGGCCTGCTCGCGCGCGGCATAGACGGCGGGGTTCACGGAGTTGAACACGCCGCCCACGAGAATCGGCCGGTAGATCGCCGTCACACCCGTCCGTTCGAGCACGCCGGGCAGATTGTGGAACGCAAGGCAGGTCCACGGGCTCGACAGGTCGAAGAAGAATTCGACGCGCGCGCTCATCCTTCAGGCTCCCGCCTTCGCCTTTTCCCAATATTGGTCGCGCAGCAGCCGCTTGTAGAGCTTGCCCGTGTCGTGGCGCGGCAGCGCTTCGAGGAAGTCGATCCGCCGCGGGATCTTCACGCCGGACAATTTCTCGCGCGCATAGCTCAGAAGCTCGGCGCGGAAGGCGTCGGTCGCGTCGGCCATGTCGGCGGGCTGGATCACCGCGATCACTTCCTCGCCCATTTCCTCGTGCGGTCCGCCGACGACCGCGACGTCGGCGACCTTCGGGTGGGTGACGAGGTGATTCTCGATTTCCTGCGGATAGATATTCACGCCGCCCGAGATGATCATGAAGCTCTTGCGGTCGGTGAGGTAGAGGAAGCCATCTTCATCAACTTTGCCCACATCGCCCAGCGTCGACCAGCCTTTCGAATTGCGGCTCGATGCGGTCTTCTCCGGATCATCATGATATTCAAAGATATTTTCGCTCTCGAAGAACACCGCGCCTTCTTCGCCCACCGGCAGTTCGGTCTCGTTATCCTCGCCGACGATATGGAGCGTGCCCATGATCGGGCGGCCGACCGTGCCCTTGTGCGCGAGCCAGTCGTGGCTGGTCGCGAAGGTCATGCCATTGCCCTCCGACCCCGCATAATATTCGAGCAGCACCGGCCCCCACCAGTCGATCATCGCCTGCTTGACCGGCACGGGGCACGGCGCCGCGGCGTGGATCGCACCCTTCATCGAGGTCACGTCATATTGCGCGCGGACGGCGTCGGGCAGCTTCAGCATCCGCACGAAATGCGTCGGCACGAACTGCGCGCAGTTGCAGCGATAATGCTGGATCGCCGCGAGCGCGCCCTCGGCATCGAACTTCTTCATCAGGACAACGGTGCCGCCAAGGCGGTGGATCGTCATCGACCAGCGCAGCGGCGCGGCGTGATAGAGCGGCGCCGGCGACAGATAGACGCTGTCGGCGTTGATCCCGAAAGCGGCGCTCGCGAGCATGACGAGGCTGTTCGCGGCGTCGATCGCCGGATCCTCCGGCAGCGGAACGCGCACGCCCTTCGGCCGCCCGGTGGTGCCCGACGAATAGAGCATATCGACCCCGGCGCGCTCGTCGGCGATGCGCTCCGCCGGCATTTTTGCCAGCTCGTCCTCGATCTTCGCCCAGCCCGCAATGTCGCCGCCCATCGCGAAGCGGGTGATCTGCGTCGTCAGTTGCTGCGCCGCCGCTGCGAGGCTCGCCGAGACGACGAGCATTTTCGCGCCCGAATTTTCGAGGATATAATCGGTTTCGTCCTGCGTCAGCCGCGACGAGATGCAGACGTAGCGCAGCCCGGCGCGCTGCGCGCCCCAGGTCAGCCCGTAATAATGGGGGGTGTTCTCGAGCATGAAAGCGACGACGTCCTCATGCCCCAGCCCGTGCGCGCGAAACACCTGCGCGGCGCGGTTCGACGCGGCGTCGAGTTCGGCATAGCTGATCGTCTCGCCCGTTTCGGCGACGATGATCGCGGGCTTGTCGGGATGGGTCGCGGCATAGGTCGAGGGGTGCATCGGGCGCTCTCTCCAAAGGGCGTATTGCTTTGTTTATGTCGAAGACCCGTAGCAAACTGAAACTTTCGGTCAAGCTGGCCGGGGGCGGGCGGCGAGTAGAGCGCCGAGAAGCGTCAAATTGCGCGGCAGCCCGGGATACAGGAACCTTGACCCGGTTGGTCCCGCGATGGAAGTCGATCCGCCACACCGCGCGACACAGCGCAGCGCGCGGGCAGTTCGGGCAGATGCTCGGCCCAGCCGATCGCATCGTCGGCACGGGCCGGGAGCACCGCCATCCGGTCGGCCAGCGAATCGCGGTCCGAAAAGACCGGCAGCGGACGCCGTCCCGCGATCGTCCGCGCCAGCCGCACGAATTCGGACGGCTCCCGCCAGCTCAAAAAAGGATTGATCGCGATGAGGTCGCAACAGCAATCGAGCCAGGCCGCAGGCCGCCCGCGGGTGCGGGGAGCGATGCTGCCCCATAGCCCGCCGCCGTTACGGCATCGCCGAGCGCCGCGGCGCGCGACGATGATGGACGGCGACCAGCGGCCGCCGCCCGTCTTCCCCCGTCCCGCCGTCTCGCTCCATCCGCGCCCCCTGTGCCACCCCGATTTCGTGCCCCCGCCTGCCCCCGCCGACGTTGCGCGCCGTCGCTGCTGTGCTAACGCCGTCGCCATGACCAGTCACGAGATGCTCGAGAGCGACTTCGCCACCCTGCCCGACCTCGTCCGCGCCCATGCGACCGAGCGCCCGAATGCCATAGCCGCCGCCGACCCGGCGCGGCGGCTGCGCTGGTCCGAACTGGACGCAATGATAGACCGCATCGCGGCGCGGCTGCAGGCCGACGGCTTTGCGAAGGGCGATCGGACCGCGATCGCGGGTCTCAACAGCGTCGAGCAGGTTGCGGTCATTCTCGCGACGCTGCGCGCGGGCGGCGTCGCCGGTCTCGTCACCAACAGCGCGACGGGCGAGCAGATGGCGGCAATGGTCGCCGACACCGGGGCGCGGCATCTGTTCCTCGATGCCGCCGCGTCGGCAAGCCTCGAAGGCCAGCATGTCACGGCGACCGACCGGATCGCGATGGACGGCAGCGCCGTCGGCGCGCCGCTCGAAGTCTGGATGTCGCCCGAGGGGACGAAGCCCGAACCGGTCGCGATCGAGCCGCTCGACGGCTTCAACATCATCTATTCGTCGGGGACGACCGGGACGCCCAAAGGCATCGTCCACAGCCATGCGATGCGCTGGCAGCATATCCAGCGCGGCAAGCCCGCCTATGGCGCGCAAGCGGTGACGATCCTGTCGACGCCGCTCTATTCGAACACGACGATGGCGAGTTTCCTGCCGACCGTCGGGTCGGGCGGGCAAACCGTGCTGATGAAGAAATTCGACGCGCGCGGCTTTCTCGAGCTTGCCGAGCGCGAGCGCGCGACGAACACGATGCTGGTGCCGGTGCAATATCGCCGCATCATGGCGCTGGAGGATTTCGACCGCTTCGATCTGTCGAGCTTCGTCGTCAAATATTGCACGTCGGCGCCTTTCCCCGCCGCGCTCAAGGCCGAGGTGCTCAAACGCTGGCCGGGCGGGCTCGTCGAAATCTATGGGATGACCGAGGGCGGCGCCGCCTTCATCCTCGAGGCGCATCAATTCCCCGACAAGCTCCACACCGTCGGCAAGCCCGCGCCGGGGCATGTCGCCAAGGTGATCGACGAGGACGGCAACGAGCTGCCGCAGGGATCGGTCGGCGAGGTCGTCGGCCGCTCGCCGGCGATGATGACGGGCTACAACAACCGCCCCGACGCGACCAAGGCGATGCACTGGTACGACGCCGACGGGAATCTCTTCTATCGCCACGGCGACATCGGGCGGATCGACGAGGACGGCTTCCTGACCCTGATGGACCGCGCCAAGGACATGATCATCTCGGGCGGGTTCAACATCTTTCCGAGCGATCTCGAAGCGATCCTGCTCGCCGACGAGCGCGTCGTCGAGGCGGCGGTCGTGGGGATGCCGAGCGAGGAATGGGGTGAGACGCCGGTCGCCTTCGTCGTGCTGACGCCCGGTGCGGATGCGGAAAGCGTGCGGGCCGACTGCAATGCGAAGGTCGGCAAGACGCAGCGGCTGAGCGGGATCACCGTCGTCGACGAACTGCCGCGCAGCGCGATCGGCAAAGTGTTGAAGCGCGAGCTTCGCGATGCCTATGCGGGGTGAGGCGCAGGGTTCGGGTGAGACCAGCCGTCGCCCCCGCCAAGGCGGGGCCGCGGCGGGGCCGCCCTCGATTTACGCGGCGCGGCCGAGCAAGGCGGCTGGAGTGCGTTCGGTTTGATCGAATCAAAACCGGCACTCCAGATTCTTGTTTTGCCGTGTTTTCCGGGTCGTCAGGGGATTCCACCTGACTTGAAAAGACTCTAGGGGCTCCCGCCTTCGCGGGGGCGCGGGTTAACGCACCATCCGCTCCCCACCCAAAGCAGCCATCGACGCAGCCGTCACCCCATGACGAAGGCGTTGAGCTTGTTCCCGTCGGGGTCGCGGAAATAGCCCGCGTAAAAGCCCTCTCCGCGCGGTCCGGGAGGACCTTCGCAGGTGCCGCCGTTGGCGAGCGCGATGTCGTAGAGCCGCTGCACCTGCGCCTCATCCTTCGCCTCGAGCGCCACCATCACGCCATTGCCGACGCTTGCGGCCTTGCCGTCGAAGGGCTTCGTCAGGCCGATTCCGGCCCCGCCGCCTTCCTTGCCCCACGCGATGAAGCCGTCATATTCCATCATCCGCGGCACACCCAGTTCGCCCGCGATCGCGTCGTAAAAGACCGCCGCGCGCGCCAGGTCGTTTGTTCCCAGCGTGACATATCCGATCATTATTCCATCTCCCGACTCGCATCGATGGAACATAATAGGAACAAATGTCGCAACGCGCAAGAAAAAGGGCGCCCGACCCGAAGGTCGCGGCGCCCCTGTTTGCTGTCCCGGCGACGCCTCAGGGTTTGAGGCGAATCGCGACGAACTGCGACGGTCCGCCGCGGCGGAGGACTTCGATCAGCACCGCGTCGCGGCCCGCCTTCTTCGCGTCCGCGACCACCTTGGCGAGCGCTTCGCTCGTCGTCACGGGCACGCGGTTGGCGGTGACGATCACGTCGCCGCGGCGCAGACCCTTGCGACCGGCATCGCTGTTCGCCGACGCGGCACCGATCACCAGACCCCGGGTGGCGGCGTCGACCCCGACCGCGCGCGCGATGTCGGGGGTGAGCGTCTGCACCGACAGGCCGAGCTCGTTCTGGACCGCGGTGTCGGCGGTTCCCTTGGGATCCTCGGGCACCGCCTGATCGTCCTCGGGGTCGAAATTCGCGCCCGCGAGCTGATCCTCGGGCGGGCGCGTCGCGACGACAGCATAGAGCGTCATCGTCTTGCCGTCGCGCACGACCTCGAGCGGGATGCGCGAGCCGGGCTTGGTGTTGGCGACGATGTACGACAGCGTCTGCGAGGGCGTAACCTCCTTGCCGTCGACCTTGGTCACGACGTCGCCGCGCTTGAGCCCGGCCTTCGCCGCCGCGCCATTGTCCTCGACGCGCTGGACGAATTCGCCGCGCTCCTTGGGCAGGCCGAGCGCCGCCGCCAGATCCTCGTCGACCGGCGCGATGCTGATGCCGAGATAGCCGCGCTGGATCTTCTCGCCCGACTTCAATGCGTTGATCACCGGGATCGCGGCCTCGGCGGGGATCGCGAAATTGACACCGATGTTCGCGCCGACGGGCGAGATCAGCATATTGTTGATGCCGACGACGTTGCCGTGCAGGTCGAACAGCGGACCGCCCGAGTTGCCGCGGTTGATCGCGGTATCGGTCTGGATGAAGCGGTCGTAGGCGGTTCCGGTGCCGAGGTTGCGCTGCACCGCCGAGATGATCCCCGCGGTCACCGTCGAACCGAGGCCGAGCGGGTTGCCGATCGCGACGACCCAGTCGCCGACGCGTGCGCGGCTCGAATCGGCGAATTTGACGAAGGGCAGCCCCGTCGCGTTGATCCGGAGCAACGCGAGGTCCGACGCCGCGTCGCGGCCGACGATCGTCGCCTTATATTCCTTGCCGTTGGTCAGCGTCACCGTGACCTGGTTCACCGCCTCGCCGCGCGGGCCGCCGGTGACGACATGGTTGTTGGTGACGATATAGCCGTCGTCGGAGATCAGGAAGCCCGAGCCGCCGCCCTGCTGCTCCTGCGTCACCGGCTCGCGCGTCCCGGCGAAGGGATCGAGCCGGACGCCGAGCGTGACCTCCTGCTTGGTCGAGATATTGACCACCGCGGGCTGGAGCTGTTCGACGAGGTCGGCGAAGCTTTCGGGAGCGCCGGCGCGCGGAACGGCCTTGGCAATCTCGCTGCGCTCGTTCTGCGCAACCTGCGCGATCACGGGCGACTGGGTGACCAGCGCCAGCGCGGTACCGCCCACCAGCAGGGCCGAAGTGATGCCATAAACATAACGCACGATCGCAATTCCTTTTCTCTTGCGAATAATTCCAACCCCGGCAGGCCGCTATCTGCGCACCGCAGGCTGAACGGTGTTTGAACATGAACGGAGCCTGCAGGTTCCGTTCATGCCCCGATTTTCAGGATCAGCCGCCGCGGAAATGGCGCAGATATTCGTTATCGGGCGACAGGATCACCGACGTCCCACCCTGGTTGGTTTCACCGAGGAAGGTCTGCCGATAGCTCTGCATCGCGCGATAGAAATCATAGAATTCCGGATCCTTGCCGAAGCTCGCGGCATAGATGCGTGCGGCCTCGCCGTCGGCGGTGCCGCGGATGATCTGCGCTTCCTTCTGACCCTCGGCGCGGATCGTGATCGCTTCCTGCTCGCGCGCCGTCCGCATCCGGTTGTACGCCGCCTCGAGCGTCGCGCCTTCGGGCAGGTCGGCGCGCTTGATGCGGACGTCGATGATCTCGGCGCCATATTTGTTCGCCTCGCGGTTCAGCGCGACCTGGATATTGTCCATCACCGCGCCGCGTTCGGGCGACAGCAGGGTTGCGAAGGTCCGCTTGCCGAGCTCGTTGCGCAGCGACGACCCGAGGATCGTCGCAAGCTGCTGTTGCAGCCGTTCCTCGGTGCGGATCGCGGTGTACATACGCACCGGATTGGTAATGCGGAAGCGCGCGAAGGCGTCCACCTGCAGACGCTGCTGGTCGGTCGAGAGCACCTGCTGGCGCTCCATGTTGATGCCGAGGATGCGCTTGTCGATATATTGGATGCTCTCGAAGAAGGGGATGCGCAGCGCGAGACCGGCGCCCGAACGGCCAAACTCCTCCTTCGGCTTGTAGCGGTTCACCGTGCGCTCGATTTCGCCGAAGCGAAGGATCAGCGCCTGCTGGTCCTCGCGCACGATCGAGACGGTCTGCGACACGATGACGAGCAGCGCGAGCGCCCCGACGAGCCAGCGCACCGGATGACGGGTCAGGCCTTCGAACATGTCACTGGCCTCCCTTCGTTGTCGCCTCGGGCGCGGGAACCACGCGCCGTTGCACTTCGTTCAGCGGCAGATAGGGTGTCACCCCGCGCGCCTCGACGATCGTCTTGTCGGTGTTCGACAGAACGCCCTCCATCGTTTCATAATAAAGCCGCTTGCGGGTCACACCCGGCGCCAGCTTGTACTGCTCGTAGATCTTGTCGAACGCTGCGGTATCGCCGCGCGCGCGTTCGAGCACCTGCTGTTCGTAGGCGCGGGCGAGGTTGATGTCCGATTCGCGCTTCTGGCGCGCCGCGGTCACTTCCTTGAACGCCTCGTCGACCTGACTCGGCGGGTCGGCCTGGCGGATCGCAATGCCCTGGATCGTCACGCCGGCGCGATACTGGTCGAGCAGATCCTGCATCCGCTGCTGCACCTGCCGCTCGATCTCGACGCGGCCGGGGCCGATCGCCTGGACAAGGTCGAAATTGGCGACCGTCGCGCGCATCGCGCTTTCGGCGACCTCGCGGATCGTCCCGTCGGGGTCGGCGAGCTGGAAGATGTAAAGCTCCGGGTCGCGGATCGACCAGCGGACCTCATAGGCGAGATCGACGATGCTCTGGTCGCGGGTGAGCACGAAATTCTCGTCGGTCGCGTTGGGCGAGCCGATCTGCATCGTCCGGATCGCGCGGACGTCCTCCATGCGGATGCGTTCGATCGGCGTCGGCCAGGTGAATTTGACGCCGGGACCGACGGTCCGCGAATAGCTGCCGAGGCGGGTGACGACGCCTTCCTTCTCGGGCGGGACGATGTGGAAGGAGGAAAAGAGGAGCCAGGCCACGACCAGCGCGCCGACGCCCCATTTCCACAGGCCCGCCGAATCGCCGAAGTTGAAGCTGTTGCCGCCGCCCGAACCGCCGCCGCCAAAGCTGCCGCGCCCCTTGCGCAGCAACTCGTCGAGCGCCGAAGGGCCGCGCGGCTTGCGCCCGCGGGCGGGATCGGCGGGATCGGGGGTCACCCATGGATTGCGCGGCCCCGTGCGGTCGCCGTCGCCGTCTTTTCCACCCTTGTCGCCCTTGGGACCGTTGCCCCAGGGGCTGTTCGCCATCAGGCTGATCCGGTGGAAAAATTGCCGCGCGCCCCTCGGGCTGCGGCCTCCCATGCTGCCTTCATTTTCGTTCGTCATGCCTGCTTTTATAGGGAGGACCAGCGCGAATAACAGGGGGGCAAGTGAAAATGGCTGGCAATCCCCCGCGCCATGCCTATCTCGCGCGGACATGACCGACACCGCTCCCCTCGCCAGCATCGCGACCGACCTCAGCGGCGGCCGCACCTCCGGCCTCCGCTTCCTCGACGAAAACGGCACGCTCGCGATCGTCCTCGACGTGACGGGACTTGGCGAGGACGAGCGCAAGCCGCTCGAGGAAAAACTGCGCGCCGGCCTGATGACGAAGCCGGGCGTCACGTCGGTGCGCGTCGCGATGACGGCCGAGCGCAAGGGGCTGACGATCGTCGCGGTCGGCAGCGGCAAGGGCGGGGTCGGCAAATCGACCCTCGCCGCCAATCTGGCCGTCGCGCTGCAGCGGCGCGGGGTGAAGGTCGGGCTGGTCGACGCCGACATCTATGGCCCGTCACAGCCGCGCCTGATGGACAGCGAAGGCGTGAAACCCGAGGCGCGCGGATCGAAGCTGGCGCCCGTGGCCAACGCCTATGGCGTGCCGATGCTGTCGACCGGCCAGATCGCGGCGCCCGGACAGGCGATCGCATGGCGCGGCCCGATGGCGGGGCGCGCGCTCGAACAGCTGATCGACGCGAGTTGGGGCGATATCGACACGCTGATCGTCGACCTGCCTCCCGGCACCGGCGACGTGCAGCTCACGATGATCCAGAAGCACAAGCCCGCGGGCGCGGTGATCGTCTCGACCCCCCAGGATCTGGCGCTGATGGACGCGACCCGCGCAATCGGATTCTTCGAGCAGGCCGATGTGCCGCTGATCGGGCTCGTCGAGAATATGGCGGGCTATGCCTGCCCGCATTGCGGCGAGGTCAGTGACCCCTTTGGCAGCGGCGGCGCCGAGGCGGCGGCGAAGGTGATGGGGCTCGATTTCCTGGGCCGTATCCCGCTGTCGATGGGCATCCGCCTCGCCAGCGACGGCGGCGTGCCCCCGGCGGCCGGAACCGACCCGCAAGGCGAACCGTTCCACGCGATAGCGGCGAAGGTCGCCGACTGGCTCGCGGCACGAAAGGGCAAATGATGGCGATCAACGACGAGGACGAAATCCGCGCGCTGCTGGGCGAGCCGCGCCGAATCGCGGTCGTCGGCGCCTCACCGAACCCTGCGCGCCCGTCGAATGGCGTGCTCGCTTTCCTCGTCCGCCAGGGCCATGATGTCATCGCGGTCAACCCCGGCCACGCGGGCCAGACGATCCACGGCGCGCCGGTCGTCGCGACGCTCGCCGACGTCGAGCCGCCCGCCGAGATCGTCGACATCTTCCGCAACAGCGCGGAGGCCGGGGCGGCCGTCGACGAGGCGATCGTCCATGGCGCGAAGGCGGTCTGGATGCAGATCGGGGTGATCGATCACGAAGCGGCGCGGCGCGCGAACGACGCGGGACTCGCCGTTGTGATGGACCGCTGCCCCAAGATCGAAATCCCGCGTCTCGGCCTGCTGCGCTGATTTTCTTTGCGCCGATTCCCGCGCCTGACTATCAGCAGCGGGCATGACCGGCATCAGGGACAAAGTGGGGCAAAACAGGTCGCGCCTGCCGCACGTCAGCCGTCGTTCGTTTCTGGTCGGCGCCACCGCCGCGGGCGGCCTCGCGCTTGCCTGGTCGGTCTGGCCACGCAGCTATGACCCCAACCTCACCGCCGCCGAGGGCGAACATGTCTTCAACGCCTTCCTGAAGATCGGCGACGACGGCCATATCGCCGCGATCGTCCCGCAATGCGAAATGGGGCAAGGCGTCACGACGCTGCTGCCGCAGATCATGGCCGACGAGCTCGGCGCCGACTGGCGCACGATTGCGGTCGAAAGCGCGCCGATCAGCCCGCTCTATACCAACACCCTGCTCGTCGACGAGGACAGCGGCGCCTTCATGCCGCGCAGCCTCGTTCCCGATTTCGTCGCCGACGTGCGAAGCTGGGTGCGGCGCGAATGGGCGGTGCGCCACGCGGTGATGCTGACCGCCAATTCCTCGTCGGTGCGCATGTTCGAGGGGCCGTGCCGCGCCGCCGCCGCGCAGGCGCGCGCCCTGCTGATGATGGAGGCAGCCCGCCGTTGGGACGCCGACTGGCAGCAGTGCGACACGCAGGACGGCTTCGTCATCCTCGGCAAGAAGAAGCTGCGCTTCGCCGAGGTAGCGGCGGGCGCCGCCAAGCTCGATCCGCCCCCCGAACCCGTCTATCGCGCGCCCGCCGCCGATCCGCTCTATGGCAAGGAACTGACGCGGCTCGACCTGCCCGCCAAGGTTGATGGCTCGGCGAACTATGCCGGCGACATCCGGCTGCCCGACATGGTGTTCGCGGCGATCCGGCAGGGCCCGCTCGGCGCGACTCGCCTCAAGAGCATCGACCGCAGGGCGGGGATGAAATCGCCCGGCCTGCTGCATATCGTCGAGCACGAGCGCTGGCTGGCGACGGTCGCGCGCAACTGGTGGGCGGCGAACCGCGCGCTCGACCGTTTCGCGCCGGTGTTCGAAACCGACGGTCCGCCGGTTTCGACGACGCGCATCGACACGGCGCTGAAGGCCGCCCTGAAGGCGGACGGCTACCGCATCCGCCAGAAGGGCGACGTCGGCGCGGCAATGGAAGCGCGCAAGAAGATTTCGGCCCATTATGCCGTTGCGCCCGCCCTCCACGCGCCGATCGAGACGCGCACCGCGACCGCCGCGACCGATCGCGGGCATGTGCGCGTCTGGGTCGCGACGCAGGCGCCCGCGCAGTGCCGCGACGCGATCGCCCGCGCGACCGGGCTCGCCCCGTCCGACGTCACGTTGTTCCCGATGATGGCGGGCGGGTCGTTCGACGCCTGCCTAGATCACAGCGTCGCGGTGCAGGCTGCGATCATCGCCCTCCAGATCAAACGACCGGTCCAGCTCGCGTGGTCGCGCGCCGAGGAGATCATGCGAGATATCCCGCGGGCGCCGGCCCGCGCAAAGATGACCGCGACGCTCGACGCGGCGGGCGGGATCGACGCCCTCATCGCCCGGATCGCGGCGCCATCGACGAACCACGAGTTTCGCGCGCGGCTGTTCGACGGCACGCCTGCCGACGTTGCGCAGCGCGAGGCGGCCGGCACGCCCGACGCCGTTGCGGTCGAGGGCGCACTCAGCACCTATGACATCCGCCATTTCGCGGTCAATCATTGCCCCGCTGACATCGGCCTGCCGACCGGCCGCTGGCGCGGCAACGCCGACAGCTACACGGCCTTCTTCACCGAATGTTTCATCGACGAGATGGCGGCGCGTTCCGGGTCCGATGCGCTTTCCTATCGCGTCGCGATGCTCGGCGAATCCCCGCAGCTCGCGCGCTGCCTGCTCACCGCAACCAGCCTCGGCGGCTGGGAGGGCGGCGTCGCGGGCACCGCGCAGGGCCTCGCCTGCCATTCGATGCGCGGCAGCCATATCGCGCTGATGGCGACCGCACGGCCGAGCGAGCGGGGGTTGCAGGTGCAGCAGCTCGTCGCGGTGGTCGACGCCGGCCGCCTCGTGAACCCGGCGGTCGCGCGGCAACAGGTCGAGGGCGGGCTGATCTTCGGCCTCGCCGCCGCGACCGGCGCGACGACCGACTATGGCGGCGGGATCGCCGCCGCGCGCAAGCTCGGCCAACTCGGCTTGCCGCGCCTGTCGCAATCACCCGAGATCATCGTCGAGTTCGTCGACAGCGACCGCGACCCCGGCGGGCTCGGCGAGATCGGCGTTCCCGTCGTCGCACCCGCCGTCGCCAATGCCATCGCCGCTGCGACGGGACGTCGCATCCGCCGCCTGCCACTATCGACAAGGCCGCTCTGACCATGCGCACCGGCGACCACCCCGCAATCCCCGAGGCGCGGACCGGCGTGCTTCTGGTCAATCTCGGCACACCCGATGCACCCACTGCGTCAGCGGTGCGTCGGTACCTCGCTCAATTCCTGTCGGACCGCCGCGTGGTCGAGATACCCGCACTGCTTTGGCAACCGATCCTTCGCGGCGTCATTCTGACGGTTCGTCCCCGGAAGTCGGCCCATGCCTATGCGCAGGTCTGGACCGAACAGGGATCGCCGCTTGCCGCGATCACGAAGCGGCAGACCGAAGCGCTGCAGCGCCTGATGGGAGACGATGTCCGCGTCGCCCACGCGATGCGATACGGGCAGCCCGAGATCGGCTCCGCAATCGACGCGCTGATGGCGGGCGGTTGCCGCCGAATTCTTGTTGCGCCGCTCTATCCGCAATATTGCGCCGCAACCACCGCGACGGTGGTCGACGCGGCCAATGCCCATCTGGCGACGCTTCGCTGGCAGCCGACTCTCCGCTTCCTGCCACCTTATCCCGACGACGCGGCCTATATCGAAGCCCTCCAGGCGTCGCTGGAGCAGGGGCTGGAGGCGCTCGACTTCGTACCGGACGCGATCATCGCGAGCTTTCACGGAATGCCCGAGCGCACGCTGCGGCTTGGCGACCCCTATCATTGCCAATGCCGAAAGACCGCCCGCTTGCTGTCGGAAGCGATCGGCCGCCCGGTCGAGGTCGCGTTCCAGTCGCGCTTCGGCCGCGCCAAATGGCTCGAGCCCGCAACCGACGTGACGCTCGAACGCCTGGGCCGCGAAGGACGTAGCGTCGCGATATTCGCACCCGGCTTTGCCGCCGACTGCCTTGAAACGCTGGAAGAAATCGCGATCCGCGGCCGCGAGCAGTTCGTCGCGGCCGGCGGCAGGAATTTCGCCTATCTGCCCTGCCTCAACGACAGTGCGCCCGGCATGGCAATGCTCGAAACGCTCGTTCGCCGCGAGCTGGCCGGCTGGCGCTGAATTTTCCGACGCTTACCTCCTGTTTAGGTCCGCGCGCTAGGGTCGAGCCGCGCGGGACCGGGATCGCGCGTTAGAAGGAACATCATGAGCGATCTGACTCAGGCGGCACTGATCCTCGCGGGCTTCACGCTCGCCTTTCTGTTCGTCGTCTATGCGGTGTACCGGAAGCGCAATCCACGCCCCGCGACCGCCGCGCCGCGGATGCCCAAATTGCCGAGCCTGTCGTTCGAGGCGAGTCTGCCGCGCCTGTCGCGCAAAGCCGAGATTGAACTCGAACCGGTCGAAATCGCGCCCTCGCGGCTCGCACGCATCAGCAAGCGGCCGGTCTACGAGCCGCTCGAAGAGCCGGTCGAAGCGGTCGACGCGGAGCCTGTCCCCGCCGAGGTACGCGAGGAAGCGTCGCCTTTCGAGACCGGCGCGGGGTCCGTGGCCAGCATCGGAGCCGCAGCGGCGCCCGAACCGGTGACCGAACCGGCAATCGAAGCCGCGGCCCCTGTTCTCGACGAGCGGATTCTTCAGGCTCTCGCGACCGAGGTGGAAGCGCAGGCGCACGCGACCGAACGCCCCGAACCGACGCCCGCGCTACCCACACCCCCTGCCTCCGTTCGAACCGGCCCGACCGTGCGGCTGGTTCCGCAGTTTCCGCCGCGCGACGCCATCTTGCGCAAGCATTGGCTCGGCGGGCGGCCCTGTCTGCCTGCCGGTGCCGGCTGGCCAAAGGTCGACGGACGCGACGGCGATTTCCTGGCGCAGATCGCCTGCGCCGAGCTACCGGCCGGTTTGTGGGACGGGCTCGGCCCGCGTTCGGGGTCGCTCGCCTTCTTCGCCAATCCGGATACCGGTGCGGTCATGGCCCTGCACCTCGTCGAAGACGGCGTACCGCACGATCCGCCGCACCCGCCCGGCCCGGCCTATTTCCGCCCGTGGGGCCTCGCGTCGGCAACGCTTGCGCCGCTCGCCGTGCGCGCCTTTCCCGAATGGCCCGTCGACGCGGTCACCGGCGAAGCGTCCGCGACGACGGCAGGCGCCGGTCGAGCCGCGATCGAGGCGCTGTTCGCCGCCGACTATGATATTGGCGATCCCGCCTTCCATCCTTTCGACTGGCCGACCATGCTGGCAATGGCCGACATACTCGAAAGCCATGTCATGGCGGCGCCGACCGACGGCGCCGCTCCCCCGGATGCGAACGACGAGCTGGCGGAAGCGATCGCCGACGCCGCGGCGAGCAATCGCGAGGCGCAGGCCAAGCTGGCCGAGATCATCGCGGTCATCCACGAAAGCGCCACACCCGGCGCCAGCTTCGCGCCGTCCGACGCGACCGCCGTCATGGCGGCGCTGCATGCGATCCGCTGGACCGGCGTCACCGCAACCTCCGATCCCGACAGCGGCGAGGACCAGGTCGAGACGCTGACGCTTCCGCTGACCCGTCGCCGCCCCGACAGCGACCTGTGGGTCGACGACTTCCGGCTGGTGCTGTTCGATCACGCCAAGCATGCCTGGTCGGCGAACCCCGACCGGCTGTCGGCTCCCGCCCGCGCCTTTTTCGAACCGGTGTGGCAGGCTATGGCGATGGACGAAGCGGCGTCGGTCGGCGGCTTTCCCTCGCGTCATGCGCCGGGCTTCAACGACGAATTCGACGTCGTGATGCTCGAACTCCCGGCGAGCGCGCTGCTCGGACTCGCGCACCGCGACGGCGGCCCCCTCGTCCTTGCGATGCGCAAGGCCGACCTCGCGAGCGGCGATTTCACGAAGCTCCGCGCGATCGCCTGTAACTGACTGGACCGTCTGCCCGAATTGTCGCCTGTTTGACGTTATGGTCATCTTGCGGGGCGCGCGCGCGCGCCTTAAGCAAGGGATCGAAAGCATTTGGGAGACCGGGAACATGGCACGTATCGCAGTCGTCACGGGCGGCAGCCGCGGCATCGGGGAGGCGATCAGCCTCGCGCTGAAGGATATGGGCGCCACCGTCGTCGCCAATTACTGCGGCAACGACGAAAAGGCGCGCGAGTTCACCGCGCGCACCGGCATCCCCGCCTATAAATGGGACGTCGGCGACCATCAGGCGTGCCTCGACAGCTGCGCGCAGATCGCAGAGGAAGTCGGCCCGATCGACATCGTCGTCAACAACGCCGGCATCACCCGCGACGGCACCCTTGCGCGGATGCAATATTGCGACTGGGACGATGTGATGCGCGTCAACCTCGGCGGCTGCTTCAACATGGCGAAGGCGACCTTCCCCGGCATGGTCGAGCGCGGCTGGGGCCGCATCGTCAACATCGGATCGATCAACGGGCAGGCCGGCCAGTACGGCCAGGTCAATTACGCCGCCGCGAAATCGGGCATCCACGGCTTCACCAAGGCGCTTGCGCAAGAGGGCGCGAAGAAGGGCGTGACGGTGAACGCGATCGCCCCCGGCTATATCGACACCGACATGGTCGCCGCAGTGCCCGCGCCCGTGCTCGAAAAGATCGTCGCGAAGATCCCCGTCGGCCGCCTCGGCCACGCCGAGGAAATCGCCCGCGGGGTTGCCTTCCTGTGCAGCGAGGATGCAGGGTTCGTCACCGGATCGACGATGTCGATCAACGGCGGCCAGCATATGTATTGACCGCGGACTTTCATCCCCCGGTCAAGCGCTCGGTCACCATCGCCGGCCACCCGACCTCGATCAGCCTCGAGCCCGTCTTCTGGGATGCGCTCGAAGCCGAGGCCGTGCGTCAGGCGCTGCCCGTGAACGCGCTGGTCGCGCGGATCGATGTCGAACGCATGGAGGCCGACGATCCGCCGAACCTGACATCGGCGATCCGGCAGTGGCTGTGGCGGAACCGGCCGACCGACTAGGTCACCGACTCATTATGCCGCAACCAAATCCTGATTGATGCGAGCTGGATGGAAGCGA
>NZ_JAFMTR010000062.1 GCF_018682675.1 Sphingopyxis soli
CCCCCGCTTTCGCGGGGGCGACGATCTAGGCGAGCGGGGTCCATTTCTCTTTTTCGGGCAACGGCTCGAAAATTGCGTCGATCCAGTCTTCGGTGACGGCCTCTGCGGTCGGCGGGTCCCATTTCGGGCTGTTGTCCTTGTCGATAATCAGCGCACGGACGCCCTCGATGAAGTCGTGCATCCGCACGACGCGGCTGCCGATCGCATATTCCTGTGTCATCTGCGCCGCAAAGTCGTGCATCGCGGCGCCTTCCTTCAGCTGGCGCAGCGCGACCTTGCACGTCTGCGGCGATTTCGAATGCAGCGCCGCAAGTTCCTTCTCCGCCCATTCGCCGCCATCGGCTTCGAGCGCGGCGAGGATGTCCTCATAGGTGTCGCTGGCGAACAGGCGGTTGATCTTGTCGATCTGGTGGGTGATCGCGGCAGGCGGCGCGGTGACCGACAGTTCGCCCAATATGCCACCGATACGGTCGGGGTGCTGCGCGATGCGCTCTTTCGCCTCGGCGAGCTTCTCCGACGGCAGATAATGCGTCGCGAGGCCGAGCGCCAAACATTCCGCCCCATCGAGCCGCGCGCCGGTAAGCGCAAGGAACACGCCGACGCGGCCTTCGAGGCGCGGCAGATACCAGCCGCCGCCGACGTCGGGGAACAGCCCGATCCCCGTCTCGGGCATCGCGAAGCGCGTATGCTCGGTCGCAACGCGATATTTCGCCGGCTGCGAAATGCCGACGCCGCCGCCCATAGTGATGCCGTCCATGAAGGCGACGACGGGCTTGGCGTAGGTGAACAGCAGATGGTTGAGGCGATATTCGGTGTGGAAGAAGGCGCGGGCTTCGACGCCGTCCTTCGCACCGCTCTCCGCCAGCATGCGGATGTCGCCGCCGGCGCAGAAGCCGCGGCCCTCGCTATGGTCGACGATCACCGCCTCGACGGCGTCGTCATCGCGCCATTCGAGCAGCGCCTCGATCATCGCCTCGCACATCGGCAGGTTGAGCGCGTGGATCGCCTTCGGGCGGTTGAGCGACAGACGGCCGATCCGGCCATCGGTCGAAATCAAGACATCGTCTGTGTGATGAGGGGTCATTGGCGCAGCAGATCCCTTCCGACGATCATCCGCATCACCTGGTTCGTGCCTTCGAGGATCGAATGGACGCGCAGGTCGCGCCAGAAACGCTCGATCGGATAGTCCTTCAGATAACCGTAGCCGCCGAACAGCTGGAGCGCGTCGTTGACGATCTTGCTGCCATTGTCGGTCGCAAGCCGCTTTGCCATCGCCGAGAAGCGCGACTTGTCGGGGGCGTTGGCCGTCACCTTCGCCGCGGCAAGATAGAGCAGGGCGCGCGCGGCTTCGAGGTCGGTCGCCATGTCGGCGAGCATGAACTGGGTGTTCTGGAAATCGGCGACCGGTTGGCCGAACTGCTGGCGGTCCTTGGTGTAGGCGATCGCCTCGTCGAGGCAGCGCTGCGCGCCGCCGAGCGAGCAGGCGCCGATATTGAGGCGGCCGCCGTCGAGCCCCGCCATCGCGAAACGGAAGCCGTCGCCCTCGGCGCCAACCAGATTCTCCACCGGCACGCGGCAATCCTCGAAGATCACCTGCGCGGTGGGCGAGGCGTTCCAGCCGAGCTTCTTCTCGGGTGCGCCGAAGCTGAGGCCCGGCGTATCCTTTTCGACGACGAGGCAGGAAATCCCTTTGGACTTCTCTTCGCCGGTGCGGACCATGCAGACATAGATGTCGTTGACCCCGGCGCCCGAGATGAACTGCTTGGTGCCGTTCAGCACATAATGGTCGCCGTCCCTTTTCGCCGTCGTCTTGAGCGCCGCGGCGTCGGACCCCGACCCCGGCTCGGTCAGGCAATAGCTCGCGATCTTTTCCATGCTCACGAGGTCGGGCAGAAAGCGCGCCTTGATCCCGGCGCCGCCGAAGCGGTCGATCATCCACGTCGCCATATTGTGGATCGAGACATAGGCGCTCGTCGCGGGGCAGCCATAGGCCATCGCCTCCATGATGAGCGCGGCTTCCAACCGGCCGAGCCCGATGCCGCCCGATTCCTCGGCGACGTAGATCGCACCGAAGCCGAGCTCGCCCGCGGCCTTCCACACGTCGACGGGATAGTGGCTCTTCTCGTCCCATTCGGCAGCGAAGGGCGTGATGCGGTCCGCGGTGAACTTGCGCGCCATATCCTGAATGGCGAGCTGGTCGTCGGTAAGCTGGAACTGGTCGGTCATTTCTTTTTCTCTTGCGTCATGCTGACGAAAGTCAGCATCCATTCCGAACTAGGGTAAAGGCGAAAAGCCGAGCCCGACGGCCCGATCCTCCCAAAAGGGGTTTTCCTTCTCGATCAGGGCGATCTTCCAGTCCCGCTTCCACGCCTTGAGCTGTTTTTCGCGCGTGATCGCCGAATCCATCGAGCCGTGCATCTCGTAGAAGACGAGCCGCTTTACGCCATAACGCTTGGTGAAGCCGCCTGTCAGGCCTTCGCGATGTTGATGAATGCGCGCCATCAGGTCGGATGTCACGCCGATGTAGATGGTGCCGTGACGGCCGCTCGCCATGATATACACGCACGGATACCGCTCGCGCAATTTGCGCCTCCCGACAAAGCGCCGAATGGATGCTGACTTTCGTCAGCATGACGAGTCCGACAAAATGGCTTCGGCTTCGATTTCGACTTTCCACTCGGGGCGGATCAGGGCGGGGATGACGAGCATCGTCGATGCCGGGCGGATATCGCCAAACATCGCGCCATGCGCGCGGCCGACGAGATCGGCGTCGGCGGGATCGGTAATGTACATGCGGGTGCGCACGACGTCGGCAGGCGAGCCACCGAGCGCTTCGAGCGCCTCGCGAATGATCGTCAGGCAGCGCGCCGCTTGCGCGCCCGCGTCGCCCGGCGTCGAGGTGCCGTCGGGCTCGATCGGCGCGCAGCCCGCGACGTCGATGCGATTCCCCACCCGAACCGCACGGCTGTAGCCATAGACGGGTTCGAAAGGCGAGGCAGAGCTGTGGTTGCGACGCGCCGGATCAGCCACAGGTGACCCGCTCGATCTTGTAGGCGTCGTCATACATGATGTTCACGCGATCCTGCCGGTAATCCATCGTCATCGCCGAACGCGGCGGGCCCCAGCGCAAGGTGCGCGCGCCGGTCGCCTTGAGCACCGCAGCGCCGACCTCGGGCGTTGCGGTCTGCCCGACGAAAGAGGCGCCGCCGTCGGCATTGCACGTCATCGGAGGAGGCGCGGGCGCCGGTTCGGTTCCGTCACCCATCGTGGCGCAGGCGGCAAGCGGCAGCATGGCGGCGGCGGCGACAAAGCGAATATCCATGTCTGTTCTCCCCTGATGGCACCACCCCGATGGCGGCAGCGCGACCATAGCCCGGCGACCCTCGCGCGTCGATGACGGGAAAGCGCCGAACCGGCCCGGCTCACCCCATCGTCGGGATGACGAAGGCGTTGCCGCCGTCGGGCGAGCCGTCGGGCCAGCGCGCGGTGACGGTCTTGACCTTGGTCCAGAACTTCACGCCTTCCATGCCGTGCTGGTTGGTGTCGCCGAACGCCGACCGCTTCCAGCCGCCGAAACTATGGTACGCGACCGGCACCGGGATCGGCACGTTGATGCCGACCATGCCGACGTTGACGCGCGCCGCGAATTCGCGCGCCGCGTGGCCGTTGCGGGTGAAGATCGCGACGCCGTTGCCGTACTGGTGCTTCGACGGCAATTCGAGCGCGGTCTCGAAATCGGGGGCGCGGACGATCTGCAGCACCGGGCCGAAGATTTCCTCCTTGTAGCTTTCCATGTCGGTCGTGACATGGTCGAACAGGGTCGGGCCGACGAAGAAGCCCTTTTCATGTCCCTGCAGCGTGAAGCCGCGGCCATCGACAACGAGTTCGGCGCCCTCGTCAGCGCATTTCGCGATCCACCCCTCGACCTTGTCCTTGTGCGCCTGCGTCACGACGGGGCCGTAATGCGCCTCGGCATCGGTCGACACGCCGACTCGCAGCGCCTCGATCGCCGGGATCAGCTTGTCGCGGAGGCGGTTTGCGGTGTCCTCGCCGACGGGAACGACGACCGGCAGCGCCATGCAGCGCTCGCCCGCCGAGCCGAAGGCCGCGCCGGTCAGATCGTTCACGACCTGGTCGAGATCGGCATCGGGCATGACGATGCCGTGGTTCTTCGCGCCGCCCATCGCCTGCACGCGCTTGCCGTTCGCGACGCCGCGATTGTAGACATAATGCGCGATATCCGACGAACCGACGAAGCTGACCGCGCCGATGTCGGGATGATCGAGGATCGCGTCGACCATTTCCTTGTCGCCATGGACGGTCTGGAAAATGCCTTCGGGCATACCCGCTTCGAGAAAGAGTTCCGACAGGCGCACGGGGACCGAGGGGTCGCGCTCGCTGGGCTTCAGAATGAAGGCATTGCCGACCGCGGTCGCGACGCCGCCCATCCACAGCGGAATCATCGCGGGGAAGTTGAACGGGGTGATACCCGCGCCGATGCCGACCGGCTGGCGCATCGAATAGACGTCGATGCCCGGCCCGGCGCCCTGCGTATATTCGCCCTTCAGCACATGCGGGATGCCGCAGCAGAATTCGATGACCTCGAGGCCGCGCTGGATGTCGCCCTTCGAATCGGCGATCACCTTGCCATGTTCGGCCGACAGCATTTCGGCGAGCTGGTTCATATTGGCTTCGACGAGCCGCTTGAATTCGAACATCACGCGTGCGCGGCGCTGCGGGTTGGTCGCGGCCCAGGCGGGCTGCGCGGCCTTGGCAGCGGCGACGGCGCGGTCGAGAACAGCGCGGTCGCCGAGCGCGACCCGCGCCTGCACGCCGCCGTTGTTGGGGTCGAGGACGTCGCCGAAGCGAGCGGAGCCGGCGGAACCGCCGACGATGTGATGGTCGATCTGTCGCATATCCGAATCTCCCGTAAGATGTTGCCGCTGCCACAGCCGAGTTGCGGGGCGATTGCAAGGGATAGACTTGCAGAGTCACCCTGCATATTTGCAGGTTATGGACTGGGACAGGCTGCAATATTTCCTGATGGTCGCACGCCATGGCACGCTCGCGCGCGCGGCGGCGGCGCTGCATGTCGATGCGACGACCGTCAGCCGCCAGGTCAGCGCGCTGGAAGCCGCGCTGCAGCAGACCTTGTTCGAACGCGCGCCGACGGGGTTCGTTCTGACCGCGGCGGGCCGGGCGCTCGTTCCGCACGCCGAAGCGATGGCGGCGGCGGCGGCGCGCATCCATTCGGCGCAGCCGGGCGGGTCGGCGTTGTCGGGGCAACTCCGCGTCAGCGTCTCCGAAGGCTTCGGCAACAGTTTCATCGCGCCGCGCCTGGGCAAATTCGTCGCGGCGCATCCGGAGCTCGAGATCGACCTCGTCGCCTCGTCAGGCTTCCTCAATCCTTCGCGGCGCGAGGCCGATATGGCGGTGCTGCTTGCACGGCCCAGAAAAGGCCCGCTGATCACGCGCAAGCTGTCGGACTACAGCCTCGGCCTTTACGCCCCCGCCGACCGGCCCGACTGGCAGGATGCGGTCGCCGCGGCGCCGCTGTCGCGCGCGGGCATTCCGGTGATCGGCTATATGCCCGACATCCTCTATGCGCCCGAACTCGACTATCTCGGCGAGATCGAGCCGGGCCTTCGCGCGAACGTCCGCTCTTCGTCAATCCTCGCGCAGCGGCGAATGATCGCCGGCGGCGCAGGGGTCGGCGTGTTGCCCTGCTTCCTCGCGGGCGACGATCCCGCGCTGGTCCGCGTGCGCCCCGACCAGACGATCGCGCGCGCTTTCTGGCTTGCGCTGCACCGCGACGTCGCACCGCAGCCGCGCATCCGCGCCTTTATCGACTGGCTCGACGGCGAGGTGCGCGAGAGCCGGACGCTTCTCGTCCCCGCCTGATCTGCAACGCACCCAAATTGTCGCACTTTGTCGCAAGTGCCTGAAAGCGCTTGCATGGGGCAATGCGATGGGCTGAATAGCCCGAATCCGACGCTTTACTCCCCCGCCGCCCGGCCTAACCCGAGACGGATTTTTCGAATGACGATGACGAAGCCGCCGCTCCTGATCGGAGCCCTGTGCGCCCTGACGCTTTCGCTCGGCGCCTGTTCGGGCAAGCAAGAGGAAGGCCGCGGCAATCGCGCCGCGCAGGTCGGCTATGTCGTGGTCAAGCAGGAGCCGGTGCCGCTGACCACGTCGCTCGGCGGGCGCACGGTCGCTTTCGAGACGAGCGAGGTCCGGCCGCAGGTGAACGGCATCATCCGCCGCCGTCTGTTCACCGAGGGCGGCTTCGTGCGCGCCGGCCAGCCGCTCTACCAGATCGACGCCAGCCTCTATCAGGCGGCGGTCGACCAGGCCGCCGCGAACCTCGCGAGCGCGCGCGCCAGCGTGCAGGCGGCCGAAGAGAAAGCCAAGCGCTTCGAACCGCTCGCCAAGATCCAGGCGGTATCGCAGCAGGATTACAGCGACGCACTCGCGCAGGCGCGCAGTGCGCGCGCCGCGGTGGCGCAGAACGCCGCCGCGCTCGAAACCGCGCGGATCAACCTGCGCTACACGACGCTGTCGGCGCCGATCAGCGGGCGTATCGGACGCAGCCTGGTGACACCGGGCGGGCTCGCGAGCGCAAACCAGGCGACCCCGCTGGCGGTAATCCAGCAGACCGACCCGATCTATGTCGACATGCAGCAATCGAGCGCCGACCTCACGCGGCTGCGCCAGGCGCTGGCGAGCGGCGGAGTGACCCCCGGCAGCACCTCGGTCCGGCTGAAGCTGGAGGACGGCAGCGACTATGGCTTTGCCGGCACGGTGCAATTTTCCGAGGTCACGGTCAACGAAGGCACCGGGACCGTCACGCTGCGCGCGCGCTTCCCCAATCCGCAGGGGCTGCTGCTGCCTGGCATGTTCGTGACCGCGCTGTTCGACCAGGCGGTCAACCCGTTCGCGATACTGGTCCCGCAAGCGGCGGTGCAGCGCGATTTCGACGGATCGGCGTTCGTCTATCTGGTGGGCAAGGACAATAAGGCGGCGCGGCGCAAGATCGTCGCCGAGCGTACCGTCGGGCCGAACTGGGTCGTCACCGGCGGGTTGAAGCCCGGCGACAAGGTCATCACGCAGGGGGTCGGCAATCTCAAGGCGGGGGCGCCGGTCAAGCCGGTTCCAGCCGGCAGTCCGCAGCGCTTGGGGGCAGGTGCGGGCAAGGGCGAAGCAAAAGGGAAATAGGCCCCCATGTCGCGTCTCTTCATCGACCGGCCGATCTTTGCCTGGGTGCTGGCGATCATCGTCATGCTCGGCGGACTCGGCGCGCTGCGCGCGCTGCCGATCGAGCAATATCCCGACATCGCGCCCGCGCAGGTCAACATCCGCGCGACCTACCCCGGCGCCTCCGCCGAGGCGATCGAGAACAGCGTCACGCAGGTACTCGAGCAGCAGCTGACCGGGATCGACGGCCTGCTCTATTTCAGCTCGCAATCCAGCTCGCGCGGGCAGGCGACCATCACCGCCATCTTCGCCAAGGGCACCGATCCCGACATCGCGCAGGTCCAGGTCCAGAACAAGATCGCCTCGGCGATCTCGCGCCTGCCGGCGCAGGTGCAGAGCCAGGGCATTCGCGTCACCAAAGCCAATTCGGATACGCTGCTGCTCGTCGGCGTCTATGACACCACCGACACGCGCTCGTTTCAGGACGTGTCGGACTTCCTGTCGTCGAACATCCAGGATCCGCTGTCGCGCGTCGAGGGGGTCGGCGACGTCAACGTCTTCGGCTCGCCGCACGCGATGCGCATCTGGCTCAACCCGCAGCGGCTCGCCGCGGTGTCGCTGATGCCCGGCGATGTCGTCACCGCGATCACCGCCCAAAATGCCGAAGTCGCGGCGGGCGAGGTCGGCGGCACGCCGGCGCCGCAAGGCCAGATGCTCAACGCGACGGTCACCGCGCAGTCGCGCCTCCAGACCGCCGAGCAGTTCGAAAATATCGTGCTGAAGACGCTCCCCGACGGGTCGAGCGTGCGGATCAAGGACGTCGCGCGGGTCGAGATCGGCGCCGAAAGCTATGCGACGATCGTCCGTATCAACGGCCATCCGGGCGCGGGCATGGCGATCTCGCTCTCGCCCGGCTCCGACGCGCTCGAAACCGCCGACCGCGTCAAGGCGCGCATGGAGGAACTCTCGGCCGATTTCCCCGACGGGCTCACCTACAGCTACGCCAACGACGCGACCGCCTTCATCAAGCTGTCGGTGAGCGAAGTGCAGAAGTCGCTGTTCGAGGCGATCCTGCTCGTCATCGTCGTGATGTTCGTCTTTCTGCAAAGCTGGCGTGCGGTGCTGATCCCGGCGATCGCGGTGCCCGTCGTGCTGCTCGGCACCTTCGGCGTCTTTTACATATTGGGTTTCAGCATCAACACGATGACGCTGTTCGGGCTGACCCTCGCGATCGGCCTGCTCGTCGACGATGCGATCGTCGTCGTCGAGAATGTCGAGCGCCTGATGGAAGAGAATCCCGGCATGTCGGCGCGCGAGGCGACGATCCAGTCGATGAAGGAGCTGCAGGTCGCGCTGATCGCCATCGCGCTCGTGCTGTCGGCGGTGTTCCTGCCGATGGCCTTCTTCGGCGGCTCGACCGGGGTCATCTATCGCCAATTCTCGGTCACGATCGTCTCGGCGATGGCGCTGTCGGTGCTCGTCGCACTGATCCTGAGCCCGGCGCTGACCTCGACCCTGCTCAAGCCGAAGACGCACGGCGACGCGCCCGACAAGCCGGATCGCTTCCCGCGCGCCCACGCCGCGATGAAACGCGCACAGGACGGATTCAACAGCTGGTTCGACCGCTCCGTTAACGCCTATGTCGGGAGCGTCACCAAGGTCGTCGACCGCAAATGGCTGTTCCTCGGCATCTATGCGCTGATCCTCGTCCTGCTTGCGGTAATGTTCCTGCGGCTGCCGAGCGGCTTCCTGCCGAACGAGGATCAGGGCCGCGTCCAGATCCAGTTCCGCCTGCCTGCGGGCGCGACGCAGGAGCGCACGCTGCAGGTGCGCGACCAGATCGAGAAATATCTGCTCACCGAGGAAAAGGCGAATGTCGGCGCGCTCTTCCTCGTCGCGGGCGGCGGGGGCGGCGGCGCGGTCGGCCAGAATACCGGGCAGGGCTTCATCAACCTGATCGACTGGGACAGCCGACCGGGCAAGGAAAACACCGCCGACGCGATCGCCGAGCGGACGCGCAAGGCGTTGTCGGGGATTCGCGACGCGCAGGTGTTTGCGCTCGTTCCGGGCGCGGTGCGCGGGCTCGGCGATGCGTCGGGCTTCACGATGGAGTTCCAGAACCGCAGCGGGATGAGCCGCGACGAATTCGTCGCCGCGCGGGAGAAATTGCTCGCCGCCGCCAACGCCAACCCGAAGCTGACGTCGGTGCGCCTCTCCGACCTTCCCGACGTTGCGACGCTCAAGATCGACATCGATTCGCAGCGGCTGACGGCGTACGGCCTCACCAACAGCGATGTAAACAACACGCTCGCGACCGCGTGGGGCGGCCGCTATGTCAACGACTTCATCGACCAGGGCCGCGTCAAGCGCGTCTATGTGCAGGGCGACGCGCAATATCGCGCCAAGCCCGAGGATCTCGGCCAATGGTATGTCCGCTCGTCGGACGGCGAGATGTCGCCCTTCTCGGCCTTCTCGAAAATCGGCTGGTCGACGACGCCGAGCAGCACCTCGCGCTTCCAGGGCGTGCCCGCCTTCGAAATCTCGGGCCAGCCGGCCCCCGGCACGAGCTCGGGCGAAGCGATGGACGAGATGGAGCGGATGGCCGCCGAAATCCCCGGCACCAGCGTCGCGTGGGCGGGTTCCTCCTATCAGGAACGGCTGTCGTCGGGGCAGGCGCCCCTGCTCTATGCGCTGTCGCTGCTCGTCGTCTTCCTGTGCCTCGCGGCGCTCTATGAAAGCTGGTCGATCCCGCTCGCGGTGTTGCTGGTCATTCCGCTGGGGCTCGTCGGCTCGGTGTTCGCGGTGACGCTGCGCGGGCTCGAGAATGACGTTTATCTGCAAATCGGTCTGCTCACGACGATGGGGCTCGCGGCGAAGAATGCGATCCTGATGATCGAGTTCGCCGAGCAGGAAGAGAAAAAGGGCAAACGCGTGATCGAGGCCGCGGTCGAGGCGGCGCGCATCCGTCTCCGCCCGATCCTGATGACGAGCTTTGCCTTCATCTTCGGCGTGCTGCCGCTCGCGATCGCGACCGGCGGCGGCGCGAACAGCCGCGTCGCGATCGGCACCGCGGTGATCGGCGGCATGCTGACCGCCGCGCTGCTCGCGATCTTCTTCATCCCGCTCTTCTTCGTCCTGGTCCGCCGCGGCGTGCGCGACGGGCTCGCGGCGGTCCGGCGCCGGATCGAGAAGCGCAGAACCCGACGGGAGGCGGCGACATGAAGCCTGCTTCGCTCCTGATCGCCGCGTCCTTGCTGCTCGCGGGCTGTTCGCTCGCACCGAAGACGGTGCTGCCGGCACCGCCGGTGCCGCAGAGCTGGCCGGTCGGCGACGCCTATCTCCTCCAGAGCGAGGAAGCGTTGCCGCTACTGTCGTACAAGACGGTGTTCACCGACGTGCGATTGCAGAGCCTCGTCGATCGGGCGCTCGTCAACAACCGTGACCTTCGCGCCGCCTATGCCAATGTCGCCGCCGCGCGGGCGCAGGCACGCGTCAGCCGCGCGGGGCAGTTCCCCGCGCTCGGGGTCAGCGCGGGGGCGGGCTATTCCGATAATGGCGGTACCGGCGGCGGCGCGGGGGATTTCTCGCTGCGCGGCGGCGTCACCGCGTTCGAGCTCGACCTGTTCGGCCGCCTCGCCAACGCCGCCGAATCCGACCGCAACAGCGCGCTCGCGACCGAGGCCGCGTCACGCACCGTGCGCGTCGCGCTGATCGCCGATCTTGCGAGCGCCTGGGCCACTTACGGCGCCGACCGCGATCTGCTGAAGATCGCCGAGGACACCGCCGCCAATGCGCGCGAGAATGTCCGGCTGACGCAGGCACGGCTCGACGGCGGGGTCGCGCCGCGCACCGACCTGCGCCAGGCCGAACAGATTCTCGCCACCGCCGAGGATTCGATCGCGCAGCAGAAGACCGCGCTGGCGCAGGACGAAAATCTGATCCGGCTGCTCGTCGGCGGCGACATCGACCGCGGTCTTCTCCCCGCGGGCCTCGCCGAGGTGACGCCGGGCGTCGTCTCGCTCCCCGCCGGGGTCAATTCGCAGATATTGCTCCGCCGCCCCGATGTGATCGAGGCCGAATATCGCCTGCGCGCCGCCAATGCCGACATCGGCGTCGCGCGCGCGCGGCTGTTTCCGACGATTTCGCTCACCGGGCTGCTCGGTTTCGCGAGCGACGCGCTCGGCAGTCTCTTCGACGGCGGCTCGTTCAACTGGTCGGTCGGCGGCGACGCCACCGCGACGATCTTCGACTTCGGCGGCCGCCGCGCAGGGGTCGACGTCACCAAGGCGCAGCGCGATGCCGCGCTCGCAAGCTATGAGGGCGCGATCCAGACCGCGTTCCGCGAGGTCGCCGATGCCCTCGCGGTGCAGGGCACGATCGCCGAGCGCGTCCGCGCTGCGGCGGCGAACACCTCTGCCGCCGCCGACACCGCAATGCTGACTGACGCGCGCTACAAGGGCGGCGTCGACAGCTTCCTCGCCAGCCTCGACGCGCAGCGCAGCCTTTATGCGGCGCGGCGGAGCGAGATCGGGATGCAGCTGCTGCTCGTCAGCACGCGAATCGCGCTGTTCCGCGCATTGGGCGGCGACAGCAGCGCGGGTTCTGATGCGCAAAGATCGCGTTAGAATATTTCACGCGAAGACGCGAAGGCACTGGTTCGGGCCGACAGACCCCTTTCTTCGGCAAGGGAGGCAGCCGGCCGCGTCGCCCAGAGAGAAGGCCGCTGCGCGGCAGGCGCAACCTCTTCGCGTCTTCGCGTGAAACAAATTCGTACAGCACCGATGTCTTGACAGATGCCCTCGCTCACGCGCTAATGGAACATATCAGGAACAAATGATGCGCGAGTCGTCTTACCCTCTCGCCGGGCTGCGCCAACGCATCGCCCGGATCGCCGCCAGTGGCGGCACGGAAAGCCGCCCGGCCGAGGGTTGGCTGGCGAGCGGCCACGCCGATTTCGACGCCGCGCTCGGCGGCGGGCTCGCGGTCGGGCGCACGCATGAATTTTTCGCCGCCGACGCCCTCGACGGCACGAGCGCCGCGGCTTTCGCTGCGCTGCTCGCGCTCCGCACCCCCGGCACGGCGCCGCTGATCTGGCTGCGCACCGCCGATGCGGCGAGCCGAACCGGACACATCTATGCTCCGGGAATCGCCGAGCTCGGCGGCGACCCCGACCGGTTGCTGCTTGTCGAGACTCCCGACCCCAAAATGCTGCTCGCTTGCGCGAACGATGCGATCCGATGCGCAGGGTCGGCGGCGGTGATCGTCGAAAGCTGGGGGAAATTCCCCTTGCTCGATCTCACCGCCGGGCGCCGCCTTGCACTCGGCGCCCGCGATGCCGGGACGACGCTCCTGATGCTGCGCCTCAATGCCGTGCCGACACCGAGCGTCGCCGAGACCCGCTGGAGCATCGCCGCGGCGGCCTCGCGCGAACTCGAAGCCAATGCGCCCGGCGCGCCCGCCTTCGACCTCGAACTGCTGCGCTGGCGCGCGGGCCCTGCGGGTGGCCGCTGGCGACTGGACTGGAACCATGACGACAAAAGCTTTGGCCACGCCTTCGGGGAGCCGGCGCTATCTGGCGCTGTTCTTCCCGTACCTGCCCGCCGAACGGCTCTGTCGCACGGCGCAGCAGCCGCCTGACGCCCCGCTGGTCTTCGCCGAAAAGCAGCGCGGCGCGCTGCGCATCGCGAGCGTGGACGCGCAAGCGCAGGCGGCCGGGCTCCGCGTCGGCATGCCGCTTGCCGACGCGCGCGCGCAGGTCCCGAGGCTGATCATCGTCCAGCATGATCCGGTCGCCGATCATGCGTGGCTCGACCGGCTGGCCCTCGGCTGCAACCGCTACACGCCGCTCGTCGCGCTCGACGTCCCCGACGGGCTGATCCTCGACATCGCCGGGGCCGAGCATCTGGCAGGCGATGAGGCGGGTCTGGTCGCCGACGCCGAAATGCGCCTGTCGCGGCTCGGCATGAGCGTGCGGCACGCATTCGGTCCGACCGCCGACGCGGCGCGTGCACTCGCGCGCTACCAGACGCGGCCTGCGCCCGATGAAGCCAGTGCGATCCGCCGGCTTTCCGTTGCCGCGCTCGAACTCGGGGCGGAGGCGACGACCGCGCTCGTCCGCGCCGGACTCAAGACGATCGGCGACCTCGCGAGCCGCCCGATGGCGAATATCGCCGCGCGCTTCGGCGCCGGCGCCGCGGTGGCGCTCCGCCGCATCTTGGGCGACGCGCCGAGCCCGCTCGACCCGCGCATCGCGCCGCCGCCGGTCGCGGTCGAGCGCCGCTTCGCCGAGCCGCTCGGCAGCACCGCGCATGCGACCAGGGTGCTGGCCGAACTTGCCGATGAAGCGATCGCGGATTTGCTCGAACGCGGCAAGGGCGGGCGCCATTTCCGCGCGACCTTCTTTCGCAGCGACGGGCTGGCGCGCAGCATCGAAGTCGAGACCGGCCATGCGACCCGCGACACGCGCCTTGTCATGCGGCTGTTCGCCGAGCGGATGGACGGACTCGCCGACCCGCTCGACCCCGGCTTCGGCTTCGACATGATCCGTCTTTCCGTCCCGCGCCTCGACCCGCTGGGCGCAACACAGCTGAAGCTGGAAGGCGGCGAAGTGCGGGCGGCGGCGATGGACGAGCTCGTCGACCGGATGACGACGCGGCTCGGGCGGCGACGTGTCAAAAAATTGATAGCCGAGGACACGCATATTCCCGAGCAGGCGCAGCTCGCGCTCCCCGCGATCGACGCGCCGGCGCCGCTGCCCTGGCAGATGCCGGAGCCCGGCGAGCCGCCTACACGCCCGTTCCACCTGTTCGACCCGCCGCAGCCGATCGAGGTGATCGCCGAGGTTCCCGACGGCCCGCCGCACCAGTTCCGCTGGCGCCGCGCGACGCACGCCGTGCGCCGCTACGAGGGGCCCGAACGCATCGCCGCCGAATGGTGGCGCCGCCGCGACAATGGCGGGCTGACCCGCGATTATTACCGCGTCGAGGACGTCCACGGCCGCCGCTACTGGCTCTTCCGCCACGGGCTTTACGACGAAAAGCCCGACCCGCGCTGGTACATCCACGGTGTGTTCGCATGAACCCCGAACCACCGACCGAACCCGGTTTCGCCGAACTGGTCGCCGCGACCAACTACAGCTTCCTGCGCGGGGCGTCGCATCCGGCCGAGATGGTGGCCGAGGCGATCGCGCTCGGCATGGCCGGCATCGGCATCGCCGACCGGAACAGTGTCGCGGGGGTGGTGCGGGCATGGGCTTTTCTGAAAGAGTTGCAGGTCAAAAATCCCAAGGCAGCAGAAGGCTTCCGGCTGGTGGTCGGTGCAAGGCTCGTCTTTGCGGACGGCACGCCCGACATCGTCGTCTATCCGGTCAGCCGCCATGGCTGGGGCCGACTGACCCGCCTTCTGTCGATCGGCAATCTGCGCACCCAGAAGGGCGGCTGCATTCTCGAACTGGGCGACCTGCTCGACCATTGCGAGGATCTGCTGCTGATCGCGATGGAGGGCGATGAGGAATTGCTTCGCACCCTCAAACGCAAACGGCCGAAATCGGTCTGGCTGGCCGCCACGATGCCGCTGTCGGGTGCCGACACTCGGCGCCTGGCCCAACTCCAACGCGTATCGGCAGCGACAAATATCCCGCTGCTCGCCACCAACGACGCGCTTTATGCAACTGCCGCCCAACGCCCGCTTCACGACATCGTGACCTGTATCCGCGAAGGCGTGACCGTTCAGAAGGCAGGCAAACTGCTGCGCGCCAATGGCGAACGCCATCTGAAGGCGCCTGCCGAAATGAAGCGGCTGTTCGCAGAGAGCCCGGAGGCGATTGATGCCGGCACCAAGCTGCTCGCCCGTATCAATTTCGACCTCGAAGATTTGCGCTACGAATATCCGCACGAGCCGGTGCCGCCGGGCTGGAAGCCGTTCAACTATCTCCACCATCTGGTGAAGACAGCGGCGGAGAAACGCTATGGCGCACCGCTGAAGCCCAAAATCCGCAAGATGATCGGCCACGAACTCCGCCTGATCCGACGGCGGAACTATGTCTATTATTTTCTGACCGTTTACGATCTCGTCCGCTTCGCACGCGCGCAGGAGCCGCCGATCCTGTGCCAGGGGCGCGGATCGGCCGCCAACTCGATCGTCTGCTTTCTGCTGGGCGTCACCTCGGTCGATCCGGACGAGCACAAGCTGCTCTTCTCCCGCTTCGTCTCGGCCGAGCGTGACGAACCTCCCGACATCGACGTCGATTTCGAACATGAGCGGCGCGAGGAGGTCATTCAGTATATTTACGACCGCTACACGCGCGATCGCGCCGCGATCGCGGCAACCGTCATCCACTATCGCCCGCGCAGCACGATCCGCGAGGTCGGCAAGGCGCTGGGGCTGAGCGAAGATGTCACTGCGCGGCTTGCCGACACGAGCTGGGGAAGCTGGGGAGACGAGGTGCCGGTCGAACGGCTGGTCGAAGCAGGGCTCAACCCGCACAATGGCGAAATCGAGCGCCTGCACCGCTTTGTAAGCGAACTGCTGAAAGCACCGCGCCACCTGTCACAGCATGTCGGCGGCTTCGTCCTTACCGAAGGGCGGCTCGATGAGCTGGTCCCCATCCACAATGCCGCGATGGAAGACCGAACCTTCATCGAATGGGACAAGGACGACATCGACGCATTGGGACTGATGAAGGTCGACGTGCTCGCACTCGGAATGCTCACCTGCATCCGCAAATGCTACGACCTGATGCGCGAACATGGGCTGGGCGACCACACGCTGGAGCTCGATATCGATTCCAAGGATCCCGCCGTTTACGACATGCTGTGCCGGGGCGACAGCATCGGCGTTTTTCAGGTCGAGAGCCGCGCGCAAATCAATATGCTCCCGCGCCTGCGGCCCCGGAAGCTCTACGATCTGGTCGTGCAGGTTGCGATCGTCCGGCCCGGACCGATCGAGGGCGATATGGTGCATCCCTATCTGCGCCGCCGGAACGGGGAGGAGGAGGTCGAATATCCCTCGCCGGCGCCGCCGCACGATCCGAACGAGCTTAGGGAAGTGCTGGGTCATACTTATGGCGTGCCACTCTTTCAGGAGCAGGCGATGAATCTGGCGATCACCGCCGCCGGCTTCACGCCCGAAGAGGCCAATGGACTGCGCCGCGCGATGGCGACCTTTCGCAATGTCGGCACGATCGACAATTTCCGCGACAAGATGGTCGGCGGCATGGTCGCGCGCGGATACAAGCAGGATTTCGCCGAACGCTGCTTCAAGCAGATCGAGGGTTTCGGCAGCTATGGCTTTCCCGAAAGCCACGCCCAATCCTTCGCGCGGCTCGTCTATGTCTCGTCATGGATCAAGCACTACCACCCCGCCGTCTTCGCGTGCGGAATTCTCAATTCGCAGCCGATGGGCTTCTATGCCCCCGCGCAGCTTGTGCGCGACGCGCGCGAGCATGGGGTCGAGGTGCGCGAAGTCGATGTGAATGCGAGCGGTTGGGACAACAGCCTCGAACGCCGCGACGACGGCTCGCTCGCGTTGCGGCTCGGGTTCCGGCAGGTCGACGGGTTTCGCGAGGAGTGGGCGAAGGCGATCGCCGACGCGCGCGGCACCGTCCCTTTTGCTTCGATCGAGGAGCTCGCGCGCCGCGCCAACTTGCCTTCACGCGCGCTGCGGCTGATTGCCGCTGCCGACGCCTGCCGGTCGATGGGGCTCGACCGGCGGCCGGCGCTGTGGGATGCGCGACGGGTGCGTCAGGGCGTGCTGCCGCTGTTCGGCGCGGCCGAGGCGAACGAGCTGGGGTTCGAGGAAGATGCGCAGCTCCCGCCGACGCCGATGGTCGAGCATGTTCTGACCGATTACCAGACGACGCGGCTGTCGCTGAAGGGCCATCCGATGGCCTTCCTGCGCGGCGATCTCGCACGCGAAGGCATATTGAGTGCCGCCGAGGTCGCGGCCGCGAAGAACGGAGCGATCGTCCGCACCGCAGGCGTCGTGCTGGTCCGCCAGCGGCCCGGCAAGGGCAATGCGATCTTCATCACGCTCGAGGATGAGGGCGGGATCGTCAACATATTGCTGTGGGCGCGCCATTTCGAACGCTATCGCCGCGCAGTGATGGCGTCGCGGCTGATGCTCGCCGAGGGCGAGGTGCAGCGAAGCAAGGAGGGCGTCATCCACCTGATGGCGACGCGGATCGTCGACCGCACGCCCATGCTCGAAGCGCTGGGCGACGATCGGCGTTTCGTACCCGATCTCTGCCGTGCCGACGAGGTCAAGCATCCGCAAGTGCCGCGCGGACGGTCCGAAGGCGACTATGCGCAGCGCCACGGCCATCCGCGCAATGTGCGCATCCTGCCCAAATCGCGGGATTTTCATTGAAGAGCTTTGGCCCGGCTGACGCCGGGAACGGGCTGGAACCGCGCCTGTTCGGTCACGCCGAAACGGAAAACAAGGATGCCCCGGCTGTGGGGAGCCGGGGCATCGGATCAGGCCAATAAAGGGACCAACCAAAGTTGGCCTGAACTGTTTGCGATGGTTATCTTTTAGCCGCGGAGCAGGTTCATCACGCCCTGCGCGCTCTGGTTCGCCTGCGCGAGCATCGCGGTCGACGCCTGCGACAGGATCTGGGCAGCGGCCAGCTTGGTCGATTCCGCCGAGAAGTCGGTGTCTTCGATGCGCGAGCGCGATTCGTCGAGGTTGGTGACGCGGGCCGACAGGTTGTCGACGGCCGCGGTCAGGCGGTTCTGCTGCGCACCGAGGTTGGCGCGTTCACCGGCGACCGTGGTGATCGCGGTGTCGAGCGTCGCCAGCGCGCCGGTGGCACCGGCGGCAGTCGCAACCGACAGCGCGTTGACGCCGAGCGTCGTGGCGGTGAGGTTGCCGATCGTGATGTTCACGACTTCGGTCGAGTTGATGCCGGTCTGGATGTCGAAGCCGGCGGCAACGCTGCCGTCGAGGAGCTTGTTGCCGTTGAAGGTCGTCTGCGTCGTGATATCGCCGATCTGCGAGATCAGCGCGGTGACTTCCTTCTGCACCAGCGCGCGGTCGGCGTCGGCCAGCGTGCCGTTCGAAGCCTGCATGGCCAGTTCACGCATACGGACGAGGATGTCCGAAATGCTGGCGGCGCCGCTGTCGGCGGTCTGAGCGAGCGAAATGCCGTCGTTCGCGTTACGGATCGCCTGCGTGAAGCCCTTCGAAGCGGCGTTCATGCGGGTCGCGACGGCGAGGCCGGCGGCATCGTCCTTCGCGCTGTTGATGCGCTTGCCCGACGACAGGCGTTCCATCGCCTGCGACTGCATGCGCTCGGCAACACGCGAGCTGTTCTGGGCGCGGAGCGCGCTCACATTGGTGTTGATGACAGTCATGTTGTTCCTTTCCGGCCTCGATGGCCATTCCCGTGATGTGAGGGCTCGAGGAGCGGTCACGGATGCAGTAACGGCGGGCGGCGGCGGCGATTAAGCCGGCGTGTCAAAAAAATGCCGAAGGCAGCGTTAAGCCTGATCCGCATTCATATATCCCGCTGGAAAAGCGCCATAAAATTTTTTGGCACACGCTTTGCATTACTCTTTGGGCGTGCGGTCGACCGCTGCGCACCAGGACGGATGAAAGCTTATGAGCACGATTGACCCGAGCCGGCTGTTGCAGATGCGCAGCACGATTCTCAATCAGAACCAGGCGCTGCAGCGCGCCGCGGGCCGCGGTGCCGCGGACGGCATCGAGGGCGGCGTCGGGGGAACCCCCGATTTCGGCGCCGCCATCAGCAACGCCCTGCAACAGGTCAACAACCAGCAGGCAAAGGCGAGCGAACTCAGCGAAGCCTATGAGCGCGGCGACACGCACGACATCGTCAGCGTGATGATCGAGCGCCAGAAGGCCTCGCTCGGCTTCGAGACCACGCTGCAGGTCCGCAACAAGCTGCTCTCCGCCTATCGCGACATCATGAACATGCCGGTGTAACCCATGGCCGAAACCCAGACCCTCGTCCCCGTCAACGATACCACGAACCGCCTGCCGGTCCCCGGCCTTGGCGGCCGCTTTGCGCCGGTGCAGGATTTCGTCCGCCAGCCCGCCGTCCAGCGCGCCTTGCCGATGATCGCGACCAGCGCCGCCATCGGTATCGCCGCGCTCGCCTATTTCATGACGAGCACCGCCCCGCAGGCGCAGCTCTTCGCCGGGCTCGACGACAGCGACAAGGCGGCGGTCGCCGACGCGCTGCAGTCGCAGGGGATCGCGCACACCATCGACCCGACCACCGGATCGCTGACCGTCGATGCCGACAAGCTCTATCAGGCGCGCATTGCGCTCGCCGGACAGGGGCTGCCGAAGGCGCAGCCGAACGGTGACAGCCTGATCGCCTCGCTGCCGATGGGATCGAGCCGCGCGATCGAGGGCGAAACGCTGCGCTCGGCGCGCGAGGCCGACCTGTCGCGCACGATCGAGACGATCGACGCGGTCAAGGTCGCGCGCGTCCATATCGCCGCCGCCGAGCCCAGCCTCTTCGTCCGCGAGGACAAGCCCGCGACCGCTTCGGTGATGCTGACGCTGCAGAACGGCCGCTCGCTTTCGGACGGCCAGGTCCAGGCGATCCGTTTCCTCGTCGCGTCGTCGGTTCCCGGCATGAACGCCGACGAGGTGCAGGTGATCGACCAGCGCGGGTCGCTGCTGAGCGACGGCGTGTCGAACGCCGACATGAAATCCTTCCAGCTCCAGACGCAGATGGAAGAGCGCTTCCGCCGCGCGCTCGACACTTTGCTCGGGCCGATGCTCGGCGCCGGAAACTATAGCGTCGAGGTCCACGCAGATGTCGACATGTCGGAAAGCCAGGCGACGCGCGAAAGCTTTCCCAAGGACGACCGGGCATTGACCAGCGAACAGGTCACGCGCACCGTCAGCGGCGAAGGCAATGCGCCCGCCGTGGGCATTCCCGGCGCGCTGTCGAACCAGCCGCCGCAGGCGTCGACCGTCACCGACACCGCGCCGCTGCCCTCGGCGCCGGGCGCCCCGGCCCCGGCGCAGACGAACAGCAACGAGAATGCGACCCGCGCCTATGAGGTCGGCCGCGAGATTTCGGTCACGCACCAGCCGCAGGGCCAGCTCCGCCGCGTCTCGGTCGCGGTCGCGCTCAATCAGGGCAAGAAGGCGCTGACCCAGGCCGACATCGCGAAGATCGACGCACTGGTGAAGGGCGCGGTCGGTTATGACGCGACGCGCGGGGACCAGGTCGCGATCAGCCAGCGTCCCTTCGCCACGGTCGAGGACACCGCCCCCGCCTTCTACGACGCCCCCTGGTTCCTGCCGCTGCTGAAGCAGGTCGGCGCGGTGCTCGCCGCGATCCTGGCTTTCTTCTTCATCGGCCGCCCGATGATCAAGGCGGCGAAACAGCGCGCCGTCCAGCGCGCCGAACGCGAGACCCAGCTCGAGGAGACGCTGCTGGCGGTCGCCGACAATCAGGCGTCGCGCGCGGCGAGCCAGCGCCCGAGCAACGAGATCACGCTCGAGATGATCGAGGCGGCGCCGAGCTATGAGGCGCGCGCCAACCTGGTGCGTGCTTTCGTCCGTCAGGACTCGGCGCGCGCCGCGCTCGTCGTCCGCCAGCTGATGCAGGAGGGCACCCGTGGCTGACGAGATCGACACCCTCGACGAAGCCCCCGCCACCGCCAAGCCGGCGATCGAGGGCGCCTCGGCCGCGGCGATCCTGCTGATGCTGCTCGACGAAAGCGAAGCGGCAACGATCCTCAAGCATCTCGATGCCGACGAGGTTCGCCAGCTGGCGCGCTCGATGTTCGACTCGGCGAACGCCAGCGAGGCGCAGATCGACCTCGCGCTCAGCCATTTCGTGTCCGAAAGCCGCAACGTCAGCGCGCTCGCCGTCGGCGCCGATACGCGCATCCGCACCGTGATCCACGAAGCGGTCGGCAATGTCCGCGCCGACAATATCCTCGCCGCCGTCGCGCCGCAGTCGAGCGCCGCGTCGCTGGAAATGCTGCGCTGGATGGACGTCGACGCGATCAGCGCGCTGCTCGCCAACGAACATCCGCAGGTCGGCGCACTGATCCTGTCGGTGCTCGTCCCCGACGTCGCGGCCCGCGCGATCGAGACCCTCGACGAGGCGCTGCAGTCCGAACTGGTCCTGCGCGCGGCGCAACTCACCGCGGTTCCCGCCGCGGCGATAGAGGATCTCGAATCGGTCCTCGCCGCCGCCAATGTCAGCGGCCAGCGCGTCGCCAAGCAGCCGATCGGCGGGCCGAGCGACGTCGCGAAGATCATGAAGAAGATGCCGAAGCAGCTCAGCGAACGCACGATCCGCGCGCTCAAGAAGCAGGACAAGCTGCTCGCGCAGATCATCGAAGAGGAAATGTTCATCTTCGAAAATCTTCGCGATCTCGATGCCAAGAGCCTCGGCACCGTGCTCCGTTCGGTCGACGCGGCGCAGCTCGCGATCGCCCTCAAGGGCACCGACGCCGATATGGTCGACCGCTGCCTTGCCACCATGTCGAAGCGCGCGTCGGAAACGATCCGCGACGAGATGGCGGAGATGACGATGGTCAAGCGCGTCGACGTCGACGAGGCGCAGAAGGCGATCATGCAGGTCGTACGTCAGATGGCGTCCTCGGGCGAGATCATGATCGCGGGCGCCGGAGACGATTATGTCTGACCGCGCCGCCGAAACCACCGCCATCTCGCTCGCCGCCGTCATGGCGCAAAGTCGCGGCTTCCGCCCGATGCAATTCGGCATGGCGCGCGCCGCCGAGATCGTGCCGGTCGAACGCTTCGATGCCGAAGCGGCTCCCGCCGACGATCCGTTCGCGCTCGGCCTGGCCGAGGGCCAGCGCCTCGCCGAAGCGGGCTTTGCGGTCGAACGCGACCATCTGCTCGCACTCGTCGCCGGCGCCGAGGCGCTGCAGGACGAGCCGAGCGAGGAGCTTGCGCAGCTCATCGCCGAAACGGTCGAGCGGCTTGTCCGCCAGATCGTCGAAAGCGCGCCGATCGACGGCGACTGGCTCCGCGCGCAGGCCGAAACCGCCGCCGCGATGGTCGCCGAAGCCGACAAGGCGCGCACATTGTGGGTCAATCCCGCCGATGCCGCGCTGCTGATGGACGCGCCGATCGCGCTCCCGATCGAGGCCGACCCGTCGATGGCGCGCGGCACCGTGCGCATCGAAACCTCGGCCGGCTGGATCGAACATGGCCGCGCCGTCTATTTGAACGAATTGCGCGCCGCGCTCGGCAGCGAGGGACTCGCCGCATGACGCGCCGCCTTGCCATGACCGCGCAGCAGCTTCTGGCGCCCGTCGAACTCGGCGACGCGAGCCCGCGCCGCATCGGCACGCTGGTCGCGCACGAAGGCATCATGCTCGAAGTGTCGGGTTTTCCCCAGCCGCTCGGCAGCAATGTCCGCATCAAGTCGGCGAACAATGACTATGTCTATGGCGAGGTCGTCGGCTTTCGCGGCCACCGCAGCCTCGTCCTGCCGTTCGACACCAACATGCCGCTGGTCACCGGCGCGCCGGTCGAGCCGCACGGCGCCTCCTCGATGGTCACCGTCGGCAAGGCGCTGCTCGGCCGCATCATCGACGCACAGGGCAATCCGCTCGACGGCCGCCCGCCGGTCAAGTCGCATTTCCAGTGGCCGCTCGCCGGCCGCAAGGTCAATCCGCTGCGCCGCGGCCGCGTGACCAAGCCGCTCAACATGGGCGTGCGCGCGATCAACGGCCTGCTCACCGTCAGCGAAGGCCAGCGCGTCGCGATCATCGCGGGCTCGGGCGTCGGCAAGTCGGTGCTGATGGGCCAGATGATCGCGGGTACCGAATGCGACGTGATCGTCGTCGGGCTGATCGGCGAGCGCAGCCGCGAGGTCAGCGACTTCGTCGAGACCAAACTGCCGCCCTCGGTCCGCAAGAAGTCGGTCGTCGTCGCGGTTCCCGCCGACCATCCGCCGCTGCTGCGCCTGCGCGCCGCGATGCGCGCGACCGCGATCGCCGAAAGCTTCCGCGCCGACGGAAAGAAGGTGCTGCTGCTGATCGACAGCCTGACCCGCGTCGCGCACGCGCAGCGCGAGATCGGCCTGACGCTCGGCGAACCGCCGACGATGAAGGGCTATCCGCCCTCGACCTTCGCGCTGATCCCCTCGCTCGTCGAGCGCGCGGGCAACGACAATGCGACCGGCGGATCGATCACCGCGCTCTACACAGTGCTCGCCGACGGCGGCGACATCGACGACCCCGTCGTCGACTCGGCGCGCGCGATCGTCGACGGTCATATCATCCTGTCGCGCACGCTCGCCGAACAGGGCGTCTATCCTGCGATCGACGTCGCCCGGTCGCTGTCGCGCACGATGGCCGATTCGGTCGATCCCGACCATGCGCTCGCCGCAGCGCGCTTTCGCCAGCTCTGGTCGGCCTATGAAGAGAATCGCGATCTGATGCTGATGGGCGCCTATGTCGCCGGCGGCGATCCGGTGCTCGACGAAGCCATCGCGCGCCGCGCCGACCAGCTCGCCTTCGTATGCCAGGCCGCCGGCAGCCAGGTCGATTTCGCCTCCTCCCGCCAAGCCCTGATTGAAGGATTTTCTGCATGAACGCCCGCACCGCACGCCGCAAACGCATCATCCGCGTGCGCACCGTCGAACATCAGATGGCGGAAGCCAATCTCGCGCGCGCCACCGGCGAGCTCGCGAGCCTGGTCGAGCTGTCGAAGCGTCTCGAAACGCTGCGCGCCGACCTCGCGGTGGCCAAGGGCGAAGTCGCGGGCCGCGCGCTCAACACGATCGGCGAGCTCGGGATGCGGCTCGACATGGCGAAGGAAAATCTCGTCGCGCCGCTCGTCAATGCGAGCAGCCGCCGCGATCAGGCCGGCGTCGTCGCGCAGAGCGCGATGGTGAAGGAAGAATCGGCGGTTCGCCTCTACGAGCGCAGCCGCCTGTCCGATGCGCGCGAGCAGGAACGCCGCACCGACGCCAACCGCCCGCATCGCCGCCGCGCGATGAGCCTGCGCCTGCTCGACGGCGGTGCGGCATGATGGCCTCGCTTCCCCAGACCCCGGCGCAGACCGGCCTCGCCTCGATTCTCGCCGCGCTCGGCACCGCCGCGCCCGCGAACGAGAGCGGTGTCGAAGGCGGCTTCGGGCAGCTTCTTGCGAATTTGCCGATCGCCGCGCCGACTACGCCCGCCGCCGCCAATCCTTTCGGTGTCTCGACTTCCATCCAGGCCCCGAACGCGCTGCCGGTCGTCGGCGCATCGGCCGATGCCGACGCATTGCCCGCGCCAGCGTCGACCGCAACGCCGCAGGCGGTATCGCTGTTCGGCTTGCCGCAGCCCGTCATCGATACGCCGGTCGACACCGCGTTGCCCGACCAGACCGCCGTCAAAGTTTCGACAGCACCGGCCGCCGGGACGGCCCCCGCGGTCGATGCCGCGGCTGCGGCCGCCAGCCTGCTGATCGCGGTCGCCACGCCGACCAAGGCGACGGCGCCCGCGAACGACAAGGCCAAGCCGGTTGCGCCGGACGAAGCAAACGCCGCCCTCGATGGCGAAGCAGCGGCCGCCACGCCCGCCGCGTCCGTTCTGCTGCCCGTCGCCGCGATCGTTGACGCGCCGGTCGCCGCCAACACGGTCGCCGCCGCCGCCCCGACCGCCGACAAGCCGGTCGCGCAGAAGGCTTCGAAGACCACCGCACCCGCCGCAGCGTTGCGCCCGGCGGAGTCGGCGTCGCCCACAGTCGTCGGCAAGCCCGCCGAAGCCGCGACAACGCAGCAGCCGACGACCGTCGCCGTCGACCCCAAGGCCGCCAAGCCCGCAGTCGATGCCGCCGCTTCGATGGCCGTGCTCTTTGCCCAGCCCGACCTGCAGGGCGCCGCGCCGCTGGCCGAGGCCGCAAAGGCCGCGCCGGTCGCAGAGCGCGTGCTCGACACCGCCAGCGACGACCAGTGGATCGCGCAGCTCGCCGCCGACATCGCAGCGACCAAATCCGACAAGGGCGAACTCAGCTTCCGCCTGATGCCGCGCCACCTCGGACGCCTCGACGTGTCGATGCTGGCGGGCGACGAGGGCGTCACGCTGCGCCTCGACACGCAGCATGAAGCGACCGCGACGATCGTCCAGACCGCACAGCCGCGCCTTGTCGAGGATCTGCGCCAGCAGGGCGTGCGCGTCGCCGAAGCGCAGGTGACGCACACTCCGGCAGAAGCCGGGCGCCAGCAGATGCAGCAGCACCAGGGCCAGGGCCGCGGCCCCGCCCCCGATGCGAGCCACCTCATCGAAACCGCCGCCGAGCGGCATGACAGCGAAACCGACGAACGCACCGCGGGTCACCGCGGCCGCTTTGCCTGACCAGGAAGGACCTGACCATGAGCAAGGACAAAGCCCCTGAGGGCGCCGAACCCAAAAAGGGTGGCAAGATGAAGAAGCTGCTGATGCTGGGCATCGGCGGCACCGCGCTGATCAGCGCGGGCGCAGGCGCCGGCATCTATCTGGGCGGCGGCCTTGGCGGCCATGAAGCGAAGCCCGAGGATCATTATCCGAAGCTTGTCGTGCGCAACGAGGGCGAGGAAGCCGCTGCTGCCGAAGGCGAAGAGGGCAAGGAGCCCGCGCCGAAGGTCGGCACCGTGTCGGTGCCGAACGACCGCTTCAAGGTCGATCCGCGCAAATATGAGATCACCTATTACCCGATGACCGACGCCTTCACGACCAACCTCGCCGACGGTTCGGGCTTCCTGCAGGTCGGGATCAGCCTGTCGACCTTCTACGACGGCAAGGTGATCAGCAACATCAAGCGCCAGCAGGTGCCGATCCGTTCGGCGGTACTGATGGTGCTCGCCGAACAGGATCCGGCGCTGCTCTCGACCTCGCAGGGCAAGCAGCAGCTCCAGCGCCAGTTGACCAATGCGATCAACGACGTCCTGCGCGAAAAGGAAGGCTTTGGCGGCATCGACAATGTCTATTTCACGAGCCTGGTGATCCAGTGAGCCTCGAACCGAAACCCATCGACACCTCGGCGAAGCAGGCTGCCGACGCAAAGGCGTCGCTGCTGCTGCGCAAGGCGGAGGACAGCTACGCCTTTCCGGTGCTCGACAGCGTCGGCAACCAGTTCGCGCGCAGCTTGCGCGACCTCGTCCGCGCGCTGGGCGCGCCGACGGTCAATGTCGAACGCGCCCCCGCAGTGCAGATGCGGTTCGCCGACTGGTGTCAGGACGTCTCGCCGGGCCTGTTCTGGCGCTATCACGCCCCACCCCTCAAAGGCCCGGTGCTGCTCGCCGCAACGCGTCCGCTCGTCCTCCAGCTCGTCGACATCTTCTATGGCGGCAAGGGCCAGCTCGGCAGCGAACGCGAAGAACTGACCGACGCCGAAGAGCGTTTCGCCGCGCGCCTCGGCCGCGACATGGGAATGCAGCTCGCTGCGGCGTGGAAGGCCGGGATCGAACCCGAACTCGACTGCGTCACCAGCGATCCCGCAAAGCTCGCGGCGGTCCGCGCCGACGACGAACTGCTCGTCCAGCGCTTCACGCTGCGCGGCGGGGTGTTCGAGGGCCGCACCATCCTCTGCGCCTATCCGCAGGCCGCGCTCCGCGGCATCGCCGGCGCCGACCCGATGCCCGAGATGCGCGATGCGCCCGCGATCGACCCCGAATGGACCGCGACTCTCAACAAGGCGCTCAAGTCCGTGCGTCTTCCGGTGCGTTCCGTGCTCGCGCGTCCCGAGATTCCGCTCGTAAAATTATTGTCGCTCGAGGTCGGTGATATCATTCCGTTAACCATTCCGCGCAATGTTCCGGTAACCGTCGCCGGCCGCAGTTTCGCGTCCGGCAGCATCGGGGAAGCCAATGGGAATGCTGCCATCATGATTGAGACTATCGAAAAGGGATCGGACCATGACTGACATGAGCGAAGCCCCCGGCCGCACCGACCGTCGCGACAGCCGGACGATCGCCGGCGCGCCCAATTTCGACCTGCTCGCGGGGGTCTCGCTGCGCGTCTCGGTCGAGGTCGGATCGACCTCGATGACGCTCGCCGAACTGCTCGCGCTTTCCGACGGCAGCGTCGTCGAACTCGACCGCGCCGCGAACGAGCTGCTCGACATCTATGCCAACGGCACGCTGATCGCGAAGGGCGAGATCGTCAGCGTCGACGGGCGATACGGCATCCAGGTCGCCGAACTCGTCGCGCCCGACCGCGGCATCGCGGGCTTCGAGCGGAGAGGCTGATGTTCGAATATATTCTTCGGCTGCTCATCCTGCTGCCGCTCGTCGGCGGCATGGCGTGGGGCAGCCTGTGGCTTTGGAAACGCGTCCAGATGGGCGTGCCGTTGACGCCGGGCGGCGCCAGGCAGGCGCGGCCGGTCGAAATGGTCGGCGTGTTGCCGCTCGGCCCCGGCACCAAACTTGCGGTCGTCGAATTCGCCGGACAGCAGATTCTGCTCTCGGTCTCGCGCGGCAATGTCACCCGCCTCGCCGACAACAGCCAGGGCGACTTCCATGCCGGCTAAGACGCCCGTCAAGGGATTGACGCCGCGCGCCCGCTGGCTGCGCCGCGCCGCCATCGCGGGCGGCATCGCGCTTCTCGCGACGGCCGCGCCCGCGCTCGCGCAGGAAGCCGACGCCAGCGGACTGACCCGCGCCGTCAACGAAATCGGCGGCAACGGCCGCCCGCTGTCGCTATCGCTGCAGATCCTCGTCCTGATGAGCCTGCTGACGGTGCTGCCGTCGCTGCTCCTGATGATGACCAGCTTCACGCGCATCATCATCGTGCTGTCGATCCTGCGCCACGCGCTCGGGCTCCAGCAGACGCCGCCGAACCAGGTGCTCGTCGGCCTCAGCCTCTTCCTGTCGCTGTTCGTGATGCAGCCCGTGATCAGCGAGGTGAACCGCGTCGCGATCGAGCCCTATGGCCAGGAACAGATCGATATCGGCACCGCCGTCACCCGCTCGGGCGACGCGCTGCACGGTTTTATGATGACCCAGACACGCAAGTCCGACCTGATGATGTTCGCGAAGATCGCCAAGGCGCCGACCTATGCGAGCCCGAAGGACGTGCCTTTCTCGATCCTGCTGCCCGCCTTCGTCACCAGCGAGCTCAAGACCGCCTTCCAGATCGGCTTCCTGATCTTCCTGCCCTTTCTGGTCATCGACCTGATCGTCGCATCGGCACTGATGTCGCTGGGCATGATGATGCTGTCGCCGACGGTCATCTCGATGCCTTTCAAGCTGCTGCTCTTCGTCCTCGTCGACGGCTGGGCGCTGACGATGGGTTCGCTCGCCTCCTCTTTCGGAACCTAGACGATGGAAGCCGATTATTTTGTCGGACTTGCGCAGCAATCGCTTTGGGTGCTCGCGCTCGCCTCGGCGCCGATCCTGATCCCGATTCTCGTCGTCGGCGTGCTGCTCGGCATGGTGCAGGCCGCGACCTCGATCAACGAACAGACGCTGAGCTTCGTGCCCAAGCTGATCGTGACCGCGATCTGCCTCGCGATCTTCGGCAGCAGCATCCTCGTGCTGCTGACCGATTTCACCCGCGACCTGTTCGCGGAGATCCCGAATCTGGTCCGCTAGGACCGCGCGATGGTCCCGGCCGAAATCCCGAATGTCGAAGCGATGCTCCAGCTCTGGATGCTGGGGATGATCCGCCCGGGCGCGGCCTTCATCGCCGCGCCGGTGTTCGGCGCCGCCAATGTGCCGGTGCAGCTCCGCCTCGTCATCGCGCTCGCGGTCGGGGTTCCCGCTGTTGCCGCGTCGGGGATGACGCTGCCGCCCGAAGGTATCGTCTCGGTCCCCGGTTTCCTGATGATCGTCGGCGAGGTCGTGATCGGCCTCGCGATCGGTTTCGTGCTCCAGATGGGGCTCGCCGCCGCGCTGCTCGCGGGCGAAACGATCAGCAACACGATGGGCCTCGGCTTCGCATCGATGGTCGATCCGCTGAGCGGCACGTCGAGCAGCGTCGTCGGGCAATTTCTCTCGATGCTCGCGACCGCGCTCTTCCTTGCCGCCGACGGGCATCTGCTGCTGATCCGGATCATCGTCGACAGCTATAATGCGCTCCCGCCCGGCAACGCCTTTCCGTCCTTCTCCGCGATCGGCGGGCTGTTGCGGTTCGCGAGCCTGATGTTCGCCGCCGGGCTGACGATCGCGCTGCCGGTCGGCTTCGTGCTCGTGCTCGTCCAGATGATCATGGGCGTGATCGGACGATCGGCGCCCGCGATGAACCTGTTCGCGGTCGGCCTGCCCGCGACCTTGCTCGCCGGCGTCGTCCTGCTCGGGGTCGCCACCCCGGCAATGGCCGAGGCGATCGCGCGTTTCCTGTCCGACGCGCTCGACATGGCGCGCGTCCTCGCCGCGGGGCGCTGAGCGATGGCCGGAACGACCGAACGCGACCAGAAGACCGAACAGCCAACCGCGAAGAAGCTCGCCGATTCGGCGCGCGAAGGCGATGTGCTGATGTCGAAGGAGCTTGCGACCGCGCTGATGATGCTCGCCGGCGCCGGCTGGCTGTTCGCCGCCGGCGGCTGGCTCGTGCAATCGGCAGGCGAACTTCTGAAGCGAGGGCTGACGCTGGGCGCCGACGATGTCGCGCATTTCGCGCCCGGCGAGGCGGTGATGCGCAATGGCGTCGAAATCCTGTTGCCGCTTTCGAGCCTATTCGCGCTCGCTTTGGTCGCGAGCGTCGCCGCCCCGGCGATGCTCGGCTCGTTCGGCTGGCGCGGCAAGGCGATCGCCTTCAAGGGCAACCGGATGAACCCGCTCTCGGGAATCAAGCGCATCTTCGGTCCGCAAGGCCTGATCGAACTGGTCAAGTCGCTCGCCAAGGTGCTCCTGCTCGGCACCATCGGCTATTGGCTCGTCGCGAACAGCCTGCCCGCGATCATGTCGATGGCGCAGGCCGACCTCAACGGCGCGATCGGGCTGGCCGGCAAGTCGGTCGGCCATGCGATGCTCGCGATGGCCGGCGGCCTCGTGGTCATCGCGCTGATCGACGTTCCCGCGCAATGGTATCAGCGCAACCGCCGCCTGATGATGAGCAAGCAGGAGGTGAAGGAGGAGATGCGCCAGTCCGACGGCGCCCCCGAACTCAAGCAGGCGCAGCGCCAGCGGCAGCACGAGATACTGAGCGGTTCGGCGCGCAAGGCCGTGTCGGATGCGACCGTGGTCCTCACCAACCCGACCCATTTCTCGGTCGCACTCCGCTATCGGCCCGGCCAGGATGCCGCGCCGGTCGTGGTCGCGCGCGGCCGCGGCGACGTCGCGCTGTCGATCCGCGAACTGGCACGCGGCGCCCATGTCCCGATCCTCGAATATCCGGCACTGACCCGCGCGATCTACTTCACCGCGCGCGCGGGGCGGACGATCCCCGAGGAATTGTTCGTCGCGGCCGCGACCGTCCTAGCCTTCGTCTTCCAGCTCGAACGCGCGGTCGCCGAGGGGATCTCGAAGCCATCGGTCGACGTGCCGCCGTCGCACCGCTTCGACCCCGAAGGCCGCCGACAAAATTGACCCTTCGGCGCTTAAGACACCGGAATCCCGGCCGTTAAGAAGCTCGAAGGATATTCACCATGGTTACATCGATCGCCTCTTCGCTCGGCGCCGGGTCGGGAATCGACATCGCAAAGCTGGTCAGCGACCTGTCGTCGGCGTCGCGCGAGCCGAAGGTCGCGCGTCTGGGCGGCCTGATCACCGCCAACACGGCGCGGATCAGCGCGGTATCGCAGGCGCGGTCGGATCTTGTCGGCTTTGCCGATTCGCTCGAACAGATGATTTCCGACGGGTCGCTGCGGAGCAAGCCGACAGTGTCGGACGAAAGCGTCCTAGCCGCGACCGCCCGTGCGGGCCTGCAAGCCGACAAATTCGCCGCAACGATTGTCGTCAACAGCCTTGCCCGCGCGCAGAGCAGCTATTCGGGCGTCGTCGCCGACAAGACGGCAGCGATCGGCACCGGAACGATGACCCTGACCGTCAACGGGGTTGCAAAGACGATCACCGTCGGCGCGACGAACAACAGCCTCGAGGGGCTCGCCACCGCGATCAACGCCAGCGGCGCCGGGGTGACCGCTTCGATCATCTCCGACCAGGGCGGCAGCCGCCTGATCCTGAAAGGCGCGACGGGCGCCGCCAACGCCTTCACGCTCACCGCCGACGGCGCCGCCGATCCGGGGCTCAGCGCTTTTGCGACCAATGGCGGCCTCTCGGTCGGCCAGACCGCCGCGAACGCCGAATTCACGCTCGACGGCGTCGCCTTCAGCCGCGCGTCGAACACGATCGACGACGTCGTGCCCGGCATATCGTTGACGCTCAAGAAGGCCGCTCCCGGTCAACCGGTCGACCTTGGCGCGAGCCGCCCGCTCGATATGATCAAGCAGACCGTTGGCGATTTCGTCGACGTCTATAACCAGCTCAAGAAGAGCCTGCAGGCGGCGTCGAAACTGTCGGGCGCCACGACGGGGCTGCGCGAGCTGGAACGCGAGCTCAATACGCTCGTCACCAAGGTGCTCACCAGCCATGGCAGCATCAACAGGCTCTCCGACATCGGCGTCTCGACCGCGAAGGACGGAACGCTGACGCTCGACAAGGTCAAGCTCGACGCGGTGCTGGCGTCGGACGCCGGCGCGGTCGAGGGGTTGTTCAATCCCCTTCGCGACGGCACGCACAATCCGGTCACCGACCCGGGCATCGCGGGCGCGCTAGACGCAATCCGCGACAAGGCGGTGGCGACCGACGGCGCGATCGGCCGGCTGGAGAAATCGCTGGCCGACAAGGGCACCTCGCTGTCGAAGGAACTCGAAAAGGTCGAGACCCGCGAAGCGGCGTACAAGGCGCGGCTTGAGAAGCAATATTCGCAGCTCGACGTCAAGCTGAACGCCTTCAAGGCGACGCAGGCCTATCTGGAGCAGCAGATCAAGCTGTGGTCCAATTCCAATAACGACTGATGGTACCGATGACGACCGCCACCGCCTCGACCGTCCGCGCGACCGGACTCTATCGCCGCCTGCAGAACGAAAGCCGGGCAAGCGCGGCCGACCCGATCGAGCTCGTGACCATGCTCTATGACGAGCTGGAGACCGCGGTGGGCGTACTCGCGGCGATGGTGCGCCAGGGGCAGCGCGTGTCGGCGACCGAACCCGCGCACCGCGCCCGCGCGATCCTGATCGGACTCGACGTCGGGCTCGATCACGAGAATGGCGGCGACGTCGCCGAGGCGCTCGCCCGCGTCTATCGCAGCATGCGGCGCAAGCTCGACAATGCCGTCGCCGCGAACGATGCCGACGAGCTCGACGAGCTGCTCAAGGGCATTGTCACCGTCAGTTCGGCCTGGCGCCAGCTGCGCCAGTAATTTGTCACGACCCTGAAAAGGGTTCGGCACCGGCCGCTTCCCCGCTGCCGCCAAAGGTGGGGACAGGCGACAGAGGGAATGATGCGACCGGTGCCGAATTCAGCGGCGCCGAAACTGGTGGGGTAGTTATCAGGCGGCCTGCTGCTGAACTCCATATTTGCGCATCTTCTCGATCAGCGTCGTGCGCTTCAGGGTCAGGAGGCGCGCCGCCTCCGAGATGATGCCGTCGGCGAGGTCGAGCGCATTGTGGATCTGTTCGAGCTCGATGTTTTCGATCTCGCGCTTAAGGTCGATCGGGCGGCCCGGGGCCGGCGTTTTGGCGAAGGGCATCGGCGCGGGCTGGCCGTCGTCGATCGCGGCAGCAGCGATCGGAGCAGCCGGGCGCGGCGCCAACACCGCGGTCGGATTCAGAAGCATGGCGACGTCGTCGGCGCCAAGCGTCTCGCCGCCGTAAAGCACGCTGGCGCGCTCGACGAAATTGCGCAGTTCGCGAACATTGCCCGGCCAGCGATGCTCCATCAGCACCGCGAGCGCGGCGTCGTCATAGCGGCATTTGGTTTCGCCGGGCATGTTGCGCTGGAAATGGCGGATCAGCGCCGGAATATCCTCGACCCGCGCCGCGAGGCTCGGAACCTGCAGGACAACGACGCCGAGGCGGAAGAAAAGGTCCTCACGGAAACGGCCGTCGGCGACCGCGGTGCCCATATCCTGGTGGGTCGCCGAGATGACGCGGACGTCGACTTTCTTCATCTCGCTGCTGCCGACGCGGACGATCGTCCGGTCTTCGAGCACGCGGAGAAGTTTGACCTGCATGTCGAAGCGCATGTCGCCGATTTCATCGAGGAAGAGCGTCCCGCCCTCGCTCGCTTCAAAATGCCCGATGCGGCGGGCGTGGGCGCCGGTGAAGCTGCCCTTTTCATGCCCGAACAGCTCGGATTCGATAAGGTCGGCGGGAATGGCGCCGCAGTTGATCGCCGAGAAGGCCTTGCCCGAACGGATGCCTTCATCGTGGATCGCGCGGGCGACCAGTTCCTTGCCCGAGCCCGAGGGGCCGCAGAGCATGACCGATGCATTGGAGCGGGCGACCCGCCGGATCATTTCGCGAAGCTGGACCACCGCCGGGCTGTGCCCGATGATCAGCGCCTCAAGCGCCGAGCGATCCTTTCCATTCTGTCCAACAGTCTGCCCCACGGTCATTTTCGTCTCCACCGCGCCCCCCATTCGGCGCCCTCTTGATGGAGACAGAAATTGAGGAAAATGGTAAACGAATGATTATCCAAATTAACACAACCCATTGAAAACAAAGCATTATTGCCAGACTGGCAGTAATGTTGGCGCAATTTGGTCGTTTACGAATTTTAATACTGCCAGATTGGCTCTATTTCTCGTCCCCGACCCGCCAGCCGAGGGTGATCGAGATCCGGCGGTTGCGCGGATCGAGCCGGTCGACCGGGTTATAGGGCTCGCGATCGGCGACGCCCTCGATGCGCGCGTAGCGGCTGCCGTCGACCCCGCGGTACTCCAGGAAGTTGCGAACCACCTCGGCGCGGTCGACCGACAGGCGCCAGTTGTTCATGCCCGTTTTGGTCGACCAGGGCGCGGCATCGGTATGGCCGCGGATCATCACCCGGTTCGACGTCTCGGCGATCGGCTTGGCAATTTCGCTGAACAGCTTCGCGCCGGCGGGCGTCAACTGGCTGGTGCCCATGGCGAACATCGAGAAGTCGGCATCGTCGACGACGTCGATGCGCATCCCCTCGGTCGTCACGGTGAAGCGCAGGTTGCGCGCAAGGCGCTTGAGCTCGCCCTTTTTCTGGACGCGCTCCATCATCGATTTCGCGACCTGCGCGAATTTCTCCTTTTCGCGCTCGCGCCCCGCCGCTTCCTTCGGGCCGCCGACGGCGTCCTTGGGGATGGTCAGCGAGCGTGTGCCCGTCTGGCCCGCGCGGTGCGGATAGCGGTCGGCCGAGACGATCGAATCGCCGCCGAACAGGCTTGCCCCGCCGGCGCTCTCCTGCTTGGTCTTGACGATCGTCGGCGCGAAATAGTCCGCGAGCGCCTTGCGCTGCTTCTCGGTCGTCGCGCCGAGCAGCCACATCAGCAGGAAGAAGGCCATCATGGCGGTCACGAAGTCGGCATAGGCGACCTTCCACGCGCCGCCGTGGTGGCCGCCATGGCCTTCCTCGATCACCTTCTTGACGATGATCGGCCGGACGAGATTGGGACGCGCGGCCACTACCCTACCTCCCCCGCATTCCGTCGAAGACTTCCGCAAAGCTCGGCTGGTTATGATGATCGACACCCGAGCGTGCCGCCTCGATCACCAGCGGCTGCGGATGGCCGTGGAGCGACGCGATGATGAGTTGCTTCACCGTGTGATAGATGGCGGCGTCGCTTTCGATCACCGCCTTGGCGCGGTTCGCGAACGGGCCGACAAGACCATAGGCCAGGAGCACGCCGAGGAAGGTGCCGACGAGCGCCGAACCGATCATGCCACCGAGGATCGCCGGCGGCTTGTCGATCGAGCCCATCGTCTTCACAACGCCGAGCACCGCGGCGACAATGCCGAGCGCGGGCAGCGCGTCCGCGAGGCCCTGCAGCCCTTCGGCGGGCTTCAGCGCATGATGGCGATGGCTCTTCAGCGCATTGTCCATGACATCCTCGACCGCGTGCGGATCGAGCGTACCCGACGACACGACGACGAGGCGCAGCGTGTCGCAGATCAGGTGGACGAGCGTATCGTCCTTCAAAAGCTTGGGATATTGCTGGAAGAGCGGCGAGGACTTGGGATCCTCGATATGCGGTTCGACCGCGACCGGGCCCTCGGTGCGCATCATCTTCATGAGCGTCGAGACGAGCAGAATGACGTCGAGATAATCCTGTTTCTTGTATTTCGGTCCCTTGAACACGGCGGCAAGGCCGCCGCCGAGCGCTTTCAGCTCGGCACCCGAATTGCCGATGATCAGCGATCCGACCGCGGCACCGCCGATGATCAGCATTTCGTGCGGAAGCGCGTGCATGACGGGGCCAAGATTGCCACCCGTCATCGCGAAGCCCCCGAAGACCAGCAGGATCAGTACGACGATGCCGACGACGGGAAACATGCGCGCTCAACTCCGATCGGGCTGGCAGCCCGGAAAATTCATGGGACGTCTGTTATGCTTAACGGCAGCGGGCCGGAGATATTGAGGCCGCTCAGTTCAAAAGATCGAACATTGTCTGCCGGTTGATCTTGGCGAAGGCTGCCTGCGCGGCGCTGAGCGTCAGATCCTGGGCGTTGAGCAGCGCGATCGCGCTTTCGAGATCGGTGTCCTCGACCGACTTGCGTTCGTCGGCGATCTCGATCCCGCGCGCCGCGAGTCCTTCGCCGATCCGTTCGAGCCGTCCGGCAGAAAGGCCGATGACGGCATTCTGGTTGGCGACATGGTCGATCGCGGCGGTCAACGTATCCAGACCGGCGGTCATCGCGGGCTTGTTTCCCGCACCGACAGCGGTCGCAATGTCGCGCAGGCCGGTCGACAGGCTGTTGCCGCCGATGACGAAGACATCGGCCGCCGGCGGCACCGCCGCGAAGCTGACATCCGAATCGAATCGGATGACGCGGGCGTTCCCGGAAGCGAACAGCGGTTCGCCGTTCGAATCGCGCGTTGCCGCCAGCCCGTCGATTTCGTCGGCGATCGCGTTCAGTTCGGCGGCGATCGTCGCCCGGTCGGCGGGCGCCAGCGTGTCGGTCGAGGCCGAGAGCGTCAGCTCGCGCGCGCGCGTCAGAAGGCCGCTGACCGACTGGAGCACCCCGTCGGCCTGCGCGGTCTGCGCTTCGGCCGATTTGATATTCGCAGCCCAGCTCGCCATGCTCGCCTGCGTCGTGCCGATCGTCTGGATGCGGCGCGCGGCGACCGGGTCGTCGGACATGCGCTGGAGCCGCTTGCCGGTCGAGATCTGGATCTGCGTCCGTTCGAGCGCCTCGGCGAGCTTGCCCTGGCGGGCGATCTCGCGCGTCATCTTGTTGCCAACGGCGTTAATCATCTCGTCCGCTCCCTTAAATCGAGTTCAGCAGCGTCTGCATCGTCTCGCGCGCGACCTGGATCGTGCGCGCGGCGGCCGAATAGGCCTGTTGGAAACGGATCAGCTCCGACGCTTCCTTGTCGAGGTCGACCTGGCTGACATTGTCGCGCGCCGCGGCGGCCGCGTCGGCGCGCGTCGCCGCGGCCGCATCCTGCGCGCGCGCCGAGGCGGTCGCCTGAGCCTGCGTCGCCATATGCCCCGACCAGACCGTCTCGGGGCCGGTCGCGCCGCGCATCGTCCCGAACGCCAGCATATTGCCGTTGGTGCTCGTCGCATTCGCTGCGGCAACCTGGTCCGGGGTCAACGCCGCGGCCGTGAGGGTCGCAGCGCTGGCTCCGGTGAAAAGCGGCTGCCCGCCCGTTCCGTTCGCGTCGATGCCGGCCTGGTGCGCGGCGTTGAGCTGGCTCGCGAATTGCGTCGCCATCGTGTCGAGCCCGGCGCGCTGGTCGGCGACATGATCGGCGGCCTGCGCGAACCCGGCAAGCTCGCCGGTGGCGGTCGCGAAAGGCGAACCGCCGACCGAATAGGAAAGGCGTCCGTCCGCCGCCGCCGTGACCGCGATCGGCGTGACCACGCCGCCGCCGACGAGCAGATCGCCGCTGCCGGCGGCGCGCAGCGTCACCGCGCCGTGCGTATCGAATGTCGCGCTGACCCCCGCCTGCGACGACAGCTGGTCGAGCAGCCGGTCGCGTTCGTCGAGCAGCGCCGCCTCGTTGGTCGAGCCCGGCCGCGCCTTGCGCAGCCCGACGTTGATCTGTTCGAGCGCGGTCAGATTGGCGTTGAACTTGTCCACGCCGGCCGCGGCCGCGCCCGATATGCCGTCGGCGAGGCCCGACAACTGGCCGGCGGCCGTGCGGAAGCCCGACGCGACGTCATCGACCGCCTGCAGGAACTGGCTGCGCAGTGTCTTGTTCGACGGGTCGGCGGTCAGCAGGTCGGCGGTCGTGTAAATCTTGTTGAGCGCGGTCTTGATGCCGTTTGTGTCGTCGCTGAGCGCACCTTCGACGCGGTTCATCCATTCGAGCCGCGTTGCGGCGCGTTCGGAATCGCCGCTCGAGATGCGCGCATCCTCGATCAGCCACTGCTCGACCGAGCGCACCACGCCCTTGATATTGACCCCGCCCGGGGTAACCGACCCGCTGTAGAGCACCATGTTGCTGCCCGCAGGCACCTCGCCCAGCTCGAGCCGCCGCCGCGCATAGCCCGGCGTCTGGGCGTTGGCGATATTGTCGCCGACCATCGAGAGCGCCTTCGAATAGGCGCGCAGTCCCGTATAGCCGATGCTGAGAAGGTCGCTCATTGGACGCCTCCGCCGAGCGACGTCGGCCCGCCGCCCAGACCGCGGAACTGGCGCTCGACCATGTCGGCGATGCCGAACTGGCGCAGCGCCGCCATCGAATCGGCGGTCTTTGCGTCGGCCATCTCGCGGAAATTGTCGGTCGCGCTCGACCCGAAAATGTCGTCGGCAAGCTTCGCCTGCCGCATCGACGCCATCAGCTGGCGCAGGATCACGGCCTCGAAAGCCTCGGCCGCCTTGCGCAGCCCGCCGTCGCCGCCGCCGGCCGCAGCGGGCGTGGGCGTCGGCGCACGGGTGGAGGAAATGGGCGTCGTCATATGATCACCAGTTCCGCAGTCAGCGCGCCGGCCTGGCTCAGCGCTTCGAGGATGGCGACAAGGTCGCCGGGAGGGACGCCCATGCGGTTGATCGCATCGACGAGCTGCGAAAGCGAAGCCGTGGGCTTGATCATCATCACCGGGCGATATTCCTGCTCGACGCCGATCTCGCTCGACGGCTCGATCGCGGTCTGGCCGCGGCTGAACGGTGCGGGCTGCACCACCGTCGGCGATTCCTTGATCGAGACGGTCAGCTTGCCCTGCGTCACCGCCGCGGTCCCGACGCGAACCGCGCCGTTGATAACGACCGTTCCGGTGCGGGCATTAACAATGACTTTTGCAGGCGGTTCGGCCCGGATGACGTCGAGATTCTCGATCCGGGACATCAGGCGCATCCGTTCGTCGGCGCCGCCCGAGGCGCGGATCGCGATGCTGGCGCCGTCGATCATGACAGCCGACCCCGGCAGCGACTGGTTGATCGCGTCGGTGACGCGTTGCGCATTGGTCGCGTCGAACTGATGGAGGTTGAAGGTGAGCTGGTCGGTGGCGGTGAATCCGGTATCGACCGCGCGCTCGACGGTGGCACCGCCGGCGATGCGGCCGCTCGACGGCACATTGACGGTCAGCTTCGACCCGTCGGCGGCATCGACACCGAGTCCGCCGATGACGAGGTTGCCCTGCGCCATCGCATAGATCTGGCCGTCCGCGCCATAGAGCGGCGCGAGCACCAGTGTGCCGCCGCGCAGGCTCTTCGCCTTGCCGATCGCCGACACGGTGATGTCGAGGCGCTGGCCGGGCTTCGAGAAAGCGGGCAGTTCGGCGGTGATCATCACCGCGGCCGCATTCTTGAGCGCCGGATTGACCCCGGCGGGCAGCGTCAGGCCGAAGCGCGAGACCGCGCCCTTCATTCCCAGCGTCGAATAATCGAGGCTGTCGTCGCCCGTGCCCGCGAGACCGACAACGATGCCATAGCCGGTGAGCTGGTTCGCGCGCAGGCCCTGGAACTGGCCCATATCCTTGATCCGTTCGGCCTGCGCCGGTGCGGCGACCCCGCAGCTCGCGACAAGCAGCAGGAGGAGGGTGATGAGGGTCGGACGCCTGGTCACTGGATTATCCTCTCTCAGAACGGGCTGATGATCGAGAAAAAGCGCTGCAGCCAACCTTGCTTGCTGGCGCGCGCGATCTCGCCCTTGCCGACGTAGCGGATGTTGGCGTTGGCGACGCGCGTCGACAGGATGCGGTTGTCGGGACCGATGTCGATCGCGCGGACGATGCCCGAAATCTGGACGCGCTCGTCGCCGCGGTTGAGCGTCAGCAATTTCTCGCCCTTCACCAGCATCGTGCCGTTCGGATAGACGGCGGCGACGGTCACGCTGACCTCGCCCGACAGCGCGTTCGACTGCGACGCGTCGCCCTTGCCCTTGAACTGCTGCGTGCCGCTCGCGCCGACATCGCTCGGGTCGAACAGCGAGAACGGGCCGGTCGACGGCGGCGTCAGGCCGATGCTGCCGTCGCGCTGGGTGTTGGCGGCGTTGCTTTTCGTCGCTGCGGTGCGCTCGACGAGCTGGATCGTGATAATGTCACCGACCTGCCCCGCGCGCCCGCCCGAGGTGAGCGGCGTGTAGCCGCCCTGGAAGATCGCGCCGTTCGACGGCGGCGGGGGCGGCGGCGCGGGCATCGACACCGAAAAGGCATCGGGCGCGACCTTGTCCTTCGCGGCGGCCGGAGCGGCCACGAGCACCAAGGCGATCAGGCCGAGGTTAGAGAGTCTGCGCGGCATTTTTCATCATCTCGTCGGTGGCCGAGATCATCTTCGAATTGACCTCATAGGCGCGCTGCGTCTCGATCATGTCGACGAGTTCCTCGACGACATTGACGTTCGATCCTTCGAGCATCCCGCCGCGCAGCGAGCCGCGGCCCTCCTCGCCGGCGCCGCCGACCAGCGGCGCCCCCGAGGCCTGCGTTTCGACGAGCAGATTGTTGCCGATCGCCTGCAATCCCGCGGGGTTCGAGAAGCGCGCGATCTCGATGCGGCCGAGTTCGGTCGCGCCTTCCTGTCCCGGCACGCTCGCCGACACGGTGCCATCGGCGCCGATGGTGATGCTCGACGCATCCTCGGGGATCTGGATCTGCGGCTGGAGCGGCTTGCCGTCCGAGGTCACGATCGTGCCGTCGGGCGAGCGGCCGAAGTTGCCGGCACGGGTATAGCCGATACGCCCGTCGGGCATCTGCACCTGGAAATAGCCGGCGCCGTCGATCGCGACGTCGAGGCCGTTGCCGGTCGTCGCGAACGTGCCCTGCGTATCGATGCGCGCGGTGCCGCTGAGCGCGACGCCGGTGCCGAGGTTGAGGCCGGTTGCATAGCGGTTTTCCGCGGTCGACGGCGCGCCCGGCTGCGTCATCATCTGATAGCTCAGCGTCTCGAAGCTCGCGCGGTCGCGCTTGAAGCCCGTCGTGTTGACGTTGGCGAGGTTGTTCGCGATCACCTGCATCCGGAAGCCCTGGGCATCCAGACCGGTCCGCGCGACGTGAAGGGCACCGAAGCTCATTTCAAATTCTCCTTAACGGGGCAGCTGCATCAGGTTGGCGGTCGCGCTGTCCATGTCGCGCGCGTCGGTGATCATCTTGAGCTGCGTGTCCCAGCTCCGGCTCGCCTCAATCATCTCGACGAGCGCGGTGGTGGCGGCGACGTTCGACCCTTCGATCGACCGGGTGACGAGCCGCGCTTCGGGATCGTCGGGAAGAATCCCGCCCCCCTTCACGCGGAACAGCCCGTCGATCCCCTTGACGACATCCGAACCCGCCGGAGTCGCCATCCGCAGCCGGTCGACCTCCTGCGGATTCTGCGGGTCGCCGCCGTTCGGCACGACCCAGATCCGGCCTTCGGCATCGATGCTGATCGAGTCGGCGGGCGGGATCGTGATCGGCCCCTGCGCGCCCTGTACCGGGCTGCCGTCGCCGGTGGTCAAAAGGCCGCTCGGCGACAACTGCAGGTCGCCGCGGCGGGTATAGGCTTCCTCGCCATTCTTCGCCTGCACGACGAGCAGCGCATCGCCCTGCACCGCAACGTCGAGGTCGCGGCCGGTCTGGGTGATCGTGCCAGCCTTCATATCGGCGCCGAGCACCTCTTCGGAGGCGACGGCACGCGTATCGAACCCCTCGCCCTTCAGCCACAGCGACTGGGCTTCGGCCATGTCGGCCCGGAACCCCGGCGTCTGGGCGTTGGCGAGATTGTTCGCGATCGCCGTCTGCCGGGCCATGCTGCCCCGCATCGCGGTCAGGCTGGTGTAGATGAGGCGGTCCATCTGGATACTCCCGGCAGGCGGTCAGTCGCGGGTCTTACGTGCGCATGTTGATGACGGTCTGGGTCAGCGTCGACGCGCCCTCGATCGCCTTGGCATTCGCCTGGAAATTGCGCTGCGCGGCGATCAGCATCACCAGCTCCTCGGTGATGTCGACGTTCGAGCGTTCGAGCGTGCCCGAGCGGATCGTGCCCATCGGGCCGTTGGTCGCGGCGTCGATCGTCGGCGGTCCGCTCTCACCGGTCGACTGCCAATGCGCGTCGCCGATGGGGCGCAATCCTTCCATCGCCGGGAAGGTCGCCATCGCAACCTTGCCGAGCACCTGGTCTTCGCCGTTCGCAAAGGTCGCCGTGACGAGGCCGTCGAGGTCGACCGAGACGTTGATCAGCGAGGCGGTCGGATCGCTCGGTGCGCCATCGGGCAGAACGAAGTCATAGGCGCCCGCGAGCGTGCGGTCGGTGACGTTGCCCGCAGCATCGACGGGAAGCAGCTGGAGCTTCTGGCCGGTCGAATCGATGACGGTGCCATCGGGCAGCGGCGAGAACGCGCCGTTTCGCGTATAGGTGACCTGGTTGCGCGGCGGCTCGCCCTTGACGATGAACAGCCCCTCGCCGACGATCGCAAGGTCCAGCGTCTTTTCGCTCGTCTCGTAGGAGCCCTGCGTGAACTGCTGGGTGATGCCGATCAGGCGCTGGCCCTGGCCTGCGACGGTCTTCGTCGACTGCGTCGGCGACGAGGCGAAGATGTCGCCGAATTGCGCCTTGCTGCGCTTGAAGCCGATCGAATTGGCGTTGGCGATGTTGTTCGAGATGACCGACATGTCGGTCTGGGCGCCCTTGAGGCCCGAAAGCGAAGTATAGAACGACATGGACTTATCCTTCCTGCGAAATGATTAGGTGGTCGGCGTGGCCGGCGGCGTCGCCGGAGGCGTCTGGCCGGCCTTGATGTCCTTGAGCAGCGCGGTCTGCGCCGCGAGCTGTTCGGAAATGCTCTTCAGCACCGTATTGGTCTCGCTCACCCCGGCGAGGCTGGAGAATTGCGCCATCTGCGCCACCATCTCCTGGTTATCGACCGGGTTGAACGGATCCTGCGACGACAGCTGCGCGGTCATCAGGCGCAGAAAGTCGCTCTGGCCGAGCTGCTGGCCCTTGAGCTGGGTCGGCGTGTAGTTCTGATATTGCGAACCGATGGAATCGACCATGATTACTGTCCCAACCGCAGCGTTTCGTTGATCAGGCCCTTTGCGGTTTCGAGGACCTGAACATTGTTCTGATACTGGCGCGCCGTCTCGACCATCTCGACCAGCTCGGCGGCGCTATCGACCGCCGCCTCCCACACATTGCCGTCCTTGTCGGCGAGCGGGTTCGACGGATCATGGCGCTTCGACGGCGCCATCCTGCCCGTCGTGACCTGGTCGACCTGCACGGTCGCACGGCCCTGCGCGTCCATCACGGTGCGGAACACGGGCTTCAGCGAGCGGAACGCTTCCTTCTCGCTGCCCGCGACCGTGCCCGCGTTCGCGAGGTTCGACGCCGTGGTGTTGAGCCGGACCAGCTGCGCCGACATCGCGCGGCCCGAAATGTCGAAGACCGAGAAATTGCTCATCGTCATTCGCCCTTGATCGCGCGCGTCAGCGTGTTGACGCGCCCCTGGAGGAAAGAGAGGCTCGAGCGATAGGCGAGCGCATTCTCGGCGAACGCGGTCTGTTCGGTCGCCATCTCGACCGTGTTGCCGTCGAGCGAGGGCTGGACGGGCACGCGATAGGCGATCGCGCCGTCGGTCGAGGCGCCCTGGCTTGCAAGGTCGAGCGCCTTCGAAAAGTCGAGATCGCGCGCCTTGTAGTTGGGCGTGGCGGCATTGGCGATGTTCGACGCGAGCATCATCATGCGCTGGCTGCGCAGCTGGAGCGCCGTCGCGTGCAGGCCAAAGAGCTTCTCGGTTGCCATCATCATCTTCCCTTGCTTGCCGCAGTGGACGGGCTGGCCGGCCGGCGCGGGCACGCGGAATAACACCAAGGCATGATGCAATCGCCGTGCCAAAATCTATTTATCTTTGCTTTTCAAATATATGTGCCGGTCGCTCGATCATCCGCCGCGGCCCCGGACGGCAGCTCGTCAAAAGATTGACGTGGCGCCGTGCCACCACACGGAATTCCGCGGGAAAGCCCGACTGGCACGCATCCTGCAGTTCGATTCCGTGGAATTTTGGACCAACAAGGATTGTCGCCATGACCCGCAAGATCGTCGCCTGCCTCGCTGCAAGCCTGACCGCGCTTCCCGCTGCCCATGCACAGCAGGCGATGCAGGACTGGCAGCCCGTCGACGCGATCGCGCAGACCGTCGCCAATGCGATGGGTCGCGCCGCCGTGCCGATCGATCGCCGCATCAAGCTGGCGCGCTGCCCCGAACAGCCGGCCATCACCGCGCTCGACGCGCAGACGCTCGCCGTCCGCTGTGCGCCGCTCGGATGGCGCCTGCGCGTCCCGCTCACCGGTCCGGCGGGCGCGGCGCCCATGCAAGCAGGCTTTGCCGCCCCCGCGCCGACGGCACCCGTCGTCCGCCGCGGCGACAATGTCCGCGTGACGATCGAAAGCGAGACTTTCACGGTCAGCTATTCGGCCATCGCGACGCAGGACGGCCGCCTTGGCGAGACGATCGCGCTGCGCGGCAATGACGCGAAAAACATGTTGAGCGCCGTCGTCACCGGCCCCGGCCGCGCGCGGATGGCCGACTGACAGGCGTCACACTACCAAGCCCCACTGGCCCGGCGGCGTCGGCTTTCCGACACGCCGGGTTTCTTTTTTGATTTTTTCGGTAACCACCCCTTAATCTCCGCACGCGCCGTCCGTTAAAGCCTTGTGAGACGCATCCGCCGTTCGTTCGGGCGGGGCAGATGGAGGCAGTTATGTCGAGTGACGGCAAGATCGGGCAGGTGGGCGGCGTCAGCCGCACGGCCCCCGTGCGCAAGATCGCAGACAGCACGCTTGCGGCTGGCGCGGCGCCGCTTCGCACGGCCGCGCCCGACGCGCTGGCGGGCGCGAGCCTGATCCGCATCGCGAGCGACCTCGCGTCGATGCCCCCGCCGGTGGACAGCGCACGCGTCGCCTCGCTGCGCACCGCCATCAACCAGGGCGGCTACCGCGTGGACGCGGCGACGATCGCGCTCGCGATGCTGAACTATGCACAGGGGCGCACCGAATAATGCCGATCGAGGATGTCCAGGCCAAGCTCGACCTGCTGGTCGGTGCGCTCGACGGACAGGACGCCGGCGCGATCATCGCCGCGACCGAGGAACTGGCGACGGCGGTGATCCTGTTTCGCGGTGCCGCGATCCCGGCAGGCAGCGAAGCCGAGGCGCGGACGCTGATCACACGGACGCTGGCGCAGCTCGAAGCCGCCGCGATGCGGATCAACCTGCTCAAGGACTGGACGCGTCAGAGGATTGACATGAACCATGCGATCCGCGGCACAAAACCCCGGGGGCTTGCCTTAACCTACTGACAAACCCTATTTTCCGGCCAGCTTCCGGAAAATGGCACGATGATTGCTTTTGGTTCGCTGAAAGAGCGGAACCCAAGGCATGAACCTGATCAACCCTTCTGCGACACCTGCGCCCGTTTCCGGGGCTCCCGGCGCCGTTCCCGTACTGGATGCCGTGCAGAATGCATCGGCGCGAACCGGGGTCGATTTCGACTATCTGGTCGATGTCGCGCGGGTGGAAAGCCGCTTCAACCCGACCGCCAAGGCACCGACCTCGTCGGCGCGCGGGCTTTACCAGTTCACCAAGCAGACCTGGCTCGCGACTTTGCGCCGCCACGGCGCCGACCATGGGCTCGGCTGGGCTGCGAATGCGATCGGTCAGGATGCATCGGGGCGGTTCAGCATCGCCGACCCGATGCTGCGCGACCAGATCCTCGGCCTGCGCAACGACCCTGTTGCCGCGTCGAACATGGCGGCGGCGCTGACCTCCGACAACCAGGACTATATCGAAAGCCGCACCGGGCGCGCCGCCGAGCCGGTCGACCTGTATCTTGCGCATTTTCTGGGGAGCGCGGGCGCCGCCCGCTTCCTCGGCGCGTGGAGCGACAATCCCGACCAGCCCGGCGCGACGATGATGCCCGACGCCGCAGCAGCCAACCGCCCGGTCTTCTACAACGCCGACGGCAGTATGCGCAGCCTCGGCGAAATCCGCGAATTCTTCCGCGCCAAGCTCGAAGCCGATGGTGGCGCCGGCATGATGCCCGGCGCGCCCGCTCCGGCGTCCGGCTGGCGAATGCAGATGGCAAGCGTCAGCGGCGCCAACGGCGGCGGGCGCCCGCCGCTCCCGATGATGGATATCCAGCCCATGCCGAAGAAATTGTCGATGGACTTCGCCGCGAGCGCGTATCGCCGCCTCGCCTCGCTGGGGGGAGGCGCCTGATGGGCGGCCTGAAACTCGGCAACTGGCCCCGCATCGCGGGCGCCGCGGCTTTGCCCGCGGCGATGTTGATTCTCGTCGCGCTGATGGTGATCCCGGTATCGCCGATCCTGCTCGATATCAGCTTCGTCGCCAACATCATGCTCAGCCTCGCGATCCTGATGGTCGCGATGCAGGCGTCGAAACCCCTCGATTTCTCGTCCTTTCCGACCGTGCTGCTGCTCGCGACCTTGTTCCGCCTCGCGCTCAACGTCGCCTCGACGCGCGTGGTTCTCGTTCACGGGCACCAGGGTACGGCGTCGGCCGGGCATGTTATCGAGGCGTTCGGCCAGGTGCTGATCGGCGGCGACTATGTCGTCGGGTTGTTCGTCTTTTTCGTGTTGATGATCATCAATCTGGTCGTCATCACCAAGGGTGCGGGCCGCGTGTCCGAAGTGTCGGCACGCTTCACCCTCGACGCCTTGCCCGGCAAGCAGATGGCGATCGACGCCGATCTCAACGCCGGCCTGCTCACCCCCGACGAAGCGAAGGCGCGCCGGCAGGAAGTGGCGACCGAAGCCGACTTCTACGGCTCGATGGACGGCGCCTCGAAATTCGTGAAGGGCGACGCCGTTGCCGGCTTGCTGATCCTGTTCGTCAATATCGTCGGCGGGCTGATCCTTGGCATTTTCAGCCACGGCCTCTCCTTCCCGGAGGCCGGCAGCACCTATGTCACGCTCGCGATCGGCGATGCTCTCGTCGCGCAGATCCCGGCGCTGCTGCTGTCGATCGCCGCCGCCGCGATCGTCACCCGCGTTTCGTCGCCGCACGATCTGTCGGGCCAGATCGGCAGCCAGTTCGCCTCGCCGCATGTATGGTTCGCGGTGAGCGGCGTGCTTTTCGTCCTCGGCCTCGTCCCCGCGATGCCGCAGATGCTGATCCTCCCCGCATCGGCCATCGCCGGCACGATCGGCTGGCAGCTGCGCAAGGCCGCGCAGGTCGCCGAAGCCGCGCCGCCGCCCGCAACACCCGCGCCCGACCCGCACCACATCGAATGGGCGGACGTCAGCGACGTCGGGCCGTGCCAGCTAGAAATCGGCTATGCGCTCGTTGCGCTCGTCGACGAGCGCAAGGGCGCGCCGCTGATGACCCGCATCACCGGCATCCGCCGCCAGCTGTCGAAGGAACTGGGTTTCGTGATCCCGCCGGTGAAGGTCACCGACGACCTGTCGCTGCCGGGCAACGCCTATCGCATCGCGGTCGCCGGGGTGATCGTCGGCGAGGACGAGGTCTATCCCAACGAGATGCTCGCGCTCGACGCGGGCGACCTTGTCACCACGGTACCCGGCAGACCCTGCAAGGATCCCACCTTCGGGCTCGACGCGCTGTGGATTCCCAAGGCGTCGCAAAATGACGCGATCGCCGCGGGCTATACCGTCGTCGATCCGTCGACGGTCGTCGCGACGCACCTCAACAACAGCATCGTCGCCTCGGCGTCCGAGCTGTTCGGCCTCGACGATGCGCAGGCGCTGATCGACAATCTGAAGTCGCAATATCCGCAGCTCGCTCAGAGCCTGAGCCCGCAGGGCTATGCGCTGCCGCGCGTCGCCGCGCTGTGCAAGGCGCTGCTCGTCGAGCGCATCCCGCTGCGCGACTTCCGCAAGATAGCCGAGGCGATGGTGGCGATCGCCGGCCAGCAACTCGGCGATGCCGACCTGGTCGAGGCGGTGCGCCAGCGCATCGGCGCGCTGATCGTCCAGACGATCGTGCCCAGCCGGATGCCGCTGCCCGTGGTGACCTTCGCCCCCGAGGTCGAGGTGCTGCTGAACCAGGCAGTGCGCGCGAATCCGGGCGCCGAATGGCCGTTCGAGCATGGCATGGCGATGAAGATCATCGAACAGATCGGCGACGCTGTCGAACCGCTGCTGCTCTCGACACGCAGCTTCGCGCTCGTCGCCTCGCCGCTCTGCCGTTCGGCGCTGTCGCGGCTGGTACGCGCGACCTTCCCCGACGTCGCGGTCATTTCCTACCTCGAAATCCCGGCAAACAAGGCGACCGAGATCGTCGCGACGATCGGCGCCGAAGTCCCGCGCCTCAACGCGCCCGATGCCCAGATGAAGGACGAGCCCCATGAAAACTGAGCCCGCCGAACAATTTGCGGCGGCCAAGGCCCGCGCGCCGCGCCTCGGCGGTTATGGCGAGAGCGCCGAGACGCTGATCGAGGAATATGCGCCGCTGGTGCGCAAGATCGCCTGGCAGGTCCATTCGCGCGTGTCGCGCACGAGCGACCTCGAGGATCTGATCCAGGTCGGGCTGATGGCCCTGATCGAGGCGAGCCGGACCTATGAGGAGCGCGGCTTCGCCTTCACCACCTATGCCACGACGCGCATCCGCGGTGCGATGATCGACCAGCAGCGGCGCGAGGCCGATATCGGGCGTTCGGCGATGGCGGCGGCGCGGCGGCTGCAGCAGACGCGCGCCACGCTCGAACAGAAGCTGATGCGCGCGCCGACGGCGGCGGAGATGGCCGAGGCGTTGGGGCTCCCGGTCGAGGACTATTTCGCGCTGGAAAAGAGCGCGACGCACGGCCGCTCGACGTCGCTCGACGAGCTCGTCGACGAGGGGAGCTTCCTCTTTGCCGACGACCGGCCGGACGCCGGTGAAGCGATCGAGCAGGACGGGCTGCTCAGGGCATTGCAATTATGCGTCGGCCGGCTTGGCGAGCGCGAACAGATGGTCCTGCAGCTCTATTTCTTCGAAGAGCTGAACCTGCAGGAGATCGGGCTGACGCTCGACGTCAGCGCGGCGCGCGTCTGCCAGATCAAACGCGACGCGATGGCGAAGATCGAACGGATGATGCGCGACATGACCGAATGAGGCCGGCGGCGGGAGGGGTGTGCCGCCAACCTCACCCCGGCAATCACGCGGCGCGGGTGTACCCGTTGCGCATCGCCGTACCGAATTTCTCGAAATAGCTCGCCATTTTCTCGGTGCCCGCCTCGGTCAGGCGGACGAGCGATCGACGGCGATCGCGCTCGTCGATCGACCGTTTCACGAGACCCTGCGCTTCGAGCGCCGCGATCATCCGCAGGCCCGAGGACAACGGAACGCCGGCCCCGGTCGCAAGATCGCTGGCGCTGAGCGTGCGGCCGTTCGCGTTGGCGAGCATGAGGTCGAGCATCATGTCCCACGTCGGCCCGAACATTTGCGCGGTGCCGAAATGCGTCCGGCGCATCCGCCGGACCTGGATGCTGAGCGCGAGCTGGTCGACCAGCCGCGGCTGCGCCTCGGCCGTCGGCAGGACGAAGCCCGGAACCGCCGCCTGCGCCTGCTCGTCGCCACCCTTCGCCAGCATGTCGTGAATCTGGTCGATGCGCGAGCGTATTTCCGCAATTTCCTGGTTCGAGAATTGCTGCATGTATCAAGACCCCTCGGGCACTAAATTCGAGCCCTGGTATCCTCTCTCCGTCTGGTCGAACCCGATGCGTACAGAATGACAAAAAGGATCGGGTAAGAGATATACATTGAAAGCAGCGCGTAGGGACGCGCCAATATCTCCGAAAACATCAGCTTCTGGACGTGACCGAAAATGGCGATCAACTGCCATCCGGTTATCCAATAGGGCCAGAAGCGCTGCGTTTTCAAAGCGATGACCCAGAAGCTCGCCAAAGCGACGACGTCTATCGCGAAGATACTATATTCAATATGCGACCAATTCGGTTTCGGTGCCAGAACGGTGGTGCAGACCGAGGCGAGCAATGCGGTGTACGCTGCCCAGCGTTCCAGGGGGCCGCCGCGCCACATCGCGACGGCCACCGTGAGCAGCAGAACCCCATAATAAATCGCCACGGTCCACATGTGGTTTGGTCCACCTTGTTGCTTAGGAAGCCTTCGCCAGCGGGAAGTGCGCGACCTCGGCCATGCCGCGATCTTCACCTGCCTCGACGAGCGACGCTTCGGGCGGTTTGACGCCCGCGCCGAACATGCGGGTGCCCAGGCCCACCTGCTTCTGCGTCGCGGTGAGCGCGATATGCGCGTCGGTCAGCAGCTGGCGAACCTCGCCCGCGGCGGCCAGCGCATTGGCGACCTTGGCCATCGCTTCCTGGCCGACGATCGCCGACATGTTGATATCGCGCCGCGCGGTAGGCAGGGTCGCCGCGAGCTGGGCGATCCGGATCATCGTTTCGTCGATGGCGTCTTCGGCCTGATGCAGTTCGGAGGCGATCTTCTTCGCCGCGGAAAGTCGTTCGTTCAGCATGTCTTCGGTCCTTGAAAGCGAATGCCGACGGTTTCCCCCCCGCAGCATTCAGGTCAAAACACGACCAAGACCAACAAGGATCGAATAGAGAGCGGAAAATGCCAATATGGTCGCAAAGGCGATCAGAATCGGCCAGATGATCCTTTCCATCAACCCGTGCCGGTTGGCCGGCTGGGACGCGGTAGGAAATGGCGAACCGATGTCGAAAAGCCGCCGGATCGAACTGCGCCCCGCACCGGCTTCATCGGCGGGGACGGCATCGCCTAGGTCGAACAATTGATATGTCAAAGGCTGATATGGCGTAACCTGGTCGAATACACCGTTACGAGCCAGGATCGTTGCGGCCTCTATTCTATTGGAAACATTAAGTTTTTTTAAGGCGCGCCGCACGCGTTCGTCGACCGTGTGCGGCGAAACATCCATAATGCGAGCGATTTCCTTGGAATTTTTGTGCTCGAAAACATGCCGCAACGTTTCAATCTGCGCGGCCGAAAGGAGGCTGATGTAATTGTCCGGATCACCCTGCACGCCCCGGCAATAGAGCATCAGGAGTCGAAATCAAGTTACGTGGATGCATGATTCGCGTATCATGTTACCCTAAAGTCTGCCGGTGAACAGTCGCTCAAACAGCCATATCGCGAACGCAAATCCGGACTTTCATCCGACCAAGCAATCATTCGCTGCCCATAGCGGACGGCGGGGCTAGAGCATTTCCCATGCCTAATCCCTCCTGTCGCACCCTTTTCGACATCCCTGACGATGTCGCCTATTTCAACACCGCGTACAACGCGCCGCTGCTTCGCGCTTCGCGCGACGCGCTCGTGTGCGCGGCAGGCGCGAAATTGCGACCTTGGGAGCGCGCGCCCGCCGATTTCTTCGCCGATGCCGAAACCCTGCGCGGCGTCTCCGCGACGCTCTTCGGCACCGCCGCCGAGAATTTCGCCATCGTGCCCGCCGCAAGCTATGGCATCAGTACCGCCGCGCGCATACTCGAGCCGCGGTTGCAGGCGGGCGACCATATCCTGCTGGCCGCGCAGGAATTCCCGTCGAATATATTCCCCTGGCAGCGGATCGCCGCCGAGCGCGGCGCGGCCATCCGGACCGCCGGGCGTCCGGCCGATGGCGACTGGACGCGGGCGGTGCTCGCCGCACTCGATCCGACGGTTCGTATCGCTGCACTTTCGGCGTGCCACTGGACCGACGGCGCCACCTTCGACCTCGTCGCGATCGGCGCGGCGTGCCGCGCGAACGGCACGGTCCTCGTTCTGGACGTCACCCAGTCGCTCGGCGCGGCGCCGCTCGACCTCGCTGCCGTGCGGCCCGACTTCATGGTTGCAGCGGGCTATAAATGGCTGCTTTGCCCCTATGGCTTTTCGCTGCTCTATGTCGATCCACGCTGGCACGACGAACGTCCGCTCGAGGAAAGCTGGCTGGCGCGAAGCAATGCGCAGGATTTCGCGCGCCTCGCCGATTATTGCGCCGAGTATCGCGCCGGCGCGCGTCGGTACGACGTCGGCGAGACCTGTGTGACGACCGTGTTGCCGGGCGCGATTGCGGCGCTTCGTCAGATCGAACAATGGGGAATTGCGGGTATCGCGGCGCGTTTGGGCGCGATCACCGACCGGATCGCGGCCGCCGTCGCGCCGCTCGGCTACGAAATATTGGCGCCGCACTTCCGCAGCCGGCACATCCTTGGCCTGTCGGTCGCCGGAGACCCGCAGGATCTGATCGGGCTTCTGCGTGCGCGCAACATCCATGTCAGCCAGCGCGGTGACGCGATCCGCATCGCACCGCACCTGCATGTGACCGACGCCGACGTCGACCGGCTGATCGAGGCGCTCGCCGGCGACTAGAGTGCGTTCGGTTTTGATTGAATCAAAACCGGCACTCCAGATTCTTGTTTTGCC
>NZ_JAFMTR010000063.1 GCF_018682675.1 Sphingopyxis soli
CCCTCCGACGCCGATTTCATGCGCCAATTGCAGTCTTGGGCGAGGAATGGGTGTGAGATTGACCGGCCCCCACCGAGTGGTCCGTGCGGATTGTGACGTGCTCCCCTGATTGTTACCAGTCAGAGGTAGAGTCCGGCTCCTTCATGATGGTTGATTGATGGGATGGCAATGGTCCTGGGGGCATGCCCCCAGGACCATTGGCCGGCGATCTCGGCGGGTGTTTGCCCGCCCAGTTTCGAGTGCGGCCTGACGTGATTATAATCGTATCGCCAAGCCATGAGCACGAAGCGGGCATGCGCCAGCGACGTGAACAGGGTCTCGTTGAGGCATTCGTCACGCAGGCGTCCGTTGAAGCTTTCAACGAAGCCGTTCTGCATCGGCTTCCCCGGCGCGATATAATGCCATTCGACCTGACGCTCCTGCGACCAGCGCAGGATCGCCGACGAGGTCAGTTCGGTGCCGTTGTCGCTGACGACCATGTGAGGCTTCCCCCGCAGGCCGATCAGCGTCGTCAGTTCCCGGGCAACGCGGATGCCCGACAGCGACGTATCGGCCACCAGCGCCAGACACTCCCGCGTAAAGTCATCGACGATGCACAGGATGCGGAACCGCCGACCGCACACCAGGCTGTCCGATACGAAGTCGAGCGACCAGCGCTGGTTCGGACCCTGCGGCAGTGCCATCGGCGCCCGCGTGCCCAAGGCCCGCTTGCGGCCACCACGGCGGCGGACCCGCAGTCCCTCTTCGCGATAGATACGCAGCAGCTTCTTGTGGTTCGGGCGCATGCCCTCCCGCGCCAGAAGATACCCCAGACGACGATAGCCGAACCGGCGGCGCTCGGCCGCCAGCTCGCGCAGGCGTTGCCGCAGAGCACCGTCATCCGGCCTCGTCGGCTCATATCTGATCACCCGGCGGCTCACGCCGACCAGGCTGCACGCCCGACGCTCGCTCAGCCCGTGATGGTCACGAGCATATGCGACGGCTTCCCGCTTGGCGCCGGGCGTCACCATTTTTTTGATGTCAGATCCTTCAGCACCGCATTGTCCAGCATCGCCTCGGCCAGAAGCTTCTTCAGCTTCGCATTCTCGTCCTCAAGCGCCCGAAGCCGCCGCGCCTCCGACACGTCCAGACCCCCGAACTTGGCCTTATACTTGTAGAAGGTCGCCGAGCTGATCCCGTGCCGGCGGCATACATCCGCCGTCGGCATCCCCGCCTCATGCTCCTTCAATATCGCGATGATCTGCTCTTCGCTGAACCTGCTTCGCTTCATTACGTCCGACTCCTTCGCGTCGGACTCTACTCAAAATCGGTCACATTTCAGGGGAGCACGTCACCAGCCCCATGGTCCGCATCAGCCGTTCCACGGTACACTTGGCTACCGCGATGCCCTCGCGGCGCAGCTGGTGCCAGACCTTGCGTGAGCCGTAGAGGCCAAAGCTGTTCTCGTGGACACGCTTGATGTCTTCCTTGAGTTCGTCATCGCGTCGCACACGGGCCGGACGCCTGCCGGGATCGGCAAGACGGACGGCATGCTCGTGGTAGGAGGATGGGGCGACCGCCAGTTCGCGGCAGATCGGCTCGATACCCAGTTCCTCGCGGTGAGCGTCGATAAACGACATCACCATTTGCCGTGGCGGTCGAGCTCCGCCTGAGCAAAATATGCGGACGCCTTGCGCAGGATCTCGTTGGCCCGGCGCAACTCCTTCACTTCGCGTTCCAGCGCCTTGACCCGGTCCCGGTCGCTGGCGGCCTGCGCCGCTGGTCCCGCTCGTCGGCCAGCCTCCTCACGGCACCAGCGGCGCAAGGTCTCGGTCGTGCAGCCGACCTTCCCGGCAATCGAGGACATCGCCGCCCACTCCGACGGGTAATCCCCCGGTGCTCCTCCACCATCCGCACCGCGCGATCGCGAAACTCAGGCGAAAACTTGTTCCTTATAGCGCTCATCGTAGCTCCTTCTCACAAATAGGAGCCTCCGGAAAACCCGGGACGCTTCAAACCGTTGGGGGCGTACCTTCAAATGAAAGCAACCCGTGGGTAATTAGTCCTGTCAAGGTGTTGTTCGCCTTCCCTGTGTGTGCCGCGCGATCAGACGGATACAGCGATACTCGAGATCAGCCTGATTGTGATGTGGCGGATCAGCCGACAAAGGCTTGCCGTGCGCGTGAAAAAGCAGTGGGAAAAAAATGTGGCTTGGCGCGAGACCCAGCGCCGCCCCGCAGCGTAAGTGATCCTCCAACTTCACGGCCGGATTGCCACTCTCAATTTCGCGCAGCCACCGAATGCTAATACCGACCCGCGTTGCGAACTGTCGTTGCGAGAGGAATTGACGTCGTCGTTCTCCCTCAATCCGTCGACCTGAAGATTCCTTCAGTTGCGCCAGCAATGCATCGTGACTGGTGGTTACGATTGTCATTTTAATTCCTGCCCGAAATGGCCAAGCATTGACTGCGTTCGGCAGGTGCAATGCTGATCGGCCATCGTGAGCCGGGCAACGGGAACTGCTTGCAAACCGAAAGTTTCGTTCAGCTTGTCGCCAGATTGGGATCACCCGGATCCCGCTCCGTTTAGAAATGGCGCGCTCATCGGCGGACCCGCTTTGCACTCTCCTGCCTGCTATGGGCAGCACGGTGCCCCCTGCCTTGTCCCGCCGCGCCGTAACCGCGATCCACCCTCCACATGAACAGCGGTCAGGGCGCAATGATGTCTTCATGCCCAGTCTCCGCCCCGGTCAATGTCGAATGGCGCACTCCGCGCTGAGGAGGACACATGCTACGCAATTTTGCCGATGATTGCTCTTCGCGCCTTTTGTCCGTCGCAAGCCTTCCGCTGATTGCGGCGTTGTTCAGCATCAGCCCCGCCGCCAATTCCCAGGAAATCGGCGAGAGGATGGCACTGGCAAAAGCTGCTGCCGACGCGGAGCAACAGCTCCACCAGACCTTCACCAATCTCCAGTTCGAGGACTTCGGGCCGGCACCGGTGAAAGGACCGCTCTACCAGGCAAGTGCCGGTGGCCGCATCGTGTACTATGCCCCCGAGAGCGAGCATCTGCTGTTCGCGTCGATCTTCGACAAGAACGGCGTCAACCTGACGGCGCTTGCGCAGGAGGCCGGGGCGGCGAAGCGACTGAAGGCGATCGACACTGCGGTCGCATTCGCTGTCGGCCCCGAGAACGCGCCGACCATCATCGAGTTCACCGATCCCGATTGCCCCTATTGCCGCGCGCTCGACCGCTATTGGGCGGCGAAAGCAGCGGAAGGCAAGCCGGTCCGACGCCTGGTCTTCTTCGTCAGCGGCATCCATCCCGAGGCGGCCGCGAAGGCCGAGCATATTCTCTGCTCATCGGACAAGGAGGCTGCATTCAAGTCTATCTACGCCGGCGCCGCGCCCGCGGTGCTCCGAACTTGCGCCGAGGGCCGCACCAAGGTCGAGGCCCACGCGCGGATTGTCGGCTCGGCCGGTATCACCGGCACGCCGACACTGATCGCCGGCGGCAAGCTGATCTCCGGCTTCCAGCAAGCCGAGATCGAGGCGTTCCTCTCTTCAGCGAAGACCGCCCATGCGCCTCGCTGACGCCTTCCCCTTTTTGGCGGACGCCCGAGCACCGGGAGCATCATCGCTCCCTGCCCGGGCGCACCGGAATGCCGGCGGCGGCGCCCCCATCGGGCCGTCCAGCGCAGTCGTCGGCCGACAGCGATACTCGTCGATGCCGGCAGGCAGGTCAGCGGACAGCCCGACTTTTGAGAAAGTGAGTAATGTGATCAAAAATCTCCGAAACAATGCGCTCTCGGTCGCCAACATCGGCATCCCGGTGCTGCTGCTGTCGATCATCGCCGCGAGCGCGCATGCGTTCACCGCGCCGGTCGCCGGCGACCTCGGTTACGACATCTACGACATCGTCGTGAACCAGGGGGTCAAGGGCCCGCTCGGCTTCGTCGGCGGCGTCGCCGCCTTCCTGTTCGGCGTGTCGCGGCTATTTTCCAACATCATGATCGGCATCCCGACGATCGTGGCGGCGGTCTGCCTGATCAAGGCGGACTCGATCCTCCAGACCTTTGGCATGGTGATCTGACGGCATCGGATTGCAGGCGATCGTTCCGGTTCCACCGTTCGCTTGCAATCCGGTCACCGGGAGGATGGCTCCCGGAAAAAGCCCCGTGGCCAGCGCCTGCGGACGCGGGGTTGTGAAGCAGGAGGAGAAGGGTCGATGGACGAACGCCTGCCCCAGTATCTGCACAAGCCGGTCCAGATCCTCTGGTTCGGATCGGACGAGTTCGTGCTGGTGGTCACGACCATCTTCGTCGCCGTCATCGTCGGCGGTCTGGTCGGCTGGGCGTTCATCGCGGCCCTTCTCCTTTTCCTGCCGTGGAAGCGCGCGCAGCCGCGCGGCTTCCTCGCGCATCTCGCGTGGCGATGGGGAATGCTGCGCTTCCGTCATTATCCGGGTCCGACTCAGACCCGCTTCTACGAATGAGGGCGCCCATGTTTTCGCGTTCCCGCAAAACCGCTCCCGTCGACCCGCTGGTTGGCAAGCCGGCGAGCTTCGGCATCCACCGTTATGTCCAAGGCTCGTCGAACCTGTTCGAGGAGAACCGGCTGCTCAAGTTCGCGATCGTCGGGCTGTTCGGCATCACCGCGGTGCTCGGCGCTGTCATCTACAGCTCCGACCAGAAGCAGCGCACCGTGGTCGTGCCGTTCGGCGCCGGTGGCGATCTCTATGTGACGGGCTCGAAACCGTCAGCCGCCTATATCCGCACGATCACGCGCAACATCGTCGCGCTTGCCGGAACCTATTCGGCCTATTCGGCCGATCGGCAGTTCCAGGAACTGCTCTCGATCGTCCATCCGTCGGCCTACAACAGCATGCGCGACAGCCTGAACAGCATCCTCGACGAGCTTGCCGGCAACCCGACGCTGTCGATCGCAACCTATATCCGCCCCGACCAGCCAGTCCAGTGGACCGACCGCGACATCCTCGTCCCCATCGAGAAGGTGCGGGTCATCGGCGGCGTCATCCGCAAATTCCGCGGCAACCTTCGCATTCGCTACGCCATCGAGAACGGCCGCTTCTGGCTGGTCTCGCTCACCGAGGAGAGTTTTGATGTCCAGGCTCGCTAGGACGGGCGTGGCGCTCATTTGCGCCGCGTCGCTGCTGCCGACTTCCGCATTCGCGCAGGCGATTACCGCGTTACCCGATCAGGTCAGCACGATCCGGCTCTCGAACCGCGACGTCAATCATATCGTCTGCGTCGGCGGCGAGATCGAGGATGTGAAGTTCTCGGCCGAGAAGGCTATCGCCGTCGAGCGCGCTGGCTCGGACGCCTGGATCAAGTTCCTCGTCAAAGAGATCGACGACATGGGGGCGGTCACCCGCACCTATGTGACGACACCGAGCGAGTTCTTCATCTCCTGCAATGGCGCCATCTATCCGCTTCACGCCGAGCCGTCGGATATCCCGGCCCAGACCGTGACTCTCGTACCCGGTCGTCCGCAACGCGCGCGGGCCAACGAGGATTTGCTCGGCCCACTGGTCGAGGAAGAGCGGGCCATCTCGATCAGCCTCGCCATGCTGCAGGACCGCGTGCCGGCGAGCTTCACCGAAGTCGCACCGCGATCAGGCCTTATCACGATCCAGGCTATGCCGTCGGCGACACTCACCGAACGCCGCCAGCTAGAGATCGAAGGATCTGGCCTCTCGGCTTCCGAATATCGCATCACCAGCGACAGCGATGCGGCTCTGGAGGAACGGCAGTTCCTCGACCGTGCGCTCGGCTCCGACATCTTTGCGGTGACGCTCGACCGGCTTTCCCTCAAAGCTGGCGAGAGCGCCCGGCTGGTCGTCATCCGGCGCGGAGATGGACAATGACCGCCGCCCCCGAACAGGAGGCGCTCGACCTCGGCGAGATTGGCCAGCCGCTACCACCTGAATCCGCGCGGCCCGAGCGTGGCCCAGCCCTGCTCGCGCTCAAGGAGCGCTGGGCGAGGATGAACTCGAAGCAGAAGCTACGCGCCAAGCAGCTCGGCGTCGCCGGCGTCGTCGCGCTGCTCGGCACCGGCCTCTACACCGCCAGCACGGGCGGTGATGACAGCAAGCCCGAAGCCCCCGCGGCGACCAAGCTCGACATGGGTGCGGGGCTCCGCGGCGACAGCCTCGAGGTGAAGCTGCGCGGCGACCTCCAGAAGATCCTCGAAGGCCAGTCGCTGCTCGGCGAGCGCGTCGCGGCGATTGAGGAAGGCAAGGTCATCCCCGGCAGCAAACCCGCCTCGTCTCCCGATGGCGATCCGGGGCTGCCGCCCGCGCTGCCCGGCGCCATTCCCGATTACCCGCCGGCGCCCGGCGAAGCCGAAGGCATGGCGGGCGAAATCCCGGCGCCGCCCATGCCGCCTGCCGCTCCCCCTGCCCCGCCCGCACCACCCGTCGAAAAGACGATCGGCGCGATCGGTGCCGCCGTGTCGGCGCCAGGAGCGGTCGCTGCGGCCGACGGGAAGGCCGCGCCAGGTAGCGCTAAAAAAAAGACGCGGACGATCTATTTGCCGCCTGGTTTCATGAAGGCGAGGCTGCTGACCGGGATCGACGCGCTCGCGAGCCGCGATGCGACTTCGAACCCCGAGCCGCTGATTGCCCGCGTCCAGGCGCCCGCGGTCTTGCCCAATGATGTGAAGGCAAACCTCTCGGGATGCTTCGTCATCGGCAACGCGACGGGCAGCCTCGCGAAAGAGCGGGTCGAGGTCCAGCTCGTCTCGCTGTCCTGCGTCGATTTCGACGAACGCTCGGTGGTCGACCAACCGATCAAGGGATTCTTCGTGGACACGGACGGAAAGAAGGGGCTGTCGGGCAAGGTTGTCACGCGCGCCGGGGCGAGCCTTGCCCGCGCGTTCCTGGCCGGCACGATCAGCGGCATCAGCCAGACGGTCGAGAACACCATCGGCGACGTCTCGACGTCAGCGCTTGGGTCGGTGCGGACGCTCGATGCGGGCGACGCCGCCAAGGCTGGGATCGCCGGAGGTCTTTCGAAGTCGTCGGACAAGCTGACGGATTTCTATCTCGATCTCGCGCGCCAGGCCGGTCCGATCGTCGAAGTCGGCGCCGCGAAAGATGTTGTCGTGGTTATCCAGGAGGGCGTTACCCTCGAGATCAAGCCGACGGCCGGAAGCAAATTCTGATTTGGCGGGTTGCCCTGCCGTCCTTTGCGGCGACTGCCGCGAGATCGCGGCCGCCCATGGTCCCTATGACCTGATCATTGCCGGTCCTCCTTATTGCATCACTACCCTCTGCTGGGACAGGCGTGTCGAAGGCCGGCATGCGCTCGCCGCGGCATTGCTCAAGCCCGTAGGCTCGCTTTGGGTCTTCGGTTCGTTACGCTATCTGCTCGCCGACGCTGGCCGTTTCGAAGCAGTGGGGTTGCGTTACGCCCAGGACATCGTCTGGCGCAAAGCCAACGGAACCGGATTTGCAGCCGACCGCTTCAAACGAGTCCACGAGATCATCGTGCAATATTATCGTCACGACGCGCTTTGGAGAGACGTCTACAACGACGTTCAGCGCGTACCAGCGACAACGCGAAACAAATCGGTTCAACTGAGGCGAGCGCGGACGAAACACACCGGGTCAATCGGCGGCGGCGCCTATCATGACGACGGCACGCGGATCATGAAATCGGTGATCGAGATAAACAGCGTGCGCAGCGGCCTCCATCGCACCGAAAAGCCCGTGGCGTTGCTCGCGATCCTTATGCGCACCTCCTGTCCGACTGGCGGTCTCGTCGGCGATTTCTTCGCCGGCTCCGGCGCCGCCGGCGAGGCGGCTGCGTTGACCGGGCGCCGCTATGTCGGCTGCGAGGTCGATCCGCTCATGGCTGCAAAGGCGCGGGCGCGATTGAACGCACTGCATAACCGTCCCTCCTAAGCCGGCAGCAAAAAGAAGGGCCGGCTCACGCCGACCCTGCGAAGTTTTGGGAGAGGATGCCTGAAAGGCATCAGGGATATGGGTATCCTCATTTCATGCTGCAAGTGCGAACAGAAGAAATTCTGACCGGTTAGTTTCGGCCGACGGAAGGGAAGCACGACGCTGCCTCCGACCGGCAGGTTCCTGCCCCTGCCCTTGTTCGCGACCCGGAAACGCGGCCATCCAAAGATTACTAACCCCGGTTCGCGAGCATCCAATCCACAATGATTGGTCGACCCTCGCACGGCCGCTCTCACCCCGCGCCACCGGCGCAAAGGAGGACTCATGATGCATTGCCGCCCACACGATCGCCCCATTCGCAAAGCATGGCTGTCATCCCTCGCTGTCATCCCCACGTTGCTGTCGGGCTGCACGGCGCTCGGATCGGCGATGTCGCCCTACAGTGAGAAGTTCAGCTGCAAGAACGACGATCACGGCCAATGCATCCACCCCGAGAAGGCCTATGAAGATGCGGCGCTGGGCCACGCGTCGCACTCGGACCCGCCGGTCACCCGCGACAAAGCTCTGCTCAAAACGAACTCGCGCGGCGCGGTAGGCCGCGGCCGCGGCGACACCGGCGCCTACGGTAGCTATCGCGACAGCGTCTATCGCGAGCTCCAGGGACTTATCGACGCACCCGATACGCCGATGCTGCGGCCCGCCCAGGCCGTGCGGACGCTGATCCTCCCCTATGCTGATCGCAATCGGCCCGACCGGCTCTACATGCCGCGCTTCGTCTACTCGGTCCTCGAAACCCCCTCCTGGGTGGTCGGCGGCTATCTTGTCCCGCCCGTCTCGGCCGCTACGCGCGCGCCGGTGCTCGAACAGGTGCGCGAGACGCCCGGGACCGAGCCAGCCCCAACGATATCGCTGCCCGCCGAGCTGCGCCCGTGAAGGCGCCCGGGACGCGAACGGGCGGCGGCCTCACCTTTGCCGACCTCCATCGCGGCGTCGCGCGCGACCGTTATTCGGACTTCCTGCCGCTCGTAGCGTGGGTGGAGGAAGAGGAAGCCTTTCTCTGCATCGACGACGGCTGGGGCTATGCCTGGGAACTGACGCCCGCGGCCTATATGTTCGCGCATGTCCACCAAGCCCTTCTCGGTCTGCTCAATATCCAGTTCCCCGAGAACAGCGTCGTCCAGCTCATCAGCTTCGCCGACCCGCTGATCGCGCCCGCGCTCGACCAATATCTCGATCTCAAGACGCGGCCCGATCCGCTGATCCAGGCTTCGGCGCGGCGAACCCATGCCTATCTCAACGAAGGGCGAAATGGTCTCGCCGCGCTTCACGGCATCCCCGTGCGCGATTTCCGGACCTTGCTTGCCGTCAAGACGCGCGCGCCGATGCACAGCGACCTTCGCCGCCAGATCGAGGAGCAGCTTGCCAAGCTCGGTATCCGCCGCCTCGAGCCCGAAGAAATGGTCGCCTTCTATCGGCGCATCTTCAATGGCGTCTTCGACGCCGCGCCCGGCGTCTACGCCACGGCTGCAGCCGCCCACGCGGCGCCGCCGATCCGCAAGCAGATCATCGATGCCGGCCCCGATCTCGCGTTCGATGGTCCGGAAGTCTTTCTCGGCAACCAGGTCGCGCGCTGCCTGACGCCGAAAGCACCGGCGCGGCGCGTCACCGCGGAGCGCGCCAACCGGTTGACAGGCGGGATGCGGGGGAGTGCCGAGGACAGCGACCAGATCGGCGGGCCCTTCCTCTATTGCCTCAACATCCTCTTCGACCATTCGCAGTTCGAGATTCACAAGCGCGCGCAGATCCTCTCGGCGCAGAAAGCCGCGGGAAGCTTCGCGGTCGAGGTCGGCAAGCAGATCGAGGAGATCGGCTGGGTACTCGACGAGGCAGGCAACAGCCGCTTCGTCTCGGTGATGCCCTGCGTCTGGGTGTTCGGCCGCGACCGCCACCAGGCGCGCGAGATGGCCGCGCGCGCGAAGCGCCTCTGGGAAAGCGAGCCGCTCCCCTGGATGGTGCAGGAAGAATCCTACCTCAATCCCATCCTGCTCACCGCGAGCCTGCCGTTCGGCCTCTATCCCGAACGCCGGACGATCAGGATGCTCGAGCGCGATTTCAAGATGCCGGTGAAGGCGACTGCCCTGATGGCGCCGATCCAGACCGATTTCCGCGGCGGCGGCCGCCCTGCCCTGCTCTACACCGGACGCAAGGGCCAGCTCATCACGCTCGATCTCTTCGACCCGCGCATCAACAATTATAATTTCATCGTCGCGGCCGAAAGCGGCGCCGGCAAGAGCTTCCTGCTCAATGACCTTTGCCGCCAATATTTCGCGCAGAACGCGCTGATCCGCATCATCGATATCGGCGGCAGCTACCGCAAGCTCTGCACCCTCTGTTCGGGCCGTTATATCGACGTCGGTGAGGAACGGCTCGTTCTCAACCCCTTCGATCTCGGGCTTGCGCTCGACGGCGAGGACAAGCAGTCGGCGATCGCGATGGCGGTCGCGATCGTCGCCGAGATGGCGAATGCCGCGACGCGCAAGGGTGTCTCGACCTCGGAATGGAACCTTATCAAATCGGCGGTCCAGTGGACGATCGACGAGGGCCATGCCGACGAAGGCATCGATTCCGTCCGTGCGTGGCTCGGCGCCTATCCGCAATTTGCCGCAGCCGACCTCGACCGCGTCGACCATCTGAAGCCAGTCGCCCGCGAACTCGCGTTCAACCTGCGCGATTTTGGGTCGGACGGAGCCTATGGGCATTTCTTCAATGGGCCGTCGACCTTCGACATCAGCTCGGACGAGTTCGTCGTGCTCGAACTCGAACGCCTGAAAGCCATACCCGACCTGTTCAACGTGGTCGTGATGGTCGTGATCAACGCGGTGACGCAAGAGCTCTACCTCTCGGCCCGCGATCGCCCGCGATTCGTGATCTGCGACGAAACCGCGCAGTTCATGCCCAACAACCCGGGCCAGGATTTGTCCCGCCTCGCCGAAGCCATCGCCCAGGGCTATCGCCGCGCGCGCAAATATCGGGGCAGTTTCGGTATCATTCTCCAGAGCATGAACGACCTTCTGCTGTTCGGGGGCATCGGCCAGGTGATCCTCGAAAATGCCGCCACCCGGTTCCTGTTGCAGGGATCGACCTACGACAAGGCGGTCGAAAACAAGATCCTCGATTATTCGGGGTTCGTTCTCGACCTCCTGAAGTCGGTTCGCAACAACAAGCCGAACTACAGCGAGGTCTTCATCGACAGTCCGCTCGGGCTCGGCATCGCTCGCATCGTTGTCGATCCCTTCTCGTACTGGATCAACACGTCGGCGCCCGAGGATGTGGCGGCTTTCGAGGCGCTGGTACGCAGCGGTCGTTCGCCGCTCGAAGCCGTGTGCGAACTGGCGGGCGTGGACCCGCGCGAGATTCTCGGCGAGCGGTCGTTGCCAGCCACCGCGCATGAGCACCTGCCATGACGCGGCGCGCGGCTAACGCGGACCAGCTTCGGCTCGATCTGGCCGCCATGCTGCCGTCCGACCGCATGCGCTTCGAGGCAGCTGTCGCGGCGGAGGCCGAGCGTCGTGCCTTCTATTGGCGCTTCCGCCTTGTCGCGATCGAGACGGTGATGATGTCGGGACTGGTGCTGATCGCCGGCCTGCTTGTCGAACAGCCGACGGACATCGTCGTCCAGGCATCCGTGACGGTCGGCATCGCCTGCTTCGCAAGCGGGATGCTGCTGATCTGGCTGTCGAACGTCGCGAGCGGGTTGATGATCCGGTGGCGCGGGCGTCGGCAGCGGTGAACGGCATCTTCTCCAATGCGCCGTCGCCCGGCGTGATCCGGCTCGTGGTCTCAGGGCTCCTCTTCGGCGTGGTGCAGGCCGCAATCCTGCTGGTTGCGCCTGCGAACATGCCTTCCCCTCGGTCGCTGATCATCCTCCTCGGTCTGCTGACCCTAGGCTGCTTCATCGGCGCGGTCATCGGCGAAAGCGCGGTCGATCCGAAGGACAGGTGGAGAAATCGCGGTGGACCATGACGCCCAGCGTATCCGGCTCGCGGCCTTGCAGTTCGGGATGTCGATAGGGCTTGTCGCCGCCGCCGTCTTCATAGGCGCGTCAGCGCATGGTCAGACGTCGATCATTGGCCGGACCTGGCCGATTGCCGAGCCCGACGCCCTCGCCGAGATTGAGGCGCGCGCGGCGCGGCAGCCGCCGAGTATCGCCGAGCGGTTCGGGCCACGAGAAGGCTGGAGCGCTATGAAATCCGCGGCCCTCGGCGTCGCGGCGGTGGATCGGCGGCGCACCGTCATCCCCTTTCATACGCTCGATTTCGAAATTCGCTTGCCCGATGGCAAGCTGCTCTACCCGAAGGGCTACACCTTCAATCCCCTTGCCTATGTATCGTTGCCGCAGCGGCTCGTGGTCGTGCATCCGCGTGATATTGGCTGGGCGATCATGCAAGCCCGTCCGATCGACTGGATATTGCTGGCCGGGGGAGAGACAGCATCGACCGATCCGATCGCGCTCGGTGAGAAGGTGGGACGACCGCTTTTCATCCTCGAAGAGCGTATCAGGGATCGGCTCGGACTGACCGTCGCGCCCGTCATCGTGGAGCAGGTTGGGCAGAAGCTCGAACTGCAGGAGTTCGAGATCGAACGTCGACGTCCGATTAAATAGACCGCGCGCCCTTCGCAACGATTGGCCATTGCTCGCTGCCCAGAGCGGAACAATCTTTCGCGTCCTGGCCTTTTGGCGCTTTCATCCAATCCCGAATCGAACAGAGCGCATAACCCGGCACTGCGACCCAGGAGAGCTCTCCCTCGGCAACGAGGACAGGGATCTTCATCTTGACACCCATTCGGCTTCGGCCGGGTGGGTGTCATTTTTTTGATCGTTATTCGACGAAGTTGGCGAGCTTCTTGAGCATCATATCCATCCCGGCGCGACAATCGCCTTCGCTGATCCCGGACGGAACATCCGCCGCCGCTATCGTAACCTTTGTCCCGTCTTTGACTTGCTCGAGTATGGTCGTGATCGACAATTCTCCCTGCGAGGGAGGGTTTGCGATGTCGAAGCGGACGCTCTCGACGATCCGCTCGTCGGGAAGAATTTCCGCGAACCTGCCGTCGACGACACCGGCAACCTTGCTCGATTCGCTCTCCTCTGGCCCCTCCCGCGATTGCTGAAATGCGATGCGGTAAGCCCCGCCCGGGCGAGAGTCGAAATGTTCGATCTGGGCCGTCACGCCGCTCGGCAGGCGCCACGCCGGAATCGTCTCAGGGTCGAGCATCGTGCGAAATATCGCGCGCGGCTTCGCGAGGATGACGCGGGAGTTCTTGTGAGTCGCCGGGAAGGTCATGACCTTCCCACCTATTGCGACGACAGCCGCGAGAACAAGACATTCCTGCGCCGGCACGCCAATCTCGTGAAATACTAACCAGAGCGACGCGGCTTCCAGGCCGCCGACGATCGATGCGCGCTGGGTGATCACCGCTGAGGCGCCAGTTCGAGCGGATCGTCACTCGTCATTAGTCCGGATAGTTCGCGGGGATTCCCGAAGCCTCCGCCGGCAAATGCGGAACAGCCGCGCCTCTCGTCGGCACGTTCGCGCCCCACCCGTTGTTGCGGGGCGTTCAGACCTGCATTCCTGCCCGCGGATAGGGCCGAGATACCGGCAGATCGCAGGATCGAACACCGCCTTTCCATCTTTCGCTGACCTTCACGCGCCCCGAGCGGCGCAACGGAGATTCTATGCTCGCTCGCTCCGTCCCTTTCGACGCGCCGTCCGGCACCGAGCCGCGCGGCGCGAGCGCGAAGCGGGCGAGACGGTTGAAGTTCGCCGCGCTTGCCGCCGCGCTCCTCGCCGGAATCGCGTTACCTGCAGCGCCCGTCCACGCCTCCAAATGCCCCTCGGACGCGATCTTCAACCCGATCACCAAGGTACGCTGGAACTGCATCTTCCCGATCACGATCGGCGGCGTGCGCGTCGGCAGCTATGACAAGCTCGACAAGGCGCTCGACGCCCAGTCGGCCTCCAGGCCGCTTTGCGCCTGCCGCAAGGGCGCGAGTTTCTGGTTCGGCGTGAAGGTGAGCTTCTGGACGCCCAACCGGATGATCGACGTCGTGACCGAGCCCGGCTGCATGATGGCGCTTGGGCTGGACATCATGCCGACCGGCGGGCGCCTGCAGGGCAGTCAGTCGTCGATCTCGGATGGCACCAACACGACCAAGCTGTTTGCACAGATGCATTATTACCAGGCGCCGGTCTGGAAGATGCTCGACATGTTCACGGACCTTCCTTGCCTCGAAGATGACGGGTTCGACGTTGCGCTGATGACCGAGGTTATGCCGACCTGGCAGTCGGGAACATTGGGTGCGATCATCCAGCCCGAAGGCATCCTCTTCGGTAACCCCGCGGCGGGTCTCGCTTGCATGGCAGACAGCGCGGCCGCCGCCGCCGGCAAGGTCGTCGATCCGCTCTTCTGGTGCATGGGAAGCTGGGGCTCGACCTATCCAGTCGCCGGCGACATCCACATGGGCGACCGGGTCGAGGCCTGGGCAGGGCTGGCCGCGCGCGGCACCTTCATGATGGGCCGCATGGGCGCGCTCACTATTCATTCGGCGGACGGCTGCTCGTTCAAGCCGCAGCCCATCTGGACCAAGAGCCGATACAAGCTCCAACTGATGGAGCCGGTGAAGGGCGGCAAGTGCGTCAACATCGGCCGCCCGGGCGCACTCTGGACCTCGGGCAAGCATGCGCCCGGCAAGGACAACGCCCAGTTCATGCTCTTCGAGAAAGCGATTTGCTGTGCTGGCATCTCGACGCCCTGATGCGGCGCCGGTTCCGGCGCATACCGATCGCCTTGCGCGCAGCCCGGAATCGGCCCGGTCTGCCCGCCACAGCCCTGGTGGCTGCCGGCAGGCGCGCGAGGCGGGGGCGGCGCCCTGCCCCCTCTCCTTGGGCGCCGCTCCACCTTCAGCCGAGGCGGCCACCGAACCTCGGACGGCGGAAAGCTGTGCCTCAACCCCGCTGCGTTCGCAGGTGAAGGCCGTGCTCACCGTCTTCGAAGGCCAGGCGGCGTTTCGGCTCCTCCCGCCCGGATGCGATGATTTCCGGGCGGGAGACCTGTTTCGCGTGGCCCATGGCTCGCGCACCATCGACGGGAATCGCTCGTGACCCCGCGGTTTCTTGCCCTGTTGCCTATCTCGGCCGCGCTCCCCGGCGTGGCGCTGGCCCAGACGATCGAGGACCGTGCGCGCACCGCGGCCGAGGCGTCGCGCTCCAAGAGCAGCGACAGCGAAGCCATCCTCGAAAATTACATCAGCCCCGGCCTCGCCGGGCAGTCCATCGCGACGGTCGACAAGAGCAAGAGCTTCACGCCGAACCTCGCCTGCCAGAAGACGGCGAACTTCCTTGAAATCCTGATCCAGCCTGGCGCGGGCGGCGATATCACTACCGTCCGCATCGCGCGCGACAAGGATATCGACGGCCAATTCGATAGCGTGACGACCTTGCCCGTGCCGGTGTCGGGGATTTGCGCCAACGGCGTGATCTCCTGCCGCCCCGGGAGCTGGAGCGACTGCCGCAGCTTCCAATGGGATGTCGACAGCAGCGGCGACCTCAAGCTCGCCGAAGTCGAGATGCCTGCGCTCGCCGGCTGCTATTGCGTCAACAACAGTTGCGGCGCGAACCTCGTCATGGGCAATCTGCCGTCGGTGCTGAAAGATCTTGGCGGCGGTGCGGTCGGCGCGCTGTCGAGCCACGATCCGCGCAACGGTGTCGCCGACGCACGGGTGAACGGTCCCGTCATTCAATATGTCGGCGCGCAATCGACCGCGTGCAGCCCCGATCCCGCCCTGCCCCAGACGGCCTATCGCGCGAACCCGACCGCAATCCAGGGCGACGCTTTTGCCGCATCGCGGTCGAACAGCCTGTTCCAGTCGCTCGCTGGCTCACCTGCCGGCACGGGCCGTGCCGAGCAGGTCCGGGCCTGCACGATCGAGCGCGAAGTGACCTTCCTGCCGCTCGGTTACGACGATATCGTCTCCGCGTCGGGCTCCATTTATTCGGTTCGCGACTGCGGCGAGGGATGTCGCCGCTATCGCATCATCGGCGACGGCGATTGCAGCGGATCGCCGCCAATCTTCACCGCGCGCTTCGAAGTCAGCGACCCCGCGAAGCTTATATCCGCACAGATCGTCGAGATGGGCGCCGACGACTGGGTCCAGGGCCGCGTCAACGGCCGCATCGTCAGCTCGGCCGGACCGCGCCCCTGGCTGACCACTGGATTGCCTTCTGGCGATTGCCGCACCGACGGCGGCGCGGCGCGCAACTATACGCCTTATGATTTCACGGCCGACCTCCGGGCAGGTCCCGCAACCGTATCGGCGCGCGTGCGGGGCGGGGGCGGCGGCGCGCCGCTCACGACCCAATGGGGTCTCGTCGATGTCGAGATCCGCGTCTCGCCCGGCTGCGAGCCCAGCGAGCGGCTCGTCGACCTGTGCGCGGGCACAGGCGGCGATACGAAGTGCCGCCTCGACAGCGAAAATGTCGACGGCGTCCAGACCTTCCGCAATGGCATCAGCACCGGCCTGAGACCCCTCACCCAAACCCGCCTGTTCGGCACCGGGTCGTGCACCATCCAACTCACCCGCGACTTCTTCCGCCGCGAGCGCAGCTATAAATGCGTCGTCGACACGGGCTCCATGCCCGAGCCCGATCTCAGGCGCGGCGCGTGGATCATCGACCATTCGACCGAGACGATGCTCGCCGACCGCGTGCGCACCGCCGACGGCGGCATGGCGTCGTTGACGCGGCCGTTCGCGCTCCCCGACCGCGGCTCGGTGCCCGCCTGCGAGGCGATCTGCAAGACGCGGGCGCCCAAGGCGAACGCAGACGCCGCGCCCGATGGCGTCGTCGGCGCCAGGCAGACGAACCCGACCGGGTTCGACACCTTCTATCATGTCTGCCGCGCCGACAATGTCTGCCCGGCGGGTCCCGGCGAGACGATCGTCAGCCCCTGCGGCTGTCTCGACGATTTCCCCGAAGCGGTGGTGGTGATGCAGACGGTCCGGCTCGCCGGCGCCGATCTCGCCTGCACGGCGACGGCGCGATGAGCTGGCGCGACATCCCTTGGCCGCACCGGGCCGCGCTGATCCTTTTGCTAGTCCTGGGGCTGGCTATCGGCAGCGCGCTCGCGGCCGCGCCAGCGCACGCCCAGCAGATTTGCGCCGCCGATCTCGACGGCAGCGGCGAGGCCGACGGCCCCGGCGAAACAGCAAGCTGCACCGGAACAGCAAACGGCGGATGGCAATGTCCGCTCGAGCGCGCCTGGTGCGCAGCCGAGCCCGGCGGCGGCTGGTCGTGCCCGCTTGGACCCCAATATGGCTGCGAGACGCCGACGAGCGGCGGCGTTCCGGCCTGCTCGCCGCATAGCTGTATCGATACCGCCGCGAACCCGATCGAGGATGAGCCCGTTATCGACGATCCCGGCGCGCCCGCCGATGGGCCGGTCGATGCCGATGGCAATTGCCTCGGCAATATCGAGATCTTCGCGGGCCGCGCGCTGCGCTGCCGCCCCGCCGGGCTCAAGACCGGCTTCCAGAGCTGCTGCAAGGACAAGGGCAAGATCGTCAAGGACGGCATGGGCTCGTCGCTCGCATCGACCCAGACCAAGATCGCGATCGCCAAGGGCGTGTTCACCGGCGCCAAGGCCGCCTATGCCGCCTTCCAAGCCGGGGCGACAGCGAGCCAGGCGGCGAGCGCGGGCGCCAATGCGATCATCGTCGGCATCGATCCGACCTCGATCGCGATCAGCCTCGCGATCAACGTGATGATCGATTTCCTGCTCACCTCCTGCGACCAGCAAGATATGGAAGTCGGCATGCTGCGCGGCTCGGGCATGTGCGTCGAGATCGGCAGCTATTGCTCGTCGAAGATCCTCGGCATCTGCGTCCAGAAATCGCGCAGCCATTGCTGCTTCAACACCAAGCTCGGCCGCATCATCCAGGAACAGGGCCGTCCGCAACTCAAGTCCTTTGCCGATGGCTGGGGGCCGGTGAAGACGCCGAACTGCCGGGGGTTCACGCCCGAGGAATTCCAGGCGCTCGACTTCAGCCGGATGGACCTGTCCGAATATTACAACGAGATCGAGGCCCGCGCGCAAGCCGACATCCAGATCGACATGAAGGATCGCATCGATGCCTATACGCAGGCCATCGGCCGCTAGGCCGCGCCTTGCCGCGCTGATCGCGCTCGCCGGATGGGCGGGGATGCCCAGCGCCGGGACAGCGCAGGTGTCGCCGGGGACCGAAGAGCCCTCGTCGGCGCGCAGTGAGATCGAACGCGAAGGCAATGCCGCGATGGAACGGCTGCGCGGCGCAATCTCGCGGCCAAAAGTCGAGTCTGTCCACGCTCCATCGGAGCTGCCGGAGCCGACCGAAGCCGAGCGCCGCCGCGCCTTCGAAGCCCTGCGCGGCCACTCCAAGTCTCCGGCAATGGAATCACGTGCGCGCGACGCGCTCAAGGCCGGCAAGGATCGCTTCGCTGCCGAGCGCGAGGCGATGGCGAAGCGGCTCGGCCAGGCGCTCGGCCTCGAAGCGCCCGACATGAAGGCCATCGCCGATGCGGGGCCGGCGCAAGCGACCAAGGGCTGGGTGCCCGTGCTGTTCGTCTCCTCGTCGATGCCGACGGCAACGCTCAGAACCTATGCCGCGCAGGTTGAGAAGGCGCGCGGCGTGATCGCATTTCGCGGCATGCCGGGCGGGATGACCAAGGTGGCGCCGATGGCGAAGCTCACCGCCGAGATGCTGCGGCTCGATCCGGGCTGCGAAGGCCCGGCCTGCGTGATGCGCGACATCCAGGTGATCGTCGACCCGCTGGTCTTCCGCCAGCACGGCGTCGCCCGCGTGCCTGCGCTCGCGATGATCCCGGGCGATCCGGCGCTCCCCTATTGCGAGCGCGAGGACGAGAGTCCGCGCGCTTCCCATGTCGTTTACGGTGACGCGGCGCTCTCCGGCCTGCTCGAAGAAATTGCCCGCCTCGGCGGAAAGGAGGAGGTGCGCGATGCTCAGTCACGCCTGGAAGCTCGGTAAGCGACTTGCCATCGCGCTGAAAGGACTGCCGCGCCGCGCGGCGGTCGCGCTCGGCAGTGAAGGGCTTGGGCAGCCCGCGCGCCCGAACCGGCTATGGAAGGCCTGCGCGATCGTCATTCCCTCGGGCCTTTTCGCCTGCTGGGCGATGGCACAGGTCACTTGGGTCATGTCGCCGTCGATCGACGCCTGGGCCGTGCGCGCCGCGCCGGGGCCGATCGCGAAAGGCGACCTCGTCATGTTCACGCTCTCGCATCCGCTCGCGGGACCAAAACCTGTCAATGTCACCAAGTTCGCGCTCTGCTTTCCCGGCGAGCGCATCAGCCTGATCGAGAAGCCTTCGACCTTCGAACCCAATGCGCTCGACGGCTGGTATTTCTGCGAAGGCAAGCTGCTCGGTATCAGCAAACCGTTCGGGCGAAACGGCCAGCGGCTCGAGCATTGGCGTCCCGACAACGGGCTGATCCTGCCCGGCACCATCTATGTCGGCTCGCACCATCCGAGCGGGTTCGACAGCCGCTATTATGGCCCGGTGCCGATCGGCGAGCTCAAGCGGATGGAGAAGTTGTTGTGATGCGCGCTTCCCTGCTCTCGCTCGTCGCGCTGGCCGTCGGCGTTGCGGTGCCCGCTGCGGCTCAGCTTTCCCGCACGGCTCAGCCCGAACCCAAGCAAGGCTATTGGTGGTATCAGGCCCCGCCGCCTAAGGATGACGATGCGGACCCCGAAGCGCTGGCGAAGCCCCGGATTCCGCCGATGGCAGAGCTTGCGCGCCTAACGCCGCCGAAGATCCGCAAGCTGATCGAGGCGCAGCGCGACTATGCCGCGACCGTGCTCACGATCGATGCCGTCGCCGATTTCTGGCGCTTGCAGGACTTTGCGAGGCGAAAGGCCCGCGCCTTCGCCGGCGTCACCCAGGTCGCGATGCTTCATCACCCCGAACTCAGCGCCAAGTCCGCCAACCCGATGGTCGGGGACGCGCGTGCCACGATGGGGGCCGAGAAGGAGCAGGTCCGGCGGCACTATCTTCGCGGCCAGGCCGGGCAGTTCGCGCTCGTGATGTTCTCGCGCTCGAGCTGCGGATACTGCCGCGTGCAGTGGCCGATCATCGAGCGCTTCCGCGAGGAAACCGGTTGGCAGGTCACGCTGATGGACATCGACCAGCGGCCCGAACTCGCCACGCGGTTCGGGGTCGAGATCACGCCGACGACGATGGTGATCCGCCGCGGCAGCGCCCAGCGCATGGTGATCGCGAGCGGCGTCGAATCCTATCCGAACCTTTCGCAGACCGCTTACCAGGCGGTGCGGCTGCTGCTCGGCGATATCCGGCCCGAGCAATTCCTGACCGGCGCGGGCGAAGAGGACGGCTTCTTCGATGCCCTGTCGGCGGGGCCGGTCTCTGCGACCGATCCCCGCGCACTCGGCGGCGATCTCGTCACCTCGAGCCTCGAACCTCGGCCATGAAGGCGCGCGCCCTCCTCTCGCTGCTCTGCGTCGGCCTCGCCTTGCCGGCGCTCGCGCAGTCCCCTTCGCGCGAGCAGGCGGCGCGCGCCGCGATCCACCCGGTTGCGAGCGCGGCCGAGATGAACGTCTGGCTCGCGCGCGTTCCGGTAACGCGGTCCTTTCCGCCTAACTTCGCCGAGGAGTTGCGCGGCGCGGGCGGCGCCTTCATCGTCGAGATGAGCACGGCGCCGGGCTGCCTCCCCTGCGCCGACCTCTGGCCGAAGCTCCAAGACCTCGGACGCCGTTATGGCTGGCGGGTTCGGGCGCTCGGCGCCGACGAAGCGATGCTGCGCTCGGGTCGGGTCGGCCTCCCCTGGGTCGGGCATCCCGTAGCCTGGGTACGCCCGGTGAAGGACGCGAACCGTATCATCCCGATCGCGGTCGGCACCGACCATAGTCCGAACCTCGCGCGCAATCTTTATCTGTCCGCCAAGATGCTGACTGGGGTGAAACCCGCTGTCGGCGTGCGTGCGCTTTCCAAGTTTACGGGGATCGTCGGGAACAGTCCGGGAGCGCCATCGCAGCGCAGTGCCAAGCCATGAACACTGCCCGCCTATACCTCCGCGAGAAGTGCATGACCGGCGACCACAACCGGCATCACTTCGACGCCATCGGCAAGCGGGTAGCGCTCGCGGCCGGGATAGATCAGCAATCGCTTCGCGGGCGAGAGATCGTCGCAGGCATGATGAAAGCCGCGTTCAAGCTTGGGTTGCAGGCTCCTCTTAATCTCGATTGCCCAAAGCTCGCCGCCAGGAAGCGTCAGCAGCAAATCGATTTCCGCGCCCGCCGCCGTCCGATAGAAATTGGCTTTCGTCCCCTCCGGGGCAGCGGCGGTCAGCGTTTCGATGACGAAACCTTCCCAACTTGCCCCCGCGATGGGATGGCCGAGAATATCTTCGTAGGACGAAAGCCCAAGCAGTGTGTGAACGAGTCCGCTGTCGCGGACATAAATGCGCGGCGATTTGACGAGACGCTTGCCTGCGTTGCTGTGCCACGGCTCGAGACGTCGGACCAAGAGAAGATCGACCAGAAGATCGAGATATCCAGCGACCGTCTTGCCGTCGACGCCGAGGCTCCGGGCAAATTCGGCCGCATTGAGAAGGCCGGATTGAGGATGTGCGAGCATCGTCCAGAAACGGCGGAGTGTCTCGGCCGCGATGCGGGGACCGAACATTGGAATATCGCGTTCGAGATAGGTGCGGATAAAATCCTGCCGCCATCGCTGGCTTGCCCGATCGCTCGCCGCAAGGAAGCTATCGGGAAATCCGCCGCGTACCCAAAGCCGGTCAATTTGATCATCGCCGACTTCAAGCCCGTCGAGCGGACGCATTTCGAGGTAGCTGATACGTCCGGCGAGACTCTCTCCCGACTGGCGCAGAAGATCGATCGATGCCGAGCCGAGGAGCAGGAAGCGGCCTGTCCTTTGGCCTCTACGCCGACCGGCGTCGATCAGCCCGCGCAAGATCTGGAACAGTCCCGGCAAACGATGGACTTCGTCGAGGATGACCAGCTTGTCCGCATGTCCGGCAAGATAAAGTTCGGGTTCCGCCAGCTTGGCGCGATCCGCATCGGACTCGAGGTCGAGGTAGATCGAGGGTCTGGATTCGCCGATTTCAACCGCGAGCGTGGTCTTGCCGACCTGTCTTGGGCCGATGAGCGCAACAGCTGGCACTTCGGCCAACCTTTCCGCCAGTTCCGTCGAGATACGGCGATCAATCATCCTTGCATTTATGGAGTTCTATTCCAGTTTTGCAAGGTTAATTTGCATAACATGCTGATCATGGCGAACCCGGCCCGAGAGGATTGAAAGGAGCAAGTCATGCCAAAATCCCGCCAGATGATCGCTGCGCTCACTACGCTATCAGCTATGGGAATGGCCGCGCCGGCTCATGCCCAAAGCTGGGCCGAGCATTGGTTCGACAATGTGACCTACACCTCGCCCGGCAGCTTCGAGGATCAGGCGCGCGGCTATGTGACCGCGGGCGGCTTCTCGGGCCGCGTCGACGTCCACAACGATTACCTCATGAGCGTGACGTTGCCGAAAGTGCGCGCCGGCTGCGGCGGGATCGACATGTTCCTCGGCGGCATGTCCTTCCTCGATCCCGAGTATCTCGTCCAGAAGCTGGAAAGCATCCTGCAGGCCGCGCCCGCCGTCGCCTTCCAATATCTCCTCGAAACCCTCGACGAGAAGATGGGCAACATCATCTCAAAGATGGAGGCGGCGACCAACTATCTGAACTCGATCCAGGTCAACGACTGCCGCCTCGCCAACCGCATGGTCCAGATCGCCAAGGGCGACGACAATATGTCAGGGATCATCGAGGAGATGACCGGCTACAAGTCGATCAAGGAAGGCTATGCGAAAAGCTATCAGCAGAGCCGCGAGAAGATCCAGGCGAACCAGAACAATCCGACGGAAGACCTGCGCGACGCGCTCGCCAACTGCCCGCGCGAGGTCACCGACATCTTCCGCACCGGCTCGCTCCTCGCCCATGCCGCCGCGCGGGTCGGCGCGAGCGAATGGACCGGGGTCATGCGCGCCCGGGTCGGCGACGTCTATATGCGCTGGGATGCCACCGACAAGGTGCCGCTCTTTTCGGCGATCCCCGCCTGCCCGCGGCAGGAGACCGAAGGCGTCGAGGACTTCCTGACCGGACGTGTCCAGCGCCGCGCGCTCAATATCCCGCCGACCGGCGCCGATTGCGGCGTCGACGGACCGGGCCGCGGCGCGCTGATCCTCGCGCGCGAGCGGATGCAGGCGATCGCGACGAAGATCCGCACCCGGGCCGCGCTCACGGCCGAGGAACGCCAGTTCGTCGCCAATGTGAAGACGCTGCCGATCTACCGCATGCTTGAGTGGGGCGTGCGCGAAGGCGTCGAGGACAGCGTGATCGGCGACACCGACGAACTGGTGGCGCTGACCCTCGCCTACCAGATGCTCAACGACCTCACGCGCAGTCTCGATTTCGCGCTGTCGAACGCCGAGCGCGGTACCACCGCGGCGGGCGCCGCCGATGCCGGAAACTCCAACATCTGCCAGACGCGCATTCTCACCAAGGGGATCGAGCAGCTCCAGGGGCTGCGCGAGGAGGTCCTCCGCCAGCGCGCCCAGATGCGCCAATCCTATATGGCCGCGCTGAACCAGGCCAACCTCTCCGCCAATTACGCCGGTCTCGTCCGCCAGCGCGACCGCGATGCTCGTGATGCCGCGGGCGCCGCGGCCAACCGCTGACCGCCATGCGCGCGCCCTTCCCTTCCACGCTCGCCGCCGCCTTCGCGCTCGTTCCCGCTCCCGCGCTGGCGCTCGAGACGAGCTTCCACACCTATGACGGGTTCAACGAGACGGTCGACGCGTTCCGCCTTGTCTCGATGATTTTCGCCGACCCGCGCTACGAGACGCTGGTGGTGATCATCGCCGTCGCCGGCATCGCGCTCGGCGCGCTCCTCGCGAGCGTGCGCGGCAACGGCATGGGCATCGTCGCCTTCGGCTTCCAGACGCTCGTCGGCATCGGCCTCTTCGTCGGCCTCGTCGCGACGACGGGAACGGTCCATGTCTACGACCGTGTCCGCAATGCCTATCAGCCGGTCGGCGACGTGCCGAACCTGATCGTGCTCGTGGCCGGCGTCACCAACATGATGGAACGCGCGATCGCCGAGACGATCGACGACAATACGCTCGATCCCAATGCCAAGCTCGAGTTCGGCGCCGGCGGGCACAGCTTCGATCTCTTCCTCAATGCCGTATCCCCGCGCGGGCCGATGACCGACAGCTTTCTCGACGCGACGATCAAGGACTATGTCCGCCAATGCTACCCGGTCGCGCGCGTGTCGCCCGCCTATGGCATCGACGACGATCAGCTGTTTAGGACCACCACCGACCTGCCGCAGGCGTTCGCCGCGATGGCGGGGCCGGCGACCTTCAGCACGGTGTTCACCGCCTCCGACAAGGGCGGCACCACGGTGAGCTGCACCGAGGCATGGACGCATATCTCAGACCGCCTCTCCGATCCGGCGCTTTTCGAGGATTATAGCCGGCAGGTGTGCGAACGCACCGGCTATGACATATCGAACGCCGCCCAGCTCCAGCGCTGCCGCTCGAACCTTGGCGCGCTCGGCGACAAGATGCTCGGCACCCCGCTCACGCTCCAGCAACTGATGACCAACATCAACCTCGGTAACGCCGTCGGCGACGTGCTCTTCGAAGACAGCCCCGCGACCGCGGCGCGCGTCATGGCGAACCGCGCCATCGTCTCGAGCGGGCTTGCCACCATGTCGACCGCGAACGAATGGATGCCGACGATCCGCGCGACCGTCTTCGGCATCATGCTGTTCATGATGCCGATCGCCCTCCTCTTTATCTTGACCCCGATCAACCTGCGCGTCGCGAGCTTCGCGCTCGGCCTCTTCGTGTTCGTCGCCATGTGGGGGGTGATCGACGCCGGCATCTATCAGCTGACCCTCGGCCGCGCGATGGACGTGCTTGCCGAGATGCGTTCGAACCATGTCGCCGCCAATGCCTGGATGCTCGCCCCCGGCTCGGCGATGAAGGCGCTCGCGATCTTCGGGTCGTTCCGCACCGCCGCCGCCGGGCTCGCCGGCGCGTTCGTGTTCACCGTGTTCCGATTCTCCGGAAACGTGTTCACCTCCTTCACCAGCGGCGCGCTCGGCGTCCAGGGCCAGGGCACCGCGGCGGCGACCTCGATCATGACGCACGAAGGCCGCGCGCAGGCGCTCGAGGCGCAATCGTCCGCGACCGGCACGATGGCACGGCGCAGCGCCACATCGAGTTTCGGGGATTTCGGGGAGCGCTCGACGCTCGGCAGCAACCGCGCCTTCGGCGCCGCCGGCGGCTATCTCGCCGATCGGACCCCCGGGGTAGGCGGAACGACGGGCTTCGCACTCGGCGCGACCGATGCCGCACGCGATCTTGGCGGGCTCGCGCCCGCACTCGTCGGCCGCGACCTCACTCATCCCGCGACCGCCGCGGCCGTGCGCGCCAATGCGACGACGGCGGCGATCCATAATTTTGCCGAGAAGGACGCGCTGCGCGGGCTCGGCACGAGCTATTTCGGCGAGGGACAGGCGGGCGAGCGCGCCTTTGCGCGCTTCGCACAGAACATGGTCCAGTGGAAAGCATTCGGCGACACCCGCGCCTATGACATGATGTTCCAGGGCGCGCAGCGGCACTTCGAGCGCAACGGCTATGCGGGGAAGGATGCCGAGCTCAAGGCCTCGACGGTGATCGCGCAGGCGTCGGCCGATCCGACCTTCGCGAAGCTCATCGCCAACACTTTCGACCAGGAGCAGATGCTGCGGAACGATCTGACCGGGGCTGAGGTCAATGTCGGCGCGATGGAAGGGCGGCGCGACTATGCCGGCGATAATGTCGCGGCCGTCGAGCGGCGCAATGTCGCGACCGAGCAGGCGTATCGGACCGGCAGCAATGAAGGCCAGCGCAATGCCGCAGCGATGCTCGGCCTTCCCGTCGACGAAACCGCGCGCCGCATCTCCTTCATCAACACCCTCTCGGGCGAAGCGCGCTCGTCCGCCATCTCCTCCCTCTCCCGCGCCACGGGCCGCAACGAGGCGCAGGTCATGCGCGCCCTCGAAACCTACAACGCCTCGGTCCAGCTCGGCACGGCCGACGGCGCGACCGAACAGGCGGGGCGCGAGGGTACCAGCGTCTATGGCCGCACCCGCGAAGCGGCTGGCTATGATTTTGCCGAGCGGTCGGGCAAGCTGGATGCCCAACGCGAAATTGGTCATTCGGGCGTGCGCGGCGCCGCGCGGATCGGCGAGCAGCGGCGGCAGAGTGATAATTTCGGATTTGCCGAAGGCGCTGCGGCTGCCGGCATGTCGACCCGCGGCGCGGCGCAGCTCGATGCTTTCATCGGGGCGCTCAGCCGCACGGCGGGCAACCAGGTCGACATGGCCGAGGGCGGCGCGGCGGGCATCGCCGATCGCGCACGCAACGAGCGGCTGACGCGTATCGTCGACAATGAGCGGCTGACGCGCATGCAGGGCCTACTGCGCAGCGAGGGCATCAACATGACCAAGCGCGAGCTCGCGATGGCGCAGAATGGCGACCTCAATCTCAATGTATCGCCCGACGTCGCGCGCCAGCTCCGGGCGGCAGGACTCATCAACGACAGCCAATATGGCGCCATCGCCGAAGGCGGCCGCGCACGGTTCAGTTTCGCGGACAATGATCTGCTGGTGTCGAGCAGCACGGGATTCTCGCAATCGGCGCGCAGCGACACCAGCACCAAATATGAGGCCGGCAAGCAGGCCGGACCCGACACGATCGAGAATATGCTGAGCAGCGAACAGGGTCAGGCCATGATGGCGAACTGGCTCAAAGGCGGGTTCGAGATGGATCGCAATGGCGAGTGGCGGCTTAATCCGCAGGTGGCCGATACGCTGCAGCGCGATGTGTCGGCAATCATGGCGCAGACGGGTTGGCAGCGTTCGATATCGCGCTCGGCACAGGATCAGATCACCATGGGAACGACTGTCGGCGGCAACATCGGCGGCAGCGCGCAAAGCAGCGATTATGCTTCCCGTGGCGGTAAGCAAAAAGGCGGTTCACGATCGCAAACCGCGACTTCGGGAAATGTCGGCGGAAGCCTCGGGTTTTCCAGCCGCGACGTCGGGATCAGCAGTGAAAACGCCCAAGCTTCCCTTGATATCGTCAACTATGAAGTTCGCGGGGCGATTTCCGCAGCAGAACGCGCCGCCGCGCGGTCAGAAACTCCCGAAGCGACGTTCACCCGCGAGTTGAACCGACAAGTGCTTGGACAGGAAGGGCTACGGAATCGCTATCTTGGTCAGGCCGATTCCGCGCGAGGTACTGCGGACATCACGGCCCCGATGACGTCGTATGAGCAGTCATCGATCTTGAGCAAAGGCCGGTTCTCGACTGATCTCGCCAACGGTCCATTCGACGGAGATAACAGCGACAAGAAGCGCTAGATTCGCGAGCCGTTGTTGGGACTGAGCGGATTGCCGATATAGATCGTGCCCGAGAACGGATCGTAGATATCGCCTACGGGACGCAAATGGTCTGGGGGATACCGCAGAGTTTCCTGCTCGATCTTGATACGTTCGAGTTCCTCGATTTCCTCATCCGAGAGCGGGTCGCCGGCGAAAGGCCTATCGAGCCACGCGCGCACGAATCCGAACCCCAGTACGAGCAGCGCCGTGAGCGGGAAGAAGAGGGCGGTCAGATAGCCAGCGAAAGCGCTCTCGAAAAACGCCCGCAGGGCCGGGATCTTCAACGACGCCGCCGCCACCGTCCAATATATTGGGATCGCTGCCCACCAGAGCTTGGCATACCACGGGCGCCACAGCCAATCGGCCGCAGCGGGCTGCGGAATTTCAAGCTCCGGGATCGCTGAAGAAGGCGTGTTCTGCATGGCTTACCTCGCGTTCAAATGTAGCATCGACGGCAACGCATGGGAATTCGGAGTGGTGCCGAAATCGAACGAATTACCTCGGGAGCTAAGCGACATGTGCTCCCCTCGCCGATTTCGATTGCACGCTCGCCACGCCCCCTCCCTTCCCTCAGGTTGCAATGGGCTAATTCTTCAGGGCTGGCGCTGCAGCCCTGTTCGCCACGCAATCGTCAAAGATGCACCGAAGAGATGCTCTCCCGCGTGCCGAAAGCGCCACATTTGTTCGGCGCGCATCGTGCGGATCTCGTTGACGTTCGACGATCGCGCGCGCTTCTAGACTTTGGGTCAGCCGAACGGCCGTCGCGATCGAAACGCCGCTCGCATAGCCGAGGCTGGATACGGACAATCGTTTGCTAGCGGCGTCAGCTGAATAAAGCTCGAGCAAGATGATCCAGCTTGCAGGGCTCAGGCTGATTTCCCGGATATAGCGGTCCATTATTCGCCGCTCCATGAGCAGCTCGCGGCAGAAACGCAGTCGGTTGGCTTCGACATCGAAAGTCGGATCATCTTGATGTGCCGCGACATCCGACATTCGCCCAAACCAAGCCTCTGCGCTTTCCGGCGCGAAAAGCCAGATAGGCAGGCGCCGCAGACGAAAGCTGCGGCCCGGCGCCGGTCTTGCAGAGGCTCGAATATTGGTACCACAAAAAACGAGCCTCCCGTTTGCTTGCGGTGATTCCAACGCCCCTTAGGCTGGTCGGTTGATAGACGGCACATAAGATGATAAGCGTATAACCGCTTTAGCGACGATGAGGGAATGTGTGATGGGCGAAGTAACCCGCTGGACGGTGAATGTCGCACCGGAAACCGACATCGATGTCCGAACCTATCTTGCCCAGCGTGGCATGAAGAAGGGCGACCTGTCGCGTTTTATCGAAGAATCGGTGAAATGGCGCCTGCTCGACCTGACGTTGGCGGAGGCCCGTGCCGGTTTCGATGACCTGTCACCGGAGGAGATGGATAGTCTGATAGACGAAGCGGTTGCCGACGCGCGTCGGAACTGACGCATGCGCGTCATTATCGATACCAATGTGCTTGTGAGCGCCCTGTTGCATGAACGGTCGCTGCCCTACCAGCTGATTGCCCTATGGCGTCAGGGCAGGGTCGCGCTGGTCACATCTGCCGAACAATTGGACGAACTTCGGCGCGTCACTCGTTATCCCAAAATCCGCGCCCGGCTGAATCCTGCAGTCGCCGGACGAATGGTCAACGAGTTGAAGGGCGCCGCCATAATGGCACAGGACCTGCCGGACGTCTCCGTCAGCCGCGATCCGTGGGACAATTATCTGCTGGCAATGATCGAAGCGGCGAAACCCGGATATCTGATCACGGGAGACAGGGCCGACTTGCTGAGCCTGGAACGCCATGCCGGAGCACAGATCGTCACAGTACGAGAATTCCTGAAACTGATCACGGGCAACGAACCAGGATTTTAGCTGCCGCCGGCAGCTTTCTTCAGGTCCGCGATATGTGAACCGCAGATCGCCTCGACGATCGCGCGCAATTTCTCGGCCGACGCTGCAAGCGCTTCGAGGTCGGCAGCGCTAATTTCGTAACTGGCAGAGTATCGAGCCTCAACATAAGCGCGTTTCAGCAATTCGAAGCGGCGGCGGTCGATCTTACTGTCGCGAGCCCAGGCTTCAACCAGGCGCGGCTCGCGGTCCTCTGCGAGCGATCGCAGGAACTTGATATTGTGCGAGCGTGGAAAATAGAACGTGTTTGCAAGCAAATAGCACCCGTAAAGCCGCTCAACGGCTTGGTGCAATGCGAATGCAGCTCCCTTTAGCCATCCCCCGTCAAGCATGGCCTTACCAAACTCGAAATCGAACGCTTCCAGTCTGCGCCCGGCTTCCGCAAAATTTGCCGAGAAATACCCCACGGCCATTTCATAGGCATCAACTGGCGTCAGCGGCTTCGGCGTTGCCAAAGGATGGTTCGGCAGGTCGTATAGCATCACGCCATCGCGGATGATATCGACCCAGAAATATTCGCCGCGGCTGAGCGCGCGGTTCACGTCGGCGAGCGTATGGACAATGATGTTCAGCGTCCGTCCGACATCGGGGTCGCGGAGGATCTTGTCCTCGGCGATGTACCAATGGTCGGAGATGTCGGTGAGATCCTCATGGCTGACAACGATCAGCAGGTCGAAATCGGACTGATAGCCATTCTCCGGCTCATCGACCCAATCGTCGCGGGCATAGCTGCCGAACAGGATGATCTTCAGGATCTTGCCGTTGCGTTTGCCAGGCTGTGTCGCGCGCTCGATCGATCGCGCGAACTCCTCCATCAGCACGGCCTTGATGCGTTCGAGTTCGCCCTGCTGCTTTGCCGGAAGGTGGTCGATTTCTGTTTTCATTTTCGCCCTGCGCTTCGGAACTGCCGCAGCCCCTTATGCCGCGGTGTCGTCGCGGAAACGATCCATCTGATGCATGCGTTCGTGAAGGATCGTAACGATGCCCGCAGTTCCGTCGCCGAGCAAACGCCAATAGACATAATGATGTTCGCACTTGCCGTAATAGCCATCAACACCGAATTCAGCCGGAATAGCCCGCCAAAGAAGCTCGCGCCTGGCGATCCGACCAAAACAGTCGAAAAGGCCCCGCACATAGGCTTCTGCCTGCGCATCTCCCCACTTCTCCCGCGTATAGGCATAGATTTCGTCGAGCCGCTGCCCGGCGATCGCGGAAACCCGAAAATTAGCCATCGTCAGTTTCGGCGCGCCCGACCGATCACCGCATCGGCATCGAGAGCCACGAAGTCAGAGTCAGGCGCTGCGAAGGCCCTTTGCAACTCCGCCTTCAAGCGGGCGAATTGCTCCGCTTCCGCGCGTTCCTTATCGCGCCGAATGAGATCACGGACATATTCGCTGACATTCTCATAGGAGCCGTCGTCGCCAACATTGGTCGCCACGAAATCGCTGAGGGCGCCGCCAATACGGACATTCAGGGTCGTTTGTTTGTTCATAAAAACCTCGCGTCCGTCACAATGTAGAGGAATAATATGGACAATCAATCCTGATCATATTGACCCCGGCATAGTCGGATATCTTTCTACCTACTGGCCGCCGCTTCGACGACGGAAATAGACGCATTCGCGAGCCGGTTTGGCAACCGCCTCGAAGCCCGCATCGAGCCAGGCACGTCGATGGGGCGGCTCTACTTCCGAAAACTCTGCCGCTGACCACCAATCGGCACCGAACGCCGCGCGCGGAAGAACCGCGCCAATGATGCTCTCGATGTGCGAAAAGCTGAGCTCGACGCCATCGGCATCGTGGCAAACCCTCCACCGCCTGAGGAAGGCGCCAAGCGCATCATATTTTCCCATGACGCCGTTTCAGGGCGGTGGCGTCTCGAAGTCAAGGGCGCGGCCTTCAATAGCGCCAGATCTGCCACCACGGCGGGGGCGGCGTGGTGATCAGGATATGGACGGCGCGCGCAAACGCCTTCTCGATCTCTTCAATGCCCATGCCGTGTCTTTCGGCCAAATCCTCGTAGCCCGCGTTCTCGAACCGGATCGCAAGAAAGACGGCGCGATCGAACGGCTCCATTCGGCGGATCGCCCGCCGCGCGATCCGCAACCGCTTACTCCCGCTCCCGTTGCTGGACATGATGATCCTCCTGCCAGACCGGCAGCCTGAGCGACCGCCACCACCTTTCTGACTCCCCCCCTTCACTCCCTGCATTCCGAACAAGAAGCGCGCGCATCCCCTTGCTTTTCCGAGTGTCCGGGCACGATGAGGCATGGTCCGGCGGAAGTCTTGCTCTTGGAAAGCAATCGATTATGCTGAACGGGCATCGGGCTGGCAGGCGGCGCGATGCCGGGGCTTGAGAACCCTTTGAGCAAAAACACCTGTTCGCCATCCTGTCCGGGTGGCCGTCGCGTATGTACAAGCCTTCGGGCTAAAGGCGACGGCGCACGCGCCTCAAGTGTGTTCTCAACACCCGGCTTTAGGCCGCCTTTCCTCCCGTCCGGGAAGGCGAGACAATGGATTATGACGAAGAGGCTGCCGAAGCGCGCCGGCGAGCGGAGCCTGCATTTCAGATCGAAATCGATGACTGGGGCAACCAGCATAAGTCTGCGGCTATCGAAGCCATGTATCAAGAGCACCAGCCGCAACTTTCCCGTTTCCTGCGCCGACGGACGAATTCACAGGATGTCGGGGATCTGGTCCAGGAGTGCTTCCAACGCCTTGCCGCAAGCGGCGCGGATATTGTGTCGCGGATCGAAAAGCCCGGAGCCTATTTGGCACGAGCGGCACGCAACCTGCTCATCGAACGTGCCCATGTCGACCGGCGTCGCTTCGCCTCGGCACATCATGAATATGACGATACCGAGCATCCAGGGTCCGACCCCCACGCCGCGCTCGAAGCAAGGGACATGATGCGCCGTGTCGAGGACCGTCTCGAACGCCTGAAACCGAAAACCCGCGACATCTTCCTGATGCACCGGTTCGAGGGTATGTCCTATGCCGAAATTGCGGCTGCAACAGGAATGAGCGAGAAGGGCGTGGAAAAGCAAATCGCCAAGGCCATGACGGCAATCCTTCGCGTAAAAGGTCCGCGGTCATGAGCCGCGAGGTACAAGCGGGAAAATGGTTCGCGCGCATGCGCGCGAGCGATGCGGCGGCTGATCGCGCGAAGTTCGATGCGTGGATGGCCGATCCCGAAAATGCCGCGGCCTATGCCGAGGCGGAAAAGCGCTGGGCGGCTCTCGATGTGAATGTCGCGGGCCGGATCAGGGCGCGTGCGCTGCGCCCTTCCGGATCAAACCGGCTACGCTGGGCAACGGCTTTCCTGCTCGTCGTCATGCTTGCCCTCGGAGGCGCCTGGTATGCCGGGCGTGCCGGGACCGGTCCGCAAATCGCGACCCGGTCCGTCGAGGGCGAAGCCGTTCGGCTGGTCGACGGCACATTGGTTGAACTCCTCGACGGAGCGAAGATCGAGACCAGATTTTCGGAGCGTGACAGGGAGGTCGTCATGACCGGCGGCCGTGCCCGTTTCACCGTAGCGCACGATGCCTCCCGGCCCTTTCGTGTCATCGCCGGGGGATCCGAAATTGTCGCACTCGGCACCATCTTCGAAGTCGATCTGACACGACGCAATCCGAGCGTCCGGCTGGTCAGCGGCTCTGTCGATGTGCGGGCGACAGCGCCCGGCGGACGCACGGTCAGACTGAACCCCGGCGACACGGTCGAGGTACAGGGCGGCGAACCGCTTCATCTGCCGCGCGGCGACGCCGCTCGGTCGACGCCCGACACGGCAATGACGCTACCCGTGGCAAACGTCCAACCGACATCTCGGGTCGTCGCCGACAAGTTGCCGCTCAGCGAGGTCATCGATCAAGCGAACCGGGTGAACAGCAAGTCAATCCGGCTGGCTGACCCCGCGCTCGGATCGCTTGAGGTCACGGGCCGGTTCGATGTCACCGACAGCGCGTCGCTCGCGCGAAAACTCAGCGCGGTTTTCGGACTTTCGGCCCAAGAGAGTGACGGCGCCATCATCCTGTCCCGAAAAAAAACGGGGGGATAATTCAGCCGGCCTCGTCTCGCCCTTCCAGACGGCCATCACGGCCGCGCGGGAGGGAAAGATGAGAGTGAGACTTCTGGCAGCTATCCTGGCTTCGACGGCTGCGACGATTGGGCTTCCAGTGCCCGCCGCCTCGGCTGAGACGGGCCAACAAAGCTATGACATCGCGCCGCAGGATCTGGCGGACGCTTTGCGGCAATATTCCGAACTTTCGGGCCGGGACGTCATCGCCAATTCGGACGTTGTCGCGCGCAAGAAAAGCGCCCGGGTCAGCGGCACCTTCAACGCCGATGCGGCCCTGGCGCAGCTTCTGGCCGGCACCGAACTGGTCGCCGAAAGCGTGGACGGAACGCTCGTTATCCGCGAGGGAAAGGGCGACAGGTTCGCCGAAAGCTCGGCAAATCGCGGGACCGCGCAGAGTGATGACGCGCAGATCATTGTCACCGGTACCCGCATTCGCGGAGCCGGCCCGGTCGGCTCGCCCGTGACGATCGTGGATCGCGATGCGCTTGACCGGAGCGGGCGCACGACGCTCGCCGACTATCTTCAAACCATCCCGCAGAATTTCTCGGGCGGCCCCAGTGAGGCCACATTTGGCGCGACCGCGCGAGGCAATGCGAACACAAATCTCAACTTCGGGTCGGGGATCAATTTGCGCGGTCTTGGCAGCGCCTCTACGCTCACCCTGTTCGACGGCGTTCGCCCGGCCATGGGCGGTGCCTGGGGTGCGTTTACCGATCTCTCCTTGATCCCCTCGTCCGCGATCGACCGTATCGAGATACTGACCGACGGGGCGTCGGCCATTTACGGTTCGGACGCGGTAGCAGGCGTCGTCAATCTTCGCTTCCGCAATCGCTTCGAAGGTGCGGAGACGCGCATGCGAGCCGGGACGGCGGACGGCGATTTCAGCGAGATGCAGATCGCCCAGCTGCTCGGCAAAAAATGGAACAGCGGTCACCTCGTACTCGCCGCCGAATATTACAGCCGCGGCAACCTGCCCGCAACGAAGCGGCGCTTCACCAGCGAAGATCTGCGCCCCGTAGGCGGCCCCGACCTTCGGTCGAATTTCGCCAATCCCGGGACGATCCTTGCCGCCAATGGCCGCGTTTTCGCAATTCCCCCTGGACAGGACGGGCGGGGCCTCACCGCGGCCGATCTGATCGAGGGGAGCTTCAATCGCGCCGACGCGCAGCGGCTCGTCGACATCCTGCCGCGCCAACGCAGCCTCAGCTTCTATGCCTCAGCCGAACAGGAGATCGGGGCGATCACCCTTTTTGCGCGGGGTCTCTATGCGGACAGGCGTTACCGTGTGAACCAGCGCCGGTTCGGACCCGTTCCCGTCACCGTCACGAGCGCCAATCCCTATTATGTCGATCCGATCGGCACCGGTCAGCCGATCACGGTATTCTACGACCCGTCGGCCGATTTCGGTCCCGAGGGCGCGCGCGGTAGAGCGCGCGCCCTCAACCTCTCAGGCGGGGCACGCGCCAATGTTGGCGACTGGTCGCTCGAGATCAGCGGCGGCTACGGCCTGCAGCGCGAGCGCGCCGACGACATCAATATCATCCACATCACGCGCCGCTCCGAGGCGCTCGTATTATCCGACCCGGCAACAGCGCTGAACGTGTTCGGAGACGGCGCGGTCAATGATCCGGCGCTTGTCGGCAGACTTCGCGGCGGCCTTGTCTCGCGGGTGCGCTCGCGAGTCTGGACGGCGGCTCTGCGCGCGGACGGCAGTTTGTTCGATCTTCCCGCCGGCACAGTGAAACTCGCCGCCGGCGCCGAGATTCGCGGCGAACGCCTCGACTATACGTCGGTCTTTGACCTCTTCGGTAACAGCACAACCACCTCGCGCCTGCCCGGGCTTCCGGGCAAGCGCACGGTTCGAGCCCTTTATGGCGAGTTGGTAATTCCCATCTTCGATGCAGGGACGAGCCTCCCGGGTGCGCTGCAGCTGTCGCTCGCCGGACGCCATGAGGATTATTCGGACGTCGGCAGCACGAGCAACCCCAAGCTGGGTCTGCGCTGGACGCCCGTTCGGGGCGTGGTGGTCCGGGCCTCCTATGGCCATTCCTTCAGGGCACCCTTCTTCACCGAACTGGTCGGCGCCGCCAATGCGACCTACCAGCCCGTCTATCTGCCCGATCCTCAATCGCCGACCGGCCAGACGCTGGCGCTCGCGCTACTTGGTTTCCGTCCCGACCTTGGCCCCGAGAAGGCGACGAGCTGGACGGCGGGCGTCGACCTCGAACCCGTCGCCCTGCCGGGGTTGAGGCTTTCAGCCACCTGGTTCGACATTGCCTATCGCGACCGTATCGCGAGCGCCTCCTTCGATATTTTCAACTTCCTCGCACGGCGGGATGTCTATGGCGAGCTTGTCGACGAGACGCCCGACCCGGCGGAGGTCGCTGCCTATTTCGCAAATCCGAACCTCAGAAATCCGCTCGGTGTCCAAGCTTCGGATATCGAGGTCATCGCCGATGCGCGAACTTTCAACCTGTCGCGGGTGACGATCCGCGGCCTGGATTTCGACGCTTCCTACCGCCATTCCATTCCGAATGGCGCGCTCACGCTTTCGCTGGGCGGATCTCGCCTGTTCAGCATCGACCAGCAGGTCACGCGCTCCGCGCCAGCGATCAACGCGGTCGGGACGCTTGGCAATCCCGTGAAGCTCCGCCTGCGCGGTCGCCTCGGCTTCGAGGCGGGGCCCTTCGACGGCGGGCTGTCGCTGCTCCATATGTCGGGTTATCGCAACCAGACCGCGACGCCTGCCGAAAAGGTGAAGAGCTGGACGACATTCGACCTCCAGCTCGGCGCGCGCATCGCTGGCGCTCCAGGTGGGCGAGCCTTCCGCCTGGCACTCAACGTCAACAATCTCTTCGATCGGGACCCGCCTTATGTCCTTTTCAGAACGGCGACCTCGGTACTCGGCTATGACCCCGAGCAGGCGAGCGCTGTAGGGCGAACGATCGCGCTGCAGGGGATCGTAACATGGTGATGCTGGCGGCGGCGATGGCCGCCGCCACGCCGCTCGTCACCGTCGAGGATATTGTGGCGACACGCGACATCAGCGGCGTCACCATATCGCCCGACGGCCGCTGGGCTGCCTATCGTGTGAGCGAGCCTTCGGTGGCCGAAAACCGCGTTGCACTTGGCTGGCATATCGTTGGGGTCAATGGCGGCGACCATCGCCGCGTCGCGGATGGAGGCGCGGCGAGGTTCAGCTTTGCCGGCACGCTGATCGAGAATGCGCCCATATGGGACGCGGATTCGAAAGGCTTCCACTTTCTTGCGATGCAGGACGGCGCGGTCGGCGTGTGGTCGTGGCGCATGGGCGGCAAGGCCCGGCTCGCGATTTCCGATCCTGCCGACATCGTCGATTTCCGGATGGCGGACGATGGTCGCCGCATCATCTATCATGTCGGGGCGACACGAGCCCAAATCGCGGCGGCGGAAAAGCGGGCCTATGATGAGGGGGTGCTCGTTGATCCAACGGTCGATGTCATGCAGCCGTTCGCCGGGGGCGCGATCGTCGACGGGAAGCGCGTCATGCAGCGGCTTCGGGGAGGATGGTTTGAACGCGTGCGCCTCCTCGCGGACACGCCGCCGACGGAAAAATCGGCGATGGTGTGGGGATCGGCCCAGCCCGACTCTCCCGTGCCGCAGACCTCTGCGATCGGGCAACATGTCGTCGCCGGCGACAGCGCGGAGGCCAGAATCGTTCGCGATGGAGGCAAAACCCGCGTCGACGTGTTGCAGCCGGGCCATCCGCCCCTCGAATGCGCTATCGCTGCCTGTGCATCACCCAGGCTCCGCGCGCTTGGCTGGCGCCCCGACGGCAAGGCGCTTTTGCTCTTCGAGGCCAGTCCGGGATCCGAAGAGACAATTTCGTTGTGGCGTCTGAATGGCGAAGCGCCTGAACGGCTCGCGGTCACCGACGGGGCGCCCTTCTCGCCCTTCAATCCCGATCGCTGCGCGATTGGACCCGCCTTCCTTGTCTGCGCCGAAGCCTCAGGCGTCTCGCCGCCGAGGCTTGTTCGCGTCGATTATAGCAGCGGGGCCCGGAAACTCCTGGTCGACCCCAATGCGGACCTGCGGCGCAAGATCGCCACAAAGGCCACGCCCATGTCCTGGTCGATCGCCAGTGGGCAAAAGTTCAGCGGTTTCCTGCTTCGTCCAGCGCACGCTGCGCCGCCCTTCCCGCTCGTGATCCAATATTATCATTGCGACGGTTTCTTGAAGGGCGGCGTCGGCGACGAGATCCCGATGCTGCCCCTCGCGGACTCCGGGATAGCGGTTCTCTGTATCCGAAAGGCTCAGGGCAAATTCTCCAACGCTGAGGAAGAATATGACCTGGCGCTTTCGGGCATCTCCGCCGCAATCGATACGCTCGCCGCAGACGGCATCGTCGATCCACGGCATGTCGGTATTGGCGGCCTCAGTTTCGGATCGCAGGTCGCCCTCTGGGCCATCCGCAAGTCGGATCGCTTCGCCGCCGCGACGCTCTCGTCGGCGCAGTTCGAACCCCATTTCTATTGGGCCACTGCGTTGCCCGGCAGCGGTATGCCCGACACGCTGGCGAACCGATGGGGCCTCGGCGATCCCGACACCGATCCCGAAGGCTGGAACCGGCTTTCCGCGACAAGCGACGCCGCCGGCCTCGACACCCCTCTCCTGATGCAACTACCCGAAGCCGAGGCTCGCCTTGTCATCGAGTTTCACACGCGCCTCAAACGGGCCGGAAAGCCCGCCGAGCTCTTCGTGTTCGCCGACGAGCCTCACATCAAGACCCAGCCGGTGCATCAATTTGCGGTCAATGCGCGCAACCTCGACTGGTATCGCTTCTGGCTGGCCGATTTCGAGGATCCGAACCCTCAAAAGCAGGATCGATATGCGCGTTGGCGCGAATTGCGCGCGGGACATCCCTTGCAACGTCCCGCGCCATAGGTTCGTGCCGGGCGTCCGTTCCCCGGCGGACATCCGGCACGGGCTATTGGCCGCCAGCCGTCGGTGCCCCTGCAACCGAACGCGCCCATCTTTCCATGTCGACGAGTTGCAATATGCGAACATAGTCATTGTCGAGCGCGCCAGCAGGACGCGCGGTCGCGGCGCCAATCGCGTCACAATCAATGATACCCAGCGCCGCCAGCAGTCCCTCCTGCAAAAAGTCGCGCAGATGTGCGCGGTTTCGATCATAGGCCGGCACAAACAGGGATTCGAGTCCGCCCTTCGTTCGGCGCTGTAAAACAAGCGCCGGAAGATCGCCCGCAAACGCCTTGCGCGCTAGTGAGCGATCGTGCCCGCCCGCCGACCATTGCCAGACCGGGACGCCAAGGCCGTATTCGACCAATGGTTGCGAAAGCAGCGGCGCGATCACGGGCACATGAAAAGCGCGGTCATAACCGTCGAGAAAGGGCAGGATGCGCATCAGCATGCCCACATAGGCGCGCTGTCCGTCGCTGGCGGCGGACGCATCGGCAAACCAGGGATGTTCTGGCACCGTCGAAGCATGACGGCTAGCCAGGAACCGCTCATCGCGAGGCCAGGGCGGAGGCCGCTTCAGAAGGCGCCTGATAGCGAAGCGCCATGCTTCGAGCATATGGGTGTTAGTGAGGCGCCCAAGGTCGGAGGCCGCTCGCCAGGCCGCGCCGAGCCCGGCAAAGCGCAGCGCGTCGACTACGGGAGCTGCGGAAATGATATAGCCGAAGAGATTATCGCCGCCGACGCCGGTGAATATCGCGCCCGCACCATAGCCCTCGGCTGCTTCGCATAACCGGATATCGCTCTCGTCGATCAGGCCGAAGCCGCCGGGCCTGACGCGCGGTTCGCCGAGGGCAGCAAGCGGGTCCGGTGGGGCCGCATTCAGCAATATTTCGAGAAGCGCTATGTCGGCGTGATCGGCGACCGCATGGGCGTATCGGCGTTCGTCCCCATCAGGACGCCGCGTCACAAGCGTCACCGCGCGCCACGTCGCACGCGTCCGCGCGAGCGAGGCGGCGACGATCGAGGAATCAAGCCCGCCCGAGAGCTCGAGCTGGACGCGCTCGAACCGCGTCGACCATGCGCCGACCGCTGACATGACGTGTCGGCGGAGCTCGTCGAGCGACGCCTCGACTGGTGGACGCACGGTGAAGGACCATGGCGACCAGGCTTGGCGAACGACCGCGGGCGAACCCATCATGAGTGTTTCGCCGGCGAGAAGCTCGCGCACCATGGCGATCCCGGTTGCCGGACCGCGCAAGATAGGGAAGCGAAGCTGGGCATCGATCGCGGCGGGATCGAGCCTGTCGAGGGAAAGGCCCATCGCCTTGCCAATCTCGAGGTGCGAAAATGCGCAGGCGCCGTCTTCGGCGAAAAAGAGCGCTGGTCCCGTCACCGGCGATCGCAGGACATGGACATCGCCCGCCGGCTCCTTCCAGGCCAGAAGATAATTGCCCCACAAATGTTTGACGGCCCATTCAGCGCCGCGCGCTTCGATTTCACGGGCTTCGTCATCACCGAGCTCATCGCAGGCGCGATTGTCCGAGCGGCGGAACGCCCAGCCAAACAGAAGCGTGTTACCCTTCTTCGAAAACGCTACCGCCGCGTCGCTCAGCAACCGGACATGGGCCAGTCGCGCGACCTCGCGGAGGCTCCCACGGGGTTCAGAATGCGACGCAGCGCGCGCTTCGAAGGCGATGCGCAAAGTCACAGCCTGAAGACCGGTGTGAAACTGAGCACATTCGCCAGCGGATCGGACAACAGATAGTCTTCGGCCTGCACCCAGCAATGCGCGGCGAAAGGATCGAGGCGAACGCCGAAATAGAGGTCGGCGTCGAGGCCCTTTCGCCAGAGGAGGCGCATCAGGGCGAGCGAGTCCGGAACGCAGCTTCGCTGGATCGGGACGTCGGCACGTCGAAGAGCGAAGGCGCGCGCGTGGTCCGCAGTTTCGATCGAAAACTGCCGCCCGACATCCACCGGGCGAGCCCGGCGCCATGCCGCGATACTGCGCTTGATGCCCAATATCCGCAGGCTGGCGCTCGCCTCCAGTTGCGCGCGCAGCGCATGGTGAAATGGAAGATGGGCTGACACACGGGCTTCCGCCTCGAGGACACTTGAGCCGGGCAGCGCAGCCTCCACCGGTTCGAAACCGTTGCTGCCTTCGACCAGCAGCGACCGCCCGCCGGGCCGGGGAAGGCGACGAATTGTGCCTGCATCAATGGTCCCGGCGATCAGGTCCCGCAGAGCCTGGGCGGCCTCGGCCTTGATCAGAAAATAGCGGTTGATGTCGAGGTCGAGCAAAACGGCGCGTTCGCCGATGAAGCCAAAGGAAAGCCCGGGTCGAAGCTGATATGTCATGAGAATGTGGAGGGCGCGGCGATGTGCCGCGCCCTCCCCGGCCTTCAGTCAGCCAGGATGGCCGGAACGAGCCGTTCGAAGCCGCCGATTTCGGCGACGTAGATGAGCGAGCCGCGCGTCTCGATGCTCGCGACGCCCAGTTCCTCGATGCCGTCTTCGACAATGTCATTGCGGTCCATGGGACTCTCCTTCGTCAATGCCGCGGAATTGCGACACGGCCAAGGCTATGCTCCCTCGTTCAAATAGGAATTTTATACGGCTCATATGGGTCGAATATATTCTAGAGCGACTCTTCGCGCGGCCTGAGTTCCGCCACGACGCGGCCCGCGAGAAGGATACGGCGGCGATGGAAACGTGTGATTTTGCTGCGCAAGGCGCTCCAGCGCCCGAAACGAAAATCATCGTCCATCGCGATGATCGCCGCGTCGCTCCGCCGGTCGACGCGTACTTCGGCGGCCCGAAACACATGGCAGCGTTCGATCAAACTCACCGTCGCAAATCGAAGTTCTCGATTAGAGTTGGTCCAGGCGATCGCCCGAAACAGCGCCGCAACCCGCTCGGGATAATCGCCGGCGCCTGAGTCGCTGAACGATCTCTGCGGAATGTGGGGGTCGGGCGGCTGCCCCTCGAGCGCCAGCGCCAGAAGCGACGCGCCCCAGGCATAAAGGTCGTGGAGGTCGGCTTCGGCCAGTATCGGTTGCCGAAACCCTTCGTGACGCCAGGCTTCGAGCAGCCTTTCGCCCGAAAGCCGGTAGAGGGCGTCGCGGACCGGCGTCGGGCTGACGCCAAGCACCCTCGCAAGTTGCGCGGGTTCGAGCCGCTCCCCCGGCGCGAAGTCGCCGCGCATCACCTTCGCCTTGAGCTCGGCATAGACGAGTTCCATCGTCGCGCCGGGACTCATGATCTCGTCCCCGAGGCGACCGCTTGCTGGGACGCGACATGCTGCGCGAGCATGGCGGCTTGATCGGGCCGAAGGGCATCGACCGCCGCGCGCGCGTCCTCGGGGTCGGCATCGAAGAGGACCGACGGGCATTGACCCTCGAAATTGCCGAGATTGGGCCGGTGCTGGACATAGCCGACGAGTTCGGAGATCTCCCTTGGAAAGGATCGCGCGATATGCGGAGGATAGGCCAGCCATTGATTCTCATAGGGCTTGAGCCATCCAAGACAGTAGCTGACAATGATCCCCCGCCGGACAGCTTTGCTATGGTTTGCGCCGGCTCCGTGCAGCGTCGACCCGAGGAAAACGATCGCATCGCCGGGTTCGGCCTCAGCGATGATGGGCGCCTCCCTTGGCTCTTCCACCAGCGCTTCGAGCCCATGGCTGCGCGGCCAGATGATCGTTCCGCCATTTTCTGCAGTGAACGAGGTCAGCGGCCACATGACGTTGACGAGATATTCGACCTCGCCGAGCGCGCCTTGCCACATATCCTGATCGCGATGCGGGAACTGGGCGAGCGCGCCGGGATGAAGCTCGATCGCCTGCGCTAGGTTGAGCTGAATGCGCTCGCACCAATTGCCAAGCGCGATCTCGGCCAATTCGAGTATCGCGCGGTTCATGACGAGGTCCGCCATGTGCGGCGAGCGAATGAGCAGGCGTCCGAAGCGCTTGGTCCTCGCGCCGTAGAAGCCGCCTTCACAGAAGGGTGTGGCAGCATAACGCGAATCGAGGTCGACATTGATACGGCCGAGCAATGACGTTGGCGCGGCGCCCCGGATGATCGCGAAGCCATTGGACATGAGGTCACGGGCCGCGGGCGAGCCTCGACGGTTTATTCCGTATGATGCTGGATTGATGATCATCGCGCCCTCCTCAAGCGGCACGCGCGGCGGGGGCCGCAGCGGACTTGACGGCGATGCCCGCTGCGGCGAGCTTCGCCACCGTGGAGCGATCGATATCGATGCGAAGCGCCACAAGCGCCTGTCCCTGGTGGAGGACCGGCTCGCCAAGCGCGTGGCAATCCCAGCCGAAAGTCTGAATCTGCCGGAACCAGGTATGTTCGGCGACGCCAGTGTAGGTGTGGATGTCGTTCGCGAGGGCATGTTTGGCGAGACCCACGAGGAGCACGTCGCGCGCGATCCGGCGCTGCCGCGCGCCGATCCCCGGCGAGAGACAGAAGCGGGTGATTTCGAAGATGGCTGGCCCCTGAGGGATGGGGCCGGTGACGAGAAAGGGAAAGAGCGCATCGAGCAGCGCGGGCCGCGTGGTTGGCAGCAGACGTGCCGAAGCGAGATGTTCGCCCGCCTCGTCGGTGACGATCAGATAGGTGGCATGGATATCGTCAAAATGATCGACTTCATATTGATCCGCGAGGGCCGGAATGTCCCATTTCAGAAGATCGATGAAGACGCGTTTGCGCGCCGCGAACATCGAACGAAGCGCGATATGTTCGCGGTCCCGGCTATCCTGGTCGATGGTGAGAAGCATGAGATTGTCCCCTTGTTTGAAAAGAGACAATTCAGATGAACCGGGAAATGCGGCCGTGCCATAACACAAAGGGGGGGTGTCAGCCTCGGGCGACATCCCCGAAACAGATCGCGCTGTCGAACAGGGCGCGAATGGCGAGCGCTATCCGCGTCGGCGCGTCATAGGCTGCCCGCGCATTGCGCAAATGCTCGCGCACCGTCTCCTCGCTAATATCGAGCAGCTGCGCGATGACCGAATTGGATTTGCCGCGCGCCGCCCACATCAGACATTCGATCTGCCGATCGGTAAGCTGCGGCCGCTCATCGAGCGAGACGGGATCGCCGAGCCGGCGCGCGGCTTCGAAGACGAACGCCCCGAGGCTTTGCGCAAAGACAAGCGCTTCGGGCGGCATCGATCCGCTATCGGTCCATGCAAAGGATACAGAGCCATGCGCCTCCCCCGGCAAATGCACAGGGACCGTCAGTCCGTCGGCGATGTTGTGACGGCGGGCGCGTTCCAGCACCTCGGCATCTTGAGGTCGCGGCCGATGGAGCGTCATATCGCGCCAGCGAAAACCCGATGTTCGGCGATGACTGAAGCGGTGCACGGGATCCGAGACGCCGAGGCGATTCTCGTCGAACCAATGCGCAAAGCCTTCAGGATAGTTGTGGAGACGGATGCCCTTGTCGGGAGCCGCGAGAAAATCGACATGGTGGCTGATCGCAAACCAGGCGCAGCCCATATGCGAGCAAATCTCGCGGAGGATATCGACGAGCGCGTCCTCGCTATCGACCGCCATGATGTCGTCTTCAAGTTGCCGCGCGGCCTCGATTGTGCGCATTCCGACCCATTGGCGGCACCGGCAGCGTCCTCAAGCCTGACTGCCGGGTGAAGCCCCTGTTTCAGTGCTGCCCCCCAGCCCTCTCAAGCAGGCGAAAGTCCAGCCATGACGCCTGCCGTTGGTCCACCAGCAGCGCGGAACAGGGGCGACGCTATCGGCGGCGCCATATGTTTCAAATATATTCGTCAGTTAGAACCAGATTGGGGATTGTTTCGAAGTCGAAGCACACCGACAATCAAAGGTCACCGCCCGGTCACGGGCAATATCTGTTCGAGGATGGGCTTAATGAAGAAGCCAAATTTCAAAAGCGGCTTGCCTCAATATACAATGTCACGAAACTGACGGGATGGATGGGGCGCAGGAACCTGACGCAGCCGAAGCAAGGCTCTGGGCGCTGCTCACCGACAAGCAGCGCCTGTGCCTCGACCTCGTGCTACAGCGCAAGACGTCGAAGCAGATCGCCCGCGAGCTCGGCATTTCGCGGTACACGGTCGATCAGCGGATATCGGCTGCGCGCAAGACGCTCGCCGCCATCAATCGTGACGATACCGCCATCCGCTATGCCCGGCTGAAGAGCATATGCGATCGGATCGCATATGATCCGGTAGAGCTTCCCATCATGCCCTCCCTCGCGCCATCCGATTTCCCGGACGGCGATCCGGACCATTATCTCGATGTCCGCGAGGGCAAAGGGGCGATGGCCGGATTATCGGGCGAACGCCCACCGTCCGGGACGATCTGGAGGCATGACCATGCACCGACTGCCAAGGCTACAATCATCGCCATCATGCTCATGGTGGTGGTGTTCGCCCTGCTCGGCGGGCTCGGTATTGCAGAGGCGCTGACGCGGCTCATGTCCGGCTAAATCCCTTCATCTTGCCCTACAGCAACAGCCGGAAGCCCTGCTTCTGGCAAAGGAGAAGTCATGTCCGAACATCTCATATCCATTGCCACCAGCTTGCAGCAGCAATTGCCGTCAGCCGAAATCCGGATCGACGATGCCCTCATCGCCGTATCGTCGCTCATGGCGAGCGTGGTCACGGCGCGGCGTGATACCGAAGGCGTGCCGCCCGCCAAGGGGCAGGCGACGATCCAGCGCCTTGCGAAAGCGCAGATGGCACTGATCGACGCCGGCGGCGATGTGCTGCGCGTCCATGGCGAACTGGTCGCCATCGGCCAGGAAACGGCGGGTTATGACCTGCACGAGGAATGCCCGAAGCGGGCAGCCGTCCACCGGCTGCATGCGGTCGCAACGTAAGAATTTGACCGGGGGCCGCGAGAGTGAAACAGATGCGAAATGCGTGTCGCGATCTTCGCCCTGTTCCTGCTCGCGGCTCTTGGCTACGCCGCCTGGCGGGGTGGCGGCCCCGAACGGGTGATGGCGGGGATCGCGGCGACGATGGTCGGATCGGACCTTCTGCTGCACCAGTTCGTTGCGCCCGAATATGCGGTTCTCGACTTCGGGCATTTGCTCATCGATGGTTTCGGCGCCTCCGCGACATTGCTGCTCGCACTTTTCGCCTATCGTTTTTGGCCGATGATCGCGGCCGTTCTCCACATATTGCCGCTGCTGGCCCATTCCAGCCGCGCCCTCAATCTCGCGATGGATCCGGCGGCCTATATGGTCATGCAGGTAGCGGCCTCCTGGGCGGTTCCCCCTCTCCTGTTGTTCGCAACCTGGCGGCACCAAAGACGGCTTCGCACCAACGCCAATTATCCGTCCTGGCACAGCTCATCGCAGCGATTTCTCCGGAAGACAGCGAAGACCTAGCGCGCGCGCTTCTCGAAGAGTTTCACAGCCTCGAGAGGATCTGGGCCCAAACGCCCGAAGCCCTGGCCCGCATTCTCGGCGACCACGCAGCGGTGATCGACCTGCTCCTCTGCACGCGGCGCGCGATGCTCGCATCGATGCGCGGCAGGCTCTATTCGAGGCGGATCGATCTGGACGATGCGAAACTCGGAGACTATCTCATCGCATCCATGGGGTCGCTCGCCGACGAACATCTGCGCATCCTGTTCCTCGATGGGTCGCGCCATCTTATTGCCGATGAATGCCTGCAAAGCGGCAGCCTCGCCCATTTGGCGCTCTATCCGAGGGTCATCTTCCGCCGCGCGCTCGAACTCAATGCCGCCGCGATTCTGCTCGTCCACAATCATCCGAGCGGAAATCCGCATCCGAGCGACGAGGACATCGAAGCAACGCGCCGCCTCGCGGATATCGGACATGCACTCGATATCCGGCTGTCGGGTCATATTGTCGTGACCGCAAACCAGACATCACGGATAATCGTCGATGATACGGCCCGACGCGGCACCTTCTCCTTCACCCTGAAGAGCCCCGATACCGCCGCCGATCGGCGGGCCAAGGCAGAGCTCGTGCTGACCAACGCGCGCATCACGCAGCGTCGCCGCTTTCTGCGCCGACAACTTATTGGCGCCGAATGTCTTTTCGTCGAGCCTGCCTGGGACATGCTGCTCGACCTGTTCATCCACCAGTGCGAAGGCCGGGTGCTCCATCTATATCCCATGTGCGTCGCATCGGGCATCCCGATGAGCAGCGCGCTACGACTCGCCCAAAAGCTCTGCGAAGCAGGCATATTACGGCGGCAGCCCGATACCTTCGACGGGCGACGGAGCATCATGACGATCGAGCCCGAGATTATGCATCGACTCAGCGCCTATTTTGCGGAAGGTGCCGAATAGCCGGCTAGCCCTGCTCCCGGCGCCGCATGTGCGCGCCGGAGACCCGCAAGCCCGGACAATGCAGGTTCGGGTCCGCGGAGGTAAAGCAGCGTTGCAACCACCTCGCCTGGCGCAACCGGAACGTGCCGCACGGCACGACATCACCACTCGCCAAGCTTCCGGAATCTGAGGGATATCGACAAGGGCCAGAACGACGCTTCATGAAAATATTCCGAATATATTCCGGCTATTTTGCATGAACAGCGGTCCGCCTGCAGCCGATTGGCAGGTGGCCAGTGAATATTCGGCGCTTATGCTGTGCGACCGCCGCGCCTTCGCGTGGGAATGGCTGCGGCGAACACCCCGGTATCGCCGCCTATGGGCGGCCCGGGACCGGCTCCCGATCGATGCACCGATAAGGGTCGGTCTGCTTGCCTGGATCGACCCCGCCATTTCCGCACCCGAAGCTCGCCCCATCTGGTCGCCTGACGTCGACCCCAAAGTTCTCCAGACGCGCGCCGGACGCCGCGCGCCTGGTCCCGGCGATAATTTCGATGTCCTCGCGCTCGCCGACTATGTCTCGATCTCGGTCGATCAGGCGAACAGAGAACATTGGCTCATTTCGGACGGTCGCTGGCTGATCCGGCTTATGCACCATGATGGCACCTTGCTCGGCCGATCCACTCTTCTCGTGCATGAGATCGAAGGCGTGGATTCAGCGGCCCCAAAGATCGCGGCGTTGCAACAGTTTCTGGCATTGACGGCGCGCGGCGAAATGCCGGCGTCGCTGCGTCCGCGCGAAAGCCGGGCCGCGCGCTGGATACTCGAGCTACGAACCGCCGATGCGCTGGCCGCGGGCGCATCGCAGAAGAGAATCGCCGAGGTCCTGTTCGGTGAGAGTGTCACGGCGCGTCGTTGGCGAATTGAAAGTGCATCCTACCGCTCGCGCGTCCAGCGGCTAGTGAAGGCCGCGCAGCAGTATCTCGCCGACCCATTCAGCGGGCCGTGGTTCCGCTGAGCCACCCAAGCGCGGGTCATCTCCGCAATATCGGTGTCACCATATCGATCGTCCAAAGCGCCGCCGTAAATGGACTGCGACGCTGTTTGCATATCGCGCCTGCCTCCACCCCGTTGGACTATGATAGACGCCGACCGCTTTCCAATAATCGCCTGTGACGGCCAGCCCGGACAGAAATATCCAGCGCGCGGCCTCGGCGTTGAAGCAGGCATCGTTCTGCAACCATGATCGGACATGATCCTCGGGACGTCCGACGAGTTTGGCGATTTTCGGAACCCACCAGCTGTTGACCTGAAGGGGTCCGAGATCATGTGTGCCATTGCTGTTGGCGACCGCGGCGCCGATCCAGCCGCCCTCCTGATCGCGGAGTCCCCACAGGGTGCGCTCAAGCCAGGCCCTGCCTTTTGAGGCCTTGCGAATGCAGGTGGCGAGTTCGACTTCCTGCTGCGCGTCCGGAGGCTTGGCCGATGCCGTGCTTGCGTACCCGGCAAAGGTTGAAGCCGCGACAATGATGGTCAGCAAACGGCAGACAATAGGGAATTTCATCATGGGGCTCGTCGCTCCGACAATAAAAGGGTGTCGATGTCGATGGGTTCGAACGCCATCGGTCCGACGTGACTTCCGCTCGCTGATCCGCAGTCTTCGTGGTCCGGTCCGGGACCATCGGATTTCATCGATCATGGCCTCCGCGATCGGGTTCCTGGTGGCGCCGCTGTTCGGGTACCGGCTCGGGTGCCGCTTGCTTGCCCGCACCCAATAGCCCGTGCAGATAGTCATCGAATTGGCCTGCCGCACGGTGGGCGCGCCCGGCAAGCCGTTCGGCGAGGCTGGCCGGACGGAACATCTCCGCCCAAGCGCGTTCTCGGTCCGCCCGCCGCTGCGCGCGCTCAGTTCGTGACTGCAACATTGCAGCGCGCTCGCGTTCGATTGCGCCCGGGTGGCGCAGGCTCCGTATTCGGTGGCTGTCGCGCGCGAGGCGCCCCAGCCCCTCCAGCGCCGATGTCTTCTCGCCCGAGTTCGCCTCGAGCTTCCGGACGAGGCGCTCGGGATCCTCGGTCCAGAGCTTGACGCCGAAGCGCGCGCGCGTGATCGCGGTGTAATAATTCTGGGCATTGACGAGGCCCGATCCGAGCGGCGCCAGCACATAGGCGCGGTCGTAGGTTTTCGACTGCGCCGAATAGACGGTCTCGGCATAGCCATGATCCCAGGTGCGATGGAGCGCTAAATCAATAGCTTGCGGCTCGGCCTTGCGATCCCAACGGATTGTCGCGACCGAGCCGTCGATCCGCTCCACGGTCCCACGTTCCGCATTTTTAAGATCGAGCTCCTTCGCTGCCAGGCGCCACTGGATGCGGTCGCCCGCTGCCACGTCGCGTGTGTCCTCCAGAAAGACGGCGACCTCGGATGCCCGTCCCAGCCTCGGGTTCCAGAGAAGCTGACCGCCATTCTCGCCCGCCAGCCGTACCCATTGGCGACCCTTGCTATCGGGCTCGATGCCGGCGACGCGATATTCATGGTCCTTGGCAATTCCGCGCGCTGCGTCATCGCGCGCAAACCGGACGACCTGCCCGCACGAATAGAAGCGGGCGAAGCGTTTCTCCTCGTTGGTCATGCCCGACGATGTGAGGACGGAGTGCCGCAGATCCTCAAGCCCAATTGCGCCTTCCCGTTTCAGCACCTCGCGAATCCGGCTGTTGACGATCAGCCGCGTCGCATTGTCGAGAACGAGAATGTTGGTCGTCTCGCGGGTGCCGGGTTTGAGCCGCGTCCATTCGCCAACCAACGATTCCGCAAGCTTGTCGGCGCGCTGGCCGCTAACCACCTTGTCGAGCGCATCGAGCGACGCGGCATAATCGCCGCGCCGCGCGTTTGCGACGGCAGCCTTCATCGACTTGGTTTCCTGCCGAACCGCGACCTTCAGCCGCGCTGTCGGAAGACCGAGCTGCTGCATGAGCCAGGCGGGTTTTCCCTGCTCGATCGCCCCGGTCTGCTTGTTGTCGCCGAGCAAGATGACGCGGGCGCCCGTGTCGCGGCTGATTTGCAGCACGCGGAGCGCCTGCCGGCTGCCGAGCTGGCCAGCCTCGTCGAGGACGAGCACATGGCGGTCGGTAACGTCATGACCGCCGCCGGCAAGCAGCGCCGCGACGGTTCGCGATTCAATGTCGGCATCGGCGCCGAGCTTGCCCGCTGCCGACGAGGTGGGCGCCAAACCGACGAACGTCCAATCGGGATCGGCGGCCGCCTTCAATTGCTGGACCAGCGTCGATTTGCCCGAGCCCGCAACCCCATCGACGCTGACGACCCGGTCACTCGACAATGCGAGCCAGCTTAGCACCTTGCGCTGATCGTCATTGAGGATGCTGCCCCGAAGCGATCCCTCGATCCGTTCTGGTGAAGCTAAGGGTATAGTGTCGTCGAGACTGAGCGAGATCTGGCCCGAAAGCGCGATCTCGAGGCGCGCGGTACGGCGCGAGGTCCGTCCGCGCGTCAGTACGCCGTCGCCCGTTTGCTCCCTGGTCCGCAGCAGCTTGAACCTTTCTTCATGCGCTTCGAAGAGGGGCCGGACATCTTCGAGCCGCACCTCGCCGACATGCGAGGCGAGCCCGGTCCGAATGAGCCGCCCGAGATTGTTGACGGCCTCGCGCGTCTCGGACTGGCGAAGTCCGTAAAGCGATGCCCGGCTCGCGGTCGCCCGATCGACGCCTATTTCCCGTTCGCCGCGCTCGTCCGCGCGGCTGCGAATTGCGTCGAGAGTTGGAGCGTGCGCCGCGGACCGCACCGACCATTGGCTATGAAGGCCTTCGAGCCCGACCTTCTGCTTCGCGCGGCGGGTTTCGAAGAAGGATCTCGTGCGTGCCGCCTGCCCCTCGAGGCCATGATCCTTGGCGTGGGCGTCGATCTGTTCGGCGCGCCGCGACATGTCGGCGATCATGTCCTGCGGTACGCCGCGTATCTCGAAGAGCCCCCGCCGCGGGTCGAAGTCGATATCATATCCGAGTCCGCGCAGGCGATGCGCGAGATCGTTGCGGTAGATTTGCCCGGCGGTCATCTGCTCGGCGAACATGGCGCGGGTTTCGAGGCTGACCATTTGTTCATCCCCCGCGTGCCGGGTCATGTTGAGAATGACGACATGGGTGTGGAGATGGGGGTCGAGCTCGCGGGAGGCATGTTCGGTGAAGCGCGCGTAGAGAAGCTGGCGGGTCGTCTCGTGGACGATGTCGCCGTTCATGCGGCGGCGAAGCGCGGCATCTTCCTCGATCCAGCCGATCGCAGTACCCACCGCTTTCTCATGGGCTGCAACGATACGCTCGTCGCCCGCGACCAGCGCCATGATCGACACCGATTTCGGCGCGTTGACCGAGAAGTCCCAGCCGGGATGATGCTCGATGGTGCCATGGCGGCGACGGCCGAGATGCTGCTCGCCGACCTTGCCGGCGAGCAGCATCTCGAGCGCCCCGCGCTCGACCGCACCTTCGAGCCCGAGTTCGGTAGCGATCCGCCCGCCCCATGCCGAGGGCTCGTTCCCTCCCTTCGTATAATAGTCGCCGATGGTGTAATAGCGGGCGACATTAGCGGGCGTGCCCCCGAGGCGGCGCGGATGGATCATGCCGGATTCGCGGGACTGCGGCGGCCGCCCGGGCGACCGTGCTGGCGAAGCGAGTGCGTCCACGGCGTGGCGATGATCTCGAGGCGTGCAATCGGCGCATCGGGGTCATGTCCCCCGATACCACCGGCAGGATCGATCGGTGCCTTTCCGTCGCCTTTGTCGCCATCGCCAGCGGTGGCGACCGGACCCAGAGGAAGTTCGGGCGCCGCCGAACCGGCGGCCTGTTTCGGCGGGCGCTTGCGCGTGGCAGGCGGTTTGGATGGAGCAGCGGGAGCAGGCAGCGAAGGGGTCGACACGGTGCGCAGCGGGGGATCGCTCCGCTCGATGAAAGCCTCCGCGGAGGACGGCGTCCGGTTGTAGCGATCGTCGAACCGGATCACCGGCAAGCCGCGGCCGAAGCGCAAGAAGCCTGCAAGGTTCGGCAGGTTCGTGACCTCGGTGTGGAGGACGAGCGGCCGCGTCACCTGGATGCGCGAGAGATTGACCCCGTCGCGCATATCATTGACGCCGTAGCTCATCCCCTCATTGGCTTCGACCTGCTCGACCTGTCCCAGATTCTTCGAGACGAGATCGGCGGTGTCGCCGTCGTTCCCCCGGAGTGCGACCCAGGTCGAGCAATAGCCGGTCACGGCGGCGGCTTCCTCCTGGCCATAGGTTGCTTTCAGCTGCGGATAGGACTGGAACCCCAAAATGCCGCAGCCGCCATATTTGCGGGCGCGGGCGAGAAAATCCGAAAGCGAGGGCAGTTTCTGGAGGCTCGGCAGCTCGTCGATCACGCAATAGAGGCGCCGGGCCTGATCGGGTTCAAGGCTCATGATCGCGCTGATCGCAATGTCGAGCCAGACGGTGATCAGGGGGCGGAGCGACGGAAGCTGGTCGGCCTTGACGGTGATGAAAAGCCAGCTGTCATCCCCCTCGGTGGTCACCCAGTCGCGGATCGAGAGACCATCGTCGGTATCGTCGAGATAGGCGAAGCTGCGCATTACCGAGGCAAGCTCGGCCTGCACCCCCGCCGAGGTCCGCTCGCCTTCCGACGACACAAAGGCCGCCGCATCGGTCCCCGCGACATAGGCGCCGAGGGTCTTCAGCGGCGAACGCACGATGGTCTCGAGGAGCGCCGAGACATAGGTGCGCTTCTCGGCCGCGAGCTTGCGCATGACTGCGACCAGAGTCCCGCGCGCGGCCTTCGACCAGAAGGGGTCGCCATGCTTGTCCGGGATCATCGATTCCGCGATCTGGTCATAATGATAGTCGCGCGGGACATCGACCCAGGGCGACCAGATGGCGGTTCGCTTGTCGAGCGGATTGAGGAGGATGTCCTTCCCGGGCCGGTAGAATTTCTCGACGAAGGTGCCGGCGGTATCATAGACGATCGCGCGCCGGCCCGAGGCGCGGATGCCGGCGAGCATCTTGACGATCATGTTGGTCTTGCCCGTGCCGGGAGCCCCGCAGATCAATATATGTTCGGGCTCGAAAGCAAGCGGAACCTTGACGCCGCCGATCGCGAAACTCCCCTTGCGTTCGCGCCAGAGCGCGCGGCGGATTTGCCAGACGGACCCGAAGCGCGCGCCGCGCAGATATTCGTTCGAACCGAGTCCACGCCCCATCCGGGTAAAATAGAACCAGGCGACGAGGAGCGCGCCGAGCGCGAAGAAACCGGAGAGGATCGCCCCGGTGATGATGTCGCTCTCGAGCGTTTTCAGCGCTTCCTTCATGATCGGCGCGCCGATGAGCAGGTCGGCCGAGGTCCAATATTCACGCCCCTCGGGGCTGCGGAACAGCACCGGGTCGGTGGTCCCTCGCGCCGTATCGGACTTGAACAGGGCCTCGGCATATTTGAGGAGAAGGTAGCGCTGATAATCGCCCGACTTTTCGAGCGCGTACCAGATGGCGCCGATGATCCAGATCGCGGTTCCCGCCATCACGGTCTGGAAGAAGACCTGGGTGGTCATGCGGACATTGTGGACGATAGCTTGGCCGCCGCGCGTCCAGCTTCCGAGGGTGTCGTTGCGAAAGATGCTCATGACATCCGCCCTCCCCCCTGGCGAGCAAGCGCATCGCCGGTCGGCAGCCCCCGTTCGCGGAGCAGCCGGTGGGTGTCCTCCATCCCCTTGGCGAGCGCCCGGGGGTCGCGCGCACCAACGTCCGACGCGAGGATCGCGAGTATCTGGATGACGGTCGAATGAAGTTCATCGAAGCGGGCGTGGAAACCGAAGGGATCGGCGCCATTGAGCTGTTCGAGTGCCTCGCGGATATAAGCGGACGGGGTCATGCCCGCCGCGTCCGCCGAGGCGAGCAGACGATCATAGAGAGCGTCGTCGAGCCGGAGAGATAATTTTGCCAAAGTGATGCTCCAAAAAAGTGGAGCCTTTGGACATGAGGTTGTGAAGCGGCTCGACTATAGCCGCAAAGCTCCAATATTCCAATGGCCTAATGCGTCCGACGCGTCGGGCAGAAGATGGCGCTATGGATCAAGGGGTTAGCGGCGCTGTCGGACAAAGTCCGCCGGTCTTGTCCGACATGTCCGACATATGACGCCCAACGAGGATCTCGCGAATTCGCGCGAAAATCCTCGATTTTGCGGGCCAGAGCGCGGCGCAGCACCCGTGCGTAGGGTGCATTACAAACGCCAACGGCGTGCGTCCGCCCACCGCAGCGACCATGTCGCTGCGCAGCCTCGTGCCGGAAGGCGCGCGGGCTCCCCCGCCAGGGGGATTTCTTCCTTCCCGGCGGCCCGCCGGGCATATTCTCGGGAGACTTGATTCATGGCGTATCCATTCGATAGGAAAGTGCGTGGCGGGCAGACCATCGAAAGGAAGATGGACATGCCCAAGAAGAGTGAACGCGAGCGCCTCGCCGACCTCGAAGCGCGCCAGCGCAAGGTCGCAGACGATGTCGAAAATGCCCGCCGCGCGCTGCGCGGCAAATATGCCGCGATCGTGCCCGAGCTCCCTGTCGAGACGCTCACCGAGCGTGAATTTCGGGAGATCGTCGATCTTGCGATCCGTGCTGGAGGGACTGCATCTGTCGCGGCGCTAAAAGCCCTCTCGGGGATGGCCCCGAACAAATGACGCCCATCCCGAAGGGATGGTCCCAGCGACGAGCACGGCGAAGCCGCGCGCAGGAGGCCGGTGCGCCGCACCGCATCGCCGCCCGACGGGACCGGGCGCTCCCGCGTCCGGTTCCCTGAGGGTGGCGACAGGACGCTCGACATAAAAAAGGGGATCGGTCCGAGCTTGCGCCCGAACCGATCCCCTCGCCTTTCTATGCTCGCACCCGTTCGCGCGGCATATCGTGATGCGGGAGCAGCACCGGGTCTACCCCCGCCGCCCGCAGCACCCGCACGAGCTGCGCCTGCACCCCGGTACCCTCGGCGACCACGGCACCCACCGGCTGCAACCGCGCGATCTGGTCGTTGCGGACGAACCCCGCCCGGTTCCCCCAGCGCGCCTTGTCGATCCCCAGCGCGACCAGCGGCGTCTTCGTTCTTGCTGCCCACGCCGCGGCGATGGCATCGGCGCCCCTGTCCTGCGCGGTGGTCAGCAGCACCATGTCGGGGCGCGCCGCTTTCATCTCCTCAAGCGCCTTGTAGATCGGGCGATGGTCGGCCCAGCGAGCGCCCCCGGAGAAGACCACCAGCGGCCCCGCCGGAAAATGCTGCGCGAGGCGGCGCTGGCGGCGCGCCGCGAGATAATCGGTCCCCGCGATAACCGACGCGGTGCGCTTCGACGATACCAGCGTCGCTTTCGGCGCCGACCACGGACGCCCCGTTTCGGCATGGAAGATGTCCGCTGCATGATCGCGCATGCAGGCTATGGCATCGCTCGCTTCATCGAGCGATTCCAGGAGTTGCTGCTGTTCCTCAAGTTCGACGCCGTGGATCTCGCTGCCGTCGGCCGAGCGCAGCAACTCGCGCACCTCCTGCGCCGCCCGGTCGGACTGTCCGGCGAACTGTCCTGCGACGCGGTGGAAGCTGTGGACGATCCCCCATGCGATCCGTTCGGCCGCGCTTTCGATGCGCGTGTCGCGCAGCACGTCGAACACGGTCGTGATCATCAGTTCGACGGCAAGCTGCACCTGCATCGCATCGGGCATATCGCACGTCAGTTCCTCCTCGCTTTTCCCAAGCTTGCTGCGTTCGAGATCGGTGTCGAAGGCGGCGCTGAAGCTGTCGTTCGCCTCTCCCGTCTCCTCGGCAATAAGTGCGGCGATTTCCGAAAAATCCCTTATGCTGCGTTTGAACGTCGTCATATTGACCTCCTCTAGATTGAGAGGTCATTCCCCCTGCACGGGCGCCGAGCATCGGGGTCAAGGATCGGGCGAAGCCCGACCGCGAAGCGGCGGTGGGGGTCACGATTTTCTCTGGCGGCCACCGCACATGGAAGGAAGAAGCCCCGCGCCCGACCCGCCAGGGAAAATGGTGGGGCCCCGCCGTCCTTGAGGCCGATGCGGTCCCGTGCCACGATAAGAAGACTTGAGAGAGAGGAAGAGGTTTGCGGAGCGGGGGCTCGATGCCCCCGATCCGCAAAGGCTCCCGTTCTTGTACGGCGCGATATGCGAGCACGGCGGTGTGGCTGGTTCGGCGCAGCCTGGGCGGTCAGGACGTGCGGCAAATCCCCTGCAGCAAAAAGAAAAGCCGGCGCGCTTCAGCGCACCGGCTCAGGGAGATCAAAGTGACGGTCGGGCCTATGGCCCGGCCGATGTCAGGCGGCGGCGAACATCGGATCGCCGCGCGCCGCTTTCATCGCGCCATGCGCGGTGGGGCGGCGGACGGCGCTCTCCTTCTCAGGCGCCTGGTCCGTCTTGCGGAAGGCGTGGATCGGGACATTGGCCTGTCGCAGCGTCTGGTAGAGATTGGCCTGCAATCCCGACCCCTCGCAAACCACCGCTTCGACGGGACGAAGTTCGGCGAGCTTTCGGTTGCGGGTGAAGGCGGTCTTACGCCCGGTCCCGTAGAGGCCGAAGGCCACGACGGGTACGCGGGTTTCGGATCGCCCCGCCCACGCTGCAGCGATCGCGTCGGCGCCCTTGCGCTGCCCGGTCGTCACCAGCGTCATATGGGGCACGCGGGCGCGGATCTCGTCGAGCCGCCGCCAAAGCATCTCCCAGTCGTGCCATTGCGCGGGGCCGGAGAAGACTACGACCGGCCCCTGCGGCAGGTAGCGCTCGCGCGCATCGAGTGCCCGTTCGCGCAGGAAGTCCTGCGCCGCGATCTGGCTCGCAGTCGAGGCCGAGGATGCACGCGATCCGCGCGCGGGCGACCAGGGCCAGCCCGACTGGGTGCGATACATTTCGGCGGCATAGTCACGCATGCATTCGATCGCCGCGCGCTGTTCGGCAGTCGATTGGCACAGGAGCTGCTTTTCCTCGAGCTCGCTGTTGAACACCTCGCTCATGTCCATGCGCCGGACCATCTCGCCAACCTCGGCCGCGAGAGCATCCTCGCGGCGCTCGAGTTTCCCGGCGACGAAGTGGAAGCTGTTCACGAACCCCCACGCGATCTCGGCGGAAAGCGGCGCGAGCCTCGTGTCGTTGAAAAGGTCGAAGATCGTCGCGATGATCCCGCCGCATTCGGCCTGCGCCGCGAAGGGTTCGGGCATGTCATGCTCGCCCGGCTCGTCACCGGGTTCGATGATCGAAAGCGGGATGGGATCGCCGAACGATGCCTGGAATTCGGGCGTGGCGATCTGTTCGGCGTAGAGGGCACGAAGGTCTGCAAAGCTGTCAACACTTTGCGCGGAAGAATGAGCGACCATGTTCGGTCTCCTTGGATCGGGCAAGAAAAGAGCCGGGAAGCGCAGCTGCGCCTCCCGGCCCGGTTGCGGCGCCTTCGTCAGCCGAAGGGCACCTCGTCGTCGAGGTCGGCGCCGGCGCCCATCAGCGCGCCGTTCGAGCCCGCCGTGCTCTCGCCGAAGCCGCGGTCCTGCGGCTGCTCGTCATAGCTGCGCGTGCTCGCGCCGAAACCGCCGCCGAACTCGGCACGGACGGTCTCGCGGCGCCACGCGATGGTGTAGCCGCCGTCTTCGGACGGAAACAGAGCCACCGGCAGCGGTTCGGGGAGGCTCGGGTCGTCGATATTGCCCGCGAGGAAAACCTCGCCGGTCTTCTTCGACGCCGCTTCCCACAGCGCCCCGACCTGCACCCAGCGCCGGGCGACGTTGAGCGCCAGCACCTCGTAAACGGGTGCCCGCGGGTTCATGCTCTCGACCTTGCGCAGACCGATGCGCGGGAGGTCGATCGTGCGGGTCGCGATCGAGCCAGTCAGACGATCATTCACATTCCTGATTTCACCGATATTCATGACACTTACTTTCGAATGTCGCGCGCGAACCATTTCCCGGCGACACTCTTCCCGATCCTTCTCTCCTCTGTGGCGCCGCGCCCTCGGCCCACGCCGCTGCCCGCATGCGCGCGCTCACCTCGCCGCCCGCGCCGTGGCGTGCGGAGGCCGAAAGCCGATCACTGCGTCACTGAGAGGACTGGCTGGGTCAGCGGAAAGAAGGGGAGCGATATAGGGGAGGTGGCCTCCCGAACTGACGGGCAGCAATGTCATGAGATAGCAGTGGCGACGTCAGCTCTGCGTGCACCACGCCGCATGGATGCGCGGCGCCCTCACCCCGTCACCCGCCTCGCGTGACCAATGCGGCTCGCGGGCTCTCCGCGCTGCCACGTCGGGTTAATGCGTGGCTTCTGACCGTTGGATATGGCGGTCAGGTAGTTTGTAGGCGCGCACTCGCCGAAGCGAATATTCCGAGCGCAGCCCCGGGTGGCCTTAGCCCCTGAAAATGACGGCACCCCGCGCCCGGAAAACCGGGGTCTGGACGCGGAGCGCCGCCCAGATACGGCCGGGCGGGTCGCGTGCCCGGCCGACTGTTATCGGAATGATGAGACCGGTCCCTTTATCGGCACCAGAGGCCCCTCCACCGACGCGGCCGCCGTTAGGGAAACCTCGCCATTCTCAAAAACAAAACTTTCCTGCAGCCGGGATAGTTTGTCTTTTCCGTACAAGGTTTGCCAATCTGGAGTAATCTTTCCTCTCTATAATTCGGCGTCACTGACCCGGCGCAAAGCACGATCGACCAGCGTGCGCCCCGCACAGCCAAGCTTAACACAGGGTATCCCTGGGCTCCAAAGATACCCGCTTTGGCGTTTCGGGCCGATTGCTATTGGGCGGCTTCTTGGAAAATGCCGAAATGGGCGGACGCCCGGACGGCCGAGCCCGTCCGTTCGGCTTGCGCCGGGGCCGCTTGCGTGGCGGCGGCATCGCGAAGACGGGCCCACGCGCGCGTACCGCAGCTTGCTCATTTGTTCTTTTTATGTTCTCATTGATCCATGATGAGAATCGACCCTGACCGAGTCGCACGCGCACTCCTGGACGCCCCAGGATGGGCGCGCGTCGGCCTCACCGCGCCAACGGAAATCATACGCGAAGCGGCCGCGCAGGAACTGGCGCTGACGATCGCGCGCATCCACGGTGAGACCACGGCCGCCGCCGACGCCGATCAGCTGGTGCTGGCGCTGTGACGTGCAGCATACGAAATCGGGCATTCCGCGGGCCACGCACATTTTCGAGGCGGCCATCTGGCATTATGCGGTGCAGCCCGTTTGCCGCTGCGGTCATCACGCCAAGTTCGATGCGGGACTGCTTTGGTACCGCTTTCACCGCAAAGGCTGGGACGATAATCTTCGCAAGGCGTGCCGCCATTTCTGGTGCCGGCAATGCGCCTGGAGTTCCGGCCGCCGCGTCGAACCGCTCCGCCTCGAAGTGGTCAATTGGGACAAGGACGCGATCTGCATCAAGGAGCGGGTCGACGAACGCGAATGGAAGCGCGCGATCCGCCGCTACCGGAGCTAGGAGCTAGACGATGGAGAGAGATTTCGACGACGTCCTGCAGGGTGTCGGCAAAGGCGGGCACCGGATCATGATCTGGGATGGCCAGGAAGAACGCCAGATCGAGGCGCATTGGGGCCTCCGGTCGCGCGACCCCGAGATCGGACAGATCCCGCTGCTCAAGTCCGAAACCGCGCGGATCGAAAGCCCCTGCCTCATCCTCGCCAACGAGTTCGGCATCAAGCGCGACGGCAAGACGCTCTATGCGGCAAGCCTCGTCACCGACATCCCCTTCTTCTGCATTGCCGGGGTCTGGCAGCGAGGGACGCGCGACTATCTCGATGCCTTCGCGGCGTTGACCGTCCCCGCCTATCCGGACCTTGCGCCGCACAAGGACCGCCATGTGGCGGTCGTCGATCCCGACGATTGGTTCGACTGGATGCAACAGGAGCGCCCGCCGCTGGACATCTTGCGCCCCTTCCCCGAAGGTAGCTTCACGATCACGCCGCCGATCCAGCCCAGTTTCGAGGGGCTGCTCGGCGCCGCCTGAACGGGAGCCGCCGATGTGCAACCAGATCACGCTCAAGGCCTCGGTCGACGAGGTCGCCTCGCATTTCAAGGCGCAGCGCAAGAAGCAGACCAATGCGAGCACCGGTGATGTCTGGAAGGGCGGCACGGGCTTCGTCGTTCGCGAGGTCGCCGGCGAACGCCAGCTCGACGCAATGGTGTGGGGCTTTCCGCGGCATTCCACCAACAAGAAGACCGGCAAGCCCAACAAGCCGACCCACGTCAACAACGCCCGCGACGACAAGCTGATGTCGCCTTACGGCATGTGGCGCGAATGGTTCGTCCAGCCCGGGCATCGCTGCCTCATCCCGATCACCGCCTTCGCCGAAGCCGTTGGGCCCGAAGGGCAAATGACACGCACATGGATCAGCATTGCCGACCAGCCGCTGGCCGCCTGCGCGGGCTTCTGGCGTCCGACCGACGAATGGGGCGACAGCTACACCATGGTGATGGTCGATGCCGTCCCCGAGATGCTCGAGGTCCACGACCGCATGCCCGTTATCCTACATCCCGAAGACCATGAGGCATGGCTGCACGCACCGGCCGAGGAGGCGATGAAGCTCGTCACCCAATATCCCGCCGATCGTCTCGTCATCGATCACACGCCCGAGCTCTGGTACGCGGGTCGTACCAGGAAAAATGCGGCACGCACGGCCGCAACCCTGCTGTGACATCGAAAAACCCGAACCGCGCGACACGCCGGCCCACGCGCACCGCGATCGCCGCTATCATCTTCTCGCTCGCCCTGCCCCCTACCCCGTCGGTCGCACAGGACGTGAGCGGCCCCGCGCGGGTCTCCGACGGCGATACGCTCAACCTCACAGGTATCGTCGTCCGGCTTTACGGGATCGACGCGCCCGAACTGAAGCAGACCTGCACGCGCGGCGACGGTCCCTGGGCCTGCGGCCAGGAAGCGGCCGACAAGCTCGCCGCGATCGTGGAAGGCCAGTCCGTGCGCTGCGAACAGCGCGACATCGACGACTATGGCCGCACCGTCGCGATGTGCCAGGTCGGAATAATCGACCTCTCCGCCGCCGTCGTCGATGCGGGCCTCGCTGTGGCCCTGCCAAAATTCACGGCCGCCTATGTTCCCAATGAAGCAAGAGCGCGTGAGCGCAGACTCGGTCTCTGGAGCGGCGAGTTCCAGATGCCCGCCGACTATCGGGCCGCCAACCCCGCCCCGCGCCAGCCGACCGCGCGCGTGTCAGACGGCCCCCGACCGGCGACGCCGCCTCCAGCATCCAACGCATATTTCCGCAACTGCAAGGAAGCCTGGGCTGCTGGTGCCGCGCCGATATATCGAGGGCAGCCCGGCTATCGCCCCGAGATGGATGGCGATGGCGACGGAATCGCCTGCGAACCTTATCGCCCTCGATAGAAACTCGTGGCCGATTGCGGACAGGCGGCTTTGGATCGTAGCCCCGCCAAAACGGACATATGGTCGCCGACTATCGCGGCGTAAACCACATGCTCTACAGCGATAGCAGAGGCTGGCCGGTTAGAAGTGGTCGGCCTTGCGCCGTCCCTCATAAAAGACAGGCATCGAATTAGGTTCGGCGTTTCGAAGAACGCCCCGCTCTTGCGCCAAACACAACGAGCGTTGCGAATTGCCGACTCGCCCTGCGGACAGGGGTCGATAGGCTGCCGGCATGACCGACAAGACACGCGCGCAACCCGTCCGCCAGAATGAAGGGTTACAGATACACCGCTCGGGCACGCTCGATATACTGACGCTCAACCGTCCCGACAGGCTCAACGCCATCGATCCGCGCATGGCCGATGCGCTGACCTCCTATTTCAGGCAAAAGCGCGACGACGATGATTGCCGCGTGATTGTGCTGCGCGGAGCCGGACGCGCTTTCTGCGCGGGCGTGGATCTGAAGGCAACGAAGGACGCGCCCCCCGACCTTCAATTCGGCAATGCCGGCGTCCGGACCGAACTTGCGATCCAGCGCGCCAATCGCGAATTCATCGTAGAAATGCGCCGCTGTCCTCAGCCGGTCATCGCGCTGCTCCACGGCGCGGTGTGCGGTGCGGGCTTCGCCCTTGCGCTCGCTGCCGACATCCGGATCGCGACCCGCGACGCGCGCATGAACTGCGCCTTCGTTAATGTCGGCCTCGGGGGCTGCGATATCGGCGTCAGTTATCTGCTGCCGCGCCTAGCCGGCGCGTCGATCGCTTCCGAACTGATCCTGACGGGTGACTTCATCGATGCGGAGCGGGCCCATTCGCTGGGCCTCGTGTCGCGGCTGGTCGACGACGCAAGCGCGCTGGAAGACGAAGGGCGCACGATGGCCGACCGGTTGCTCAAGGTTGCACCGACCGCGCTTCGTCTGTCGAAGGAAGCGCTCCGCCATGCGATCGACGCCCCGTCGATCGAGTCCGCCATCGCGATGGAGGATCGCAACCAGGTTCTCTGCGCCCGGACCGAGGATTTTCACGAGGCGATGGCTGCCTTCTTCGAGCGGCGACCCGCCGAATGGCGCGACGCATGATCCGCCCCCGCCGCGCGAGCGATCCGCGTGTCGCGCTCGGCCTTCTTCTCACGGTCTATTGCTTCAACTTCATCGATCGCACGATCATTTCCGTCCTCCAGGAGCCCCTGAAACAGGAGCTGGGGCTGAGCGATACCCAGCTCGGGCTCGTATCCGGCACGGCCTTCGCACTCTTTTACTCGGTACTCGGCGTGCCGATCGCCCGCCTCGCCGAACGCGTCGACCGGCCACGCATCATCGCGGCGGCGCTGGCGATCTGGTCGCTGATGACGATGGTGTGCGGCCTCGCGACGAGCTTCATCCAGCTGTTCCTGTACCGCGTCGGAGTCGGCATCGGCGAAGCCGGCGGCACGCCGCCCGCGCACGCGCTGCTTTCCGATCTCTTTCCGCCCGAGCGGCGCGCGACCGCCATCTCGATCTATTCACTCGGCGTTCCCCTCGGAATATTGTTCGGCGCCGTTGCCGGGGGTGCGCTCGGCGAAGCGCTGGGCTGGCGCGCGACATTCATGCTCGTGGGTGCGCCCGGCCTGATCCTCGCGCTTGTCGTGCTGCTCGTAATCAGGGATCCGCGCACGGCGGGCGCGACGCGGACCGCACCCGCCGCGCCGCCTTCGCTCGGCCGAACGCTGGCGCATCTGGCGGCGCGCCGCGCTTTCGTCCATCTGACGATCGGCATCACCGTCGCCTCGACCGCCGGATACGGCATTCTCGCTTTCACCGCTCCCTTCTTCATGCGGCAGTTCGAGATGGGACTCGCCGCCGCCGGATATACGACCGGTCTGATCTCGGGCCTGGCGGCCGGGGTAGGAACACTTCTCGGCGGCCTCGCCGTCGACCGGGCGATGCGGCGCGATACGCGCTTCGGCGCATGGATTCCGGCGACGGGGCTCGCGCTGGCGGCGCCGCTCTCGATCGTCGCCTATTTGCAGGAGGAACAGACGGTGGCGATAGCATTGCTGCTGGCTTCCGGAATCGCCCAGTTTCTCTATCTCGGCCCGACATATGCCCTTGTTCAATCGCTCGCAAAACCGACGATGCGCGCCACCGCCAGCGCGCTCGTGCTGTTGACCGTCAACCTCGTCGGGCTCGGCATGGGACCCCCGCTCACCGGCTGGCTCAGCGACCATTTCGCGGCGGCGGCCGATAACGCGGATAACGCGGCCTATGGGCTGCGTATCGCACTGGTCCTGACCGCGTCGCTCTTCGTCTGGGGGGCGCTGCACTACCGGCTCGCGGCGCGCTATCTCGCGGCCGATCTGGAACGGGCGGGCTGACCGTTGCCGGTTGCGCAACGCGCGTTGGGAAGTTCGCGATACCTGGTCGTCCGGCAATCCGCCTACCGATTATCGCGATGAGCCAAAGAACGGAAAAGAAGACGGATTCGTTGCCGCAACCGCTGGGCGGGACGATGACCGCGCTGCTCGAAAATGGCGTCCCGGGACTATGCGGGCCGGTGTCGATCAGCCCGCTGGCGGGCGGAAGGTCGAACCCCACGTTCCTGCTCGATGCCGCGAACGGCCGCTATGTGCTGCGCAGCCGTCCGGTGGGAGTCACGTTCCCCTGGGCGCACAGGATCGACCGCGAAGTGCGGATACTGACCGCGCTTGAGGGATCGGATATTCCGGTGCCGCCGGTTCTGCTGCATGTCGACGATCCTTCGCATTTCGGTGCCCCCTTCTATCTGATGCCATTGATCGACGGCGCCGCCGAGGAGGATCCAGCGCTGCCGGCACTTTCGCCCGGGCAGCGCGCATCCGCCTATGAGCAGGCTATCGACATATTGGCACGCCTGCACCGGCTCTCGCCCGGCGCGATTGGCCTTGCCGGGTTCGGATCGTCGGGAGACTATAATCACCGCCAGCTAATGCGATGGTCGGAGCAGGTCGCCGCCGACGGAATAGTCCCGCCAGCGCTGCTCGAACTCGGCAGCCTGCTTTCGCGGATCCTGCCTTCGCAGTCGCGAACGAGCATCGTCCACGGCGACTATCGCTTCGGTAACCTGCTGCTCGCGGACGGCCGGGTAACCGCCGTGCTGGACTGGGAGCTTTCGACACTCGGTGACCCCTTCGCCGACCTCGCCTATTTCCTGCTCGCTTTCGAATTGCCGCACGATAATCCGATTCTGCCGGGTCTAGCGGGACGTTCGCGATCCGGTTCCGGTATTCCCGCGCCAACCGCGCTTGTAGAGCGCTATTGCCGCGCCACGGGCTTCGCGCTGCCCGCCGCCTGGCAAGCCTATCGCGCATTCGCGCTCTATCGCACCGCTGCGATCGCGCACGGCGTGCTGCACCGCAATGCGACCGGTGCCATCGCTCCCGCCATGCTCCGCCAACTCGACGTCATCGCCGAAGCCGGACTCGCCTGCCTCGGCCTCGCCCCGCCCGCAAAAGGATAATGCCTGTGAATTTTGAGTATTCCGACCGCTGCAAGGCGCTTATCGAGCATCTCCAGTCGTTCATGGAGCGCCATGTCTACCCGGCCGAGCGCACCATTTACGATCAGGTCTTTGCACAGCCGGACGATTTTCGCCAATGGCAGCCATTGGAAATCCTCGAAGATCTGAAGGAGAAAGCCCGTGCGGCCGGGCTTTGGAATCTCTTCCTCCCCGAAAGCGAATTCGGCGCGAACCTCGGCAATCTGGACTATGCGCCGCTCGCCGAGATCATGGGCCGATCCTATTGGGCCCCCGAGATATTCAACTGCGACGCACCGAACACCGGCAACATGGAAGTTCTTGTCCGCTACGGCACGGCTGAACAGCAGAAGCAATGGCTGCAGCCGCTGCTCGACGGGACGATCCGGTCGGCCTTCGCGATGACCGAACCCGCCGTCGCCTCATCGGACGCAACCAATATCGGCACGCGTATTCGCCGCGACGGAGACGAATATGTGATTACCGGGCGCAAATGGTGGACCTCGGGCGCCGGCGACCCGCGGTGCAAGATAATGATCGTGATGGGGCAGAATGACCCCGAGAATCCGAACCGCCACGCCCGCCAGTCGATGATCCTCGTGCCGACCGATACACCCGGGGTCCATATCCGGCGCTACCTGCCGATCTTCGGGGTAAGCGACGCCCCGCACGGCCATATGGAAACGATCTTCGACAATGTTCGCGTCCCCGCCGAAAACATGCTGCTCGGCGAAGGCCGCGGGTTCGAAATCGCGCAGGGCCGGCTGGGCCCGGGGCGCATCCATCATTGCATGCGGTTGATCGGGGTCGCCGACCGCGCGCTGGAACGCGCATGCCGCCGCTTGTCGGAGCGCACGACATTCGGCACCCTTATCGCCGACCAGTCGCTCTGGCGCTTCCGCATCGCCGAGGCGCGCTGTCGCATCGAACAGGCGCGACTGATGACGCTGAAGGCGGCGTGGATGATGGACGTCGCGGGCAACAAGGCGGCGAAAGCGGAAATCGCGATGATCAAGATCATCGTCCCGCGCATGGCAGCGGAGATCGTCGACATGGCAATCCAGGCCTTCGGCGGCGGCGGCTTCGCCGATATCCCGCTGACGATGGCTTATGTCTATGCGCGCACGACGCAGGTTGCCGACGGCCCCGACGAGGTCCATTCGAACCAGCTGGCAAGATTCGAGCTTGCCCGCCACGCCGCCGCCGATCCCGCAGCGACCGCCGGCGAAGGCGAGGTGATGGTGGCGCAAGGCCGCGATTATGAACGGCTCGAAAATTGGGCGTTCGGCTGGTGACGCGCCGCCTTCACGGCGCCACCGCCCTCGTGTAGACGGCAGGGAGGGAGGCTTGAGCAGAACCATCCGACGACAGGCACCTCCACTCGAGGCGATCGAAGCCTTCATCCTCGCGACGCGCTCGTCAAGCTTCCGCGACGCGGCTGACCGGCTTGCGCTCAGTCCATCAGCCTTTTCGCGTCGGATTCAGGCGCTCGAAGCCTTTGTCGGCGTGGCGCTGTTTGTGCGCGACAAGGGTTCGGTCACGCTGTCGAAGACCGGCGAACGCTATTTGCGGACGGTCGAGCCCGCGATCGATTCGATCCGCCGCGCGACCGTCGACCTGCAGGCGGAGCGCGGCGGCATGGCGCTCCGCATCGTCGTCCCGCAATCCTTCGCGATCGGCTGGCTCATCCCCAACCTGCCCGATTTCCAGCGCGCGCATCCGGAGGTCAATGTCGAACTGCGCATCGGGCGCGACATCGACGATCTCAGACGGGGGCACGCCGATGCCGCGATCTATGTCGGGCCCGGCGACATCGGATCGATGCCCGCAATCCGCATCGCCCCAATCAACGGCATATTGGTTTCGGCCCCGGAGCTGGCTTCCGGACGGTCGCCGCCGACCCGCCTCGCCGAGCTGCCCGATGTCGACAGGCTCGCCGTTTACCGTCCCGAAGGCCTTTGGGAGCGATGGCTGCGCAATATGAAGTATGACGGCGCGCCGCTGTCGCCGCCGACCTATTTCGAGGCGCAGTTCCTGATGTTCGAAGCGGCGGCGGCCGGACTCGGCGTCGCGATCGTTGCGCCGATCCTCGCGCACCGGCTGCTCGACCAGGGCCGACTCGTTCGGATCGGCGGCTATCAGGCGCCGCTGGGCATCGACTATTATCTGGTCTTCGCCGACGAAGCGGTGCAACGCCGCCCCGACGCCATCAAGTTCCGGAACTGGATCAAGAGCGGACTCGATCGCTTTGTCTGAGCGCCGTCAAACGTTGTTCAGCCGCAGTCCGGGCCGCGGCCACCGTGTGGAAACCACCCGGCCGGTGCCCGAAAGGGTAATATAGGCGGTCCGCATGTCGGGACCGCCGAAGCAGATGTTGGTGGTGAAGACGTCCGGCGTCGGCACGAACTCAACGAATTCCCCGGCGGGCGAGACAACCGAAATGCCCGGCTCGCCGATCGTGGCGACACAAATATTGCCATCTGCCTCGACCGCAAGACTGTCGAAATAGCGAAAGCCCGCGGGACGATGGAGGAAGCGCCCGCCATGACCGAAGAGATTGGGGTACGGCACAATCTCTCCGGGCCCCGATATGTCGAAGGCCCAGAGCTGGCAGGTATAGGTTTCGGCGACATAGAGCGTGCAGCCATCGGGCGAGAGGCCGATTCCGTTCGGGTTTTCGAGCGGAAAGATTACCTCACGGATGAAACTGCCGTCGGCGGCGGCATAGAACACGCCCACCCGATCGCGCTCGCGGTGTCCCGATTTGCCATGATCGGTGAACCAGAAGCCACCATGGCGGTCGAAAACCAGGTCGTTCGGCCCGCGCAGCGGCACGCCCCCCGCCGCGGTGTAAAGCGTCCGGACCTCGCCCGTTTCGGGATCGACGCGCTGGATCGACCCGCCAGCATAATCCGGTGCCGGTCCGACCGGGATGTTGATCGCATAAAGCTCCACGTCGCCGAACGCGAACCCGCCATTGTTGCAGATATAGATGGCGCCGTCGGGCCCGACCGCGGCCCCATTGGGACCGCCCGGCAGCGCGGCGACGATCCGCCGGTCGCCGTCAGGAGCGATGCGCGTCAGGCATTGGCCGCGGATTTCGACTACAAGCAGGCTTCCGTCGGGGAGCACGACAGGCCCTTCGGGGAAGGCGAGACCGTTGGCGACGCATTGAAAGTCATCCATGTCAGTTGTCCTTTTTTGTCGCTGCGTCGCGAAGATCCTTGCGCGACAGCTTGCCCGCCGCCGTGCGCGGGAGCGCTTCGTGGATCTCCAGCCGGGCGGGCAGTTCATGCCGGCCGAGCTTGTCGGCGAGAAACTCGCGCAGTTCGCCAATGTCCAGCGTCTGGCCGGTTCGCAGCGAGACCGCGGCGACCGCCACCTCGCCGCGATAGGCATCGCGCTCACCGTACACCAGCGCCTCGGCCACCGCGGGGTGCTCGTAGATCGCCTCCTCGACGACACGCGGATACACGTTGAAACCCGACGCGATGATCAGATCCTTGCGGCGATCGACGAGATGGACCTGTCCCCCGGCGTCGATAAACCCCATGTCACCCGTCAGCAGGCGCCCCGCTGCGAAGGCCTCTGCGCTTTCTTCGGGGCGGTTCCAATAGCCGGTGATCACATTGGGGCCACAAATCGCTATCTCCCCGACCTCCCCGATCCCCATCGGTTTCCGGTCGGCGTCGAGCGTCAAAATCTCGATCGACGCGCCCGGCAGCGGATGACCGATCGCGCCCGCCTCGCCCGCCGCGCCCTGCCGTCCGAGCGTTCCTGCGCCGCAGGTTTCGGTCATCCCCCAGCCGACGACCGGCGGTTGTCCGACGAGCTCGGCCATGCGCGCGGCAACCTCGCCGGGCAGCGGAGCGCCGCCCGAGACGCAATAGCTGATCGACGCAAGGTCGCCCGCGGCGATGCCCGGTAATTCGAGCAACGCGACGAACATGGTCGGAACCCCGAAAAAGAAGCTCGCTCCGCCATGACGAATGTCGTCGAGCGTCTGCGCCGCGTCGAAGCGGTCGCGCAGCAGGATCGTTTCACCGTTCGCGATCGCGCGCAACAGGACGCCGGCAAGGGCATAGATGTGAAAGAGCGGTAGAACGCCGAGATGACGCTCCTCGCCGCGGCGCCAATTCGAGGTCGCGGCGATCGCCGCATCGAACATCGCGACGGCACTCACGAGATTTCCGTGGGTGATCAGGGCGCCCTTCGGCACGCCCGTCGTCCCTCCAGTATATTGGATAAGCGCAAGGTCGCCGGGCGCGACAACCGCGGCCGGACAGGCGGCCGCCTCCGCGACCATCGCATCGATCGACAGGAACGCTTTCCCGGCAGGTGCAAGCGGATTGCCGCCAGTCCAGTAAGCATCGCTTCCGAGCAGAAGGAGATCGATGAGACCGTCATCAAGCAGCGTCGCCGCCTGGCTGCGAAACGGCTCCTCGTCGAGCGTCGCCAGGATTCTGGCCCCCGTATCGGCCAGCTTGAACCGCAACTCGCGCGCCGCATCGAGCGGGGTCAGGTTGACCACCACCGCGCCGAGGCGCATCGCCGCGAAGAACAGCACAGGATAGTGGGGCGTGTTACGGAAATAGAGCGCGATGACATCGCCCTTCGCGACCCCGCGCGCCGCCAATCCCGCCGCGACGCTGGCGGCCGCCGAGGCGATTTCCCCGAAGCGAATGGCACGGCCGCAAAACTCGATCAGCGCCCGCTCCGCAAAACGATCGCACGCGCCGGAAAACATCGCGCCTACGCTCTGGGCGCCTTCGCAAGCCACAGCGTCCATCAGCTTCATTGCAGTTCCTCCTCACTCTGCCAAACCGGCGACAGGCCCCTCCTATATCGCCGCTCCGCGACTTGACCGTTGCCGAGGCTGCAACGGGATTTGCGTGTCGCGCGCCGCGCCCGCATTGCGATCGGCGCAACGCGGGTCGCGAACCCGTCAATGGCCGCGCCTGCCATTCTCCCCCATCCTTGCGACAGGGCGGATCTCGACGAATCCGCCGCCAAGGGAGACGGATATGAAAAACAGGCTTCTCGCCGGCGCCAGCCTGCTTTTGATGGCCGCACCGGTGCCGGTGCTGGCCCAGAACCCGACCGCGACAACCGAACCCGCAACGCAGGCCGACGATCAACTGAGCGAGATCGTCGTTACGGCGCAAAAGCGTGACCAGAATCTTCAGGATGTCGGCGTCTCGATCGCTGCCTTTACGGGCGATCAGCTAAAGGATCTGGGCGTGACGTCCGCCCAGCAGATTTCGGAATCGGTCTCGGGCGTCCAAGTCTACAGCTATCTCGGCCGCCAGCCGACCTTCGTCATCCGCGGTGTCGGGGTTCAGGATTTTGCGCCGAATGTCGCACCCGCCGCCGCCGTCTATCTCGACGAAGTCTATCTCGGCTCCAACATCCTCACCGGCTTTCAGATTTTCGACACCGACCGCGTCGAGATTTTAAAGGGGCCGCAAGGCACCTTGTTCGGCCGGAATACCACCGGCGGCGCGGTAAGCTATTCTACCCGGCGGCCGACCGATGCCGCGGAGGGCTATGCGGAACTCTCCTATGGGAACTACCGGACGATCACGCTCGACGCGGCGGTCGGCGGCCCCCTGTCGTCCACGCTCAAGGCCCGGATCGCCGGCCGCTACGCCAATCAGGCGAGCGGCTATTATATCAACGACTGGACACCCGCCGACACGGCGTTGCCGCTCAGCCCGCTGTTCTTCAACCCGAAACGCAGGCCGGGCGAGCAGGAAAGCTGGGCGCTCCGCGGGCTGCTCGAATTTGACGACGGCGACGGCGTCGACCTGCTGCTCAATGTCCATGGCGGCGAAACAACCGGCGACGTTCTGCCGCTGACCTCGATTGGCTTCTCTTCGATCCCGGGGGCTGCCCAGCCTTGCGCGGCGACGCCGCTCACCGGCATCCGCGATCCGCGATTCTGCGGCGATGCCTTCGGCTATACCGATCTCGACGGCGATCCCTATCGTGTCCGGGTCGATTTTGTTGGGCGCAACCGCGAGCATAATTACGGCGGTTCGCTGCGCGGCGAGTTCGACCTGGGTGGCGCGATGCTGACCTCGATCACCTCCTATGACGAGGCAGGCAAGCGGGCATTCACCGATACCGACGGCGCGCCGCATCACGAGCTCAACCAGCTCCGCGACACGCAGCTCGAGCAATATTCTCAGGAGTTACGACTGGCTTCCGATGATAGCGGACGAGTCTATTGGATCGCTGGCCTTTATGGCGCGCGCGAAAAGATCGACCTGCGCTTCTTCGGCACGCTGTCGCCGCTGCTCGGCCTCACCAATTTCACCGACCCGGCGCTTGCCAGGCGCGTCGCCGACCAGCTCGAACTCAACTTCGCGCAGGACACATGGAGCGCAGCTGCTTACGCTCACGCCGAATGGAAGGCGACCGACCAGCTCACCCTGATCAGCGGCGTGCGCTACTCCTATGAAAGCAAGGATTTCCGGAGCCGGTCGGAGTGGATTTACAATGACGGGCTGACGCCGGTGCGCGCGCGGGTCAATTTCGGCTCAACCTCCGCCGATGCCGCGGTGGTCGATGACGAAGCTGTCTACAAGAGTTTTTCGGGCAAGATCGGAGTCAATTACAAGCCCTCGGACGCGGTGCTGATCTATGGCAGCGTCAGCCGCGGCTTCAAGAGCGGCGGCTTCGACGGCGACTTCGCCTTCACGCGCCAGCAGCTTCAGCCTTTCGAGGAGGAGACGCTGACGGCTTACGAGGCTGGGATCAAGTCGACCTTGCTCGACCGCCGCCTGTTCCTGAACGGGTCCTTCTATCACTATGATTTCCGCAAACCGCAGGTCCGCGTCGCGCAGGTCGACACCGTTACCGGACTGCCGTTTAACCAGCTACGAAATCTCGCAAAGGCCCGCGTCAACGGACTGGAAATCGACGCCACATTCCGTCCCGTCCGCGGTTTTGACCTGCGCGGAGGCCTCGCATGGATCGACACGCGGATCGACGATCCGGCGCAGCCGGTCTTCGACGGCAACGACCTGCCGCTGGCGTCCAAATTTTCGGCGAACCTCCTTGCCCGCTATCAGTTCGGCGTCGGCGACGGGTGGGATATGGCGATCCAGGTCGACGGCAAATATAATGGCGCCTTCTTCCTCAATGCCGAGAATACGCCCTATCTGAAGGAGCGGTCCTACACGCTGGTCAATGCGCGCATCAGCCTGACGAGCGAACGCGGGTGGGACATCGCGCTCTGGGCACGCAACATCACGAAGGAGAGCTTCGCCGTGCAGAGTTTCGCCCTCTTTGGCGCCTACTCCGTCGCCTATAACGCGCCGCGTACCTATGGCGCGACGCTTCGGCTCGACTGGTGAGCGCCCCCACCGACCCGCCTGCGGGGTTCGCGCGGCACTTTCGCCGCAGCCCCGTGACCGACGCGTGGGAGCCGCTATATTCAAAACGCGACGCCCGTCGCTTTGTAATCGGCTTGCGTGTCGCTGAGGCACATTGCAATGCGCGCGCTATGCTGCACGGCGGTGTGCTGTCGACGCTTTGCGACAATGCCATGGGCATCGCCTGCGCACTCGCGGTCGGCGAAGGGACCAGTCTGGTCACCATCCATCTGTCGGTCGATTTCCTCGGCGCGGCGCGTGCGGGGCAATGGGTCGAGATTGCGGCCGAGTCGACGCAACCGGGCCGGACCATCGCCTTCGCATCGGCCGAAGTAACCGCGGACGGGGCGCTTGCGGGCCGCGCCACCGCCCTGTTCAGGGTGATCACCCGGGACGCGGCATCATCCAGCTAAGAAAAAAGGGAGCCGCCGTTGTGGCGCTCCCCCATTTTCAAACCGGCTTCCCGACTGGGCGAGCCGGCCCCTTCCCTTTGCGGCTATCGTATCTTCGTCCGCAATGTCAGGCCATAGGTGCGCGGTTCGCCCTGCGCTCCAACCAGCGTTGCGCCCTGGAAGGTCGCGGGAATCATCGATCCGATGTAGCGCTGGTCGGCAAGGTTGCGCGCCCATAGCTCGAACGTCCAGCGCTCGTCCGCCGCCCCCAAACCCAAACGGGCGTTGAACAAGGCATAGCCCTTCTGCCCCGACGTCGGCCGGAGCAGGCGTTCGGTCAGCACATCGGACTGATAACGTCCGTCGACCTGCGCGAACGCCCGCAGTTTGCCCGCCGCAACCAGATCATCCCACCCGATCGAGCCGGTGACGACCCATTTCGGCGCGTTGGCGAGTTGCTGCCCGGCGATCGCGACGACATTGGCGGGAGGGCCCGGCGGGATCGCGCCATAGCGTGAGCTCGCATAGGTCACGCCCGCCGCCAGTTGCCAGGCCGGCGCCGGCCGCACGCTGGCTTCGAGTTCGAAACCCTTGGCGGTAACGCGCGGGATGTTGGTCGTGATCAGCGCGGCCCCCGTATTGTAGCTGAGCTGATAGTCGGTGAAGCGGGTGTAGAAGAGCGCGCCGTTGACCGTGACCGCGCCGCCCGGCGAGCGGAGTTTCAACCCGGCTTCGTAGTTCGTGGCAAGTTCCGGATCGAAGGCGAGGTCGTCGGCGTCCGGCGCCTTGACCGTGATCGGACGAAAGCCGGCGCGGTCGAGCACGAAGCCGCCCGCCTTGTAGCCGCGGCTGTACGTCGCATAGCCATGGAGCGCGTCGCTGAAATCATAGCTGATCGTCGCGATCCCGGACCATTCCTTCTCGACCTTTCGCGCTGTGTATGATCCGTCGTAGCGCGCGTCGAACAGTTGCAGGCACTGGATGCCCGAGATCGGCGTTGCGCCGGGGGCCGACAGGCCCGCGGCGATCAGCGCCTGGCAGCCGGGATTCAGCGTGTCGACGATATCGACGTCGACGCGTTTGGTCTCGCGCGTGAAGCGAAGGCCGCCAATCAGATCGAGCCGGTCGGTGACGTGCCAGACATTGTGCGTGAATACCGAAATGCTGCGCGACGTCTGGCGGAAATCGTCACGCCCCACGCCCGATCCCTCGGGATAGCTCGCCCCGACCGGCAGACCGGTGTAGAAGGAAATCGGATTAGCCAGCCCTGTCGTCCGCCCGAAGAGCCGGTCGAGGAAGGGTTCGAGGTCGCGGCCGACACGATAGCCATAGCGGCCGAAAGCCTTTTCATGACTGTAGAAGCCGCCGACCATCCAGTCGACCGGCCCCGCTGTCCCGTCGAGGCGAAGTTCCTGCGTGAACGTGTCGAATGCCTGCGCCGCGGCCTTGAAAGGGATGTAGACGAGGTCGGCCTCGGCATAGTCGACCTCGCGCGCCTGATCGTTACGCCAGCGCCGATAGCCGGTGATCGCGGTCAGCTTCGCACCGCCGAGCTCCCAGTTGAGTTCGCCCGACAGGCCCCATTGATCGGTTTCTTCGAGCGAAGCGCGATCTTCTGTCGTCGTTATGGTCAGGTCCCTGCGGCCGATATGGCTGTCGAAACCCATCGCCGCGAAAATGCCGACATAGAGAGGGTCGTTAACGGTGGGCGAATAGGTATCGGGACCCGTCTCGCGCCGATGTCCATAGTCGGCGATGAGCCGGATATCGAGGTCGTCCGCGGGCGTGAGCAGAAGCTGGCCACGCAGCGTCACGCGATTGCGGTTGCGATAGCGCTGGCCGCTGTCGAAATCGCGCAGGAAGCCGTCACGGCGCTGCCAGGCGGCATCGATCCGGAAAGCCGCGGTGTCGGCGATCAGCGTCCCGCCCCCTCCGGCATTCAGCCGGACCATGTCGTAATTGCCATAGGATGCGGCCGCATCAAAGCTCGGCTCGAATTTCGGCGCGAAGGTGATGACGTTGATGAGGCCCGCCGACGTATTTTTTCCGAACAGCGTCCCCTGCGGACCGCGCAGCACCTCGATCCGCTCGATGCCCGGGATGTCGGTCAGGCTGAGATTGGAACGGCTGCGATAGACGCCGTCGACGAAGGTGGCGACCGAGGATTCGAGTCCGGGGTTGATCGCCTCGCTGCCGACGCCGCGAAGACGGATAACGACACCGGCAGAATCGGATGTGGTGCTGGTCAGGTTCAGGCTGGGGGCGAGCGTCATCAGTTCGCGCGTATCGTTGATTCCCGACTTCTGGAGCTGTTCGGACGAAAAGGCCGAAACCGCGATCGGTACGTCCTGCAGATTCTGCGACCTCTTGGTCGCGTTGACGACGATGTCGCCCGATCCGTCGACATTCCCCTCTCCCTGCGCCCATGCCGACGGAGCGAACGCAAGCGTGACGAGCGACAGCCCGCAGCGAAAATTCATTCTCATAAACCCTCCCGATTTTCTTTTGTGGTCAAAAGGATGCAACGACCGCCCTGGTGGGATCGCCATTGCCGAAGCGAATCCGCGCCCAGACGTCGCGAATGGCCTCCGCGCCGCGCACCGCGTCGATCGCGAGCCATTCGCGTGACGCGTCGATGAAATCGCGGGTCGCGCTGGCGAGCGCGGCATCGAAGCCGGCCGGCCCCAGTTCGGCCGCCACGGCGATGATCGCGTCGGGCGCGAAGAAAAAATGCTCGTCGGGGCGGGGCACGGCGGGTTCATCGCGCCCGTGCGTCAGGCCGACGCGGCAGAGATGGACCGGCGGCGACCGCTCGCGCAGGCTGGCGAGCACGGCATCATTCCCGGAAAAATCGATGATCGCGGCCCCCGTGATCGCGGGCAGCGCGCCGTAGGTCGCCACGTCGTCGAAGAAACCAAGATCCGCAACCGCCGCGCGATGGCGTTCGGACGTGAGGCCGATGACCCGCAACCCCGGTCTGTTTCGGCGCAACAGCCAGCCGAGCCCCAGCGCCGTCTTGCTCGACGCGCTGGTGACGATCACCGTGTCGCTCCCCCAAGCTCCGGTCCGCCCGATCAGCCGGTCGAGCAAGAAGGAGGTGATGAACAGCGGACGGATGACCGCCTGCCGTTCTTCGGTACCGGGCGCATGGATCGGGTCGGCATCAACCCGGAAATAGCTGTTATAGGCTGGCGGCAGCGGGCGCCGAGACGGCGCGTTCTCGACGATCAGCCGGGTGTTGACCCGCCCCGGCTCCAGTACCGCCGACGACGCCATCGGCCACAGGCCGTACAGGCGCTCGCCAACCTCGACCGCGGCATGGCGGCTCTCGACGACGGTCGAAAAGCCCCAGGCCGGCACCATGCCCCACGGGTCCGGCCTGGGGAAGAGCGACCAATAGCCCAATCGGTCGCCGAGGAGCGCATAGGTCAGATTATTGGCGCTGAGACTGAAACAATCGATCGCGAGCCGCACAGCCCTGTCTTGCAGCACCGCGGCAGGAGCATCGCGAACCATGACGAGGTCACCGGGAAGCGGCCCGCTGCGATCGACAACGAGGTTGACGGCTTCGGCACTGTGCAATGTCTTTCCCCTGCCCGTTGCCCGTCGTCGCACGACATGGCTTGGCGGGCAGGTTCGCCGCAGACGGGCTGGCAATCAAACGGCCAGAATCGAACGACAATTGCACCGGATGCAATGACCGGCCCGTCGTTCTCCGGCCGGTGTCAGGCGAAGCCGGGTCGACCCGCCTCGATCGATCGCCGCTCAAGCGAGACGCATTGCGCCGCCGGATCGGTGAGCGACGATACGGCGCGCAGATCGACATCGAGCCGCTGCGGAACAAGGTCGAGCAGCGCATATCCGGCATGCGCATTGTCATGGAAGCGGACGTGCGAATTCCTCGCCGCCGCACCATCGAACAGCGCGGCCGGACCACTTCGCGAGGCGAGACAACTTGTCACCACCTCGCTCGCCACGACCTTCGATTGTGGATCGTCGAAGTCGGCGAGGATATTGTTCAGCCAGAAGGAATGGACGTCGCCGCCCAGCACCACGGCGTTGCGAACCGCCGGACGCGACAGGCTCGCAAGCGCGCGCATCCGGGCCGCCTCGTAGCCGTCCCACATGTCGGACCAGCGGGCGTCGGGTCCCTGCGGCAGCGCAAGGCGCGCGAAAAGCGTCTGCTGAGCGATCAGACTCCACCCGGCCGTCTCGCGCATCAGTCCGGCGTCGAGCCAAGCCTCCTGCTGCGCGCCCAGCACCGTCGCAGCGGCGTCATCGACGGCGGCGCAATCCCGCACGACCTGTCCGCCGCGCTTTGTATCCGAACAGGGCTGGATACTGCGATGCTGCCGGGTATCGAGCATATGGACCGTCGCAAGCCGGCCCCAGCGGAACCGACGATAGAGCTGGAGTCCGCCGTTACTGAGCAGGGCCGACGGACGCAGCGGCATATGTTCGAAATAGGCCTGCCAAGCCGCAGCCCGGCGGCGCAGAAAGGCGGTGCGTTCGGCGGTCACACCGCCATGCTCGCCGACATAATCATTTTCGACCTCATGATCGTCGAAGGCGACGATGAAGGGCATCGCGGCGTGCGCTGCGGCGAGATCCGCATCGGTGCGATAGAGAGCGTGGCGAGCGCGATAATCGCCCAGCGTCTGCGGATCGGGCACACCGAACGAACGAACGTCGGGACCGCTTCCGAAGGATTTCTCATAGATATAATCGCCAACCTGCAGCACCGCTTCGACGCCTTGCTCGATCATGTCGCGATAGGCGCTGAACCAGCCATGTTCCCAATGCTGGCACGAAGTGAGCGCAAGGCGAAGCTGCTGCGGATCAGCCGCCATCGTCGCGGTCCGGCCGATGCGGCTGACAGCATCGCCGAGATGGAAGCGATAGAAGAAAGGTCGACCCGGCGGCAACCCCCGCACCTCCAGATGCGCCGCGCCGCCGCGCGCCGCCGGCGCATCGACCCGGCCCGAACGGACGATGCTACGAAAGCCCTCGTCGCTGGCGATTTCATAGCCGAGGCGGGTATCGCCGATTAGCCCCAACGCCCGCGTCCACAGAACGAAACCGTCGGTCGCCGGCTCGCCCGACGCGACGCCAAGGGCAAAGGGGTCGGCAGACAGGTGCGGAACATGATCCGCCGGCGCCGCGCGTGCTGCCGCGAGGAACCGGGTTGCGGCGAGCGATGCCGCCCCGGCGAGAAGCTGGCGCCGCCCGAACATCAGAAGCGCGCCGTCAGCCGGGCATACCAGGTGCGCCCGTTGAGTCCGATCGGCGTTTCCTCGCCGGTCGGAAAGCTCCCGCCGGTCGCGGCGATCGCCAGCACCTGATCGTCGATCGTGTCGGGCCGTGCGTCGAACAGATTCTGGACCCCCAGGCCCACGCGCACGCCATCGAATATCTTGTAGCCCATCGACACATCGACTGTCTCCTTGCCGCCGAAGGTCTGCACTGCGGTCAGCGGCTGCGAGGTGTAGGTACCAAAGGCGGCTACATTGACCCCGACGTCGAAAGCACCGTGCGTCAGACTGCCCTGAAAGGTGAATTTCGACTTCGGCTGCGCCTCGGTCACGAACAGGATCGACTTCATGTTGAGCAGCGGCAGCGCGGGCAGGACCGGGTTGGGCCGCAGCGTGTCGAGCCGGCTCTTGAACCAGCCATAGCCCGCGGTCAGCGACAGTTGCGTGTCGGGGGCCAAGTCCCCCTGCCACCGTGCTGTCAGCTCGACGCCGCGCGTCGTGGTGTCGATCGCGTTGGTGAAGAAGCGGACCTGCTGGAAATTGGTGATACCCGCCGCGGTCAGAATATTCACAACCGCCGCGCCGCCGAGCTGTTCACTGAGCGCGATACGGTCCTTGATCCGGATCCGGAAATAATCAGCGGTAAAGGAAAAACCGTCGATCGGACCGACGACAAGGCCTGCAGTGAAATTGCGCGACCGTTCGGGCTTCAGGTCGCTCGCGCCAAGCGCGCGCGCGACGGGGTCCCCGACCGGCAGCGTCCCGACGGTGACGAGCCGCCCGGCACTGAGCGCGCCCTGCACCGCGCTGAAATACTGCTGCTGCAGCGATGGCGCCTTGAAACCCGTTCCATAAGTCGCGCGGATCGCCGCGCCTTCCATCAGTTCGAGGCGGGAGGTTGCGCGCCAGGTCGTCTTGCCGCCGAAATCGCCATAATCATCGTAGCGGATCGCGCCGCCGAGCAGCAACTGTTCCACCGGCCGCAGTTCGAGATCGAGGAAAGCGGCCCAGGCGTTGCGGCTCTCGTTCGTCGGGTTACGGGGGTTGAACCCCGCAAAACCATCGGCGCCGGTACCGAAATAGGCATTGGGATCGCCGCTTCTGATCTTGTATGATTCATGCCGATACTGTCCCCCTGCCGCGATATTCCCGCCTGCGAGCACGCCGTCGAGCGGCAGCGAGAGCGTGAAGTCGGTGACATATTGGCGATAGGTCACCCCGCCCGAATTAAAGCGGGTCGGGCTGGCGAGGCCCAGCGAGACGTTGGCAGTATCGAAGACGCTGAAATCGGCCTCGTTCGAACCGAAGCTCTGACTGAGATCGGCCTTCAGAGCGCCGATGTCGCCGCGAACACCGACGGTGCCCCCGACGTCCCATATCCGCGGTTCGATGATGGGGAGGAAGCCGTCCGGATAGATCGGTGAAAAGCCCGGGACCCGGAAGCCCGCGCCATTGTTCGAAATCTTGCGCGTCAATGTCCCGAAACCATAGATTTCGGCCGCGTTGCCAAGGGGCAGCGCGGTATCCAATGCGAGGCTCGCAACCGACGCCTTGGGGTCGCCGATGCGATAGGTGACACGGTTGAACCGCTGATCGACGAAGGCACGATTGGTGGGACGTTGCGCACGCGCCGATACGCTGACAGTGAGATGCCCGCCGTCGCCGAGCGCGAGGCCGGCGCTCGCGCTCGCAAGGCCCGTTTCGCCATCTCCTTCCTCGGTGACGCTGCCGAACAACTCGGCGCTCGCGCCGCTGGCGTTGGACTTGAGGATGATATTGACGACCCCGGCGATCGCATCGGACCCATATTGCGCAGCAGCGCCATCGCGCAGGATCTCGATCCGCTCAATCGCGCTTTCGGGGATGGTGTCGAGGTCAACTGCCGCCGACCCGCGTCCGATGCTGTTATTGACGTTCAGAACCGCGTTGGCATGGCGCCGCTTGCCGTTGACGAGCACCAGCGTCTGGTCGGGCGACAGGCCGCGCAACGTGACCGGCTTCGTATTGGCCGCGGTAGCGGTCGTTGCCGCGCGCGCAAAATTGACCGATGGCTGCAGAAAGTTCAACGCACGGCCCAGATCGGGGAAGCCCGTGTCGGCGATCGTGTCACCGCTGACAACATCGACCGGCGCCGACGATTCGAGCGCCGCACGGCCCGACGCGCGCGTTCCGGTAACGATGATCTCGTTGTCGGGGTCCGGACGCGTTTCGGTCTGCGCCTGCGCCGTGCCGCTCGCCAGAATCGCCACCCCCACCGCTGACATCGCATATCTCATCAAAGCTGCCCTCCTGAATTTCGGGCCCAATCTATGAGCGCAGCGGAGCGCAGCGTTATTGCTCAAGCGGAGAGCGGCGTTGCGAGATGCGCAACGCGGCGGCACTTAAACTGTCACGGTGGACGAGTAGCGTTGAGAGTTTCCAGCGCCAGTTTTGAGCCGTTTGGAACAGTGTTTGACGGGCTGTGGTCCTGCTGCCCTCAGGGTAGTAGGGCAAGAAGCCAACGTTCGTGTCGACAAATAATAATGAGGTGATGGCCGATTTCGGACTGACAAGTTTTAGTTCGAAATCGGCGAAAGCTGACGTCGCGATTGCAGCGGCGGTGCGGATCGTGTGAATAAACAGGAACAATGTCTGCTACGCTCGTCATCAAGGAGATTCGGCGCTTTCTCGAGAGCGAGAAGGCCGAGGTGCTCTGCATCAAAGGCCGCTGGGGCGTCGGGAAGACCTATGCCTGGCTTCAGATTCTCGGCGAGACGCAAACCGGCGGCAAACTCCACGCCAAGAAATATTCCTATGTCTCACTCTTCGGACTGAACTCGCTCGACGAGGTCCGGCACGCGATTTTCGAAGGCCGGGTTTCACCGGATAAGGCGATAAGCGGTCCGGATAGCGAAAGCCTCGCCGACCTGTTCGAAGCGGGGAAATCCCTTGTCCGCAAATCGCGAGGCTGGCTCGGCGCCGCGCTCGGCCCCGTCGGTTTTGGCGAGATCGGCAACATGCTCGCGCGTTCGGCCTTTTTTCTCGTGCGCGATCAACTCATCTGCATTGACGATCTCGAACGTGCCGGCGCCGGATTGTCTCCGCGCGACCTGCTGGGACTGATCTCCTTCCTAAAGGAACAGCGCAATTGCCAGATCGTGCTGCTCCTCAACGATGGGGCAATGGGAGATTTGGATCTCGATCAGTTCCAGCGCCTGCTCGAAAAGGTGGTCGACACCGCCGTCATATTCGCGCCCTCGCCGGCCGAGGCCGCGGCAATTGCGATCCCGGGCGATGGCGCGATCAGCGACGAACTCCGCCGGGGCGTGATTACGCTCGGAATCACCAATATCCGGGTGATCAAGAAGATCGAGCGGATCGCGTTGCAACTCGTCGACCTGCTTCCCGGCGCGCCCGAGCGCATAATCTCGCAGGGCATCGTCGCCTGTCTCCTCGGCGGCTGGTCCGTCTATGAGCCGGGCCAGGCACCATCGCTGGAGTTTCTGCTGGGTTATAATTCGCTCCATGCTGCCATGATGGAGCGCGAGAACGGCCCCGACGAGGCGTTCATACGCTGGCGCGACCAACTCTCGAACCTGCCCTACAATGCGAGCGACGATTTCGATGTGGCCATCTTCGATGCCGCCGCGGCGGGCTATTTCGATGCCGAGCGGCTGCGGACGGAAGCGGCGAAGCTACACGAGGAGTTGCAGCGCAACAGCCGCATCAACCCTCTGTCGAAGGCATGGGAACGCTATAGGGAGTCGCTCGTCGAGGATGACGCTTTCGTTATCGACGCCATCGAAAAGGCGGCGCACGAAAGTCTCGCGATTACAGACTCGATCAACATCAATGGCACGATCGCCTTCCTCCGCGAGCAGGGACGCGGACAGCAGGCCGACGCGATTGCCAAGGCCTATGTCGATGCGCAGCCCGAGAATCCCGATTTCTTCAACATTCTCAATCATCATTTCCCGGCCGACCAACCCGCCGATCCGGCGCTCGCCGCGGCGCTCGCGCAGCGGCTCGCGACGTTCCGGGACGAACGCGATCCGAAGGCCGTCATTCTTGACATCGCGCACGGCCGCGCCTGGCAGGATGATGATCTCGCCCTGCTCGCCGGCATTGACGTGGATGCCTATCAGGCGATGTTCGAGGGAACCGAAGGATCCGACCTCTCTCTCCTTGTCCGAACGGCGCTTCAGATGGCGCGTGGCCACGAACATGACCGTCCTGAGATCCGGGCCACGGTAGAACAGGCGCTCGGCCGTATCGCCGCCAAGTCTCCGCTCCGGGCGAGGCGGCTGCGCCAATGGGGGTTCGCGCCGCCAGCGGAAAATTGAGGCAATCCCGACCTTCGTTCAGGCCTGGTTCCATTTGAGCATGGTAAGCCATGACTGGCAGCGAAGCGATTCCGCTTGACAAACGTAATCCTATACATTACAAGCATACAAATGACGTCACCCACCGCCTTTCCCGACTCTGCAACAGAGGACGCCGCCTTGGCGAAGGCGAAGGAAATCGCGGCGTCGCGGCCCAGAGGCGATTCCTCTCGCGAGCCGGTGGCGCACGACCCATCGCATACGGCGGGGTTCGCCAAAGACGTCGCGCGACAATCCGAACCGGCGGAAAGCGCCAAGACAGCGCGCAGCATTCTTCGCGAGATGCTGGGACGGCGCGAGCCGTTGACAGAATCGCAGATGGCGGCGGCGGAAGCTGCCAACTTCGGGTCGCGTCTCCTCATGCCGATGTTCAAGGACCCGCTGGAACGGGCGCGCTCCAGCGCATTCGCCTATACCAAAGCGACCGAACGGATTCACCATATCTGCGATGGTCATAACAGGATGCTGGGGACGTCCGAGGCGCTTCGCCATGTTTGCGACGGACAGCACTCGGCATCGTCGGCGCTGCTTGAGAGGGCGCGCGAGGTTGCCGAAGCCTGCTCGGCTGCAACAAGCATCAAGGGAATGACCCTTTGGTCGACGTCGCTGCAAGCGCCGCCAGAAATGGTCTCATTGTTGGCGCGGTGCAATGCGTCGAACCCGCGTTTACCACTACTGCGTCAAGCCGAGACCCACGGTGTCAGCGGATATCGCTACCTTTGCAAACCGCCGCTTCCAAGCGACGAGACCGCCGCACCGGTCGGTTCGGATGTAGACAATTCCTCCCCCGCAAGTGACGGCAGCAAACCGGCGGAGCTACGCAAGTCGGTTTTTGCCGAACGCGAACAATCCTGGAATGACTTTCGCGAGACCGCGCTGAACGCGGTCGATCCGGCGGCGATCGGCGTGCAGGCGAGGATGGGCGCCCCGCGGGTTTGGTCCATCTATTATCTGAGCAACTTCCTCAATCGCCAGGTCGCCGTCAATCAGACGACCCGCTCGGCGCTGCGCAAGCCGGCGCCGCCGCTTAAGTCGTTCGGCATGATCCAGCGGATGGGTCTAGATCTCCGCCTGACCGAGCGGCTGTTTGACAATGTCCTCGCGCGCATCAGCAAGATGGGCGATCGCTCGGCCGAAACGATCGAAGCATTCGTTCGCGACATTTTCGAACAGGTCGCGCTCGTCATTGGACAGCATCGTCTTGTACGCGCCGTTGCCCGACCGGACGGGCGAAACACATTCGAACGTATCCGAATCTTCGACATCCATACCGGCGTCTCGCCACCTCTAGCCCTGGATCGCCAAGCGCTTTGCCGCGCATCGATCAATCAGGTCCCTGGAGTGAATGAATATGGATATCCCCGACCCGCGCCTTGCGCGCATCTTTACCACCGCCGCGTGTCCCGAACTGCCTTTGCCGGTCGTCCGGAACGCGCACCGCCTTATGCGCCTGCTGACGGCCGCCGCCAGTTGGTCCGACATCGGCGTCTTCACCAAGGTCGCCCTTTTGAAGGACGGCCGGTTCGCCGCGCCGGTTCATGGCCGGTGGGCGATCAGTTTCGAATGGGACGACGAGCTTGACCGCATCGTCAACCCCAGCCTCGAGCGTTTCTAGACCAGGAGTTTTCATGTCGAGCGAAGCCGAAGTTGAGTCCGTCGGCACTGTCTTGCGCAAGCACATTCTCGAAATGGGCGGCGTCAAGCAGGATGAACTCGCTTCGGCGCTCGGCGTTTCGCGCCTGAGCGTCAATGAACTCCTCAATGACAAGCGCGCCGTCACCGCGCCGATGGCGCTCCGCTTGGGTCATGTACTTGGGACGACGCCCGACCTCTGGCTGAACCTGCAGCGCGACGTCGATCTTGCTGCGGCGCGCAAGCGCTTCGGTGCTGAGATCGCAGCACTTGCCATTCTCCGGCAGCCACAAACACAAGAGCAAGTCATCGCGCCCTTCGAGGAGTTGTTTGCGGAAGCCGACGAAACGTAGGCCAAGCGACTCCTCTCGATCAGCATTCCAATTTGGTGCTCAAACAAAACGCTGCACTCTTCACTCTGCAGCCTGCCGCCCTAAGGTACGCCCATGGCCGATTTTGGACTGGCGGGTGGCAGCGGTCGCGTAAAGCGGACGGCTGCGCTCGTAGACGCTTGGCCAGCGACAGGTGACAACGATCCGCCCGGAGCCACATCAACATCGACGCTCTGACTATTCACTATAGCGAGTAAACACCCAGTCCCGGTCGGACACCTTAACTTCGTGATAGGCGGAGCAGGCTTGGTACTGGGCCTCATCGGTAGGCTAGCAGCTGAGAAATCGTCCGAACCCCCAGCCTCAGGATTTGGTAAAGCGTTTGCTGTCCCTGACCATGATTAGCACCGTCGTCGCGGGGCCGGCCACTGTGGCGGACGCTAATTCGGCCGAGGGCGTGCGATTCCACCCCAGCTTCACAAGCGTCGATCCGTCGACGATAATTCCGAACGCGGTTTTGTCGTGTCCCTGACTGCCAGTTTCCAGCGCAGGCACTTCTCGTGAACTGGAATGGGGGTTTTTATATCCTGCTTGTTGGAACAGATACGGAACGCTAAAGGCCGGGGAAAGGAGTTTTGCACGTGGCGACGCTGTTCTTTTCCTATTCCCATCGCGACGAGGCGTTGCGCGACGAGTTGCAGACGCAACTGGCGATGCTCCAACGTCAGGGCATCATCGAGACATGGCATGATCGGAAGATCGAGCCGGGAACCGCGTTCGACAAGGTCATCGGCGCGCATGTCGAAGAGGATGATATCCTTCTCCTTCTCGTGAGCCCTGATTTTCTCGCCTCGGATTATTGCTACGAAGTCGAGATGATGCGCGCCATGGAGCGCCACGAAGCAGGCGAAGCCGTGGTGCTTCCCGTCATTCTACGGGCCTGCGATTGGAAACATGCGCCGTTCGGCAAGCTCCTTGCCGTTCCCACCGATGGCAAGCCGGTGACGCTCTGGCCTGACCGTGACCAGGCATTTCTCGAGGTTGCCAACGCCATTCGCACCGCGGCGGCGTCGCTTGCGCCGCAAATGGCTACACGTGAAAGCCCGGCGATGCGGTCGGTTTTGCCGTCGGGGAGAAGCGCCGTCGTGCCCGAGGCGCCGCGGTCGAGTAATCTGGCACTCGCCAAGACATTTTCCGACCGCGACAAGGATGAGTTCCTGCACCGTGCCTTCGATTATATGGTGCGGTTTTTCGAAACATCGCTCGACGAACTAGGACGGCGCAATCAGGGAATCGAGGGAAGTGTCCGCCGTATCGATGCCGATCGGTTTTTTGCGACGATTTATCGCGATGGCGCGGCGGCGGCGCGCTGCACGATTTTCATGGGCGGCATGCTGGGCCGGGCAATTCATTTCCTCGAAGGCCAGACGAGCGATACCAACAGCTTTAGCGAATGCCTCCATGTCGAGGCCGACGATCAAAGCTGCTTTCTTCGCGCGATGAGTATGAACGTCGGCCGTGACCCCGCCGCGAAGCTCACTTTCGAGGGGGCGTCGGAGATGTTTTGGGCGGCCTTCATCCGGCCGCTGCAGCGCTAGGGAGATCGAGCGATGCTGCGAGGAATTGTCGGCGTCGTTTATCCCGCCGCGCTAAAACCGGGACAATTTTATGTTCGGTCCGATTATGCTGGCGGGCGCTGGCTCGCGCTCTGCGTCGGAGCGGCGGCAGGCGATGGCCGGGCGCCGGATCGCTGGGAACCCGTTTTCGACCGTCCCGATCAGAGCGGGCCGTTTCTTCAGCTTCCAAGTGACAGCGAACCCGTCGCATTGCTGCCCCCTGTGGCCGTGCGCGTGGATCCCGTCGCCGCAGCGGCCAGCCCCTATATCGGGCAGTCTTTCAAGGGGCAACTCCTCGTGGCGGGCCATTCTTGCTTCGTCATCGCTCCGTTCGAGCGCGGGATTGGCCGAGCCACGATCGACCTCGCCAGCGGCATGCAGGCCGCCACATCGCTGCCCGATGGATGGCTCGGCTTTTCGGACTGGTCGTTGGTGGTTGGCGACGGCGACGAGGAAAAAATCCTGATGCGATATGGCGGTTCGGACTGACCCGTGCCCGGTCGTCAGCCGTAGAAAGCGGGGACGGCTCGCGGTTCATTCCGGCGGCCGCCAATAGCGCGCTTCGATAGCGCGCGGTTGCGCATCCGGGGTGTCGAAACGCCGCTCCCTGGCCGAAATGCCCAGGTGGCGGTGAAAGAGCGCGACATAGTCGGGATCGTCGGCGAGATCGGGTGCGAACGCATCGAGCCGCTTGCCGACTTCGATCGTGGCGCCGCCGGTCGAGACCACCGGGATAATCGCGGCCTCTGGCTGAAGCTCCCGGAACAGGTCATATTCGTCGATGATCCCGCTCATGCCGCCGATGAAGACGGCGGCGGCGAAGCGATGCTCGCTGAACATCCGTCGACGCATATGCAGCAAGCTTTGCGCGCGATCGCCGGCGATATCGTCGGTGAGCGTGACATTGCCGAACCGTGCGTTGTCTTGCGGAAACTGGTCTTTGAAATGGCGTGACTGATAGAGCCCGACCCAACGTCCGTAATCGAGGTCCAAGTCTTCGGCGATGACCCAGATCATCGGCGTGATCGCAGGATGGCCGCCCCAGATCAGCGGACGGCGTCCGAGCGTGACATAGACTAGCGCCGAGACCGCGGCGGTAATCGCCACCGTGTCGGCGGTCGCGGCATATTCGGGACCGCGCCGCGGATCGGGGACGCCGGCGGACAGGAAAATTGCGTCCATTTTCAAGCCTCCCATCCTGCCAGTTCCCAACCGGCGTCGGACACCTTGATCGCGCGCACGGCCGCAATCTGTTCGTCGAGCCACTTCAGATGCGCCGTCCAGGCCTGCCGGATTCCAATATGGTCGTAAACGAGCACCGGTATGCCCTGCTGCTCGGCGCGCCGCGCCTTTTCTACCACATCGTTCAAAATTTCAGCGGTCGGGATTCCGACGATCGGATAGGCCCAGACCTTGCGTTGATCGAGCAGGCGCACCGCGATTGCCCGATGCGCGCCGATTCCCTCCACCTCGGCCCCAATCTTCACAATGTCGGCCCTGAGCTTGCCAGTGATCGACATGAAGCGCGCGGCAATGCTCCGGCTGCGCAAATCCTCGACCCGCAGCAAGATCGCATCGGCGGCGGTATCGACGATCGGACCGTCGGAACCCGTCAGTTCGTCAGCATCGAGGTAGACCGTCTCGGCAAGGTCCGTCATGCGGTTCGGCTCGAGCCCTGGCCATATGACACGGAGGACATGGATTTCCTTGGCACGGGCACGGCCAATTTCCTGCCGGGTCCAGCGGCTCTCGAAATAGGTCGGTGTGTCGAGCATGACCATGACATCCGAGTCGACAAGGCGGTGCCACAACACTTCCTGGAAGGGATCGCCGGGTCGAATGTCGTGCGTGTCGAGAAAGACGTCGAACCCGCGTGCCGACAACAGGTCATGGAGTTGCAGCGCTGCGGCGCGCGCCTCGGTACGGCGGTAGCTCACGAAGACACGCCGCTGCTGACGAAGCAGGCCGATGCATTCGAGGAGCGCTGCTGCGAGCTCGCGCATCGGTTCGTCGTCACCCCGCCGGCGAAGCCCGTTCGCCGACTGGAGGAAATCGGGAATGCAGGTGCCAAATTCCTGGGTTGGCCCCACGGTCGGGATCACGGGCGCGCTTTGCGCAACGAGCATCCGCGCCGCTTCGACATCGCTTGCGGGGACGCCCCCGAAATAGGCAGCAACGAAGGCGGCGCGGGGGTTGCGCCCGGCCACGCTAGCGCCGTCGTGAAGGATCAGCTCGCGACCGATTTCTATCCCGAAATCGCCGACGAGCGTGGCAATCGCGCGGACAAGCGCAGCTCGCTCGGCCTCGGTGGGCGAACCGAGAATGGCGAGTTCGTAATGGCTCATTGCGGTCTCTCCTCGCGTCAAAAGGGAACGCATGCCAACCGCATCATTGCGGCGCCTCTGGACGACGGAAGTCCTTTAGATGGCGTTCGGCATAGCCGTCGATATCCCACGCGACGGGATGGATCAGCGCGTTTTTCGGTGGGCGCCGGCGACGGAAAAGATTGAGGCGGCGTGTCGTTCGCTGGGTCTTGTTGTCCCAGCGCTTCTTGGGAAGAAATTCTGCCGGCCACCAATAGAAGGGCATGCGGTGAATTTCAGCCTTCGGCGAGGCGGGCGTGAAATGGCTCCCCTCGCTCTCGCCGAGTATGTCGGCAAGGCGGTCTTTATCGATGCCAAGCCCTTTCGCCGCGGCTTCGTCGGCCATCCAGCGGAGCGAATATTTGCTGAGGCCGGATGCCGATTCGGCATGACCCCCGCCGACGTCGCAATGATCGCCCGGAAACCACATTTCCGCACAATCCTGCCGGGCGTGCGGGCGGAAGCGGTTTGTCCTGAAAAAGGCCCGCTTCTCGTCGAGCGCAATCGCATGCCGGATATGCGCGATATCCGGATTGGCGCCCGTATAGGGTAGCGCCACGGGTGTTCCGATCCAGCCGACCGAACTCACCGTATCCCAAACGCCAACAAAATGGGGCTTGCATTCGGCCATCGAGAGATTGGCCTTGAAACGCCTAGCGAGCGTCATGACCGTGTCGAACGCTGCGCCTTCGGCCCCATTGGCGCGCCAGAACATCTTGATCGCATAGGGTAGAAGCGCCTCGTTGCCGGGCATCGGAACGCCGTAAGTGGAGAGCAGGGCAGCGAGGATACGGACGGTATAGGCGCCGCGGCTGAATCCGAACAGGAAGAGCTGGTCGCCTGGCCGCCAATGGTTCATGATGAACACATAGGCGTCGCGCAGGTCGTCTTTGATCCCATAGCCGAACGCCATGCCCCCAACCCGCGCCAGAAAATTGCCGACGGGAAGCGGGAAACCGGGCGACGCGCGCGTTCCAAGGCCCGGCTGATAATAGACATGCTGCGTCTCGAAGTCCTTTTCGAGTGCGTAGACCAGGCGTGCGACATTGGTTTGGTGTTTTGCCGGCTGGTTCGACGTGCCGTCGCAGCAGACAATGACGTTACGCGGCCGCTTGCCCTCCACAGGCCCTCTCCCTGATTTTCGAGACCGGCACGATAGCTCATGGCCGCGCGCTGCAAAGCGCAATCTTCCCCGATATGCTATTTATCGGTAGCGTGCGCCCGCCCCGGCAATCCTTACCAAAGCCGATGCGATAATGTTTGACAGCCGGGTACGGCCCTCGCACCTTCGAGCATGTTCGGCGTGTCGCGTGTTCGCGCCGCATCGATGCTCGCGCGGCCGTGACGGGAGGGGACATGATCATTCTGGGTCGCGAGGTGGTCAACAGCCTCGTTCTTGGTCCCGACGCTGATGGGCGTCTCGTGCAGGATTCGCCGGTCCGCAGCGACGTCTGGGCGGGCTATGCCGGGGCGCCAGGCGAAGCGCTCGATCTCCTGGTCGAGGCCTATCGCGACACGCCCACCGGGCTTGTCGCGGCGCGCATCGCCGCGCGACTTTACGATACGCCCGAGCGCCCCGGCTTCGGCGACGCCGGCCATCGGCTCGGCTACGGCCTGTCCTTCGTCGAAGGTCTTGTGGCGGCCCGCCTGCGCATCAAGGAACTTGCCTATTCGCTGCTGCCTTTCACCCGCTGGGCACGGTCGCTTGGTCTCGCTGCCGACGATGGTGTCGCAGCGCGCGTGGAGGAGCGCGTCGCGCGGCAACTGCACGAGCTGCGCCGCAGACGCGGTTGGGCAAGCGCGACCATCGAGACGCCTCCCGGGATCGAACGTCTCGCCGCGACGCTGCGCGTGCTGGCATCGCTGCTATGGGCCGAAGGCGCCGAGGCCGCCGACGCTGCCGAAATCGGGACGCCCGCCGACTTTTATCGCCGCGCCGACATTGAGGCGATCGCGGCGCTTGCCGGCGAGATTGGCGAGCATCTGGTGCGGCTGCGCCCCATCGGCCTAGGCAGCGATTATGATATATTCGCGGTATCGCTGAACCGCCCGGTCGAGCTCGCGATCGACCGCTCGGTGCCGGCGATCAAGGGCGACGCGGCCGCGACGCTTTTTTCTGTGAACTGCGAGCGGCTTGCCTGGGCGGTCCTCGACACGGGGATCGATGCGAGCCATCCCGCCTTCAAGGATTTGCGCGATCCGCCAAACAGCCGGGTCGTTGCCACCTATGATTTTACGCAGCTTCGCCGCGCCGTGCTCGTCGATCATCTTTATAATGGCGACATCCTCCGCGACAATGCGCAGTTCCTCGCCGAAAGCAGCGGCCTGCCGCTCGGCTTGGTCATAAAAGATCTGTTATCGCTCGCGCAGGACGCACGCGAGCGTAGGCCCATCGACTGGATGCGCGCCGAGAAATATGTTCTCGAGGCCTCGCCCGGCGTGCCGGCGCACCCGCACGGTACGCATGTCGCGGGGATCATCGGCGGCGGCTGGGATGCGGCCGACTTCGCAGGCGGGGCACCGACTGCGCAGCGCGGGGTGTGTCCCGATATCCGTCTCTATGATTTCCGTGTCGTGACCGGAGGCGGCGGCGATAGCGAATTTGCGCTCGTCGGCGCCTTGCAGTTCATCCGTTATCTCAACGCAAGATCCTATCACACCGAAATTCATGGCGCCAATATCAGCCTCTCGATTCGCCACGATGTGCGTAATTATGCATGCGGCCGAACCCCTGTTTGCGAAGAGGCGAGCAAGCTCGTTGCTTCGGGTGTGGTCGTCGTTGCGGCCGCCGGCAATCACGGCTTTCAAAGTTACCATCTTAGCGATGGCGGCGCGTTCGAATCCTACGCACCGTCGAGTATCACCGACCCGGGCAACGCCGAGGCGGTGATCACCGTCGGTGCAACGCATCGCACCTCGCCCCACAGCTATGGCGTCAGCTTCTTCTCGAGCCGCGGGCCCACGGGCGACGGTCGCCAGAAACCTGATCTGGTCGCGCCCGGGGAGAAAATATGGAGCATGATCCCCGGCCCGAGCGAGGACGCTCTCAGCGGCACGAGCATGGCCGCGCCGCACGTCAGCGGCGCGGCGGCGATGCTGATGGCGCGCAACCCCGAGTTCCTCGGCCGCGCCGCCGAGATCAAGGCGATCCTGTGCGAAAGCTGCACCGATCTCGGACGCGAGCGCAGTTTCCAGGGGGCGGGCATGCTCGATATCTTGCGCGCAATGCAGCGGGTCTAGGGTGGTGAGGTTGCGGTTGCGAAAAGGGAGAGGGGGAAAATATGGAACTCGAGGTCCTGCCTGCCGCCAAGGGCGATTGCCTGCTCCTCCACCATGAGGAGAATGGACATAAGCGCCTGATCCTGATCGACGGCGGTCCCGCTGGCGTTTACAAACAGTCGCTCAAGCCGCGCTTGCTCGAACTACGCAAGGAGCGGATCGCCGAAGGCGCGATCGGCAAGTCCGATCCGCTCGTCATCGACCTCATAATCGTTAGCCACATCGATGATGACCATATCAACGGCATCGAGGCGCTCTTCGACGATATCGCGGCGCAGGGGGGCACGCATAAGCCCGATTTTCGGGTCGATCGCCTGTGGCACAACAGCTTTCTGAGTCTCGTCGACACCAAAAGCGGTGACGTTGCCGCGCTCGCCGGGGCGGGCGATGCCATCATCGCCAGCCTCGGCGCCATAGCGCCCGAGGCCACGAAGGAGGGCGCCGAGGACCTCGGAATGGTGCTTGCGAGCATTGCCCAAGGCTATAATTTGCTTACCCAGGCCAAGGCGCTCGGCATCGCGATTAACCCCGAATTTAAGGGTAAAGCGATCGAGGCGCATAGCGCCGCGCCGCTCGACATCGACGGGCTGTCGATCCGGCTTCTCGGCCCGCGAAAGACCGAACTCGACGCTTTGCGAAAGGATTTCGCAGCCTGGCTCAAGGCGCGGAACAAGGGCCAAGCGACCCCTGCATCGCTGCTCGCGAGCTTCACCGACACGTCGGTCGCCAATTTGTCGAGCATTGTCCTCCTCGTCGAAAAGGAGAAAAAGCGATTCCTTCTCACCGGCGACGCACGCGGCGACAAGATGATGGAAGCGGCCGCAGCCTTCGGTCTCGCCAGCAAGTCGCAACCCTTGTCGGTCAACATTTTCAAGGTGCCGCATCACGGCAGCGACCGAAACAACAGCGCCGAATGCTTTGCGATGTTCCCGGCCGAGCACTACGTCTTTTCGGGCGACGGCAAGCATGAAAATCCCGACCGCGAAACATTCGAATATCTGGCGGTGGCGCGCGCCGGCGCAAAGACGATCGTCGAGCTGACATATCCGCCCGCCGACATCGACAAGGTGCGCGCGCAGGAATGGGAGAAGAAGCACAAGCCCCGCCTGTTCGATCCCGCGACGCAAGGCGTCGCGCCCTATTTGTCGAAACAGAAGAATTTCGTTGTCCGCCATCCGCCGCCCCGCTGATCCTAACATGGAGTCGTAGATGCCCGACAAAAAGCTTCGCGTGATGATATCGAGCCGCTGCAACGACCCGTTTCCCGAGGGCGGGTCGCCGCTCAGCGATTTGCGCCGCGCAGCGAAGCGCGAACTCGAAGCCGTGCGCCTCTTCGGGAAACCGATGTTCGAGGTTTGGATCAACGAGGATGCCCCGCCCGGCGACGCCGCGGGCGATTCGATCGACATTTGCCTCGGTCAGGTCGACGAAGCCGACATCGTCGTTGTGCTGAGCAATGGGAACGCCGGCTGGGCGGCGGGAGCATCGGATATCGGCATCTGCCATGCCGAATTGATGCGCGGCGTGGCAACGACGGCGGGCAAGGTTCGCCTCGTTGCGCTCCCCGACATCGCCGACAATCCTAAAGATCCTTCGCAGATCGCGCGCAATGCGCGGTTCCGAGAGTATCTCCAGACCCAGAACTTCTTTCGTGGCGGTTCGGTACGAACCCGCGACGACGCCCTCGAGCGGATTCGCGAAGCCGTCTTCGACGCAGTTCAATCACTCGCGCGCTTGGGCGTGCGCGAGGCGCGCAAGGGCAAGTTCCACACCGGCGAGGCGCTGCAGTGGAGCAGTCTCAACTTTCGCGATCGCCAGGCGCTAATGGTCGACACGCTCGCCGACTGTTTTGCCGCGCGGCCTGGTGGCAAGCGCGCGGGAAACCGCGTCGAATTACCGGTCGCGGGAAAAGCCGTGCTGTTCGCGGTCCACGCGATCCCGGCGGCTTTAACAATTGCCGCGGCGCGCGAGCTCGTCGGCCAACCGTTTTTACGCGACTTCGAATATGAGGCGGCGCTCGCAGCCGCGGCGGGCCCCGTTCATGTGATCGGTTGCCAGAAAGGTGCCACCGAAAGCCAAGCGATCGCGATGCTTGGCTTTCCCGACGCGACGGTGGTGGCGGCGCCCTTCGGTGTCTATGCCGCCGACCCCCTGCAAAAAGTGCAGTTTCTCTTTCTGCAGAATTGCCGCGACCGAACAACGACCCGCTTTAGCGCCCAACGCTTTTTCGATTGGATCGACCAGTCTGGCGAAGCGGCGGCGCTGCTTGCCTGCGCCCAATCGCGGCGGCGGATCGTCAAAGCCATCGCAGGCGAGCAACCATCAGGCTCTCGTTGATCGCGAGGGGCAAAACGATTGTTCCCCTAAAGCGATGCGATTTCGACGCCATGCTCAGTGTCGCCTGGTTGCCAAGCTTTGAGCCTTCTTCCTTCGGAAAAATTCACCCTTCGATAGAGATCGAGATATTCGTTGCCATGGATTCCCCCTCCGTCCCTAGTCGCGGCGACGAAGATTCGGTCCGATTGCTTGACGCCATCGGCGTAGCCGATTTCCCAAGGGCACCAGCGTGACTTCATGGCATTGGGCGTCGCCAGAAACATGAAATAGGTCGATTGCTTGATCCGTCGCTGGATATTCTCGGCGGTTTTGCGGTTTGGACGCGGCGGCATGTCATGGTCCATCCAGTCGACATAGGCGTCCCAGCCGGCATCATTCAGCAGCTGGACGAAGCCTTTGACATATTGCTCGTCCTTGTGGCTGTGGCAGAGAAAGACAGTCTTGGCGTTTCGGGTCCGCGCTTCCTCGACCATGGCCTTGGTGACATGGACCCGAAAGCGCGTGGAGGCTTCGGTAAGCGTCGACAGATCAATCGCCATTGCTAGCGGCCCGCTGCCTTGGCGGCCGCCTCGATCCATGCGGGCATATTGTGATACCCGTCGTCGCCCACCCAGCTGTAGGTCGGATAGATTTTCGAAAAAGCGGTTTTGATGCCGCCGCGGTCGATGCTCCAGTGGTCGAGCGGATTGCGCCCCGGCACATCGATACCCGTCTGCGGGTCTTTCACGCCGAACAGGTCGATCGCGAGCAGTCCCTTGCCCAGCTCGTAGCTGCGCTTGATCTCGTGCTTGACCCAAGGGCGATCATAGGTCTGGGCACCAAACAGCACAACCGTCACCGACGTGCCCTTGAGCTGCTGCTCGATCCAGTTTTCGATACCGCCCGCGCGCCGCTTCGCTTCCTCGAACTCGGCCTTGTCGTAGAAGGGCTGCGCTTCGCCCTCGGGCCTGACGACCCAGCTCTGCCGAACTTGCTGAATGCGGCGCACATCGCGCGCATAGTGAAAACTGAAAAATACCCGACGTGCCATGTCGCCCCCACTATTTTTACGCGCCACCGAATGACCAGATAGCGATCCGCGTCAGCCTTCAAGGGGCCGATGATAGCGATATGGACCGCTCGCCGACAGCATCAATGGAGCCTTTAAGTCAAATTATATCCGATTGGGAGATAGTTCGGGCGCCGACAATTTCCAGGGATGTCGCTGCGCCCATCCGCGCCAATGCGAAAAAGGGGATGGCGAGACGTTCGACCAGGTCGCCATCATCACATCGATGGATGGAGCCGCCGGCTGCAACATTCAGGCGTCTCGCGCCAAGGACGCGACCAGGGCTCTAGGCCGGTGGCGGCGGCGCCGTCCCCGGGCCGCGTTGCGGCGTCCTGGCCATTCGGTGACGATCTCCTGGCGGGTGGGCCGTCGGCCCCACGCGGCCCGCGCGCAACCGCGCGGCGCTCTTGTCGGCCCTTCCCTCCGTCGTGGCGCTGGGGTAGCGCACAGCCTTGGGCGTGGCCCGGCGCGTCGCAAGCCAGCCTTAGCCGCGCTACGGCCCTTGCCACCCCATCGCGGCTCCGACGGGGCCCCGGCGGCGCGTCCATCGCGCCTCGCTGGCCGCGCCCCTCGGTACATTTGGTCGCGCTGCTAAGCGCTGAAGTGGGACACAAGCATCGAAACCAAAGCTTCGTGTCTCCTCCAGTGAATGGCCGCTTTTGGGAACAGCGTAATCAGGATCTAAACGACCAATATCAGGCGCAAATCGGACGCCGCCGCCATCGCCTCCCCTGCTGTTCTCAAGCCACAGCCCAGACTTGGTTGATCACTTTCGCTGCCAGCGCAATTTTGTTCTCCGGCAGAAACCGCCCGTAATGCTGGGCGACCACATCTGCGGTATCTTGAATTGCATAGCCCGCCTGCTCGTACGATCCGGTTTCTTTGAGGATATGCGTGGCAAGAACATCGCGCACATTATGAGGCCCATGCGGCAACAATCCCTCAATCGCTCCACGCTTGGTATAGGGGTTGAAAATCCCATAGCGCTGAATGGTCAGCCGCCATGCTTCATAGAATGCAGACTGGCTGTATGCGGCTTCTCGGCTGGTGGATTTTACCGTCTTCACAAAGAAGTTGCCGGGATCCGGAGCACCGTTGAGCAGAACCGGGCGATGTATCCGGATATATCTATCAATAAAGCGATAGAGATCTCCAACGTCCGGCAGCAGCAGCCGATACGGCCGCTTCGCGAAGAAAGAGGAATTCGCGTTCTTGAAGGCCGCAGCGGGGATGAGCACCTCCCACCCCTTCTCCTTGGTGCTCCAGCGCAGTTCGCCGCACCTCTGCGCTTCAAGCTGGCGCTCCGACCTCGGAGTCCCGCCACGCGGACAAAGGAGCAGTTCCCGCATGTTTCGTTGTCGGATGCCCAAATGCAGCCCGAGCCGGATCAAGAGCAACGAACGCATGGCTTCGGCTGCCGGACGAGGATAGCGCCCCGCAGACGGCATCAACCGTACAATCTCCTCCGCGATCCGCCGATACTCGCCGATGGGGCTATCCGCCTCCAGCTCGACCATAATCGGTTCGAACGTATCGCGATGGACCTTTGCGACACGCTGAATCTCTTTCGCTCGGACCATGCCGTGAGAGTAGAAGGCCTCGCAAACCCCGTCCCAATCCGATTGCGCAGCTTGGATGTCCGCTTCCGACACCAACCCGGGGATCTGGCGCAGCCTATGCGCCAGATCCGGTCGCTGCCGGAGCCAGCCGGTGTCCGCGCGGGTCATCGCCAACCCAAGCTGCACCATGTTGACTTCCCAGATAGTAAAGAAGCCGCGCCGCCGCTCTCGCCATCTTACGTACCAGTCCCAGACGGCAGGAAAAACCAGCAGAGCGACGCTGAGCTTGGCGAGTGGCACGCCCAAACCAGCGACTGCCCCGTCGGGCGACGCGGCGAGCGCGCCGAATAGCAGTCCAAGATGATCGACTTTTTGAAGCGCGGTCTGCTCATTCCAGACGCCGTTGCGCTGATAACCGATCTCGGTAAGCGTCGCCGTCTTGAATTGAATGAGATGTGCGACTTCCTCCGCCAACGCTCGCGGGGCATCGCGCGATGTCGACACGAGTTCGAGTTCGATGTCATCCAGTTCGCCGAGGTCGAACTCTTCGGCAGGCTCAACCGGGACCTGCGGCCGAATGTTGTTCAGATCCGGGAAGCGAAGCGCATAACGTTGCCGCATGGCCATGGCCTGATAGCGACGATAGTCGGTGGCGCCGGAAATAATGACCTTCCGTACCCAGTCCAAAATCTCGCGGCGCTCGCGAAGGGGGCGCCTGTCAAAATCATTGGGCAGATGCCAGGCCATCCGGCGGCGTTCCGCCACACTCATCTCGCCGAGTTTGGTATGCCCGCTCCCCGCTCGCCCGGTATGCGGAAGCTTGGCGGCGAAGTAACCGGCCGGAAGGCGATAGCGCGTCTCGATGCGGCTCAGAATTTCCAGGCTTGTAACGGATCGCGGTACCTTTGTGCCAGCGACCCAATGCACGATGGTCTTCCGGTCGATACGGTCCTTTGGTCCAATAATCGCTTTATGCAGATGCCACGCGGTGTCGCCGTGCCGCTCCATATGCAGCGCCAGCGCCTCGTGGAATATGTCCCGATCGCCCCACATGGTCGAGTTCGGCTCGGGAAACTCCACGATAGCGCGCGGCTTGGGACCGCGTTTCTTATTTGGTTGGGCCGGGAGCACTGGTGCTTTGGAAATTCGCTTGCGACGGCTCTTGGGAATCATGAAATGGATGCGATCCTGTAATCAGTTACGGCGTGGGGTTGGGCTCCTTACAGGAACAAAATGATTTCGGAAGCTCAATGGGCCGAGTGCGGATGATCGATAGAAGGTGCTTCTATCGATCATAAAATACCGCTATCGTGATCGATAGAAGGGCTCGGTATCGATCATGCAGTGGAATTGGCAACAAGCAGACTGGCCGTCATTCCGTTATTCCCCTTCCCTCCTCCAGGATGTGGAGGCCAGTTTCCTAAAGGGAGCCGGCGTTGTCATCGGCGCACTACATCACGTCGATCAGGAAGCGCGGCAGGGTTTAACGCTGGACCTCATCTCTCAGGAAACGATCGAGAGCTCAGCGATCGAGGGTGAGATTCTGGATCGCGCAAGCGTGCAGTCGTCCCTCGCCCGCCACTTGGGCCTGACTGCTGAAAAACGGCGCGTCGGCAATGCCGAGGCGGGCGCCGCCGAGCTCATGGCGGACCTGTTTCAACGCTACGCAATGCCCTTGAACGACGAGCTTCTGTTCAACTGGCACGCAATGCTGATGAACGGCAGGCGCGATATCGTCGACGTCGGGCGTTATCGAACGCATGAGGATGCGATGCAGATCGTTTCGGGCCCTCTCCATGCGCCGCGCGTCCACTTCGAAGCACCGCCCTCATCTGAGGTCGCGGGGGAGATGAAAGCCTTCATTGCCTGGTTCAACGATAGCGCACCGGACGGGAGGAAGCCGCTCGGCCCCGTCTTGCGCGCTGGCATTGCTCATCTCTGGTTCGAAAGCATCCACCCCTTTGAGGACGGCAATGGACGTATCGGGAGAGCGATCGCGGAAAAGGCTCTCGCGCAAGCCCTGAACGCGCCCACACTGACCGCTCTGGCCAAAACCATCCATCGGCATCGCAAAGACTATTACGCCGCTCTTCATAGAGGGAGCCGCGATCTCGGGATCGACGACTGGTTGAACTGGTTCGGAGCGATCGTGCTGGAAGCGCAGGAACGCACCCTGCTCGAGGTTCGCTTTTTGATCGGAAAGACACGCCTGTTCGACAGCATCCAAGGGCAAATCAACGAACGACAGGAGAAAGCTATCCTACGCATATTCGCGGAAGGCCCTGATGGCTTCACAGGTGGATTGAGTGCTCGCAACTATCAAACGATCACCGGCGCCGCTCCTGCGACGGCTACGCGCGATCTAACAAAGCTGGTCGAGCTCGGAGCGCTTTACCGAACGGGTGAGCATCGCCATGCTCGCTATCACCTCAAGTTCTTGGCTGAGGTCATCTGAAGAACGATTTACCGCACAGGCATTTGGCCATATGTGGCCAATAAATCTGCGACATACGGACAATCTATCCCTATCATTTCAGGCCCTGACCGTGTGAGAAATAACGGGGCCGACGACCTAAAAACCTTTGGCCTGTTTGCCGTTTACGTGTGGGAGGCCCCAACGAAAACGGAAAGAATAAAAAGACACAAGATCAATATTTTAGAAGAACCAATGACTCTTAATCAGCGGGTCCTAGGTTCGAGCCCTAAAAAAAGTGCGTCCACCATTTTTCCTTTGGAAATCGACGGCACCCTCATCGATCGAACCGTGAGCCCGGCTACGAAGTGGGCCAGCCATCCTATAGTGTCCGTCATTGGCCGTATAGCGGACCGGTAACTTTCGGAAGCAAGCTCGAAATAGCGGCTATAACTGCCGAGCCCTACCCGATGCCCGAATTGGCGGCATAGACCGTCCGCATTTAGGGCCATGGCTCATGCATCAGAGCCGGAAGTTCGAGGTTTGCAGCGAGCGCGAAGGGTGAGCAGAAAGCCGATCCACGAGCCGCAATAAAGGGACAAATCGACAGGATAGTCGAGCATGCCGGCGGAGCTGGCTGATGACGTGGGCACTGGACCGGAGCAAATGATCGCCGGCGCCGCTGACGGGTTCGGTGACTTCTTGAGTTTGCGACTGTCTGCGCGTGTGAAAGTTCCCACGCGCGCCATTGCAGTTCCATTCATGTCCCGATCTTCACCGCTACTCTGCGGCGCAGGGGGCCTGCCCAGCCCTTCTGCGGAGACGGCCCGAATCGGGCCCGTCCAATGCTGGCGGGAGGCTGCGGCATTTTTACCGGTTCTTGCGCCCCTCGATCAGTCCGTCAACGAGGCTGGGGTCGGCGAGGGTCGAGGTGTCGCCGAGCGATCCGAAATCATTTTCGGCGATCTTGCGCAGGATGCGGCGCATGATCTTGCCCGAGCGGGTCAGCGAAGCGGATTGGGCAAGCGCCATGTCCCTTGCACAGGACCGCTTCGGCGGCCTGGACATATTGGTCAACAACGCCGGCCTCTTCCTGATGAAATCGCTCGCGGATACCACCCTCGACGATTGGCGGCGCATCCATACCGTCAATGTCGAAGGGGTATTCCTCGGCTGTCGCTATGCGGCCCCTCTTCTCGCGGAACGGGCCAGCCTTTGGGCCGCCGGTGGTTCGATCATAAACCTGTCTTCGGTCGCCGGGCTGATCGGTTCGCCGAACACCAGCTGCTACAATGCGTCCAAGGGCGCCGTTCGCCTGTTCACCAAGGGGGTCGCCATTGAACTCGCCAGCCAAGGCATCCGCGTCAATTCGGTCCACCCCGGCGTCATTGACACGGTGATGGGCAGCGAACTGGTGGCGGGATTCTCCGATCGGCTCGGTGTCGTCGAGAGCGACGCCCGCGTCGCGGTAGGCGGACTGCACCCGCTCGGCCGCTTCGGACGCGATGCCGATGTCGCCGCCGCGGTTGCCTTTCTCGCTTCGGACGACGCCGCTTTCATGACCGGCTCGGAAATGGTCGTCGATGGCGGCATGACGGCCCAATAAGATTCGGCGGCCGGCTCCGCATTGCGGGACCGGCCGTCGACCATCATCATCAGCCAGTCGGTCTTCAGTCGCGATTGACGTCGACAACAGTTCGGCCGCGAATTTCCCCGGCCAGGATACGCGGCGCGCGCTCGATCACATCGGACAGCCCGATCTCCTCGACCATCGCCTCCAGCTTCGCTACGTCGAGATCGGTCGCGAGGCGCGCCCACGCCTCTTCGCGCGCCGCCATCGGCTGCATGACGCTGTCGACGCCCGACAAGGTGATGTCGCGCAGAATGAATGGAAACATCGTCGCGGGAAAGTCGATCCCATGCGCAAGCCCCGTGGCAGCGACCACGCCGCCATAACGAATGCCTGCGATGACATTGACCAGCGTATGACTGCCCGCCGTATCGATGGCGCCCGCCCAGCGCTGCCGCTGCATGGGTTCGCCGGGTGCCGCCAGTTCGGCCCGGTCGAGGATTTCCGCGGCGCCGAGCGATTTCAGATAATCCGCCTCGCTCATCCGGCCCGTTGCGGCGACGACCCGATAGCCGAGCTTGCTGAGCAGCGCGACCGCCACGCCGCCGACGCCGCCGCTCGCCCCGGTGACCAGAATATCGCCATCGTCGGGAAGAACCCCCAGCCTTTCCAGGCGGAGCACGCAAAGCATTGCCGTATATCCCGCTGTGCCGATGGCGGCGGCTTGGAACGGCGAAACATTGTCGGGCAGACGAACCAGCCAGTCGCCTTCCACCCGTACCCGCTGAGCAAGCCCGCCAAGATGGCGCTCGCCAAGACCGAACCCGTTGGCGACAACCCGGTCACCCTGCTGCCATCGCGGGTCCTCGCTATCAGCGACAACTCCCGCAAAATCGATGCCGGGGATCATCGGGAATTTGGTCACGAGCGACCGCTCGCCGGTGATCAACAGTCCGTCCTTATAGTTCATCGTCGAATATTCCACATCGACGACGACGTTGCCAACGGACAAAAGCCCGTCGTCGATCTCACGCAACGCGGCGACATGCTTATCATTTTCGCGCTCGATCAATATCGCTTTGGTCACGAACATTCCTTCTCGTAAGGGTGACGCCGGTCACCCCGGCCGTGGAATTCAAGGTTCGAACCCGATCGCACGCTCGTTCATCGCCATCTGAGCAACGAATGGAATGCCCTCCCCGGCCACACACTTATCCCTTTTCGCCATGGCAGCGATATTCGCGCCGGCGCCAGGCTACCAGTTTTGCCGCAGCCAAACGTCGGACGCGTCGGGGTGAGACCGGAAGAGTAAGAGAAGATCCCAACCGGCAGCTTTTGGGCCGCGTTCGGAAGGCCTGTTACGAGCAAGTTCCAGGCGCCTTGTCGCCGCAGATCCGTCCGACGCCCGCTTTCCGAGATCCGCTTAGGCCATCATCTGAACCGCGAACGCAGCGGCCGGCGACATACAATGAGGGGATGGGCCCCACAGCGTGACACCGACACCATTACGACCTATCTTGTGCCATGCTTAACATGGGCCAGTGCGACACCATGGGGCCGCAGCATATCACCCTGCACATCATCGGAATGTAGCCAACCAGCTCCAGCGGGCAGAGATATTCGCTTTGCCGTTTCACCGTGGTTGACGGCGATGATGAAGCGTTCGGCACCGCGCGCGCGCGTCATGAACTCGACACCGTCGACCGGCGTCATCAAGGGACGCGGCACGGCGGCCTCCGTGATCATCCAACGGGTAAAGCGGCCCTGCCCCTGCTGATCGAGAATGGCGCCAAGGTAGGCGATGCTGCCTCGTCCAACCTTTCGTCGCAGGAGGGCGGGCTGCCCCGAAAGCCAACCCTGATCGCTGCCGAAACGCCCCAGCACCTTAGTGTCGTCGGCGACGGGTTCGAGCACCTCGCCCCATATATGCGCAGTGGTGTCGCCAAATATCGCCGACATTGCAACTGGGCCGTCCAGCGGATAATAATAACCGACACGTCCGCCAAGCGAGGTCCCCAGCGGTCCGGGCTGGCGCATCGGCCACAGTGCGTTGTCGCCGTCCTTCATTCCCGATCGGGGACCGAGGACCAGATGGCCTCCCCGCTCGACATAAGCCTTCAGCCGTTCCGCGGTGTCGCCCGACAAGATATTGAGATTCGGCGCCACGACCAGGCGATAGCCTGCAAGATCCGCGTCGGGCGGAAGTACGTCCACTCGATAGCCATCGTCGGCGAACGGGCGATACCAGTCCGTGATCGTTGCGACGGGATCATAGTCGCGACTGTGCCGCTCCGCCTCGATCGCCCAACGGCTTTCCTGCGAGTAGAGCAGAGCGACCTCGGCTTTCTCGGGCTGCGTATCTTTCAACCACCGTGACATCGCCGCCATTTCGCGTGCCGTCCGCGCAATTTCATCGAAGACCGGCATCGGCTGCCCGTCGGGACCGACAAGCGTACCATGATATTGCTCCTGCCCGTTCAATGCGCTGCGCCACTGCCAGTAGAGGATCGCATCGGCGCCACGGCCGACCGCCTGCCACGCCAGTTCGCGCGTCTGGCCGGGGTCGAGCGATCGATTGAGCGCCCCCCAGTCAACGCGGCCGGGCTGGGTTTCCATGATCCAGAAATTGCGCTGCCTGTACCCACGAACGACGTCATGATGCAGGGCATTCGCGGTCCAGTCAGGACGGCCGTTCGGAACATAATCATCCCATGCGGCGAGATCGAGGCCGCGATGAACAAGATACTGGTCGAAATTATTGTTCCATGCGGTCGAGTTGGTGGTAACGAACTGCCGCCTGTCCGCGTGGGTGCGGATCGCGGCCGCCTGCTCGTCGACATATTCCGCCCAGAGGAAACTGGCGAACCGTTTGAAGTCGAGCAGCAGTGCCGGGTTCTGCGGTCCTTTCGACTTCAGCGGCACTTGATCGAAGCGCTGGTATCGCTGGCTCCAGTAATCGGTCGTCCAGCGCCGATTGAGTTCCTCGACCGTACCATAGCGCGCAGTGAGCCACCTCGCCCACCGTGCCTTCGCCTCGCGATCGAACGAAGGTACGCCAATCTCATTGTCGATCTGCCAACCCACCACGTCAGGGTTGCGCCCGTAACGCCGCGCCATCTCTCCCGCTATGCGCACCGTATAACGGCGATAGGTCGCGCTGGCGAAAGAGAACTGGCGGCGTTCGCCGTGCCCCTCGACGCTACCGTCCTCGTTGACCCGAAGCACGTCGGGATGCGCCTCGGTCAGCCAGACCGGCGGCGCGGCGGTCGGTGTGCCGAGCACGACGCGAATGCCATGGCGCCCGGCAAGCGCCACCGCGCGATCGATCCAGCCGAAATCGAATTCGCCATCGCGCGGTTCGAGCCGCGCCCAGGCGAACTCGCCGAGCCGCACGACCGAAACGCCCGCCCGCCGCATCAATGCGAGGTCCGCTTCCCATTGGCTTTCCGGCCATTGTTCGGGGTACCAGGAAACGCCGATCGAGAGCGGCGCGGCTTCGAAGGGTGCCAGCGTGGGGGCCGTCGTGGACAGTGTCTTCGCATGAAGAGGCTGCGTGGCCGGAAAGGTCAGAAGCACAATCATAACCAGCGCAAGAAATCCGCCCGCGCGCGGCGGAAATGGCTTCGACAATAGCCTCATATTGCCCGATTCCCTTCGCCTTCGATCGTAAAATGTGCTTCGAGTTCGGTTGCCGAACTGCCACCGACGTAAAGCGTGAAACTTCCCGGTTCGACTACCGGCCGGAGATCGTGGTCGAGCAACGCGAAATCGCGCGCGCCGAGCGTGAAACGGACCGGCTTTGTTTCGCCGGGCGCGAGCGCGACGCGAGCGAAACGCTTGAGCGCCTTCAATGGTCGCGTCGTGCTGGCGACATCGTCGCGCAGATAGAGCTGGACGACCTCCTCGACCGCATGCGCGCCCGCATTATGAACGGAAAAGCCTACCTGCAGCACGCCATCCGAAGCCAACCGCTCGCTCGACAACTCCAACCCCGCATAGCGCACCGGCGAATAGCCGAGACCATGTCCGAACGGATAAAGCGGAGTCCACGGCGCATCCACATATTTGGCGCTGTTCCGTTCGCTTTCGCTAGCCGGTCGCCCCGTGCTGCGTCGGTCATAATGGATGGGGATCTGACCCACGGCCCGCGGGAAGCTCATCGGTAGACGACCCGAGGGACTGACGTCGCCGAACAGGATGTCGGCGAGCGCGTGCCCCGCTTCGACGCCCGGATACCAGGCCCATAATATCGCGGGTGCGCGGTGTGCGAGGGTGTTGATGGTGAGCGGTCGGCCGGCGAAGATCACGACCGCGACAGGCTTTTCCAGCGCAAGGATCGTGTCGGCCATCGCCTGTTGGTCGGGCGCGAGGTCGAGCGCGACCCGGCTGCGCGCTTCGCCGCTCTCGTCCCAATGCTCGCCGATGCACAGGACGACGGCGTCGGCGCCGCGCGCGGCGTCCAGCGCCGCATCGCCGCCCGCAGCGCCGAAGATTTTCACCCTCGGGCCGAGCGCCGCCTTCACGCCTTCGAGCGGCGTGATCGCATCGCCGGCGACGCCCGTGGGGGCCCAGCTTCCGAGCATCGAGCGACGATCGTCGGCGAGCGGTCCGATGACCGCCACCGACCGCAGCGCTTTCGATAGAGGCAGGATATTGCCCTCGTTCTGCAACAGCACCATGCTCTTGCGCGCCAGATCGCGCGCGGCAGCACGATGCGCGGGGCGAAGCGTCTGGCGTTTGGCCCGCGCCGGGTTGCAGTTGCGATAGGGGTCGTCGAACAATCCCAGCACCGCCTTGGCCGACAGGATGCGGCGCACCGCCGCGTCGATACGTGCGACATCGACCTTCCCGCGCCGCGCCGCGCCCGGCAACGTATTGACATAGATGCCGCTCACCATGTCGACATCGATGCCCGCCTCCAGCGCGAGGATTCCGGCCGCCTCGTCGTTCGCTGCGACGCCGTGCGCCACGAGTTCGCGGACGCCCGAGTAATCGCTGACGATCAGGCCGTCGAAATGCCAGTCGCCGCGCAGTACGCCCGTCAGGAGATCGCGATTGGCGTGCATCGGTACGCCGTTGACCTCGTTGAACGCGACCATGACACTCGCGGCGCCGGCCGCGATCGCATCCCGGAAGGGAGGATAATAATATTCGGCGAGCCTTCGGTCGGATACATCGGCGACATCATAGTCGCGCCCGCCTTCGGCATCGCCATATGCGACGAAATGCTTGGCCGTCGCCAGCATCGCATCGGGGTCCGACAGACTCCGTCCCTGGAATCCCCGCACACGCGCCTCGGCAAAGCGGCAAGCGAGCTCGACATCCTCGCCCGCGCCTTCGACGACGCGGCCCCATCGCGGATCGCGCGCCATGTCGACCATGGGAGCATAGGTCCAGTGGAGGCCGTTGGCGGTCGCCTCGATCGCCGCGATCCGCGCCGCCGCTTCGGCCGCCGCCAGGTCGAAGCTCGCCGCTTCGCCGATCGGCACTGGAAAGATGGTGCGGAATCCGTGGATCACATCGTCGGCAAAGAGCAGCGGAATGCCGAGACGGGTTTCTTCGACCGCGATCCGCTGGAGGCGCCGGGTCGTTTCGGCGCCATAGACGCTCAGAAACGAGCCGACCCGGCCGGCACGGACATCGGCTTCGCTTCCAGCTGGCACGAAGGGGCCCGTGTCGTTCCGCTCGCCGCGCGCCTGAGCGAGCTGGCCAAGCTTTTCGTCGAGGGTCATGCGGGCCAGCAGCGCGTCCACGTCGGCCGCTGCGATGCGCGGTGCGGCGCGCGCACCGGCGCTCGACAGGATGGCTCCCGCGATCGCGCTCGCCTGCAGGAAATCGCGGCGGCTGACGCAGCCCTGCATATTACGCCCCCGAGCTATTTTACGGCATCTACGGCAGGACGCGTGCCGGTCTCGACCCAGCCTCGCAGCGCTTCCCAAGCCGCGGCCGACTGCTCGGGACTGAAGCCGCAATGTGTGTAGCCTTCGACTCCGCCGACCGGCAGCGGCGCCTTCGTGCCCGGCACCGTATATTGGACGAGCCGCTTTTCATTGCCCGCGGCCTTGACGATACGGCCCAGTGCTTCCGATTGTGCATAAGGGACGAGCGAGTCGATGCGATTGTGGATCGTCACCAACGGGACGCGAAAGCGCCCTGTTGCCTGATGCCAGTGGCGCGCATTGGCGACCGCGCGCGGGTCCGCGACAATGCGCTGGACCTTTGCGTTGAAGGCCGAGGCTTCCTCCGGCGTCATTTCGGGGCTCGCATAGACCTTGCCCATATTGCCATAGATATTGCCGCCGAGCGTCTGGTTGAGGTCATCCATGCCGAGCGTCGCGGTGACCAGCGGAAAGGCGATCGACGCCGGTTCAGGCTCGAACCCGCCGATCGAGGCCACCTGCTTCATGATGCGCGCCTCGCGCCCCGCCGGATTGGCCTGCGCTGCCTGCGCGAGCGCCAGCACGGGCATCGCGATCTGGCCGATCCGGCCCCAGCGAAACGCCTCGCTGGTTGCCGCCTCACCCGCAGGCGGGTCCATCGGCAAGGCCGAACGGGTCAGGTCCTGCTCACCGGGCAGCGCATAGGGCGTGCCTTCGGTGAGCAGATTATAGGCGGCGCGCATGTCGATGAGCTGGCCGAACAGGCTTTCCCATCCGTCGGTGACCCCGCAGGACGACAGTGCACCGGCAAAGGCTTTCGGATATTGTTCGATCAGCGACAGGGTGATGTTGCCGCCCATCGACGTGCCCGCGACCAGAAATCGTTTCGCGCCGAGTTTCGCGAGAAAGTCCCGCAGGCGCAGCGTGTTTTCGGTGGCGGTCTGAACCCCCATTCCGGGCTTGTCATAGGCGCTGTGGCCGGCAGCATATCCGTCGCGATAGGCTTCGAGCAGCACGCCGCTCGCGCCCGTTCCCTTGGCGAGCGGGTCGACCGCGACCGCGACGGGCGTTCCCGGAGTGGAATAGCCGTGGACATAGAGAAGCGCCTCGCGATTCCACTTCGCGGGAATAGCCACCGAGAACTGGTCGCCCGCCAGCTTGCCCGCAAGGATGAAGCCGCCATCGGGTGCAGCAAAGGTAGCGATATCCGTTGCGCCAAGCTTGCGAGCGTCCGCCGCCAGGACCGATTGCGCGGTGGTGAGAGCCGCGGGCTGAAGCTCCTCGGCGGATAGCGCGGCCGGAGTGGCCAGCACGAGAAGCACCGGAATCAGCCGGGCAAAATATCCGCCTCTACTCTTGCTATCCATTCACGCCTCCTGTCGTTATCGCCTCTATATCGGATGCGCCACCTCGGCGCGTTGCAAGCAGTTCGATCGTCACGCCGTTGGTCCATCCAAAACCCGTCTCGGTCGCATATTCGCCGCCCGATCCTGCAGCGCAGGCGACGACGTCATATTTTTCGAGAAGCTGGCCGCTCGCCTCATAATGGGCTCGGACCATCGCGAGCCAGCGCTCTGCGATCTCGTCGGCGAGCGTCATTTCGTCATAGCGGCGCAGACCGATAATCGCGATCCATTGCAGCGGGGCCCAGCCATTGGGAGCATCCCATTGCTGTCCGTTTTCACTTAACGTCGTCATCAATCCGCCCGGGCGGAGCAATCGTTCGAGCGCGACGGCCGTGCTGCGTCCCTGCGCGGCGGATGCAATACCGGCAAAGAGCGGAAAGGCGGCGGCAGCGGTCAATCGATCCGACACGCGGCCGCTGTCGAGATCGAAGTCCGCATAATGACCGCCTAGTGGATTCCATAAATGCGCCGCGACCGCCCGTCCGCGACGCTCGGCGCGCGCAGCAAAATCATACGACAGGTCATTCTCGCCAAGACCGGATGCGGCTTTCGAAATAGCCTGCTCAAGACCGAAAAGCAGGGCGTTGAGATCGACTGGAACTAGCCGGGTGGTGCGAATGCTCGTGAGCGCGCGCGGGTCGGCAAACCAGCGCGAACTGAAGTCCCATCCACTCTCCGCCGCGGCGCGAATGTCGCGCCAAAGCTCACCCCGATTGCGCGCAGGAGCTTCGTCCGCAAGCGCAACATCCTCGCGCCAGCTTTCGTCGCGTGGCCTGTCGCTGTCATCCCAATATCGATTGAGCAGCGCCCCGTCGTCCAGCCTCACGACACGTCGCCCTTCGCCTCCCGGCGCGAGATCCTCGGCGCCCGCCATCCAGAAGCGATGTTCCTTGCGCATCCAGTCCAATCGACGACGGCGGCCTTCGACGCTATCATCGCGCGATAGTGCAGCCATGAGGTGAAAAAAGGGCGGGTGCGACCGGGTCGTGTAATAGCTGCGCGTACCGTTCGGAATATGGCCGATCCGGTCGAGCAGGCTGCCGAAATCGCCGATCATATTCTCGATAAGATCGTAACGGCCCGATCGTGCCAAGCCGAGCATCGTGAAATAGCTGTCCCAGTAATACAGCTCGCGAAAACGGCCGCCGGGAACGACGTAGCTGTGAGGCAGCCATAGTTCCGAAGATCCGGGCGCGGGATTGGCGGACTCGCGGGTCAGGAGCGGCCAAAGCGCCGAGATATGCGCTGCAAGCTCAAGACCATCGGGTGAAGGCGTCGGCAAATCTTGCGGAATATCGAAGTTGGCGAACACGAAGTGCCGGAGGCCTTCGCTCGTTCCCGGTCGCTGTCTTTGCCAGTCGGCAAGGATCGCCGCGGGCGCGCGCAGCGGACGCGCATCGGCGAATGTCTTGGAATCTGGAAAAAGCCCCGTCTCCTGCACCGCAGCGAACAGCGGACCGAACAATTGGGCGGGTGTGTCTGTAACCATCATGCCGTAACCCCCGCGATCCGGCGACGCACAAGCGATAGCGCAAGCGCCACGAGCGCTATGGGTACCAGCAGAAAATAGAAGGCCGCCGCACCCGGGAGCGACTGGAACAGCAATCCGACGACGAACGAGCCAATCGTGCCGCCGAGGGCCGAGAAGATGACAATCAGCCCGATCATTGCGGCGTGCCTGTGTTGCGGCAGCGCACTGAGCGCGACCGAACAGACCGTCGGATAGATAGGCGCGAGAAACAGGCCGATCAGCGGGAAAAGATAGGCGGCGAATGGTGCATTCGCCCATCCCGTATCGGCGCGCGGTCGCACGCCTTCAGCCAATGGCAGCGCAGCGACGACCAGCAGCGCGAGCGCGGCGAGGCAGGCGAGAAGCACCGGCAGCCATGCGACGCGGCGCAGTACGAGCCCCGAAAGCAAGCGCCCGAGCGCGAGCGCTGCGACGAAGATGCTCGACATCTGGACGCTGGTCGTCGCGGGCAGATGAAGGATTTCGCGGTTGAAGGTTGGAAGCCAGGTTCCCACACCCTGTTCGATCAGGACATAAAGAAACAGCGTAGCGAGCACGGCGACGGTGGCGGGCAAGACCGCGAGGGCAAGCATGTCTTTCCATCCCGCTGCAACAGAGGCACTCCGCTTCGCGACCGGCACAGGAGCTTCATCGAGCCGGATGCCGAGCCAGGCGCACGACGTCACGACGCACAGCGCGGCAAGCAGCCAATAGACGCGCAGCCAATCGCCCGCGTCGATGAACCAGCCGAAAATCCACGCGCCAGCGAGGACGCCACCCATGAACACCCCTTCGACGAGTCCGGTGATGCTTGCATGGTCGGCGGGATTGCGCGCTATCAGCCCGATGGTTGAATAGGTTGCAATCTTGGTAATCCCGAACGACAGGCCAGTGAGCACGAATAGCGCCTGCATCGCAATGAAATTCGTCGCGAACGACGCCAGCAGGCAGGCGGTCGCCATCAGCACGAGCACAGCGACCAGCGACCAGCGATAACCGAATGCCGGCACCGCAGCGACAAGAAGGAGAGAGGCGGCGACGACTGACAGGTCCTTGCACGCCTCGAGCGTCGACCCCATCAGCTTGGTCGCGCCGAAATGGGCGATCGACTGGAGAATGACGATGCCGACGCTGTTCATCATCAAGCCGAGCAGCGCATAGGTCAGAGCGAGGGTTATGATTGTGCGTGTTCGCATCAGCGCGCGCGCCGTCCCAGATGCCGATCGAAGAAGGAGGCGATGAGCCCGTAGGCCTCGGTGGACTCAGGCATATCCGGCCAGACGAAGAAGGCGTGCGGTAGCCCGTCGAACAGATGGAGCTCGCTTTCCACGCCCGCCGCCGCAAGACGACGATGCGCGAGCGTCAGCGCGCTCGCGGCGAAATCGCGACCGCCCGCGAGCAGCAGCGTCGGCGGCATCGCCTTCACCTCCGCGTCGGACACCAGCGGATAGGCGGTGGCATCGCCGGGCGCCGCGTCCTGCATATAGGGGAGCGGCAGGACGTCGGGGAGCGCCGGCGCCGCGAGCACCGCGCCGCCGGTGATCGGACCCGCCAGGTAAGGACTGTCGCCCGAATAGGGCGCGCCGGTCCCGCAGAAGGTGCCTATGGCCCCCGGGCGCGACAGTTTTTCACGGCGAATCCACGCCGTCGCCTGCGCCGTGATGACCCCGCCCGCCGAACAGCCGTAGATGCCGATGTTGGCGGCCGGATATTGCCCCAGCAACGCCTTGTAGACGGCGGTCACGTCTTCGGAAGCGGCGGGGTAACGATGTTCGGGCGACAGACGATAATCAACCGTCACCACCCTGATCCCCATCGTCGCGGCGATCGGGATCGCCTCGACCAGCGCCCCGCTGCCCGATCCCCACATGAACGCTCCGCCGTGAACATTGATGAGAACGCGGCCTTTTTGGCTCCCCGCCACGCCGCTCGCCGGCTCGACGACATCGACTGTGACGCCGTTCATTGTCGTACGCCATTCGCGGGTACGGAAATGGCGACGCATCTCGGCGAGCCTGTCATCATTGTAGCGACCATAGAAGGCGCGCTGCCGAGCGACGTCGCCGACGATCTCGGCGGGCGCCGTAGCCTGCTTCATGCGTTCGAGGACCTGCCGCGCCTCCTCGCTGAGCTGGTTCGACGCCGGGAGATTGAACGCCGGAACCGAAGTCTGCGACGCAGCGGGTGAAGCCGCCAGAAGCGCGGCGAGGATCAGTATCTTTCTCATTTTTCCGCTCCCAGACTTGCGATGAAAAACCGCGCCATCACGGCGAAGGCCGCATCGGTTTCGGGCGCGTCGATATAAGCCCAGAAGGCGTGCGGTAGTCCGTCGAACACGATGAGCTTCGCGGGCGAGCCCGCCCCGTCGAGCGCGCGGCAGAAGTCGGCGGTGCCGCTGAGGAGGAAATCGCGCGTGCTCGCGAGGCAGAGCGTCGCCGGCCAGCCGGCGAGGTCCCCGCGTTGCGGCGAGACGAGCGGATCATGCGTCGTCCGCTCTCCTGCATAGAGGCGCGCGAGCGCATCGACGCCGGACGCGTCGGCGAATAGCCCCGCGCTGTCGCCGACCGCCGACAGATCGGCAGCGCCCGAGAAAAAGCCGAGCGCGGCGGGCTGCGGCAGCTTGTCGGCGCGCAATCGCGCGACGAGTTCGGCCGACAGGATCGCGCCCGCCGATGTGCCGTAAACGCCTATCGCTTTCGGATCATGCTCCTTCAATAACGCGCGATAAACGGCGACCGCATCCTCGACCCCGGCGGGAAAGCCGTTTTCGGGCGCGAGACGATAGCGCACCGCGACCACGCGATAGCCGGTGAGCGCCGCCACCGCTGCATTCTCGCTGATGGACCCCGCATCGACGAGGAATCCGCCGCCGTGCAAGTTGAGGAGAACCGGATCCTTGGCAGCGCCCTTCGCCGGCGTGAAAAAACGCACGGGGACACCCGCGATCACGTCGTCCTTCATGGTCACGCCGTAGCGCGCGAGCCGCGGCGCGCCGATCTCCTGCTGGATCGCATCGGCGCGGGCGCGGCGCCCCTCGATCGTCGCGGGTTCTGGCGGTCGTGCGTCGTTCGCCTCCAGCCCCGCGCGCGCCTCGGCGGACAGGAAGGATGGCCACGGCGCCTTGACGAGTTGCGCCGACGCGGCGGGCGCCAGCGCCAGACCCAGAAGAAGCGTCAGCCAGGGTCGTATCATGATCTTGCCCTCACCAGATCGGCATAGAGACGCGCGCTCGGTTTCGGCGTGCGGCGAAAATTTCCGCGATCGACGGCGACCAGCCCGAAATGCTGGGCGTACCCGCGCCGCCATTCGAAATTGTCAAGCAGCGACCAGTGGATATAGCCGAGCACGGGCACGCCTTCCTTTCGCGCCGCATCGAGCGCGTCGATGGCAGCGGGCAGATAGCGGCAGCGCTGCGCGTCATCGGCGGCGGCGATCCCGTTTTCGGTCACGAACACGGGCCGCCCGGTCCGGGCGTGCGCATGACGGACGCTGGCACCGAGGGCCTGCGGATAAAATTCGTCTCCGCTCTGGGTAAGCTCTGCACCGGCGGGCGGCGACAGGACCGCATCGCGTCCGAAGCGCAGCCGCCCATAGGTCTGGACGCCGATGAAATCATCCTCGCGCGCCGCAGCGAGGAAAGGGTCCTCGGCATGGCGGCGATAGGCAGCAATCGCGTTATCGTCACCCTGCGCGTCGGGCAGCGCGAGGCTCAATCCGACAAGCGCGGCGGGATCGTTCGCTTTCCATGCCGCGCGGGCGTTACGGTGTCCGGCAAGCAGCCGTTCGAGGTCGGCGTCGTCGCCGCGCGAGTAGACCCAGACGTCGAACCGTTCCGACCCGGTCGTGCGCGCCGCCGCCGCGAGCATAGCGTCCAGTCCTTCGCGCACCGGATCGGCAAGCGGCGTCGGCGCCCAGCGCCCCATCAACGGCAGATTGGGTTCGTTGAACGTCACCACGTGCCGAGCCAGTCCCGCGAGCCGGCGCCCGACCATGTCGGCGAAATGTGCGAACCGTGAAGGCGCCTCCGCGTCGCTCCAGCCCCCCGCCGCCGCGAACCAGCGCGGCGACGTGAAATGGCTGAGCGTCACGACGGGGGCAAGTCCGGCATCGCAGCAAGCCGCGGCGACGCGCGCATAATGGTCGAGCCAGGCGCGGCTGAACTGACCACGCGCGGGCTCGATCCGCGACCATTCGACCGAAAAGCGATAGGCGTTGAGCCCCAGCGCCTTCACGATCGCAATGTCCTCCTGCCAGCGGTTCAAGCTGTCGCACGCATCCCCCGACGGCACGGCGAAGCGGGTTTCGCGCACTTGCTCGAGCAGCCAAATGTCAGCGGCGACATTGCTGCCCTCGACCTGATGCCCTGCCGTCGCGGTGCCCCACAGAAAAGACGCAGCGGCTCTCAACGGGCGCCGGTTCCGCCAGCGCGCGCGATCGCGCCGAGCCGCTTCGCACTGGGCTTGACCGTGCGTTTGAAGGTCTGACGATCGACGGCCACGAGACCGAATTTCGGGCCGTATCCCGAGAACCACTCGAAATTGTCGAGTAGCGACCAGTGAATATAGCCAAGCACCGGCACCCCATCCTTGCGCGCCGCCTCGACCGAGGCGATCGCTTCCGGGATGAAGCGCTCGCGCTCCGCGTCGTCGGCGGCGTCGATGCCGTTTTCGGTCACCATTACCGGCAAGCCGGTCGCCTCATGCGCGTAGCGCACGACATTGCCGACCGCTGCAGGATACCATTCGCCGCCGCCCGGCCGGCGCGGTACGTCGGCGGGGATTTCGACGTCGCGTTCGGCCCCGACATAGGCACGGCCATAAGTCTGCACGCCGACGAAGTCATCCTTGTCCATCACCGCGAAGAAGGGACCGTAGACGTCTGCGCGCTTGCGCTCGATCGCACTGTTTTCCACGACCGCGACATTGTCGGGAATGGCAAGGCTCAATCCGATCGGAAGGTCGCCGCGCGCCGCGCGGATCGCTTCGCGGCCCTTGACATGCGCGGCAGTGACGCCCGGGATCATCGGCGCCGGATCGCCCGTGTTGAGTAACGAGAAACGGTCGGAACCGCTCGCCTTCGCCGCCGCCGCGACGCAGGCGGCGATGCGATCCATGAAGGCAGGCGGCGGCGGGCTCGCCGACCAGCGCCCGCCCAGCGCCAGATTGGGTTCGTTGAAGGTCAATGCGTGGCTCATCCCCGCCGCCATCGCACGCGCGACCTTGTCGCAATAGCGAGCGAACAAATCGGGTGCATCGCTATTCTCCCACCCTCCCGCCGCCGCGAACCAGCGTGGCGTGGTGAAATGGTTGAAGGTGACGACCGGCGCGAGGCCCTGTTCGCGGCAACGATCGACGATGCGCGCGTAATGATCGAGATAGGCCTGGCTGAACTGTCCCGGTGCGGGCTCGATCCGCGACCATTCGACGGAGAAGCGATATGCGTTGAGCCCCAGCGCCTTCACGATCGCGACGTCCTCGCGCCAACGGTGCAGGCTGTCGCACGCGTCGCCCGACGGTTCGGCAAACACCGTCGGATCGACTTGTTCGAGCAGCCAGATGTCGGCATTGACATTGTTGCCCTCAACCTGATGTCCGGCAGTCGCAGCTCCCCACAGGAATGGCTTCGCGGGTTTCGACGCCGCGCTCACTCGGCCGCTCGCCACCGTCGCGATAGCAGCAGCGCCCAGGCCAAGCATGTGCCGACGATCGAGTGCGAGCCGGTCTTCGGTCACTTTACCGCCTCCGGTCCCGGACGGCGGCCGGTGCGTACCCATGCGCGCATCGCATCGAAGGCATCGGCGTTCTGCTTGGGTGAAAAGCCACAGTGGGTATAGCCGTCGAAGCCCCCGGGCAGCGGCATCTTCGTAGGCGGCACGGCATATTGCGCTATTCGTGCGCCATTACCTGCCGCAGCGACGATCCGCCCCAATCCTTCCGACTGGGAAAAGGGTACCAGCGAGTCGATCGTCTGGTGCACGGTGACCAGCGGAACGCGAAATTTTCCGGTTGGTTCGTGCCATTGCCGCGCATAGGCAATGGCGTGCGGAGCGGCGTTGTAACGCTGCATGCGCCGATTGAAATCGGCTGTCTCCTCCGCGCTCATTTCCGGGGGCGCATAGGTCTTTGAGCCGTTGCCGATCGGCAAACCGCCCATCGTCGCGACGATATCGTCCATACCGAGAACCGCCGCATAAACGGGCGCGCCGATCGCCGCCGGGTCGGGCGCGAAGCCGCCCACTGCCGCGACCTGCCGAATGATCCGCGCCTCGCGCCCGTCAGGCCTCGCCTTGGCCGCCTGGAACAGCGCGAAGATCGGCATCAGGATGCGCATCTTCTGCTGCGCGCGAAAGGCATCCCCGGAGTTCGGGTCGCCCGCAGGCGGCTCAGTCGGCAATCCCGAACGCGTCAGATCATGCGCACCGGGAAGCGCATAGGGCGTTCCTTCGGTCAGAAGATCATAAGCGCCGCGCGTGTCGGCGAGTTGCTGGACGAGCGGCCGCCAGCCCTCGGTCACGCCGCACATCGATACCGCGCCCGCGAACGCCTTCGGATAGAGCTCTATCAGCGCCAGAACGATGCTGCCGCCCATCGATCCGCCGACGGCATAATGCCGCTTCGCACCGAGCCGCGTTGTCAGCGCGTGTAACCGCATCGCGTTCTTGGCGCCGCTTTCGGTCGCAATTCCCGATTTGTCGAACGCCGCGACGCCGACCGCGAGGCCCTCGCCATAAATATGCCGCAGGACGCCGCCGCTTTCGGACGGCGCGGTCGGATCTTCGGGCACCTTCGGGGTCGAATCGGGTGTCGCATACCCCTGCCCGATCAGCACGACCTCGCGGTTCCAGTTCGCCGGAATGGCGAGCACGAAGATACGCCCGTCGAGCTTGCCGTTCACAATCATCCCGCCGTCCGGAGCCGGACGCGTCGTGATGTCGGTCGCCCCCGCGCGGCGCGCCTTGGCGACAAGCGCCGCCTGCGCGGCGTCGGGAACGAAGACGCCCGGCGCAGAGGCGGAGGCGACTGCCTGCCCAGCCTGCGCCGGCCCCGAAAGGCCGATCGCCAGCGCTAGGAAGAAGGGGAAAGCAGATCGCGTCATCGCCGTGCGCTCAGAAACGATAGCGAAGCTGCACGCCATATTGCGCCGGCTCTCCGTAGATCGAGTTGATGAAACCCGAATTATTATAGCCCGGGTTCGCGGTGACGCGATATTCCTTGTCGAAGATGTTGGTGCCATAGATCGCGGCGTCGATGGGCGCACCGAACATGTTGTTCCACTCGAAGCGCAGGTTGACGAGGCCATAGCCCGCGATCGTGTCGAAAGGCTGTGCCTCCGGGGTCACCCGCTGGCTCGACTGGTAGGTCCAGTTGGCGTTGAACGCCATTTCGCCCACGCCCTCGACCGACGGCAGGTCGATCCGTCCGTTGAGACTGAACTTGTGCTTCGGCACGAAGGAGAAGGGGGTACCCGACAGGTCGCGGCTCGGCTGCGCCGCGGTCAACGCCTGTGGGATCGCCGGGATCGCGATCGAGTCATATTCGAGATATTTTGCCGAATTGTAGGAATAGACCGCGCTGAATGTCAGACCGCGCACCGGCACGAGCTGTCCTTCGAACTCGAGCCCCATGACCCGCGCCTTCTTGGCGTTGGTCAATATGTCGGAGCCCGCGATCGATGCGCGCTGGATCACCTGGATGTCGTTGTACCAGGTATAGAAGGCGGATATGTTCGTGCGCGCCCGCGCGTCGCCGCCGAGGTTCCAATCCTTCTTCACGCCGAGTTCGAGATCGGTCACCTGCTCGGGGCGGACCGCGAACAGCGGATGCTCCTCGCCGAGGAACAGCGATACGATCGGGTTGCTGGCACCCGACTTGTAGCCGCGCCGCGACACGGCATAAAGCAATGTATCGGGGTTTGCCTGCCAGTCGAGACCGAGCTGCCAGGTCGGCCCGTCGCTCTTGCCCTTGAACGTCGGTGTTGTGCAGTTCGGATAATAGAGCGTCGGGAAGCCGCCCGCCGCCACCGCCTTGAACGCGTCGTATACGCAAAGATTGGCATTCAGGCCGACCACCTGCGCCGCTTGCGCCGGAGTGATCACCCCGAGCGTGGCAAGCTGGTTGAATATCTGATAGCTTTGCGGATCCTGATAGGCTTGGATGTCGCCGCCGAAACGATCCCAAGTCCAGCGAAAGCCGGCCGTGGCGGTAAGATCGGGGGTCAGCTTATATTGCATCTGCGCATAGACCGCCTTGCTCCGCCCGTCGACATGCGCGGTGGGTTGCAGGCTGAGCGCCGGCGCGAGCGGCGTCGGCAAGCCGAGCGCGGCCTGCAGCGCGGGCGGCAGGATCAGCGGTCCGCCGCCGAGCAGGCCGAGTTGCTGCATCGGGTTGACGGTCTGGAAGGTCAGCGGCGACGGTGTCTTCTGGTCGAGGAAAAAGCCGCCGGCCTGGATGCGCAAGGTGCCATCGTCGTAACGCAGTTGGAGCTCTTCGGTAATCGTGCGGAGATTGTTGTTATAGCTGCCGGGGTAGGCGCCGAGCAGATCGGCGATCGGCAACGGCGTCGAATCGCGATCGGTCGCGCTCGTCGAGCGGGTGCGGGCATAGCTGAAGATATTCTTCAGTGTGAGCGTGTCCGAAAGATCGAACTCCGTATTGTTGAGCGCAAGAAAAGCCTTCGCGACTTCGCGGGTCGGGACGCTGAGCGCCGTCTCGCGCACACCTCGCGCCTGCTGCGCCAGCAGGTAGGGCTGCAGCAGGGCCGCGTAGGGACGTGCCGGATTGACCGCGAGCAGGATGCTGCCGCCGCCATGCTCCTTCACATCGACATAGCTGACCGCAGTATAGCTGCGGATCGTGTCGGTCGGGTTGAACTGCAGCCCGAAGCGCAGGCTGTAGTTGTTGCGGTTGAGATAGTCGAAACCCGTGACGGCATCGCGGACATAGCCATCGCGCTTGTCGAACTGCCCGGCGACGCGAATCGCCAGCACGTCATCGACCAGCGGAATGTTGAGCGCGCCCTGCCCGCTGCGGCGATTATAATTGCCAAGCGTCAAATCAGCATAGCCTTCGACCACGCCCATCTTCGGGCGCGCTGGTTCGAGCAGCACCGCGCCGCCCGTCGTGTTGCGGCCGAACAACGTCCCCTGCGGTCCCTTCAGCACCTGCAGCGAAGCAAGATCGTAGAAGCTGCCCGGTCCGCTGACGCTCGTCGGCACTTCGGCGAAATAGCCGACGACACCCGGGCCGCTCCCGGTCCCCGGTCCCCCATTGCCCCCCATGCCGCGGATCGAATAGGTTTCCTGGTTGCGAGCGACATCACCGAGCACCGACAGTGACGGCGTATAGTTCTGAAGGTCGGTGCCGGTGTTGACCCCCTTCTCGCGCAAGCCGTCCTGACTGAACGCGGTGATCGCGATCGGCACCTGCTGCGCGCGCTCCTCGAAGCGGCGAGCGGTAACAATGATCTCTTCAAGCCCGCCGCCCGCCGAGTCAGCTTGCGGCGCATCCTGCGCTGCGGCCGACGACGGATTGGCAGCGAGTGCCAACGGTGCCACGCCCCAGCAAAGCGACGTCAAAAATTTGCGCGAGATTGCCATCGATCATCCTCCCCATGACGGACCATATCGCCCGTTCGCGCAATTTGATAGGTTTTTATGAAATGCATTTCAATACAAAGTTTCATAATGGCGACTATTGGCGATTGCGCAGGGCCTGCAGCTGCCATATGAACGCAGAATGGCGCAAAAAAGCAGCGATACGACCACGATGCCGCGCACAACCCGGCCGACGATGGACGACGTCGCGCGCATTGCAAAAGTTTCAAAGCCGACGGTGTCACGGGTGTTGAGCGGAAGCCCGCTGGTCAGCGCGGATACACGCGAGCGTGTGCTGGCGGTCGCACGCGAGCAAGGATATGCGCTCAACCGTCATGCCCAGAAATTGCGGCGCGAACGCGCCAATGCGATCGCGGTCGTGCTCGACTTCGGATCGCATCGGCAAGGCGCGATCGGCGACCCTTTCATTTTCGAGTTGCTCGCCGGGATTTCCGAGGCCCTGTCGGTCCGCGATCTCGACCTGCTGCTATCGCCGTCGGGGCTGGACACGATCGACGGCTTTGTCGATCTTTACCAGTCGCGCGGTGCCGACGGCTTCATCGTGCTCGGCCAAGGCGCGCGCGACGCGCTGCTGCAAAAGGTCGCCCGCAAGGATATTCCCATGGTGGTCTGGGGAGCGGTCAATGAAGCGAGCGCCTACTGCGCGGTCGGAAGCGATAACAGCCTTGGAGGACGCCTGGCCGGTGAACGCTTCCTTTTGCATGATCGCCGCCGCTGGCTGTTCGTCGGAAGCCGCCAGCACGAGGAAATCCGCCTGCGCTTTGAAGGGCTGCAGGAAGCAGCCCGCAAAAATTCGGATGTCGAGATCGATGTTCTGTCGATCGAGTCCATGGCTTTTTCCGCGATTCACGACCAGGCCAACGCCTATCTGAAAACCTGTACCGTCCGCCCCGACGCAGTCTTCGCCTTTTCCGATACCGCAGCGATGGCGGTTATCGGCGCTTTCAGCAAAGAGGGGCATTTGACCCCGCGCGACTATTCGCTCGTCGGCTACAACGACATTCCGCCCGCGGCGCATTTTACTCCGTCGATCACGACCATCGCCCAGCAGACCGGAGTCGCAGGCGCGTTACTGGTGGAGAAACTGATGCAAGCGCTGGACGGTAGCAGGCCCCGATCCGCAATGCTACCAACTCAACTTGTCACTCGGCAGACCTAGCTGGCCGGTCGTCATGGCAGCTTTAAAGCGATGGTCCAAATCGGATAAACGACCGGCATCAGGCGCGTAGCTGCCATCCTCGCGGGGGTAAACGAACGACAGCTTATGGGCAGGCCCGCTGATTTCTCGAATGACCGCGATTAGGCGTATTCTGTTGAAAAACTCGGACGACGCACCTCATCCATGCCTCTTCCGTAATAAACATATAATAAGAACCCAATTGGCGATCCAAAGTTATGTAGCAATTAGAAATGTGCTAATATTTTTACTTGTGTCGAGGCGCCCAAAGCCGTGTGGATAGTTTTTCAACAGAATAAGGCGCATTCCCGACCAAATTCCATCGAAGCTCGACGTCTCGACGCTTGGCTTAGGAATCTGACGGACCGACATGCCTCTTGTGACGTCGTTGACCCGACATAAATGGCACCTACACCAAATGTGTGCCCAGGGAATGTCGGCTTCAGGCTACCCAGACCAGCAGATGTTCACCTAGCGGCGGCAATGTCGGAGAGACACGAAATGGCTGAATCGGCTTGCCGGTGCACACGATGAATTGACCACGACCGGTCGCGCCGCGGAGCTGAATCGCAACGGCATAGGCGTGGTCGAACGAGGCGAGCCGCGTCCGAAGGGGTGACAGGGCGGTCATGGATCACTCCGGCTGTGGGGGTAAGGGTAGAAGCGGACGCAAGGTCGCCAGCCTGTCATGGTCCGAATGCTATGCAGCGGTGGGCTCGGTTTCAGGATCAGCGGCTGCCAGATCGATTAGAACCTTGGCGACATCGGCCTTGAGGGTGAGTGTTCGACCCTCGGGGATCAGCCATTGGACATCGTCGCGGAAGGCCGATCGGATCTGTTCCAGAAGCGCCTCGTCCTTTCCGAGGAGGAGCTTGTTCGCCAGGTTACGCGCATCGCGGATGAAATCGTCATGCTGCCTGCCCCAGCTGTCGCTATCGCAATCCTCGTCATAAGTGAAGACCGCATCCTCGATCAGCTGCGCGAGCGCCTGCGGCGTGACGATTGCGCCCTCCCGGACAAAAACATGTGCTTCGCCGATATGGCTGCTCGCGTTCGCGCAGACGAGCATATCGACGGGAAGGCGAAGCGTGGCGGCGGGTTCATCGAGCCCGGCGCAGCGAACTATCGGAACATTAAGGGTGATCGCAGTCACCCAGCCCGATTCAACATGATCGAGCATCTGGTCGTCGTCGGCATAGTGGAACAGTTCGCCCTCCCGTTCGACCGCAAAGGACAGGCGGGGGACGCGCGGAAGCACATCATACCATCGATAGCCGGCAAATTTGTCTTCAGCGAAGACAGGTCGGAAGCCGAGCTTCTCCTCGGTCAACACCTTCGCCGCGCATTGTTCGATATCGGCCTCGTGCCTGGGGATCAGGATCATTGGGACAGCTTCGACGCGCTCGTCCTCGACGTAGGCATTGCCGTCCGCGGTTCGCGGGCGCCATGCACAGAGCCACGGGCTGGCTTCGGGAAGGCCAACGCCGAGCTCGGTAGCGCGCTTCCAGTCCTTGAACGACAGGCGATGTTGGCCTTTGAGCGCGATGGTCCGGAAAATGGCCGCCTGCACTTCAACCCGCAGATCGGCGAGTGCGGCATTCTCGACCATCTCCTTGCGCGCGGGCAAAACGAGCTGGAGCGAGGGCGCGTCGACGATGTCGATCCGGACCGTCCATTTCCGCCGTGCGTCGATTTCCCCGATGGCGGGCATGCGGCAGGGAACCTTGATGCCATGAAAATTGATGCGCGGATCGCTCGCGATGTCATAGGAATCGCTGAAGATTCCGATCCGGCAGCCATGCCACTCTTCGATCCGGCAGGCGCCCTTGAGGAAATCCTCGCGCGGCAAGACTGCGCCCTGAAATTCGACGGGCAACGGGAAATGCTTCGCCGCTGCTTCGACCCGCGATTGGAGATTGGGCAACCATTCGGCGGGCATGGCAATGACGAGCTGTGTGCCTTTGCGGACCTCGTAGGCTTCGACCGTTAGGGGATTTTCGCCCTGCCAACCGTCCTTGGGAAACGTGACCGTCCATCCGGCATTGGCGGCTCTCGAGAAGGATCGCACAGTAACGCGCTTGCCGGCGAGGCTGAACACACCCATTCCGGCAGGGTCTTCCCGCCGTGCGATCTGGTCGCTCCAGTCAGAGCGGCCCAGCGTCACGAAGGCGGCGGGATCATCGATGCCGGTGCCGTCGTCTGCAATAAAGAGGGCTGGATTGCCTTCATGCTCGCCGAGATCGACGGCGATTCGCTGCGCACCGGCACGGCGGGCATTCTGGAACAGCTCGTTGAGAACGTCGGTGATCGTCCCGTTGAAGAGGCGCGACACCTTAGTGATAAGCTGCTCGCCGACGGAAGGGCGGATTTGAGCGGGAAGCGTCATGGGAATACTCCGGTTGCGCGGCAGCCTCATTGCCGCCGCACGTCCCCGCCTCCTTTCCTCCCGGCCGATGACGATCGGTCGCGAGCGATTGAGTGCGGGCGGCTCAGGCTTCAGGCGGAGCGAAGTGCCTTCTCGGCCGCGGTTTCGACATAGATTTGCCGCGCGCGCCCGCGACGCCGTTTCCGGATGCGGCCCTCAGCATAGGCCTCAGCCCATCGTTGCGCCTCGGCGGCACGCGCTCCGGCGGAGCATTCGTCCGCTTGCTCGAAGATCGTATAGGCGAGCGCATATTGCTCGCGTTCCGGAAGCGCGAGCAGCGCCGAGGCGATGGGCAAGGTGCTTTCGTAGAATTCGAGAGCGTGGCGACCGCCGCCATGGTGCATCAGTATGGCGAGCCGGCCCTTGCTACCGATCCCGGTCGGCCTCGCAATCATCACATCGTGCGAGGCATAGGTGACGGCGCCAAAACCATCGGGTTCCGCCGGATAGAAAATGCGGTTATCACGATGGGGAAGCGGGTGCGCGAGAATCTCATATCTGTCGAAGTTCTCGACTTTCCGGATGTCATTATGTCCGATGACCGTCATCGCAGGCCCTTTCTGCTGGGGTGAAGTAACTATGCCCAGGGCAGGCGCCTTGGGCGGCTCGTCGATGACGGCAATCAGGCAGCCCGGAGGCTGTCGCGCTGACGCAGACCGAGGTCGATAGCTGAGAGGCTTGCGAACCCAGGTTCGACGGCATCAAAGATGCCGGTTAGGTCGTCGAGGTCGGCCCAGACGCAGGCGTCGCCCGGATCAGGATCGAGCTGGAAGACGATCGGTAACGAGTCCGCGGTCATCTCCCGGAAGAAGGTGCGAATGATCAGCCACTCGATCCGGCGTCCGACTGCCCCGACGCGCGAGGCAAGCGCCGTCCGCTCGACAGGGCGCATCGCGAGGTAGCGCTCGGGCGCAATGAGCGGAGCGATCCGAATGCAAGCAATACGACCGGCGACCCCGGGCGCGTGAACGGTGCCGGCGCTCGCGATACGCTCCACCGCAACACCCTCGGCCGGAACCAGCGCGCGATAGACATAATGGGGCAGCGCCCCCGCGATGCGGGAACGCGAGACAATGACTTTCATCGACGTTCTCCTCAAGCGACCAGCCGCATCGGCGGCGTTCCGGGTTCGGCGAGGTGCAGTTCGCGCCGGATGCGCGCGGCGAGGCGGTCAGGCTCGAGCAGTTCGCCGACCGCGGCCCAGTGGTTGCGGTCGCCGCAATAATCCTTCCGCCCGGCGACGCGGCGGAACATCACTTCACGGCCGGATCCGATGCCAAGCCGGAGCTGGACATAGATTTCCTCGGTATGAAGGATGATCTCGCCGCTGACGGCAATACCGCCCTTGATCGATCGAAGATCATAGGTGCCGTCCTCCATGCAAAGGGCCTCGGCAAGCCGCTTCAGGGCCTTTCGGCCGTCGCTATGGAAGAGCTTCTTTGCCTGCTCGTCGTAGCTGACACCCCTATGCGCCAGCACCACGAGTGCGGATTTGCCGCGCATGTCGGCGATGCGGTCCAAGCAGGCGCGCCGAAGCGCGGTGTCGCCGCCGCCCGTGGCGCCCGCAACGGCACCGAGATGCCGCGCGAGCAACAGTACTGCGGGATCGGTTTCGTCGGGATTGCCGGCATTTCGGCAATCCTTGATCGCCGCGATCAGCGCGTGGAGACAGGCCGGCAGCGTCGAGAGTGCCGAAGGATCGAGCGCCTGCTGGAAGCGGAACGCGATATCGTATGACATGGGACAGGTTCCTTCTCCGGACGCCTATTGCGCCCGCCCCTGTCCTTCCCTCTCTCCTCCCATTTCGCAGGGATATTGAAGGCACCCCAAGTGCCCGCAGCCGCGATGTTCCACATCTGTCGATCGATGGCGAGCGGGAGGCAAGCGAGCGGGCGCCCCTCGGGCTCGGGTTCGTGCAGTGCACGTCGTGGCGCTGCAATTCATCGCCGAGAGGAGAATTTGCGCAGCCGACGATCGTCCGAATGTGCTAGATTACGTGCCTGCCCAAAATTGCGTCCCGCGGAGAATGACGATGCGCGAACTGGACGAGGAAGAACGCCATCTATTGCGCGCGCTCGATGGCCCGCTTGCGACCGGCGATCTGATCACGATGGTCAGGGATCTCGGCGAAATCCTGCGCAATCGCGGCCATGTGATCCAGGCCAATGTCGCGGAGCTTGCCGCCGATCGGCTGGAAATGCTCGATGCGCGGTCGCAGGCTTAATGGGAATTACGCCAAACATACCAAGGACCGGCTTCACCAGTCATGCTTCGGCAATGCCTCGACGCTGCCAGCGTCGCAGTCGAACAGGATATGGTCGAAGCCATGTGCACGAGCAAATCTCATCGCGGCAAGAAGATCGGCCGGTAGCTTGGCCTGCGCCGGCTCATCCACCTCGCGCGCCGGAACGAACCATCCGTATATGGTACTCGCAACATTGATCGGCCGGTCGGAGGTTGCCGCCGCGCACCATTCATCAAGCATGGCTGCCGTCGCAGTCGACAGATGCGCCGTGGCAATGACGCAATAGTGCCCGGTTTCGGGGCCCAGTGTCTGCATGTCGGCGAGTAGCGGATCGATATGGACGCGGTCAGTCTTGAGATTCTCGCTCGGATGATCATCGAAATAGATGTCCGCGATCGTTTGATCGTCGAGCGTCGCCGGATCGCGCCCATCTTCGATATCGGACCACCACTCGCGGCAATATTCGGCGACTTCCGCCATCAAGGCTTTCTGAGTCAGCGCGGCATAATGGTTGGTGCCATGCTTATGATCGATTGAACCGATGTGGATGTCGAAGCCCCACGGAATCAATCCCCGCGCAAGGCAATCCTCGAACGCAGCGATATCCTCGATCACCGCGGCGCGGGCAGCGTCATCGAGGTCGGCCGGCGTTTCGATGGCGGCACGGGCACGAGCGAGCAGTTGCGCCAAGGCGCGGATGCCAATGTCAGACATGATATAATCCTGTTCGGCTGATGTGAGCCTGCGCCGGCACTCGGCGAACTACGGCGCTTGGGCATGCTGGATCGATCAAATGACAATCGTTTGATCGATCGCGTCGATAACGCAGCGAATATCAGCTGCAGCCATTTCTAGGCGGCGCAGCGCTTCTTTCCGGCAATCACAGCCCTCGCTCGATGCTAGCTCAGCCATGAGAAAGGCAAAGAGCGGATCGCCCAAATCGTGGGTCTCCTCGATGCTTTCGATGTGGGCAAAGTCGCCTTCACCGTATGCGACGGCGCAAATTCGCTGGAATGGATTCAACATCGTCGGAACCGTTTCGGCAATGGTCATGCTCCCAAAGCAAGAAGGGACATGCCGGGCGTCCGGCATTGATCTCGCGAAGTGATGACCTTCACGAAGGATGAGGCCTGTCGGCGCGTGTCGATGACGTCCACGGAAAGGGAGCCTGGGCCGATATTCGTCGCATTCGGTAGCCAGCGACAGCGCCGTTCGCGCCATCGTGGGGACCGATCGACAATCATATCGGCGCGTCGGGATCGTCCATCGGCCTCGCGGTCGCGGCGCGCGAGAGGTCCGGAATGCGCGGGTCGTTGTAAATGCAGTCGAGCGACATCGACAGCGCGTGGTGCTCCGCCCCCTCGGGTGTCGAAGCATCGATCGTATAGACTGCGCTCGCAAAGCAATCGTCGCCGCTGAAAAATGCGACATCGACAAGGTAGGTAGCGACGACGGCGGTTGAGACCGCGCCTCGGCAATGCCTGTCGATGAGGTCCGCGACGCTCGAACGCAGCCCATCGATGTCAGGGTCAAAATCTTCCCACGTCACATCGTTGGGGCATTCGTCGAGGAGATAGTTGGACATGAGGTCCTGCATCGTATCGAGCAAGCGGTAGCGCGCATCGGTCATGGCGGGTCTCCATGGGAAGGAAGCCGCCGGATCGAACGAACCGGCGGCTTCGGACGTCAGTGGGCGGTTTCGAGAAGCTTGCGGGCCTTGCCCTCGACTTCGAGCCGGCTGTCCTGGTTGGTCCTGGTGCGCGCAAAGGCCGTGATGCCCTGCACGAAATCATAGATCGTCTCAGGCGGGCGGCCCTCTTCATTGAGCACCGTCGCGACGATCTTTGCGGTTTCGGCCTTCGAGAAGCCGCGTTTGCGCAGGAACGTCTCGCGGTCCTCATCCTTGCGGGCGACGATGCGCTCGCGCGCGGTCTTGATGCCGCTCAGGAATGGCATCGGCGAAGAGTCCGCGAAATGCTCGAGCGCGGGCGCTGCTTCATGGGCGAAGCGGTTGGCTGCGAATTTCGAGTGGCGGATCTTCACCTCCTCGAAATTCTCGACGCCCCAGAGGTTGCGGTTCATGCACACGGCGCGCAGATAGAAGGTCGCCATGCCGAGCGTCTTCGCGCCGACCTCGGAGTTCCAGCAGTAGAAGCCGCGGAAATAGAGATCGGGATCGCCATTGGGTAGCTTGCCCGCCTCGATCGGGTGCGTGTCATCGACCAGGAAGATGAAGACGTCGCGGTCGGAGGCATAAAGCGTCGTCGTGTCGCGTGTGACGTCGACATAAGGATTATAGTGCATGCTCGACCAGTCGAGCACGCCGGGGACCTTCCACCGCGTTTGCCCGATGCCGTCGCCGGCGATCTTCATCACCGCTTCCACGAGCTCATAATCCCAGATACGGCCATATTCGGGCCCGGTCGCGGCGCGAAGTTCGGTCCGCCCGTCGTCGGTCTGCAGCAGTTTCACCTGCTCGCCGCGGTGCGCGACGAGGCCGTGCTGAAGATTGATGCCGGCAAGCGCAGCCGGAAGCTCGCGAAGATAGGACGCGGGCGCGCCGACGAGGCTGCAAAGCTGTCCGAATGCCCAGTTCGTCGGCGCAACGGGCCGCTCTTCGTCGGGGACCATCAGCGAGAGTCGCTCGGGGCTATCGCTCCGCGCCTCGACACGGATCGCCTTGCTGTCGACGACGCGCGCGGTTGCCCGGTCGGCGCGGGCGCGAACGACATCATAGAGATCGGTCAGCGAGAGGAAGCGCTCGTCGTCGGGACGCGAGAACCATTCGGACGAAACGCGGCCGATGTTGCGGCCGCGGGAGATATCGACGCGATAGGCGCCGCCGACCGGACGGTCGGCAGCGGGGACAAGATTGGTCATGGGAAATCTCCGGCAAGAGTGGAACGTCGAGCCGGACCGAAATCACTGACCGGCTCGCCCCGTTCCCACCCCCTTCCCTCCCGACCGGCAGTCAGATGGCGTGGTGCGCGCTCGTTTGGTCGGTACCGCGCCGGTTCGCCTTGAGCAGCCCTCAGGCGGTGCAGAACGTGACCGTCTTGCCATCGACGCCCATCAGCGAGGCAAGGAAAGACGTGGTCAGCCGAACGGCTTGCCATTCTCCACGAAGGTGTATCCGTTGGCGGTTATCGCCTCATCTACGGCCTGCTCGGACGTCAGATACTCGAATTCGCTTTCGAGGCGCCGATAGAGCCAGCGGGCAAGGTCGCGCAGTGCTTCGATGATGGTTTCTTCCGCGGGGGAACCGAAGGCGATCCCTTCGCGCTCGACCGCGATGTCCATGCAATATTCATGGTAATAGCGACCGCGGTGGCGAATATCGGCGCTGAGCCGGTAGAAATGCTGGCGCTGGATGTAGCGAAGCGCATCGGCGATCTGGTGAAGCCTGGCATCCTGCGGCGCGTAGACCCGGATGGCTTTCGATGATCTGGGCCGATAGGCGTAGCTGCCGGCAAAGCTGGCGCCGTCTCCCTGGCTGGCAAAGCCCGTGAAGAATATCTGCGGCTCTTCGCGCTTTGTGCCTCCGACATGGGAAACCGGGTTGGTGCGAAGCGTGATACCGAGGATGTCGCAGATCGCCTCGAAGTCGCTGAAGACGAAGTCGTACCAGTCATGGTCGAAGGCGCCCTGACGATACCAGTCGCGCGCCTTGTCCTTAGCGCGCTCGTCCAGTTCGTCGAACTGATAGACGGTGATGGGGATGATTTCGGGCATTGCGGAAACCTCTCCGATTGGCGGCGCCGCGGTTCAATCGAACAGCGGCAGGCCCAGTTGAGGCGAAACGCAGCCGAGACCGCAGAGCCCGAGCGGGCACGGTCCATACTTGCCCTCGCGGTCAGCGAGGATGTCGCGCGAGGTGTGAAATTCGACGAATGGCCCGCTATGCCCACTCGGCCGGCGGCAGCCGACACCTACCGCGGCGTGGCAGTTGGGGCAGACAACCTCGAGAATGGGATCGCGGTGCCGGGACATTGTGCAGCCCGGTTTCTGGCAGAGGGCCTAGCCTTTGACGATGTGCGCCATCACGCCGCCTTCGCCACCTTGGCGAACCGCTCATCGACCTCACTGGGCGTGGCGGCGAACACGGTCCAGTCGCCATAGTAGATGCCGTCATATTCGACATAGTCGTCGAAGATGGTCAGGCGCCAATCACAGAGCGGACCCGCGACGTTGGACAATCCGCGTGCGCACCATTCGGCCATGACCGCCGGGAAGAATCGGTCCATGACATCGGGAGCCGCCGCGAACTTGACGTCGCACATATAGGTCGTGTGCACATAGGCGAGCGGGCCGATCACCGGTCCTTCGCTCCCCCAGTCTTCAAGATTTTCGTCGGGATCCTTGCGGCCGTGATAGAGATGCAGGTAGAGTCCGGGCGCCTCCGGGACAGGCGAGGTCGCGTCGGTGTCCCCGGCAGTATCGTGCGGCTCGCCAAGCACGCGCGCCGCAATCCAGTCCCGATAGCCAAGGCGTGTGTCGTCGTTCGCGATCTGGTATTTCCAATCCGCGAGCGGGTGGGCTGGATACTCGGTCCAGGCATCACGTTCCAGGTGAGGCGGGTCGCTCGGCGCGGACTGCCCGAGCGCCGCCGACAAGGCCTCGCTTGTCGAATGCATCTCGATGCGATCCGCGAAGATGGCGCACCAGCCGCCGCCAAACTCGCCCTCGCGAGGTTTGGAGCAGCTTTCCGACCATTCGAAACCGATAGCGGCGCGAAGAAGGGATTCGGCGCAGCACCGATGGATGACCGTTGCGACCGGGTCGGGCTGGAAGGTTGGCGTGCCATAGATATGCGCGATCTGACCGACCCCGTCGATCGACGCAGTTCCCGCCTCGAAACGGGCACCGAAATCGGGAAAATACGCATCGCAGAATATCGTGCCAAGGCCGCTCCACAGATCATCTTCGTCTTCAGGAGGAAAGAGTTCGAGGATTTTCGGGCTTGGCGCCGGTGCGACGATACCGCTCATCATGTCGCTGGCCGCCCCGAATATCTCCTTGAGCAGCGCCAGCTCGGCATCTGTGCAGGCGAAGCTGAAGCTTGCCTCGAGATAATGTTCAGCCATCGCCATTCTCCCGGCACAAGGACGGGCTTTCGCGGGTTCCGATGGACAAGGGCGGCAGAGCGAAATCGCCCGCTTGAAACCAGGCGTTCGCCGCAGCGATCGAACCAAGGTCGTTCAGCTCTCGTTGATTGAGGACGATCTGGTCAGCGTCATTTACCTCGTAGTGTCGGGGCGCCCGATCGCCCGTATGAACCGCGCGCTCGGGTCCGAATGCGCCGGAACACGCGTCCGAGCGCCGAACGAAGGCGATGCCGTGATTGCAGCAGAAGGCTTCGACACATTCGAACTGACCGCCGATCAGTTCATAGGCACAAACCTCCAGGATATGCCCGTCGGCAATATGGGAAAACTCGATCGAATTCCCTTCCCAATCGGCTTTCCCGCCATCGCATTCGATAGCTTCGAGAAGCGCGGGTATCAGATTGCGAGAAATCGTGCCGCCGATCCGGATCATGGCGGATGCCCGGTCTGCCATGGGAACCTCCATCTTCTTGGTGGTCGGCAGACAATTCCGCCGCCACTCCCCGCTCCACCCCCTTCCCTCCTCCGGAGAATTGCTTTCGCGGGGCGAGCATGGAGGCGCGTAGGTTCCGCGTTTGACGAGCCAAGTTCAGCAAGTCCCCCCTCGTCGAGAAGCTCGAATATGGTGCAATCGGTCGGCAAGGTCGCGGGCGGCATGCTCGCCCGGCTTCCAGCACGGGCATCGCGGTGTCGAAACCGTCGACGAACTGCCGGTCGACCTGCCCATAGGCCCGCGACATGACCCTCTCCCTATGAGAGGTTCGATTTCACTGTGGCGGCTCGGCGATGATGGTGCTCAGGATTTCATCGGCCTTTCCCGCCGGGAGGAAGAGCCGGGTCTTGTATGCAATCACCTCGCTGAACGCGCCGCGCGCTTTCAGCCATTCGCGGTCCTGAGGCCGGAAGTCCCGGATCTCGATCCGGCGGCTGTCGTTCACCATCGCCGACACGAGACGTGCGCCGTGCAGCCCAGGGATCAAGGCGCCGTCGCCATGCCGGGCAGCCTCGATCAGTTCGCCAGGCGTGAGCATGATCGAGGAAGTGAGGCCGAAAGCCGATTGCAGCTTCTCGATCGCCCCGGGCATGACGATGCGGCCGAGGATCGACGTCCCCGCCGCGTCGTCGATCCGCCAGACACGAACGTCGTCCTGCGGCAGTTTGTTCCAGACGGGGAGCAGGAGACCCGTTGCGACACTGATCGTCTCGATATCGACCTTGTCGAGCGCCTCGGTCACTTCGGCTTCCCAGAAGCTCTGGAAGCTCTTGCGGTCGATCTCCTCCCAGTGCGTGTGCGCGAGCCCTGCAAGCTGGATGCGGTTCGAACCTGTCGGGCGGACAAGCTCCATCATCTTGACGGGCCTCCCGTCGTCGTCGGTGATCGACCAGGACGGAACGCAAAGGGCGACGCGCCCGGAACGGCTGTTCCGCAGAGACCGGCCATCCGCGGAACCGCCCCAGATCTTGTCAAGGCGCGCCCACCCCGTGACGCGCGGTTTGAGGTGAAGCTCGAGGCGGAGCAGCCGGGTCTCGGCGCCGGATACCGGATCCTCCCTCAGCACCTGCTGCGAGAGCTCGACGATACGCTCGGCGCGGATCGCCTCGACGCCAAGATCAAGCGTGCCGGCCTCGCGAGCGGCGTCGACGCGGGCCTGGATGAGCCCCATATATTCCTCGAAAATGGCATCCTGGGTCGCGATGCGTAGCGCGAGGATGCGGTTCAGCCAGCGCTGGATCGGCGGCAGCTTGTCGAGCAGGGTTCCATTCTCGTCGACGAGCTTCAGGCCCGTGATAATCTGGAACTTCTCGAGACCGATGCTCGCGAGCTTGCCGGCATGGAGCAGATGATACCATTGGGTCAGCGCTTCGCGAGCATAGCTGCTTTCGAGATTATCCGCGGGGTCGAATAGATTCTGGCCGCCGGTCTGACGCTGGCCGCGCGTGAGCGCGCCGAGGGTATCGAGACGGCGCGCGATGGTGCTGATGAAGCGGCGTTCGCCCTTGCAGGTAGTCGTGACCGGCCGGAACACCGGCGGCTTCCACTGGTACGTCCGATGCGTGCGGCCGAGACCCTGGATCGCGATGTCGGCGCGCCAGCCCGGTTCGAGCAGGAAATGGATGCGCCGCTTGTTCGCGGTCGGACAATCCAGGTCGGCGTGATAGGAGCGCCCGGTGCCGCCCGCTTCCGAGAAGACGAGGATCGGCTTGCGTCCTGACATGAAGGCGTCGGTCTCGGCGATATTGGAACTGGCGCTGCGGCGCTCGAGCTTCTGTCGGCCTTGCCCGTCAATGACAACGCGACGGCTGCGGCCAGTGACTTCTGCGACCGCGTCGGTTCCGAAATGCGCGATAAGGAAGTCGAGCGCGGCCGGGACCGGCGGCATCGAACAGAGGCTTTCGACCAGATTATCGCGCGCCTCGACCGCTTCCTGGCAGAGGACAGCATTGCCGTCGCCATCGTGCATCGGCTCGGAGCGCAATGCTCCGTCGGATGAGCGAAAGGCGCGCATCTGACGCGTCGGGAAGGCTGTCTTCAGATAATCGATCAGCGTATCGAGCGGCGAGACGTCGATCGCGAGGTTGGCGCGTTCGTCAGGCGAAAGGCCCGCAAGGCGGCGCTCGAGGATCGCCTCGGCCGTGCTGGTCAATTGCACGACGGCGACATGGCCTGCTGCCAGCTCCTCCTCGATCGAACGAACGACGGTCGGCATTTTCATCGCGATCAGCACTTGGGAGAAGAAGCGCTGCTTGGCGCTCTCGAACCGGCTGAGCGCCGATCCCTTGGCCATGGCATTCATCGTCTCGCCCGACATGCGGTCGACAATGTTCGACGCCTTCAGCACCTCGTCGAGGTTCTGGTGAACGATCGCCCAGGCGTCGGCATAGGCATCGTAGATCTCTATCTGGTCGGGCGTCAGCCGATGCTCGAGCGGGTCATATTCTACGCCGGCGAAACTGAGCGCACGCGCCGTGTAGAGACCCATGGACTTGAGGTCGCGGGCGACGATTTCCATCGCCGCGATACCGCCGTCGGTCATCGCAGCGAGAAAAGCGTCGCGGTTCACGAAGGCCGTGTCGGGCCCCCAAAGCCCGAGCCGCGAGGCATAACTCAGATTCTCGGGCTTGGTGGCGCCGGTGGCCGATTCATAGACCACCCGGGCGCGCGGCAGTGCGTTCTGCAGGCGCACTCCGGCCAATCCCTGTTCAGACCCCTTGGCCTGGCGATATTCGTCTTTGGTGCCCGCCGCATTGCCCATCGAATGGGATTCGTCGAACAGGATCACGCCCTCGAAAGTGCCTTCCGCCCATTGGAGGATCTGCTGGAGACGTGAGCATTGATCGTGACGCTGCGAGCGGAGCGTCGCATAGGTGAGGAAGAGGATGCCGCTCGCCATGCCGATCGACTGCCCAAGCGGAAAGGCATCGAGCGGCTGGATGTCGATCGGAAGGCCGCCGAGCGCGGTCCAGTCGCGGCGCGCGTCTTCAAGGAGCGTCGCGCCCTTCGATATCCAGACGGCGCGGCGGTTGCCGCAGTTCCACTGGTCGCGGATGATAGCGGCGCCCTCGCGGCCCTTGCCGACGCCGGTGCCGTCGCCGATGAAGAAACCCATGCGATAGGCGTGCCCGTCGGCATCCTCGCGGAGTTGGTCGCCCGCCTCGTTGGGCACGAATCGGCCCGGCAGGTCGCGCGAGAAGGCATCGCCAGCATAGATGATCGCTTCGAGTTGGGCGTCGGACAGCGCGCTGCTTGCCCGCTTCTGGAAGAGCGGCCGATATCGCGGGATCGGCGGCAGCACCGACGCCATGGCAAGCGATTCCACGAGATTGTCCGGATGCGGCGTCGCGCCCGGTATATCGATGCGCGCAAGCCGCCAGGGAGCGTAGATGCCGACCGGATCGCCGACCGGAAGCGGCGCGTCGCGAACCGAGTAAGCAAGCGGCTCGGCGCGATCGTCCTTCGCGGCGATCCGCGACGGCGCGATGACCTTGGGGCTCGCGAGCCCGGAAAAGAGCGATGCCGATCCGGATTTGAGCGCCGGACGGAACGGGATCACCGCCGGGGTGGCCGGGGGCGGCTCATCGGACGATCCCAATCGCGGCGGGAGCGCGAGCACGATGGGCAGCGCCGCCTCGATCGAGTCGACGGTGTGGCGTTCGGTCTCGCCGATCCAGCCCTTGTCGAAGACGATCAGCCGAACGGCGATGCCGGTGCCATGCTTGACGTACGGGCGGCCGAGAATGGTGATCTCAACGCGCGGACGTCCGATCTCGGCGACCGAGACATAGCCGCGGGCACCGCTGCCGTCGTGCGCGAATCCCGGCGACATAATCGCAACGCAGCGTCCGCCGTCGGCAAGACGGAGGAGCGCGGAGCGAAGGTGGCGAGCGCCGGCATGGCGATCCTCGCCGCGGCCTTCGCTACGGCTGAAGGGCGGATTGATCAGGACGACGGTCGGACGGACATCCGGCGGCAGCCGGTCGTGAATGAATTCGGCATCGTGTGTGGTGACGTCGCTGTTCGTCACGAGAGCGAGCAGTGCGGCGCGGCAGGCATCGCGTTCGTTGAGCGTTACGGAGGCGCCCGTGGCGATCGCGCGGGCGGCGAGCATGCCGATGCCCGCCGACGGTTCGAGCACATGGTCGTCGGCCGTAATCGCCGCTGCACGTGTCGCTAGCCAGCCCAGCGCGTCTGGCGTGCTGAACTGTTGCATCTCGACTTGATGCTCGCTGCGATAGGTCTGCGTTGGTAGCGCCTTCTCGAATGCAAGAATGGCTGCGAAGGCATCTTCGGGCGGGCAGTCCGGGTTCTGGTCTTCACCGAGCGACAACATGTTCGAAGCCTGCGCCGCTTCGAGCGCATCATAGGCGTCGCGCATCGACCAGTGTCCGTCGGCATCGGATCCGCCGAACGCCTCCGACATGAGCCCTTTGAGCAGCGAACGGGTGACCGAATGCGGGTCGGCGAGCCGGGATTGCAGAGCCCGCGCTACGCCGTGAAGACGCTCGGCCTTTTCCCGGGCGCTGGAATCAGGGGTCTCGGCGAGATTGAGAAGCGGAAGGGTCATGGAAGATCTCCTGAACGGGCTCCGGGGCACCTGCCCCCGCCGCACACAGCCCTCCCCCCTCTCCTCCAGGGTGGAAGGCGGCATGAAAAAGGGGCCGCGACGCGTGGTCACGGCCCCAATCGAGGTCGGCTTTGCCGGGTCAGGCCGCGTCGGCGATCGGTTCGTCCTCGTCGCCATCACCGACCGCTTCGTCGTCGAACGTTATTTCGGCGGCATCAGCAGGCTCCAGGTCGGCATCGTCGTTCGCCAGCGCAGCGACGGGATGCTCGAAGCGCATCGCGTCGGGAAGCCAGGCGAGCGCCTTTTCCTTGACGTCGGCTTCCACGATGATGTTGCCCGCGAAGAGCTGTTCGGCCGAGGATGCAAGGAGATCCTTCTTTGACGCGCCATAGCGTTGGCCGAGTTCGCTGCCGCCAATTTCCGCGAACAGGTCGAGGATCGTCGTCTTGGTGAGCCGCTTGAAGTAATTCTTCGCGGTCGGTCGCCACCAGGCGGCGACATCGATCCCGAGCTTGCAGCCGAGATGGTCGACGAAATCGCTGCCGGTCGTCTTGGCGGGCACGGCGTGGATCGTACGGGCGATCGCCCAACCCAGCCATGCCGCGCGTGCTTCCTCACCAAGCGCACAGAAGGCATCGTAGCGGCCAGTGACACCGGCATCGGGGTCGATCCAGCTCCGATCGAGTCCGGCTTCGAGCTTAGCCCATTCCTCGGCCGCCGTCGTGCCGCTCTCGAACCCGATGACGCGCGACGGCGCCGCATCGGCCCTCAGTTCGCTCGCGAGATCGCTCGCCCCGTAACGCCGCTGCGCGGCATCGACCATCACGAACGTCCCGAGATCGAGCGCGAACCGCGGGTCGCTGGCGACATGGACGCGGAGCAGTTCCGCCTTCATCGTTGCGAGTTCGTCAGCAAGCCGCTGGCTGATCGCGGGTTTGCCTGATGCTCCGCCAGGAGCCGCATCGTCGCGGTCATCGTCCGAGTCATCGGTTTCGCTCATCGCTTCGGGGGTTCGGTAGACCTGATGATGAACCCGGGGCTGGCCATCCTCACCGAGGACGACGAAGGCGAGCGCCGAGGCCTTCTGGTCATCGGACAACACCGGCGGACGATTCTGGATTTCACGGAGTTCGGATTCCAGATCGCGATAACGCTGTTCGTCATCATCGGTGATGCCGTCGTCGCTTTCGTTCGCGGCTTCGCCGATGATGGTCATTTCGGCCTCGATCTCGGCGCAGCGCGCTTCATCCTCTGCCGTGGGTGGCGGAATCTCTCCGCGAACCGGGCTCAGACCGTCAAGCTCGATGTAGGAGACGCGCGTCGTCGGCAGCGCACGGATTTCGCCAAAACCCTCACGTTCGCGGATAGCCTCGGCTTCGACCGCGAGTTTTTCATCCGTCAGCCGGTCGAGTATGTCACCGTCGATCCAGTTTTCGGACGCGCTGTCGGAGAAGAGGTCGGAGTCGATCCGTCCGCCCGCTTCGAGATAAGCTTCGCGGCCGACAAGCAGCGCCTTGGGGTCACCGCCGCGATAGCTGCCGGAGGCGAGCTCGCGCCGGATGGTGTAGACGTCGTCCCCGTAATAGCTGTCCTGATACTGCTCGAACACACGGGCCTGACGAACGGTGTCGGACGTGCTGCCATAGGCCTTGGCGACCTCGAGCGTGATGTCGCCCTTGCGGAGCGCCTCGAAGATCGTCTCGTGAAGATCGGCGAGACGAACGCGCCCGAGCACGAAACGCTCGGTCTTGCCGAACCGCGCGGCAACCTGCGCGGGGGTTTTGCCTTCCTTCTCGATCATATTCTTGAAGGCCGTGCATTCATCGGCGGCGGTCATCGGCAGCTTCTGGTTTTCAGCGAGGCTGAGCTCGATGGCGTTTTTCGCGTCCGGCATCACCATAACCGGCACGCAGAAGTCTTCGGGAAGCTGGCCCTTTTCGATCAGGGCATGAACCCGCGCGAGACGCCGGCCGCCGCCGAAAATGCTGTAGCTGTCCTTCTTGCGTTTTATTGCGGTGCCAATCAGGTTCTGGAGCACGAAGCCGGCTTGGCCGATCATCGCTTCCAGTTCGGCGTCGGCGTCGGAGTCGCTTTCCGTTCGGACATTCAGCGGGGAAGCGACGCAGTTACGCGCAAGCGCGTATACGATCGGATATGTCATAGTCCGTCTCCTGGCGGCGGAGGCCCGACCATCAGGCCACTCGGCGCCGCCAGTCCCCCACCCCCTTCCCTCCTTCCCGTAGGACATCGTTCCAGTCGTTCCGCCCGTGCCACGGCCAGATCGTGCCGATCTGCCGCCCGGGTGCCGTATAGGCCTCGGTTGCAAGCGGCACGGCCAAGCGTCCCGCATTGTCATTGTCGGGGAGCAGGATGAGGCGGTTCACGGATTTCGGGATGGCAACATGGGGGAGGCGTTCATTGCCGAGCGTCGCCCAGACCGGGATGCCGAGCAGAATCATCGCCGAAACCGCTGTCTCGACACCTTCGGCAATCCCAAGCGTCTCGGTGGCGGAAGCGAGCCGAACAGCACCGGCGCAGGGGTTGCCTAGCAGGCGTCGAGGATGGCGAAGGTCGCGTGCACGCCGCCCGCGGGCATCGAGAAAGGTCCTCTGGACGGCGAGCAGACCGGAATCGTCGGTAACGGCGGCGAGCATCGCCGGGCGAAACCGTGCCGCCTTGCCCTTGCCGAGCGGAGTTCGGTCGCAGAAGCGCAAAGAGTCGAGCGCGATGTGAATCGACCGATTGCGTAGGTAGGTCTCGGCGATAGTCCAATTTATCGGCCGTCCGACCCTCCAAAGATCGAAGGCGCGCTTTTGCAGCCATCGGTCGAGCTTGAACTGCTTGGCGATTCCATTGCCCTTTGCGCCCAAGGCATTCGGATCGAGCCGCCGAATGGCGCGCAGCACGTCGCGCGTGTCGCAGCCGGCAAAGCATTTGAACAAGAGTCGGGTGTCGCCAACGCGAACCGATAGGCTCGGCGTTCGGTCATCGTGGGCTGGGCAGCGACACATTCCAGTCGACCCCTGCCAGAAACCGCCAAGGCCCCTGACCAGTGCGGCCCCGGCAGCCTCCAATTCGGAATCATGGAGAGTCGAAAGGACAACAGACATTGGAATTCTCGCAATCAGATCAGACTTCGCTCAAGCTCCCCCTCTCTCCTGCCGTGCTTTTCGCGGCCACCTGGTGACGAAGTCACGCGGCGCGGCGACACCGCTCAACGGCACGATCCTGCCCTGATTATTGTGAGGTGGCGTAGCAACCGGCACGCTTGCGATGGCGAATGCTGCGTTGGAACCGCGCTCGCGACATTGATCCATCCCGAGGACAAGGAAAATGCAGGATCTCGATTTGTCACGGTCCGAAATCGTCTTCATGGAGCCATTGACCGTGCGGATTCCGACCGCAGTCGAACTGACAGGGCTCAGTCGGTCAAGAATCTACGAGTTGATCGTGTCCGGCGACCTTGAGGTCGTCAAAGTCGGCCGGTCCACGCTGGTCCTCTATACGAGCCTCAAGGCCCTGATCGGCCGCTAGGCGGTCGAGGTCGCACTCTTGCCGAAGGCGGGGCGCAGAATTTGCGCCCCATCGCGCAGCTCGTCGAGATAATCGGACCAATGCTGCATCATGCGAACACGTTCGTCCCAATATTCGCCGCGGGTGTAGACCCGGCGCGTCGCATTGGCATCGAGATGTGCCAGTTGCCTTTCGATCGCATCCGGGTGCCACATTCCCATCTGATTGAGGAGAGTGGCGGCCGTCGCGCGGAATCCATGAGCCGTCATCTCCTCACGGCTGTAGCCCAGCCGCCGAAGCGCGGCGCTGACAGTATTCTCCGACATGCAACGGCGGGGCGTCCGAAAGGACGGAAAGAGGTATCTCCCATGGCCGGTAAGGGCGTGGAGCTCTTCGAGCATCGCAAGAACTTGCCGTGACAGGGGGACGCAAAGCGAGCGGCGCATTTTCATCTTTTCTGCCGGGATCGACCAGACGGCATCATGGGAATCAATCTCCGCCCATTCTGCCTGGCGCAGTTCGCCCGGTCTGACGAAAAGATGCGGCGTCAATCGAAGCGCGACCGCGGTGAGCTCGTGACCAGCGTAGCCATCGATCGCGCGGAGCAGCGCGCCGACTTCCTTCGGGGCCGTGATGGCGGCGTGGTGCTTCACCTTCGGAGTGATCAGCGCACCACGGAGATCGGCCGCCAGATCGCGGTCGGCCCTTGCGGTCGCAATGGCGTAGCGGAACACTCGGCTAATCACGCTCCGCATGCGCCGCGCGCTTTCATATCGGCCGTTCGCCTCGACTTTACGGAGAACGGCCAGGATTTCCTGCGCGGTGAGTTTCGATATCGGGCGACTGCCGATCATCGGTTCGGCGATGTCGAGGAGCCATCGCACCTTCCGAAGCGTGACTGGCGCGCGCTCTTCTCGTTCGATTTTCACCAGCCATTCCTCGGCGATCGCCTTGAACGTATTGTCCTGCGCGATCTTCTGGGTGATCCGCGCGACCTTCTTCTCCGCTGCGGGATCAAGCCCGGCGACAAGCTTCTTGCGCGCCTCGTCGCGAAGTTCCCGAGCGGACGCGATGCCGACATCGGGCCACGACCCGAAATACAGCGTCTTTTGCCGTTCGAGATAGCGATAGTTCATTCGCCAGACTTTTGCGCCGCTCGGCCTGACCACGAGGTACAGGGCGTCGGCGTCAGCCATTTTATAGGCTTTTTCCTTGGGCTTAGCGTTCGAAATCTGGATGTGGGTAAGCGACATGATGGTTTCACCTTCGATAGGCTGACCGAAACCATCAAAAACACCATCAAAGCTGATGGTACGCTGATGGTTCCGGCTGGATCAGCCTGGATTCCACTCAGCGAGTCTCATCGAAAAAGCGGTGAGAAACCAGCCGCTTACTGGACGTCCTCGGACATTCCGAGGAGAACAGATGGTGCCCAGAAGAGGACTCGAACCTCCACGACCTTGCGATCGCCAGCACCTGAAGCTGGTGCGTCTACCAATTCCGCCATCTGGGCACGGGGTAGGAGCGGGCGCTTAGCGGTGGCGTGACCGGCTTGTCAACCGCGCGAGCGCGCGGTGCGCAATTTTATTCGCCAAGCCGCGGTTTCGCGTCGTGCCGCGCCCCCTGCCCCCTTGCTCCGGCGGGCGCTTCGCGGCATGGGGAACCGATACGGCGCCGCGGCGCGCTCCCCAGAGAATCGGACACAGGCGGACATCATGCAAAAGCTCGACGGACAATTGATCACCGTGCTGGGCGGCGGCGGCTTCCTTGGCCGCTATGTTGTCCAGCGGTTGCTCGCGCGCGGCGCGCGCGTCCGCATTGCCGAGCGCGAGCCGCGCAAGGCGCTGTTCCTGAAGCCGCTCGGCGGGCTCGGCCAGACGCAGTTCGTCGCCGCCGACGTCCGCGACGCCGCGAGCGTCGCCCGCGCGGTGCAGGGAAGCGATGCGGTGATCAATCTCGTCGGCGCGTTCGACGACATGGTCGCCGTGCAGGCCGATGGCGCGCGCCATGTGGCAGCGGCCGCCAAGAGCGCGGGTGCGCGGGCGCTCGTCCATATCTCGGCCATCGGCGCCGACAGCGACAGCCCCTCGGCCTATGGCCGCAGCAAGGGCGATGGCGAAGCCGCCGTGCGCAAGGCGTTCCCCGGCGCCGCGATCCTGCGCCCCTCGATCCTGTTCGGCCGCGAGGATAATTTCATCAACCGCTTCGCCACGATGATCCGCTTCCTGCCTGTCGTTCCGGTGGTCGCGCCGCAGACGAAGTTCCAGCCGGTCTATGTCGGCGATGTCGCCGATGCAGTGCTTGCGACACTGGGCGAGGACGCGGCCGGAAAGATGTTCGAGCTTGGCGGGCCGCAAGTTCTGACGATGCTCGACCTGCAGCAGTGGATCGCGGCGGCGACCGGCCGCAAGCGCCTGTTCGTCGAATTGCCCGACATGGTTTCGGGTGCGCTTGCGACGGGGCTCGGCTGGGCCCCCGGCGCACCGATCACAAAGGACCAGTGGCTGATGCTCCAGCGCGACAATGTCGTCGCGGCGGGCGCCGCGGGCCTCGGCCAGCTTGGCATCACTCCGACCTCGCTCGCCGCGGTCGCCGACGGCTGGCTGGTGCAATATCGCCGCCACGGCCGCTTCGCCCAGACGGCCTGAGAGCGGCCGGAAATAGCGGCTGGAAAATGGCGCGCGGGCTGTTAGGCTCGGCCAAGGACATAGGGGGCGTCCGGCATCGATCGGGCGCCCTTTCGTTTATTCGCAACCTTCAAGACGGAATCCCATGAGCATCTGGCTGACCGCGATCATCCTCGGCATTGTCGAGGGGCTGACCGAATTTCTTCCCGTTTCCTCGACGGGGCACCTGATCCTGGCGACCGAGTTGCTCGGCTATGACGCAGCGAAGTGGGCGGTGTTCAACATCGCGATCCAGCCCGGCGCGATCCTGGCGATCGTCGTGCTTTACTGGCGAACTTTCCGGGACATGCTCGCCGGGCTGTTCCGGCGCGACCCCGTCGCCTTCGCCTTTGTGCGCAACCTGCTCCTCGCCTTCCTCCCCGCGGTCGTGCTCGGGCTCGCCTTCGGCGACTATATCGAGGCGCTGCTCGAAAATGCCGCCGTCGTCGCCTGGGCGCTGATCATCGGCGGCATAGGCATCCTGATCGTCGAGCGCTTCGCCAAGCCGAACGAAAGCGGCGGCGTCGCGGCGCTCTCGACGCGCCAGTCGATCATCGTCGGGCTCGTCCAGTGCCTCGCGATGATCCCCGGCGTCAGCCGCTCGGGCGCCACGATCATGGGCGCGATGGCACTCGGCATCGATCGCAAGACCGCCGCCGAGTTCAGCTTCTTTCTCGCGCTGCCGACGCTGACCGGCGCGACGGTGCTCCAACTCGCCAAGCATCACGATGCGATCACGAGCAACGACGTCGGGCTGATCGCGCTCGGCGCTTTCGTGTCGTTCATCGTCGCCTGGGCCGTGATCAAGGCCTTTCTGGCCGTGGTGACCCGCTATGGCTTTGCGCCTTTCGCCTGGTATCGAATCATCGTCGGGGTCGCGGCACTCGCATGGCTGGCCGCGAGATAGGGCCGGAACGGTATTATTTGCGAAACATAATTACGCCGGGAGCTCAAGCCGATCCGATCACGTCCGATTTAAGGTCAGTATTACTTACCTAATCGGCATTTCCTTCGTGACAGGCCGTTTGGAGCCATGCCATCGCCCCCGCAACGAAGGGGAAATTGCATGGCTTCCGAACGCATGCTCCAGTTTGTGGGGCGCGAACAATCCTACCCTGACAAGCGGTCGGCCGAGGAGCGCGCCCGCGATTTCCGCGAGATCGCCGAGCGCTATGCGGCGCCCGACGCCGACGCGCAGGCATCGCGCTGCTCGCAATGCGGCGTGCCCTATTGCTCGGTGCATTGTCCGCTGCACAACCATATCCCCGACTGGCTGCGCCTGACCGCCGAAGGGCGGCTGCGCGAGGCGTATGAGCTGTCGAACGCGACCTCGACCATGCCCGAGATCTGCGGCCGCATCTGTCCGCAGGATCGCCTGTGCGAAGGCAATTGCGTGATCGAATTTTCGGGCCACGGCGCCGTCACGATCGGCAGCGTGGAGAAATATATCACCGACACCGCCTGGGCCGAGGGCTGGGTCGAGCCGCTGCACGTCGGCACGCCCACCGGCCAGTCGGTGGGCATCATCGGCGCCGGTCCGGCGGGACTGACCGCCGCCGAATATCTGCGCGCGATGGGGCACGAGGTGCATGTCTATGACCGCCACGACCGCGCCGGCGGGCTGCTCACCTACGGCATCCCGGGCTTCAAGCTGGAGAAGGATGTCGTGATGCGCCGCATCGAGCGGCTTCGGGACGGCGGCATCCATTTCCACCTTGGCTTCGAGGTCGGCAAGGATGCGACGCTCGACCAGCTGCGGCAGAAGCATGACGCGATCCTTGTTGCGACCGGCGTGTACAAGGCGCGCGAAATCAACGTACCGGGCAACGATGCCGCGGGCGTCGTCGCCGCGCTCGACTATCTGATCGCCTCGAACCGCAAGAGCTTCGGCGACACCGTCGTCGAGTTCGAGGACGGCCGCCTCGACGCGCACGGCAAGCATGTCGTCGTCGTCGGCGGCGGCGACACCGCGATGGACTGCGTCCGTACCGCGGTGCGCCAGGGCGCGAAGTCGGTGAAGTGCCTCTATCGCCGCGACCGCGAGAATATGCCGGGTTCGCAGCGCGAGGTCGCCAATGCCGAGGAGGAAGGCGTCGAGTTCGTCTGGCTCTCGGCGCCCGAAAGCTTCACCGCCGACAAGAGCGTCAAGCAGGTGGCGGTGCAGGGCATGCGCCTCGGCGCGCCCGATGCGAGCGGGCGCCGCAGCCCCGAGCCCGATCCCGGCCGCAAGTTCGATCTGCCCGCCGACATGGTGATCAAGGCGCTGGGCTTCGATCCCGAGGAATTGCCGCACCTGTTCGGCGCCCCCGACCTCAGCGTCACGCGCTGGGGCACGCTGCGCGTCGATCACCAGACGATGATGACCAGCCTGCCGGGCGTTTTCGCGGCGGGCGACATCGTGCGCGGCGCCAGCCTGGTCGTCTGGGGCATCCGCGACGGCCGCGACGTCAGCGATCAGATGGCAAAGTGGTTGAAAGCGAAGGCGATAAGCGAAAAGAAGGCAGCATGACCAACAGGGGAAGGATCATGTTTATGTCGAAATGGAAATCCGCGCTGCTCGCCGGCGCCATGCTGATCGTGCCGGCGCAGGCTTTCGCTGCGCCGAACAAGGAAGCGCCGGTGGCCGAGGCCGTCGCGCCCGCCGACGATCAGGCGATCAGCGAGACCGCGATGGCCGACGCCAAGGCGAAGATGCAGAAGGAGATCGACGAGGCGATCAAGCTGGTCGAGAAGATCTTCGGCACCGACAAGCTGCCGCCGGTCGCGCCCGCGCAGCTCGCGCTCGCGCAGACGACGACCACCGCGCTGATCCCGCCGGGCAGCCTCGAGAAGATGCTCGACAATCTCTATGGCAAGCTCTTCAAGGGCCTGCTCGGCGAATTCGGCGGCCAGTCCGACATGATGCTGTCGATCAAGACCGGCATCGAGAGCGACAAGATCGCCGCGCTCGACGACAAGAGCAAGGCGGCGATCGCCGACCTGTTCGACCCCTATCGCAAGCAGCGCGAGGACCAGATCATGACGGTCGTCAAGCCGCTGATCAGCGAGGCGCTGTCCGATCTGGAAGGGCCGATGCGCAACGGACTGGCGCACGCCTATGCCCGCAAATTCTCTGCCGCGCAGCTCGGCGAGATGAACGCCTTTTTCGCGACCCCGACGGGCAAGGCGTACAGCGCCGAATGGATGGCGCTGCAGGCCGATCCCGAGGTGATGCTGGCGATGATCAAGGCGGTGCCGCCGCTGGTCGGCAAGTTCATCGACCGCGGGCCCGAAATCGAAGGCAAGTTCAAGGCGTTGCCCAAGGAAAAGCAGCTTGCCGACATGAGCGACGCCGAGCTGGCGAAACTCGCCCGGCTGATGAAGGTCGACGTCAAGACGCTGAAGGAAAACCGCGACGCGTGGAACAGCCCGCCGGTCGAGGACGCGGTCGACGCGAGTGAGGATTGGGGCGCTGCCGATGCCGCCGCCGATGCTGCTGCGGCCGATGTCGCAGAGGCCGCGGCAGCGGCTGCCGACGCCGCCGGGGACGCGATCGACGACCCCGCCTTCGACCGCGAAAACTGGTCGGCCGCCGATCGCGCCCGCGTCGAGCAGCTCGAGGAAGCGGCGAGCAGCGCCGCCACCGCCGCCTATGACGCGCAGGAAGCAGCTATCGCCAACGCGCGCAAGAAGAAGCCATCCGGAAAATAGAAGCGGCTGCGGCCGTCAGGAACCGTACATGACCCATTACCCCACCCCCGATCACGCGCGGCTCGCCGAAAGCGGTATGTATCGCCCCGACCTCGAATCCGATGCCTGCGGCGTCGGACTCGTCGCGGCGACCGACGGCAAGCCATCGCGCCGCGTCGTCGAGGCGGCGATCGAGGCGCTGCGCGCCGTGTGGCACCGCGGCGCGGTCGACGCCGACGGCAAGACCGGCGACGGGGCAGGCATTCATGTCGACCTGCCGGTCCGCTTCTTCGACGATGCGATCGCGGCGTCGGGGCACAAGGTGCGCCCGAACCGCCTCGCCGTCGGCATGGTCTTCCTGCCGCGCACCGATCTTTCCGCGCAGGAAGAATGCCGCACGATCGTCGAGGCCGAGATCATCGACGCGGGCTATACCATCTATGGCTGGCGCCAGGTGCCGGTCGACGTGTCGGTGATCGGCGACAAGGCGCAGCGCACGCGCCCCGAGATCGAGCAGATCATGATCGCCGGACCGCTGCCCGACGAGCAGTCGATCGACGAGTTCGAAAAGCAGCTCTATCTCGTCCGCCGCCGGATCGAGAAAAAGGTGATCGCCGCGCAAATCGCCGATTTCTATATCTGCAGCCTGTCGGCGCGCTCGATCATCTACAAGGGGCTGTTCCTTGCCGAGAGCCTCGCCGATTTCTACCCCGACCTCACGAACAAGCTGTTCGAAAGCCGGGTCGCGATCTTCCACCAGCGCTATTCGACGAACACCTTCCCGCAATGGTGGCTCGCCCAGCCCTTCCGCACCCTCGCCCACAATGGCGAGATCAACACGATCCGCGGCAACAAGAACTGGATGAAGAGCCACGAGATCAAGATGGCCAGCCTCGCCTTCGGCGAGCATTCCGAGGACATCAAGCCGGTGATCCCCGCGGGCGCCTCGGACACCGCCGCGCTCGATGCGGTGTTCGAAACGCTGTGCCGCGCCGGCCGCGACGCGCCGACCGCAAAGCTGATCCTCGTCCCCGAAGCATGGGCGACCGACAGCGAAATGCCGCAAGCGCACAAGGCGATGTATAACTATCTCGCCAGCGTCATGGAGCCGTGGGACGGCCCCGCCGCGCTCGCGATGACCGACGGTCGCTGGGCGGTTGCGGGCATGGACCGCAACGCGCTCCGCCCGCTGCGCTATACGCTGACCGCCGACAATCTGCTCGTCGTCGGGTCCGAAAGCGGCATGGTCCTGCTGCCCGAGGCAAGCATCCGCAAGAAGGGCCGCCTTGGCCCCGGCCAGATGATCGCGGTCGATCTCGACGAAGGGACGCTCTACGAAGATCGCGCGATCAAGGACAAGATCGCGGGCGCGCACGACTATGGCGCGCGTGTGAAGGGCTTCCGCACGATGGCCGACCTTCCCAAGGGCGGCAAGTCGACGCTCGGCCAGTGGGACCGCGCCGAACTGCTCCGCCGCCAGGTCGCCGCCGGTCTCACAATGGAGGATATGGAGCTGATCCTCTCACCCATGGTCGAGGATGCGAAGGAGGCCGTCGGATCGATGGGCGACGATACGCCGCTCGCGGTCATTTCGGACAAGCCGCGCCACGTCGCGCAATTCTTCCGCCAGAATTTCAGCCAGGTCACCAACCCGCCGATCGACAGCTTGCGCGAACGGCATGTGATGAGCCTGAAGACGCGCTTCTCGAACCTCGCCAACATCCTCGACGAAAAGGGACAGAGCGCGCACGTCCTGGTGATCGACTCGCCCGTTCTCGTCGGAGAGGATTGGGACCGCCTGCGCGCCTATTTCGGCGATGCGGTCGCCGACATCGACTGCACCTTCGCGGCAGGCGGCAACGCCTCGACGCTGCGCGACGCGATCGCCCGCATCCGCCGCGAGGCCGAGGATGCGGTGCGCGCCGGGCGCAGCGAGCTGTTCCTTTCCGACCAGAATATCGGCGAGAACCGCGTCGGCGTCGCGATGGTGCTCGCCGCCGCCGCCGTCCACACGCACCTCGTCCGAAAAGGCCTGCGCAGCTACGCCTCGATCAACGTGCGGTCGGCCGAGGTGCTCGACACCCACGCCTTCGCGGTGCTGATCGGCGTCGGCGCGACGACCGTCCATGCCTATCTCGCCGAAGCGGCGATCGCCGACCGCTGGACGCGCGGGCTGTTCGGGAGCGAGCTGTCGCTTGCCGACTGCCACCTCCGTTTTCGCAAGGCGATCGACGACGGCTTGCTCAAGATCATGGCGAAGATGGGGATCGCGGTGATCTCCTCCTATCGCGGCGGCTATAATTTCGAGGCCGTCGGCCTCAGCCGCGCGCTCGTCAACGACCTCTTCCCCGGAATGCCCGCGAAGATTTCGGGCGAGGGCTATCAGTCGCTCTTCATCAACGCGACCGAGAAGCATGCGGCGGCGTTCGACGGGCGCGTTACCGCCCTCCCCATCGGCGGCTTCTATCGCCAGCGCGCGGGCGGCGAAACGCACGCCTATTCCGCGCAGCTCATGCATTTGCTGCAGACGGCGGTCGCGACCGACAGCTATTCGACCTATCTGCAGTTCGCGCGCGGCGTCGCCGACCTGCCGCCGGTCTATCTGCGCGACCTTGTCGAGTTCAACTATCCCGCGCAGGGCGTGCCGCTCGACAGCGTCGAGGCGATCACCGAAATCCGCAAGCGCTTCGTGACCCCCGGCATGTCGCTTGGCGCGCTGTCGCCCGAGGCGCATGAAACGCTGGCGATCGCGATGAACCGCATCGGCGCGAAGGCGGTCTCGGGCGAAGGCGGCGAAGCGAGCGAACGCTATCAGCCCTATGCCAATGGCGACAACGCCAACAGCAACATCAAGCAGATCGCTTCGGGCCGCTTCGGCGTCACCGCCGAATATCTCGGCGCGTGCGACGAGATCGAGATCAAGGTCGCACAGGGCGCCAAGCCCGGCGAGGGCGGCCAGCTTCCGGGCTTCAAGGTCAGCGAATTCATCGCGCGGCTTCGCCACTCGACCCCTGGCGTGATGCTGATCAGCCCGCCGCCGCACCATGACATCTATTCGATCGAGGATCTGGCGCAGCTCATCTACGACCTTAAGCAGATCAACCCGAAGGCGCGGGTCTGTGTCAAGCTCGTCTCCAGCGCCGGTATCGGCACCGTTGCGGCGGGCGTCGCCAAGGCGCACGCCGACGTGATCCTCGTCTCGGGCAACACCGGCGGCACCGGCGCAAGCCCGCAGACCAGCGTCAAATATGCGGGCACGCCATGGGAAATGGGCCTCAGCGAAGTCAACCAGGTGCTGACGCTCAACGGCCTGCGCCACCGCATCCGGCTGCGCACCGACGGCGGGCTCAAGACCGGCCGCGACATCGTGATCGCTGCCATCCTCGGCGCCGAGGAATATGGCATCGGGACTTTGAGCCTCGTCGCGATGGGCTGCATCATGGTGCGCCAGTGCCACAGCAACACCTGCCCCGTCGGCGTCTGCACGCAGGACGAGAAGCTGCGCCAGAAATTCACCGGCAGCCCCGAGAAGGTCATCAACCTGATGACCTTCATCGCCGAAGAAGTGCGCGAAATCCTGGCCAAGCTCGGCTGCCGCAGCCTCGACGAGGTGATCGGGCGCACCGAGCTGCTGCGCCAGGTCAGCCGCGGCGCAGAACATCTCGACGACCTCGACCTCAACCCGATCCTTGCGAAGGTCGACGCCCCCGACGACCAGCGCCGTTCGCAGGGGCCGCACTTCCGCAATCCGGTGCCCGACAGCCTCGACGCGCAGATCCTGAGCGACGCGAAGCCGCTGTTCGAGCGCGGCGAGCGGATGCAGCTCACCTACAACGTCCGCAACACGCACCGCGCCGTCGGCACGCGCCTGTCGGCCGAGGTCACCGCGCGCTTCGGCATGAACGGGCTCGCCGACGACCATGTACAGGTGCGCCTCCGCGGCACCGCGGGCCAGTCGCTCGGCGCCTTCCTGTGCAGCGGCATCACGCTCGAGGTGTTCGGCGATGCGAACGACTATGTCGGCAAGGGGCTCTCGGGCGGCCGCATCGTCGTGCGTCCGACCGTGTCGAGCCCGCTCGTCAGCCAGCACAACAGCATCGTCGGCAACACCGTCCTCTACGGCGCAACCGCAGGCACTTTGCTCGCGGCCGGGCAGGCGGGCGAACGCTTCGCGGTCCGCAATTCGGGCGCCAAGGTCGTCGTCGAGGGCTGCGGCGCGAACGGCTGCGAATATATGACCGGCGGCACGGCGGTGATCCTTGGCCCTGTGGGTTCGAATTTCGGCGCGGGGATGACCGGCGGCATGGCGTTCATCCTCGACACCGACGGCAGTTTCGAACGCCGCGCGAACGGCGAATCGATCGTCTGGCAGCGCCTTGCGAGCAGCCATTGGGAAGCCGTGCTCAAGGAGCTGGTCGAGGACCATGCGCGCGCGACGGGCAGCAAATGGTCCGCCGAAATCCTTGCCGACTGGGAGCGCTGGAAGGGTCAGTTCTGGCAGGTGTGCCCGAAGGAAATGCTCAGCCGCCTGACGCAGCCGTTGAACGACGAAGAGGTCGCGGTAGAGGCGGCGGAGTAGTTCGCCGCGCTAAAAGGACGGTTCGCCGTACCGCGAACGGATGTTCAGCCGCGCGAAAGCGTCGGTCCGCTAAACGCGCGGATCGATTTTCGCGTCCGAAAGGATATGCCATGCGCCTGACCATCGCCGCCCTGCCCTTGCTCGCGCTTGCCGCGCCGCTGTCGGCCGCTGCCGCCGACCGCGAGGTCGCCGGCGCCGTCGCGACGCTCAACGACCCGGCGACGCAGGAGCGGATGGCCGATACCGTGACCGCGCTCGTCGGCGCGCTGATGCAGATGAAAGTCGGCCCGCTCGCCGACGCCGTCGCGCGCATCGACCCCGAATCGCGCGCCGCCGACATTCCGCCCGACGCCACCATCGGCGACGTCGCGGGCCGTGACCCCGCCTATGCCGAACGCATGGGCGCCGATGTCCGCGCGGGAACGCGGATGGCGGGACAGGCCGCCTCGGCGCTCGCAGCCTATGCCCCGGTGCTCAAGGACATGGCGCGCGACCTCGCCGCGCAGTGGGAACGCGAACGCGCCGCCGCGCGTCGCTAGGCCGGCCATTCGCAATAGCGCTGCCATAGGCGTTGCGTGCAGCGCCCGCCTGCCGCTATGCGATAAGCATGTGGCAGCTCTACCAATTCCCGCTCTGTCCCTTTTCGCGCAAGATCCGGCTTCTGCTGGGCGAGAAGGGTGTCGGCTATGAGCTGGTGCGCGAATCGCCGTGGGAGCGCCGCGACGAATTCATCGACCTCAATCCCGCCGGGCGCACCCCCGTGATGGTCGATCAGGCGCGCGGGCAGGTGTTGATCGACAGCAACGCCATAGCCGAATATTTCGAGGAGACCGTCGAGGGCAAGGCGATGATCAACGGCACCGCCGCCAATCGCGCCGAAATCCGCCGCCTCGTCGCCTGGTTCGACCAGGATTTCTATTTCGAGGTAACCGGCCCCCTGCTCTTCGAGCGGATGCAGAAGCGCATCGTCCACCGCCAGCCCCCCGATGCCGGCGCGCTGCGCGAGGCGATGAAGGCCGCGAACCAGCATCTCGATTATATCGATTATCTGATCGACCATCGCACCTGGCTGGCGGGCGCCACGATGAGCCTCGCCGACCTTGCTGCCGCCGCGCATATTTCGGTCGCCGACTATCTTGGCGGCATCGACTGGACGGGGCACGAGCAGACGAAGGGCTGGTATTCGGGTCTCAAGTCGCGCCCGAGCTTCCGCCCGCTGCTGGCGGAGCGGATGGAGATCGTCACCCCGCCCAAATATTACGAGGATGTTGATTTCTAGGGAAGCGGATCGCGCTAATGCGCTTCGGTCGGCGCCGGGCCGCCGATCGGCGGGGGCTTGCAAAAGGGCACCATGACCAGCGCCGCGAGGAATAGGTAGGACATCAGGCGGAAGACGTCGTCGAAGGCGAGCGTCAGCGCCTCGCGACCGATGATCCGGCCTAGCGTTCCCTCTGCCATCTGCTGCGCGAGTGCGGGGTCGGACACATAGCGGCCGATGCTCTGCGCCAAGCCCGCGGCCGCCTCGTTCGCGGCATCGGCCGAACGCCCGAGCGCTTCGGAGAGGCGCAGCAGGTGGAGCCGCATATTGTCGCCGAGCCAGGTGTTGACGAGCGCAATCCCGATCGCGCCGCCGAGGTTGCGCATCAGATTGAACAGTCCCGACGCGTAGCGCAGCTCCGGCCCCTCGAAATTGCCGAGCGCGAGCCCCACCGACGGGACGATGCACAGCATGATCGCAAAGCTGCGCACGACCTGCGGCCAGAAGAGCGCGGCGAAGCCCCATTCGGGGGTCATGAAGCTGAACATCCACAGGCCGACCGCGAACAAGGTCAGCCCGAAGGTGATCACGATCCGCTGGTCGACGCGCTGCGACAGCGCCGCGGCGATCGGCACGCCCATCAATTGCGCGAGCCCCGCGACGAACACCGTCGTCCCGATCTCCGACGCGTTATAACCCTGCACGCGGCCGAGATAGATCGGGATCAGATAGGTGCTGGCGTACAGCCCGAAGCCGATCACCAGATTGAAAAGACAGGCGAAAGCGAAGGTCGGTACGCGGAAGGGCGACAGTTTGACGATCGGCCCGTCCGAGCGGAACGAGCGTTCGAGAAACAGGCCGAAGGCGACGAACGACACCCACGCGCCGATCGCGATCTCGGGCTCGCTGAACCAGTCGTGCTTCGGCCCCTCCTCCAGCACATATTCCAGCCCCGCGAGGAACACCGCCATCGAGGCGAGATGCACCCAGTCGATCCGCCGCAGCATCGGCAGGTTCGGCTTGTCGACGCGAACGAGCGCCAGAATCATCAGCGTCACGATCGCGCCCGGCAGGACATTGATGAAGAAGACCCAGCGCCAGCCGAGCGCATCGGTGATCCAGCCGCCGACGGTGGGGCCCAGCGTCGGCGCCAGCACCGACACCATGCCGAGGATCGCGGGGATCATCGCGCGCTGCTTGCCCTGGAAGAGCATATAGCCGGTCGCGAACACCGTCGGAATCATCGCGCCGCCGACGAAGCCCTGGACAGCGCGGAACAGGATCATCGATTCGATGCTCCACGCCATGCCGCAGAGGATGCTTGCGATGGTGAACAACCCCGCCGACGCCGCAAACAGCCACCGCGTCGACAGCGCCTGCGCGAGGAAGGCCGAAAAGGGGATCATCACCAGCTCCGCCATCAGATAGGCGGTCTGCACCCAACTGATTTCGTCGGGCCCCGCGCTGAGTCCCGCCTGCACCTCGTTGAGCGATGCCGCAACGATCTGGATGTCGATCAGCGCCATGAACTGGCCGAACGCCATCACCGCAAAGATCAGATATTTCCGCGCGTTGGGCATCGCCGCCGGATCGAAAGGTGCATCGGGCGCGGCAGGCGACTGCCCGGTGGAGAGGGGAATGGAGGCCATGGGTCTTGTGTCCTGTCGTCTTTATATTATATGCGTCATATAAAAGGAGACGCAAGTGCGCTATTCGAGCGACCACAAGGCCGAGACCCGCGAGCGGGTGCTGAAAGAGGCGGCGAACGAAATCCGGGCCAAAGGACCCGACAATGTCGCGGTGTCGGGCATCATGGCGCGTGCCGGCCTGACCCACGGCGGCTTCTACGCCCACTTCCCCTCGAAGGACGCGCTGGTGAAAGAGGCCATCGGAACGATGTTCGCCGACGCCCGCGCGCGCAGCGACCGGATCGACGTCGACGGCGACCCGCGTGCAGCGCTACGCGCCTATATCGATTTCTACCTTTCCCCGGCGCACCGCGATCGGCGCGATCGCGGTTGCCCGTTGCCGACGCTGTCGGGCGATTTCGCGCGCGCACGGCCCGAGACGCGCGACCGCTTCGGCGCCGGCGTCGTCGGTATCGCAACCCGCCTCGCCGCGCCGCTCGCGAAGCTCGGCTATGCCGACCCGGACGCCGAGGCCCATGCGTTGCTGGCGCAGCTCGTCGGCGGCGTCGCCCTCTCCCGCGCGGTCGGCGATGCCGCTTTGTCCGATGCGCTGCTCGCCGATACGCATGCCAGCATCGTCGCCCGCTACGGCCTGGAGACCGCGCAATGACACTCGCCAAGGTGCAGGGCCTGATCGCGAGCGGCGGCCGTCCGCCGATCGGCGAAACGCTGGGCTTTCAGCTCGTCGACGCGGGCGACGGCTGGGCGGCGTTCGAAGGGGTGCCGGGCCCCGAACATTATAACCCGATGGGGATCGTCCACGGCGGCTATGCCGCGACCCTGCTCGATTCCGCCTGCGGCATCGCCGTGGTCACCAAGCTCGCCGACGATCAGGCGATGACCACGCTCGAACTCAAGACCTCCTATCTCAAGGCGATGACCCGCAAGACCGGGAAGGTCCGCGCCGAGGGCCATGTGATCTCGATCGGCCGCCGCGTCGCCTATGTCGAGGCGAAGCTGACCGATGCCGAAGGCCGCCTCTATGCGACCGCCACCTCGACCCTGCTGGTGATGCAGCCATGAACGCGCCCGTGACGATCGAGGCCGGGGCGCCCACCGCAGCTCCCACCGCTCGCCGCCTAGCGCTGCCGAAAAAGGCGTGGAAGGTGGGGCTGGTCGCGCTTGCGATCGCCGCACTCGGCATCTGGTGGCTCACCGCGCCGAAGAGTGCCGAGTCGACCGACAATGCCTATCTGCAGGCCGATTCGAGCGAGGTTGCGCCGCGCGTCGGCGGGCTCGTCACCGCGGTGCTGGTGAAGGATAATCAGGCCGTGCGCGCGGGCGACCCGCTCGTCCGCATCGACGTGCGCGATTATGACTCGCGGGTGATGGCGGCCGAAGCCGCGGTTGCCGATGCCGACGCGCAGCTCGCGACCGCGCGCGCCACTCTGGCGTCGCTCGGCGCCGAACAGAAGCTTGCCGCCGCGCACATCCGCTCGATGAACACGCAGATCGCGGCCGCGGACGCCGAATATGCGCGCGCGGCCGCCGACCGGAAGCGCTATGATGCGTTGCTGATCGACGGCTTCGTGCCGAAACGCGATGCCGAACAGGTGTCGGCAAACGCCGTGAGCGCCGCCTCGGCCGCGCAGCGGTCGCGCGCCGACCTCGGCGCCAGCATCGAGGCGGCGGCGGTGACGCGCGCCAAGGGGCCGATCCTCGCGGCGCAGGTGCAGGCGGCCGAGGCGAATGCCGCGAAAGCGCGCGCCGCGCTCGCGCTTGCGAAGCTCGATCGCGGCCATACGCTGGTTACAGCGCCGATCGACGGCGTCGTCGGCAATCGCCGCATCCAGGTCGGCGACTATGTCCAGCCGGGCTCGCGCCTGCTGACCGTCGTCCCGGTAAAATCGATCTACGTCACCGCGAATTTCAAGGAGACGCAGACGCGCGAGATGCGGCCGGGGCAAAAGGCCGAGGTCTATGTCGACGCGCTGGGGCAGACTCTGACCGGCACGGTCGAAAGCCTTGCGCCGGGGTCGGGCAGCGAATTCACGCTGCTGCCCTTCGAGCCCGGATCGGGCAATTTCACCAAGATCGTCCAGCGCGTCGGGGTGCGCATCCGCCTCGATCCGGGGCAGCCGGCGCTCGCGCAGCTCCGCCCCGGTCTGTCGGTCACCGCAAAGGTGCGGCTGCGCTGATCAGTCGGCGTCGAGCCCGTAAGCCGTGTGCAGCACGCGCACCGCGAGTTCGGTTTCGTCCTCGTCGATCAGCACGCTGACCTTGATCTCGCTGGTCGAAATCGCCTGGATATTGATGCCGCGGTCGGCGAGCGCGCGGAACATCGTGCTCGCGACGCCTGCATGGCTCTTCATCCCGACGCCGACGACACTGATCTTCGCGACCTTGTCGTCGCTGATGATGCGGTTGAAACCGATCTTGTCCTTCGCGCCTTCGAGCAGGTCGATCGAGCGGAGCAGGTCGGCGCCTGGGACGGTGAAGGTCACGTCGGTCTCGCCTTTGTCGCGCCCCACGTTCTGGATGATCATATCGACGTTGATCCCGGCCGCGGCGAGCGGTCCGAAGATCGTCGCGACGGCGCCCGGCCTGTCGGGGACGCGGGTGACGATGATCTTCGCTTCATTCTTGTCGTGGGCGATGCCGGTGATCAGCTGGCGTTCCATCTGGTGTTCCTCTATTTCCTCGTCGCTGACGATCATCGTGCCTTTTTTGGGAGCCTCGTCGCCCTCGACGAAGCTGGAGAGCACCTGCACCCGCACCCCCATCTTCATCGCAAGCCCGACCGAGCGGGTCTGGAGCACCTTCGCGCCGACGCTCGCGAGTTCGAGCATTTCCTCATAGGTGACATAGTCGAGCTTGCGCGCGCGCGCGACGATGCGCGGGTCGGTGGTATAGACGCCGTCGACGTCGGTGTAGATGTCGCAGCGGTCGGCCTTCACCGCCGCCGCGACCGCGACCGCGCTGGTGTCCGAGCCGCCGCGGCCCAGTGTCGAGACGCGACCATCGTCCATCATTCCCTGGAAACCGGGGATCACCGCGACCTCGCCCTTCCCCATCGCGGCGAGAAGCGCGCCGGTGTCGATGTCGAGGATGCGCGCGCGGGCATGGGCTTCCTCGGTGCGGATCGGGAGCTGCCAGCCGAGCCAGCTGCGCGCGGGAACGCCCATCGCCTGAAGGGTGAGCGCGAGCAGGCCCGAGGTCACCTGCTCGCCGGCCGCGACGACGACGTCATATTCGGCGGGGTCGTAGCGCGGGTTCGCCTCGCGGCAGAAATTGACGAGCCGGTCAGTTTCGCCCGCCATCGCCGAGACGACGACCGCGACCTCGTTGCCCTGCGCGACCTCGCGCGCGACAAGCCGCGCCACGGTGCGAATCCGCTCGGTGCCCGCCATCGACGTGCCCCCGAATTTCATCACGATCCGCGCCATCTCGCCCCGCTTTCCTGAACTGGTTTCGTCCGCAACTTTCCCATGGGTTTCTGCGGCGTCCGGCTGTTAGGCAAGGGGGCGGACGATAGCAAGCGCGCGAACGCGTGCGCGGGATAGAATTTCTTGCGCCCGCGAAGGCACGGTGCCAAATCGCGGGGCATGAGCGCCCAAACGATCAATCCGAACGAAGCCGCCCATTTCGGCGCTCTCGCCGCCGACTGGTGGGATCCGCACGGATCGTCGGCGATGCTGCACAAGCTGGGTCCGGTGCGCCTCGCCTATATCCGCGGCCAGATCGACGCGCATTGGCACGTCGATGCCCGCGAACGCTTTCCTCTCAAGGGCCGCACCGCGATCGACGTCGGTTGCGGCGCCGGGCTGCTCGCCGAGCCGCTGGCGCGGATGGGGGCGCAGGTCACCGGCGTCGACGCGGCGCCGGAAAATATCGCCGCCGCGCTGGACCATGCGGCGGGACAGGGGCTCGCGATCCGCTATCACGCGGGCGAGCTCGCGGCGCTGCCGCCCGCGACCTTCGATCTCGTCACCTCGATGGAGGTCGTCGAGCATGTCACCGACCCTGCCGCCTTCATCGCGGCGCTGGCGGCGCGGCTCGCGCCCGGCGGACTGATGATCCTGTCGACGCCGAACCGCACCGCACTATCCAAACTGCTGCTCGTCGAAGCCGCCGAGCGGACCGGCGCTGTGCCGCGCGGGACGCACGACTGGGACCGGTTCCTGAAGCCCGAAGAGCTCACCCGGTTAATCGAGGACGCGGGGCTCGATGTCGTCGACCGCACCGGCCTCTCCCCCTCGGCTGCCAAGGGCTTCAAATTGGGCGGCAGCGAGGCGCTCAACTATCTCGTTGCGGCGAGGCATCGGGTGTGAGCCGCGACCCGCGGGTCGATGCCTATATCGCGGCGGCGCAGCCCTTCGCCCAGCCGATCCTCAAACATCTGCGCAAGCTGGTGCACGACCATGCGCCGGGCGCGGAAGAGACGCTGAAGTGGGGCGTGCCGCATTTCGTCCTCGGCGGCCAGAACCTTGCGGACATGGCGGCGTTCAAGGGCCATGCGACCTTCGGCTTCTGGCGCGACGAGGAGGTGACGGGGTCGCCGCGCGACACGGGCGCGATGGGCAGCATGGGGCGCCTCGCGACGCTCGCCGACCTGCCATCGGACGAACAGCTGGCGGCCTGGATCGCCAAGGGCGGCGGCCCTCTGTGCCGAAACGAAGCCGAAGCGACCCAGGCCCGCGCCGAAACCGGCGCTCGACCTGCCCGCCGACCTCGGCGCGGCGCTGGCGGCCGATGCCGCCGCGCAGGACCAGTGGGACGGCTTCTCGCCCGGCAATCGCCGCGATTATATCGAATGGGTGCTGGAGGCGAAGCGCGCACAGACGCGCGCGAAACGCATCGAGACGATCGTCGCGCAGGTCGCCGAGGGCAAGGACCGCAACTGGAAGTACAAGAGCTGCTGACCCTGTCGCCTTGAGCCTAGAAAAGTAGACCCGCCCCCAGGCCCATGTCCCCGGGGGCGGGTCGCGACCCGTCGTCTGTGCCGAAAGCTCAGGCGAGGTCGAAACGGTCGGCGTTCATCACCTTGGTCCAGGCCTTGACGAAGTCCTTCACGAACTTCTCTTCGTGGCCCTTCTCGGCATAAACTTCCGCCACGGCGCGGAGTTCCGCGTTCGAACCGAAGATCAGGTCGGCGCGGGTTGCGCGCCAGGTCTCGCCGCCGCTCGTGCGGTCGGTCGCGACATATTCCTGGTCGCCCGAACCATCGACGGCTTTCCACACATTGGTCATGTCGAGCAGGTTGACGAAATAGTCGTTCGTCAGCTGGCCCGATCGTTTGGTGAAATGGCCATGGCCGCGGTCGCCGTGATTGGCGCCGAGGACGCGGAGGCCACCGATCAGCACGGTCATTTCGGGCACCGACAGGCCGAGCAGCGAGGCCCGGTCGAGCATCATTTCCTCGACCTTCACCGCCAGCTTTTTCTTGCCGACATAGTTGCGGAAGGCGTCGGCCTCCGGCTCCATCACCGCGAAGCTTTCGGCGTCGGTCTGTTCCGCGGTCGCGTCGCCGCGGCCGCCGGTGAACGGCACCGCGACGTTGAAGCCCGCATCCTTGATCGCCTTTTCCAGCCCGACCACGCCGCCCAGCACGATCGTGTCCGCGATCGACAGGTTGCCGCGCAGCCCCTCGAGCGTAGCGAGCACCTTGGCGAGCAGCGCGGGTTCGTTGACCTCCCAGTCCTTCTGCGGCGCCAGACGGACGCGCGCACCGTTGGCGCCGCCGCGGAAATCGGACTTGCGGAAGGTGCTGGCCGACGCCCACGCGGTCTTGATCAGTTCGCTGACGGTCAGGCCGCTCGCCGCGATCTTTTCCTTCACCGCCGCGACATCGGCATCCGACGGCATGGTGCCGGCGGGAATCGGATCCTGCCAGATCAGGTCTTCGGCGGGAACCTCGGGGCCCAGGTAACGCACCTTGGGGCCCATGTCGCGGTGGGTCAGCTTGAACCAGGCGCGCGCAAAGGCGTCCTTGAACGCTTCGTGATCGTTCCGGAACTTTTCGCTGATCTTGCGGAACTCGGGATCGACCTTCAGCGCCATGTCGGCGGTCGTCATCATCGTGGGCACCTTGACGTTCGGATCCCACGCCGCCGGGGCCATATCCTCGGGCTTCTGGTTGATCGGCTGCCATTGCTGCGCACCGGCCGGCGAGTGGACGAGCTCATACTCATAGTCGAGCAGCAGGCGGAAATAATTCGCGCTCCATTCCGTCGGCGTGTTCACCCAAGACCCTTCGATGCCGCTCGTCACCGCATGTTCGCCGATGCCGCCGCTTTCGTGGCTGCTGACCCAGCCGAAGCCCTGCGCCGCCAGATCGCCGCCTGCGGGCGCCGGGCCGAGCAGCGACGCGTCGCCATTGCCGTGCGCCTTGCCGAAGGTGTGGCCGCCCGCGGTCAGCGCGACGGTTTCCTCGTGGTTCATCGCCATGCGGTGGAAGGTTTCCTTGATGTCGCGCGCCGACAGCAACGGGTCGGGGTTGCCGCCCGGCCCCTCGGGATTGACATAGATCAGCCCCATCTGGATCGCGGCGAGCGGCCCCTCGATCGCCTCCATGCCCTTATCGGGATCGATACGGGTCTGAACGCCTTCGTTCACCCATTTGTCTTCGCTGCCCCAATAAATGTCGCGCTCGGGCTCGAACACGTCGGCGCGGCCGCCGCCAAAACCGAAGACCGGCCCGCCCATGCTCTCGATCGCGACATTGCCGGCCAGAATGAACAGGTCGGCCCAGCTGATCTTGTTGCCGTATTTCTGCTTGATCGGCCACAGCAGGCGGCGCGCCTTGTCGAGATTGCCGTTGTCGGGCCAACTGTCGAGCGGCGCGAAACGTTGCTGCCCGCTGTTCGCGCCGCCGCGGCCGTCGGCGGTGCGATAAGTGCCCGCGGCGTGCCAAGCCATGCGGATGAAGAAGGGACCATAATGACCATAGTCGGCCGGCCACCACGGCTGGCTGTCGGTCATCAACGCGGTCAGGTCATTCTTCAGCGCCTGATAGTCGAGCGACTTGAACGCCGCCGCATAGTCGAAATCGTCGCCGAGCGGGTTCGACGACCCGTTGGGGGTGAGGATTTCGGTCGCCAGCATGTCGGGCCACCAATCCTTGTTGGTCCGGCCGAGCAGGGCGCGGACGCCGCCGGGCTGATGCACCGGGCAACCGCTGCCGATAGGGGTCTGGTCGTTCATGCAGTCTCTCCTCTTTTCGGATGTTGTAGGATCGTGATGCGGCAGGATGACGGGCACATGGCGGCGCGGCGGCCAGGGGGCCGCAAGGGACAGTCGGCGCGGGCAGGCGTCGAGTCGATGGCGTCATCCTTTCGTTCTGACCGGGAGAGACTACGCCGCGCCGTCCGATCGACCTAAACGAATAAGCTGAATTCAGTCATCGACCGAAGCGATCAACGGCGCGGCGCGCCGCAGGTGCGACGAGCCGCCCGTCGCGGTCGGGCCACGCCCCGGCGCGACGGCGCAACATCCCGATCTCGCACGAGTTGATGAGGGGTCGCAGCATGATGGCATGATGCGACATCAAGGAGATGGAAAGTGGCTAACACCCCCGACCAACATAACCAGAAAAGTCCCCAGGCTGACCGCGACGAAGAACAGCGTCGCCAGCAGCAGCAGCAGGGCGGCAACGATCGCCAGCAGGGCGGCCAGCGTTCCGATCAGGATCGCAACAAGAACCCGCAGCAGCGCTGAGCCCAGGCTGCACGAGAAAGGGCCGCTCCCTCGCGGGAGCGGCCCTTTTCTTTGGTGCGGTGGAAGCCCGCACCTAGAAACTGAACTTGATCGTTCCGCCCCACGTCCGCTCGTCACCCGGCGTACCGGCGATGAGGCCGGTGTTCCCGGGCGCGACCTGCAGCAACTCGATATAGTTCACGTCGAACGCGTTGCGGACCCAGCCGAACACATCGACGCCATCGCTGCGGAAGCCGACGCGGAAGTTGGTCAGCGCATAGCCCTTGACCTCGGTATAGATCGAGGGCGAGGCGTTGGAATTCCAGCGCGAGCGGTAATTGCCGTCGATGCCGAAATAGAGCTGCCCCTCCTTCGCGAACAGGTCGAGCGGCGCGTTGATCTCTGCCCCGTAGGAAAAGGCCCATTCCGACACGCCGGGCAGGCGCTGGCCGGAAATGTCGCACTGCCGCGGGCTGAGTGCGCCCGGCACGCCCGGCTGCGAATAGTCGGGAACCGCGTTCGCCGGCTGGAAGGTGCCGCCCGACAATTCGGGCGGGCATGGCGCGTTGGTGAAACTCTTGTACTTGGCGTCGGTATAGGCGCCGTTGGCATAGGCGGTGAGGCGGTCGTTCGCGACGATCTTGAAATCGGCCTCGATCCCCTGCGACCGTACCTTCTCCGCATTGGCGAGATAGCCGCGCACCGTGCCGAACTGGCCGCCGTTCACGGTCGCCTGGAAATTCTTGATTTCGGTCCGGAAGGCGGAGAGATTGAAGGTCGCCCGGCGGTCGAGGAACTGGGTCTTGAGTCCGATCTCATAGTGATTGACCGATTCGGGCTTCACCGTGCTCGCGTCGAGGTTCGGCGTATTGTCGGCGTTGAGCGGCAGGCCGTTCTGGTTGATGCCGATGGTCTTGAAGCTCTTCGCATAGGTCGCATAGGCGAGGATGTCGCGCGCGAGCTTGTAGTTGACGTTGAAGTCGTAGCTGAAATTCCAGTCGCTCACCGACGGCTGGGTGAGCTGCGGCTGATAGACGCCGCACTGCGCCGCCAGCACCGATCCCGCAGGCAGGCTCGTCGCCGGGGGGATAGGGGTACAGTTGAGCACCTGCCCCGCACCATTCGTCACGATGCGCTGATAAAAGCCCGTCTTCTTGTCATAGTTGAGGCGCAGGCCCGGCTGGATCGTCAGCGCGTCGGTCACCTTCCAGCTGAGCTGTCCATAAGCGGCGGCGCTCGTCGACTTCAGATATTGCGTATTCGACGCAGTGAGCCCTTCGAGGATGCCCGGAATGCCCGCCTGCGCGCCGGTGAGGCTCCAGCGGCTGGCGTCGGCGCCCTGCTGCTCGGTGCCCTGGGTGTCGATGCGCTGTTTGAAACCGAACAGACCGACAACGAAGTCGACCCGGTCGCCCTCGTAATTATACCGGAATTCCTGGCTATACTGGTCCTGCTGCGAGGGGTTCTGCGACCTGGAAACGATCGACAGGCCGGTGAAGTCGCGGTCGTTCTCGGGCTTCCAGTCCCAGAAACGCCACGCGGTGATCGAGGTAAAGGTGCCCGGGCCGACATCCCACTTCACGCGCAGCGACGCGCCGCCGATCTTGTTGCCCGCGTTCAGGCTGGCGTCGATGTCGGTCAGGCGGTCATAGATGTTGCGGCTGGGAACCGCATAGGGCCGCGTCGGATTGGCCGCATTATAGGCGGCCACAAGCCCGTCATACTGGCGCGCGAGCGCGCGCTGCGTCCGCCCGACGCGGACGAAGGCGGTGCCGAAGCCCTCGGGATCCTGCTTGCTATAGTCGCCCGAGAGCGTGATGCCGAGATCGTCGTTGGGCTCGAACAAGAGCTGGCCGCGCAGCCCGAGATTGTCCTGCTCATTGATCCAGCGATCGCTCGTCGTGTTGAACAGCGTCCCGCGGCGGCTGGTCGCGGCAATCGCGAGACGCGCGGCGATCTTGTCCGAAAGCGGACCGGAGATCGCCGCCTTGGCCTGGCGGTATTTGAGATTGCCGACGCTCACCTCGGCGCGGCCCTCGAAGTCGAAGGTCGGCTGGTTGGTCGTGATGTTGATCGCACCCGCGGTCGTATTTTTTCCGTAGAGTGTGCCCTGCGGCCCGCGGAGCACCTCGACCTGGTCGACGTCGAGGAAATCGAAGGTCGCGGCGGCGACGCGCGAATTATAGACATCGTCGACATAGATGCCGACACCTTGCTCGAAGCCGTCGCTGGTGAGGCCAAAGGGCACGCCAAGGCCGCGGATGTTGACCGAGGTGTTGCGCGGGTTCGAGGTATAGACCTGCAAGGTGGGGGCGAGCTGCTGCAGCTTCACGACGTTGAAATTGCCCGTCGCCTCGATCGAATCGCCCCTGATGACCGATATCGCGACCGGCACTTCCTGAGCCGTTTCCTGACGGCGGCGCGCGGTGACGATGATCACGTCGCCGCGGCTGACATCGTCGTCGATCTGCCCCGCGGCTTCGGCGGCGCCGGCGGCTCCCACCGTCGCGTCGGCGGCATCGGCGCCCGCCCCGTCCGCCGAGGTCTCCGCGGCGAGAGCAGGCGTGGCGCCGAGCGCGAGGAGGAAGGAAAGCGTAAGAGCCGACGCCGGCAAGCGGCGGCGGGCGGACGGATATTTTGCGGTCATGACAATTTCCTGTTGCTTTGATGATGCACGAAAATTGCCACATCCGGCGGTCCGGTCTGCGGCAGGAAGGGGAGAATCCCCGGTCGGGAGCTCTGAAAATCAGTTGGGGTAGCGGTGCCGTTCGGTCACATCGACCTGCACCAGGCGTCCTTCGTGGACGGTGAGCTGGATCGCGCCGAATTTCAGTTTTTCGAGCGCGTCGAGCACGGTCTGCACAGCGCGCGGCGTATCGCCGCTTTCGCCCTGCGGCTGTTCTTTGTTGGTGCTCATGCTGTGCCTTTCCCTCCTTAATGAGTCGGCGAAACCGTATCCTAAGTGTTTTAGTTGACAATAACCAAATTTGCTTTGTGCGCCCAAAGGTGAAGTTGCCGCGCCGAACGGATTCTGCGCTGCGACCAGCCGAAACACTTCGTCGCCGAAGTGATTGCGCCCGCGCGCCAAGGCTGGCAAAGGCGCAGCCGATGAGCAAAATGAACGATCTGATGGCGCGCGGGACCGGCCTTCTCGGTAGCGACTATGCCATTCTCTGCGGCGCGATGAGCTGGGTCTCCGAGCGCAATCTGGTGAGCGCGATCAGCAACGCCGGCGGCTTCGGCGTGATCGCCTGCGGCGCGATGACACCCGAACTGCTCGATGCCGAGATTGCGGCGACCAAGGCGCTCGCGACACGCAACTTCGGGGTCAACCTGATCACGATGCACCCGCAGCTCTTCGACCTGATCGACGTGTGCGCGAAGCATCAAATCGGCCATGTCGTCCTCGCGGGCGGTCTGCCTCCCAAGGGCAGCCTCGAGGCGATCAAGGCCTCGGGCGCAAAGGTCATCTGCTTCGCGCCGACGCTGGCGCTGGCAAAGAAGCTCGTCCGCTCGGGCGTCGACGCGCTGGTGATCGAGGGCATGGAAGCCGGGGGCCATATCGGCCCCGTCTCGACGAGCGTGCTCGCACAGGAAATCCTCCCGAGCCTCTCCGAAGAGGTGCCGATCTTCGTCGCCGGCGGCATCGGCCGCGGCGAGGCTATCGCGGGCTATCTCGAAATGGGCGCCTCGGGCGTCCAGCTCGGCACGCGCTTCGTCTGCGCGACCGAGAGCATCGCGCATCCAGATTTCAAGAAAGCCTTCATCCGCGCCGCGGCGCGCGACGCCGTCGCCAGCGTCCAGATCGACCCGCGCCTGCCGGTGATCCCGGTGCGCGCGCTCAAGAACAACGGCACCGAAGCCTTCACCGCGAAACAGCGCGAGGTCGCGAACAGGCTCGACGCTGGCGAGGTCGACATGGCGGCGGCGCAACTCGAGATCGAACATTATTGGGCCGGCGCGCTGCGCCGCGCGGTCATCGACGGCGACGTCGACGGCGGTTCGTTAATGGCAGGGCAATCCGTGGGTATGGTAACCTGCGAGGAGAGCGTTGCCGAGATTATCGCAACTTTGGTGCAACAGGCCGACGAGGCGTTGCGTGCTCGGGGTTGAAACCGCATGGTCGAGCGGTTGGGGAGAATATCATGACTGTGTCGCGTAAAATCATCGCAGCCGGCTTGCTGGCGAGCGTTGCCGCCTGTTCGCCGAAAAAGCCCCCTGCCCCGCCGCCGCCGCCGCCGGTCGCGATCGTGATCCCGCCCCGCCCGCTGCCCCCCGGCAACGCAGCGCACACGCAGATCCTGCCGGGCCGCGGCGTCGACGGCCGTTTCGTCACCGCCAATACCGCCGTCACCGGCGACCGCGCCTTCTGGCAGCTCAAGATCGGGCTCAACGTCGCCGCGATCGGTTGTCGCGGCACCGAGGAAGCGACGCTCGTTGCCGCCTATAACAAGATCATCAAGACCCACGCCAAGGTGATCAAATCGACCGAAAAGTCGGTCATCACCGAACTGGGCAAGCAGAACGGGAACAACGGCATTGCGCCGCGCGACCGGCTGTCGACCCAGCTGTTCAACTATTTCGCGCAGCCGCCCGCGCAGCGCGCCTTCTGCGCGCGCGCCAACGAAATCGCGCAGCTCGTCTCGTCCGAACCGACGGCGCAGGTGATAGCGCAGGCGCCGGGCCATCTGTCGCGGCTCGACCAGCCGTTTATCGACTTTTACGAGGCCTATGCCGCCTATCAGGTCGAGGCGGCCGCATGGGACGCGAAATATGCCCCGGCGCCGGTCGCCACCACGCCGGTCGCACCGATCGCGACGCCGATCCAGCCGACCGGGTCACCGGCCGGCATGTGACGATCCGCGGCCGCGGGCGGCGGGGTTGCATTCGCGCAACGCCGCGCCGGGTGCGTCGCGAGAATCGCCTTCGGCTCGTCGCATTTCGGGTTAACCCCGTTGCGGGCGATGTGACGTCAAACCGCCAATGCCCGGTCGCACCCGGTTTTCGCCCTGCCGAAAAAGCCGCGCATTTCGAAATTCATGCGCCGGTTCGCGGCATATCTCCCATGGTGGACCGGAACCTGCGGAATAGCCTTTCGGCCGCGTTCATGATGAATTTCCGGCAACGTTTCGACTCTCCACCGCCCCTTATCGTCCCCTTTGCCGGAACCGTCCGGAGCCGCTCGCGAGAGCCTTGGGGGACTTGGAACCATGACCAGATCGATCGGATTCGCCGCCGCTTGCGCGGCGGCGCTGGTGGCCGCGCCTGCCGCCGCCCAATATAGGACGCAGGAGCCGCAGGCACCCGGCTATGCCGCGCCCAACCTGCGCCTGCCGCCAGTCGACGCGCGGGGCGATTTCGTGACGCCCAATCGTGATTTGACCGGTCACGCGGCGTTCTGGAACGTCAAGATCGCGCTCAACGTGGCCGCCATCGGCTGCCGCCATCCGGGTTCGCTGCGGCTCATCGCCGACTATAACGATATCATCGCGCGCCACGGCAATCTGATCCGCGCCGCCGAGGGCGCGGTGATCGCACGCACCGGCGTCGCCGTGCGCGACCGCATGTCGACGAAGCTGTTCAACTATTTCGCCCAGCCGCCCGCACAGAAGCAATTCTGTCCGGTCGCCGGATCGGTGGCGGAACGGATGCGCGGCATGAGCAGCGCCCAGGCGATCGAAGCGGCTCCGGCCCTGATCGCCGAGCTCGACCGGCCCTTCACCGACTTCTATCGCGCCTATGCGCAATATCAGGTCGATCTGGCCGAATGGCGCAGCGGACGGACCGTGGAGCTGGCCTCGGCAAAGCCCTGAACGAAAATATCGTGGGGCGATAGCAACGGTTGAAAGCATCTGTTAGCAGGGTGGAGCGATGACCAATGCTCCGCCCCCTCCCTCGACCGCCGCGCAGTCGGCGCGCGAAATCCTGACCCGGCTGCACGAGGTGATGGCGGCGCGTACCAACGCGCAAAGCAAGCTCAACCAGGTCGTCGGCATCATCGGCGAATGCCTGCACAGCGAAGTCTGCTCGATCTATCTGTTGCGCGACGGCGCGCTCGAACTATATGCCACGCGCGGCCTGAAGCAGGAGGCGGTGCACGTCACCCGCCTCGGCCTCGGCGAAGGTCTGGTCGGCACGATCGCCGAACAGATCGAGACGCTGAACCTCGACGAGGCCGCGGCGCATCCCGACTTTTCCTACCGCCCCGAGACGGGAGAGGAATTGTTCCACAGCTTTGCGGGCGTACCGATCATCCGCCGCGAACGCGCGGTCGGCGTCCTCTGTGTCCAGCACAGCGACCCGCGCCGCTATGAAGAGATCGAGATCGAGACGCTGCAGACGGTCGCGATGGTGCTGTCCGAACTCATCGCCAACGCCGACCTTGTCGACACCGCGGCGCGCACCGACGCCGCGGCGGCCGACCAGTCGGCGCAGCGATTGACCGGCCAGAAGCTGGTCGACGGCATGGGCGCCGGCGTCGCCGTGTTCCACCAGCCGCGCATCACGATCGAGCATACCGTCGCCGACGACACCGAAGCCGAGCGCCACCGCGTCTATGCCGCGTTCGACAAGATGCGCGAACAGATCGACCGCATGGCGAGCCAGGCCGAATTCGGCGTCGGGGGCGAGCATGAGGAGGTGCTCGAAACCTACAAGATGTTCGCCTATGACGAGGGCTGGTCGCGCCGGATCAACGAGGCGATCGACAGCGGCCTGACCGCCGAGGCGGCGATCGAGCGCGTCCAGCAGCGCACCCGGATGCGGATGCGCCAGATCGACGACCCGCTGCTCCGCGACCGGATGCACGACCTGGAGGATCTGTCGAACCGGCTGATCCGTATCGTGTCGGGCCAGATGGGCACCGCGGCGCAAATGGGGCTTCGCCAGGATTCGATCCTGATCGCGCGCAACCTCGGCCCCGCCGAGCTGCTCGAATATGACCGCCGCCGCCTGAAGGGCGTGGTGCTGGAGGAAGGATCGCTCACCGCCCACGTCATCATCGTCGCGCGCGCGATGGGCGTTCCGGTGATCGGCCGCGTCCGCGACGTCCGCACCTCGATCCGCGAAGGCGACGCGCTGCTGCTCGACGCCGGGGCGGGAACGGTCCAGGTCCGCCCGACTCCTGCGGTCCAGGAAGCCTTCGACGCCAAGCTGGAAATATCGCAGAAGCGCCGCGCCAATCTTGCTGCGCTGCGCGACCTGCCCGCGGTCACGAAGGACGGCGTGCCGATCGAACTGATGATCAACGCCGGGCTGCGCGAGGATGTCGCGGCGCTCGACCTCACCGGCGCGCGCGGCATCGGCCTGTTCCGCACCGAATTCCAGTTCCTCGTATCGGCGACCCTGCCCCAGCGCGAGCGGCAGCAGCGGCTCTATCGCGACGTGCTCGACGCCGCGGGCGAGCGACCGGTCATCTTCCGCACCGTCGACATCGGGGGCGACAAGGCGCTCCCCTATATGAACCTCGACGACACCGCGCAGGAGGAAAATCCCGCGATGGGCTGGCGCGCGCTGCGCCTCGCGCTCGAACGCGAAGGGTTGCTCAAGGTCCAGGCGCGCGCGCTGATGGAGGCGGCCGCGGGCCGCACGCTCAACGTCATGTTCCCGATGGTGTCCGAACCCTGGGAATATGAGGCGGCGCGCGACCTGTTCGTGAAGCAGCGCGCCTGGCTCGCGCAGCACAACAAGAAGCTGCCCGTCGCGATCCGCTATGGCGCGATGCTCGAAGTGCCGGGGCTGGTCGAAACGCTCGACCTGATGCTGCCGCACCTTGATTTCCTGTCGATCGGGACCAACGACCTTACCCAGTTCCTGTTCGCCGCCGACCGGGCGCACCCGCGGCTTGCCGAACGCTACGACTGGCTGTCGCCGACCGTCATGCGTTACCTGTCGCGCGTCGTGAAGCTCGTCGCGGGAACGAAGGTGCAGCTTGGCGTCTGCGGCGAGATGGGCGGGCGGCCATTGGAGGCGATGGCGCTGCTCGGCATCGGAATCGAACGACTGTCGATCACCCCGGCGGGCGTCGGCCCGGTCAAGGCGATGATCCGCTCGCTCGACCTCGCGGCGCTCCGCGCCGATATCCCTGCCATGCTCGCCCGTCCCGCCGCCGATCCGCGCGGACAATATCTGGCGTGGGCAAAAGCCCACGGGGTCGATCTGGGGGAATAGGATTGAACCCGCGGGTCGGTCCAGACGCCTCAGCCGACTGCCGGCGCAGCCGTCCCGATCGGTTCGTCCTTCTCCATTTGCTGCGACGGCATGATGTGCTCGGCGATCCGGATGCACGCCCATGCAAGCGCCATGCCGGCCGGAAGGTCGATCAGATAGTGCCAGCGGCTCGCCACCGCGGTGACCAGGATGAAGACGAGCACCACCGCATAGAGCGGAACGAGCAACGGCGCGTGCTTGCGCGCATAGAGAAAGAACAGAAACGCCCCTGCGGCATGGAGCGACGGCATCGCCGCCAGGCCGACGGTGAAATTCGTGTCACCTTGTCGGGCAATGAAATCGGGCCCGTTCGCGACCGACTGGCGATAGAAGTCGAGCATGTGATGCTGGCCGCTGCCGATCGTAGGGTCGATCCCGGCTTCGTATAGAAAAGGACCGATGGCGGGCGCGACAAGATAGCTGAGGCCGCCCAGTGATTGCAGCAGCAGCACAGCGATGACCAGCGGCCTGAACTGTTCGGGTGTCCTGATCGCATGGTACAGGAAGCTGCAATAGAACATACCGATGAAGGAGGTCATGTAAAAGTTGGATTCATAGGGGATGAAGCCGAACAGTTGCGCCCGCGCAAACATGCAGAAGTCGACGAGCGGCCGCAGCGACCGGTCGACGGACATGTAGAAATCGTCGAACAGCATCGGATTCACATGCGGAATCCAGAGCTTGACGTTAAAGTGGGCGAACAGGATCGCGACATAGCAGGGCAAGGCGACGAGAAAGCCTTTGGCGACTTCGCGCTTGCCGGCGATCAGGGTCAGAACGCCCAGCACCGCGACCCCGATCAGCGGATAGATGTAATGGATGCCGACAAATTCCGCGCGCTCGCCCGACGGGACCATGATCGGCAGGCCAAAGGCGACCGACAACAGCCACATCGCAAGCAGCATCAGGCCGGCGATGCCGATCTCGGGCGGAATGTCGCGCAGATTGAATCGCATATTCCCTCAGCCAATCCGATATGTCCGGCGAGATCCAAGCTGGGTCGCCGTCCGTCCGCCCCTTCGCATATCAAGGTTAACCGGACGCTAATTGGCGGCCGTCCCGGTGCCCTTCTGATTGTGCTCGATCGGCTCCAGCACCGCCTGGTCATCCATTGGCCAAAGGCGATCGTCGAGGTCCGGCCGCGCCCGCGTTTCAACGGACGTCGGCAGGGAAGTCGCGCCGATCGGCAGCGTCAAACCGCGACGGCGAGCAGCAGGCCAATCACGGACCGCATCGGCCGTTCAGGGCCGCGCGCCGAACGCGATGCGCTGTGCCTTTTTGGCGCGGTCCCACCAGGCGCGGCGGAGGACGTCGGCGACGCGCCCGGGATCGGGCGAGCCGAAGCGGACGAGCAGCGCGTGCCAGCCTTCATAATGCGGGGTCTGCCAGAAGGTGTCGGGATCGGTTTCAAGCAGCAACTCCTTTTCGTCGGGCTTGCACATCACCGCGAAGCTCCCCTGCTCGCGCCCCGGCGCTGCCAGCGCCTTGCCATTCAGCTTCGGACACGGCGTACCATAGAAGGGGAGCATCTCGACCTCGGGCAGCGCGCAGGCGAAAGCGACGACGTCGTGCCAATCGTCGAACCGCGCCTCCGCCACCGTCACCCGCCCCGCTGCTCGCGCCGCCGCTCGTCCCACCAGGCGAGACGTTCGGCGATCCGCTTTTCGAAACCGCGATCGACGGGGCGATAATATTCGGCCGGCGGCATCCCGTCCGGCCAGTAATTGTCGCCCGAAAAGCCGTCGGGGGCATCATGGTCATAGGCATAGCCCGCGCCATAGCCCAGATCCTTCATCAGCTTGGTCGGGGCGTTCAGGATGTTCGCGGGCGGCGCCAGCGATCCCGTGTCGCGCGCTGCCGCCCACGCCGCCTTCTGCGCCATATAGGCGGCGTTCGACTTGGGCGCTGTCGCGAGGTAGAGACACGCCTGCACGATCGCCAGCTCGCCCTCGGGCGAGCCGAGGAACTGATAGGCGTCCTTCGCGGCAAGGCACTGGACGAGCGCCTGCGGGTCGGCGAGCCCGATATCCTCACTCGCAAAGCGCGTCAGGCGGCGCAGCGCGTAGAGCGGCTCCTCGCCCGCCACGAGCATCCGCGCGAGCCAGTAGAGCGCAGCCTGGGCATCCGATCCGCGCAGCGCCTTATGCAGCGCCGAAATGAGATTATAGTGGCCGTCGCGATCCTTGTCGTAAACGGGCATCCGGCGATGCAGGAAGGCCGCCAGTTCGCTCGCGTCGAGCGGCTGGTCGATCGCCACCGAAAACAGCGTCTCGACCTGGTTGAGCAGGAAGCGCCCGTCGCCGTCGGCGCTCGCGACCAGCGCCGTGCGCGCTTCGTCGGTCACCGGCAGCGGCTTTCCGACCTCGGCTTCGGCGCGCGCGACCAGCGTTCGGAGCGCCGCCTCGTCGAGGCGGTTCAGCACCAGCACCTGCGCGCGGCTGAGCAGCGCGGCGTTGAGCGCGAAGCTGGGATTCTCGGTCGTCGCGCCGACCAGCACCACCGTTCCGCGCTCGACATAGGGCAGGAAACCGTCCTGCTGCGCACGGTTGAAGCGGTGGATCTCGTCGATGAAAAGCAGCGTGCGCCTGCCCGCGGCCGCCATCTTCTCGGCATCGGCGAACGCCTGCCGCAGATCGGCGACCCCGGAGAATACCGCCGAAAGCATCGCGAAGCGCATGCCCACCGCCTCGGCGAGCAACCGCGCGATCGTCGTCTTGCCGGTGCCGGGCGGCCCCCACAGGATGATCGACGACAATTGACCGGCGGCGACCATCCGCCCGATCGCGCCGTCGGGTCCGGTCAGATGCTCCTGCCCGACGACGTCGGCCAAAAGGCGCGGGCGAAGCCGCTCGGCGAGCGGCGCGGCGCCGGGAACATCCGGCCGCGCGGGTGCATCCTCGCCGAACAGGTCAGCCGCCATGCGATCAGCCCCGCCGCCGAGTCTTCTGGCGGATCAGCCGCAGGTAGGTGTCGGCGACCGACTGGTTGATCGCATCCCATTGGTAGGCGCCGCTCTCGACCAGCGCCGCCTGCCCGTGCGCGCCGCGAAGCTCAGGATCGCGGCAATAGCGTTCGAGGTCGTCGGCGAACAGGCCGATCGCGCCCGGCGCGACGAGATAGCCGGTCTGGCCATGCTTGACGATGCTCGCGCTGCCCGTCGCGCGCGCCGCGACGACCGGCAACCCGCACGCCATCGCCTCCAGCGTCACATTGCCGAAGGTTTCGGTGACCGAGGGGTTGAACAACATGTCGCACGACGCGAGCGCGCGCGCGAGGTTCTCGCCGCCCTGGAAACCGACGAACTTCGCTTGCGGAAGGCGCGATTCGAACCATTCGCCCGCCGGCCCCTCGCCGATCACGACGACCTGATGCGGCACCTTGCGGCGCTCGAGCTGGTCGATCGTGTCGGCGAACACGTCGAGCCCCTTTTCCATCACCAGTCGGCCGAGGAAGGCGATGACCGGCGTTTCGTCGGCAATGCCCCACGACTGGCGCCAGCCCATGTCACGGCGCCCCGGATTGAAGGTGTCGCGTTCGACGCCGCGCGTCCAGATGCCGATGTCATAGTTCATCCGCTGCTGGCGCAGCACCTGCGCGAAGCTTTCCGACGGCGCGATCAGCGCGTCGCACTTGCGATAGAGCTTGCGCAGCCACGCGACAACGAGCGGCTCGAGGAACGAGAGATTATAATAGCGGAAATAGGTTTCGAAGCGCGTGTGGACCGAGCAGGTGACGGGGATATTCCGCCGCCGCGCCCACGCCGCCGCCTGCCGCGAGACGCGGTCGGGGCTGGAAATATGCACCACATTCGGTGCGAATTTGGCGATGTCCTCGCGCACCCGCGTCGAAAAGGACAGGGGAATGCGATATTCGGCGCGGCCGGGGATCGCGATCGACGGTACGCTGACCAGGTCGCCGGTCGGTTCGAAATCGGGGTCGGCGACGGTCGGCGAATAGACGCGCACCGCCGCTCCCTTCGAGAGCAGATAGCCGACGAGGCGGTTGAGCGCCTTGTTCGCACCGTCGACAGTCATATTGTAATTGCCGCTGAACAGGGCGATGCGCAGGTCGGAAATGTCCATTTCGCCTGCGCTAGTCCTCTCGTTCGCCAAAGGCAACGCCGCACTATCTTTCAATCCCGCAGGGCTTGCGCGGTCCTTCCCGGCCCATCCGTTTCATCATCCGTGTTTCCTCGCCGTCGACGATCGCGATGTCGGCGATGCCGATGCGGCTCGAGTAGAGCCTCGGCGCAAATCCGGCAGCAAGCGAAATCCGGATCCGGTCGCCGGTGGGGCGATGCGCGCGTCGGCGATCGAGGCGAGCGATTAGTCGCCGGTATCGAGCGGCGCCTCGAGGTCGACTTCGACCGGCGGGTGAAGGCGCAGGCGGTGGACGCGCTTTTCGTCGGCCTCGGTCACTTCGATCCGCCAGCCGCTCGGGTGCTGCAGGATTTCGCCGACCTCGGGCACATGCCCCGCGAGCACCGCCGAAAGGCCGCCCAGCGTGTCGACATCCTCCTCGATCTCGGCGAGCCTCGGGTCGATCGCCTCCCCGATATCGTCGAGTTCGGCGCGCGCGTCGGCGTCCCAGCTGCCGTCGTCGTTGCGCACGAAGAGCGCGGTCGGCTCGTCGTCATGCTCGTCCTCGACTTCGCCGACGATCTCCTCGACCAGATCCTCGAAGGTGACGAGGCCCTCGGTCCCCGAATATTCGTCGATCACGATCGCCAGATGCGTCCGCTTGGCGCGCATTTCGGCAAGCAGGTCAAGCACGTCCATCGACTGCGGCACATAAAGCGGCTGGCGGATCAGGTCGATCAGCGGCGGCGGCTTCGCGCCCGCCGCGAGCACGGCAAAGACATCCTTGACGTGGATCATCCCGACAACCTCGTCGAGCGTGTCGCGATAGACCGGCAGGCGGCTGTGTCCCGCATCGGCGAAGACCTCAACCAGCTCGGCAAAGCTCGCGCTCTCGGAAATGGCGATGATCTCGCCGCGCGGCACCGCGACATCGTCGACGGTCTGCTCGCCGAAGTGGAGCAGGTTGCGCACCATCTTGCGCTCGATCGGCGACAGGTCGCCGACGACGCTGCTGCCGCGGCGTTCGTCGCCCTCTTCCTCGGCCTCGTCGATGACGTCTTCGATCTGTTCGCGCAGCGACGGCTCCTTGTCGCCGCCGAACAATAATGTCTTCAACCCGGCCAGCAGGCCGGATCTACTGTCCTCTTCCGATCGGTTCGAAGATCCCTGATCGTCGGGCATGGGCGTCGCTTTTCCCTGTTAGTCCTGATCCGCATATGGATTGGCGATGCCCAGCGATGCAAGCGCTTTCACCTCCAGCGCCTCCATCGCGGCGGCGGCGACGTCGTCCATATGGTCATAGCCGACGAGATGGAGTGTGCCGTGGACGATCAGGTGCGTCGCATAATCCGCCAGCGAAATCCCCTTCTCCGCCGCCTCCCGCGCACAGGTCTCGCGTGCGAGCACGATGTCGCCGAGCAATATCTCGCCATCGTCGCTGTTGGCGAGCGTTTCGAGCAGGTCGGGCTGCACCTGCGGAAAGGAGAGGACGTTGGTCGGCTTGTCCTTGCCGCGGAAGTCGCGGTTGAGGGCATGGACCTCGGCGTCGTCGGTCAGGCGGATCGCGATCTCGACCATCGGCGCCGCGTCGGCGAGCGCGGCATAGGGGGTCAGCGCGAGCGCGGCGGCCGCCGCCTCGGCGCCGCGCCCCTCCCAGTCGAGCGGGTCGGGCCAAGGATGGGCCTCATGGGTTTCGACGATCAGCATCGCGCCCGCCTATAGCGCCGGTTTCGCCGATGGCAGCAAAATTCCGCGCCCTTGGGGTTCTGACCTTATGGCGGCGTTTGCGCCGGCGCGGGCGGCGGCACCGGCGGCCGGTCGCCAATCGGCAGCTTCAGGTCGACCTTCGTCCCGCCGATCTCGGTGCTGATGACGGCATTGCCGTCCTTCACCCCGACGCTCGTCTTGTCGTCGATCGGGATCGCAGGGATCTCGGGAATGTCGAGCGGCTGAACCGGCGTGCCGGGATCCTCGGCGCGCGCGGGCGGCGCCTTGCGCGGCCCGCCTTGCCCGCTCGCCTGCACCATGAAGTCGCGCCAGATACGCGCGGGCAGCCCGCCGCCATAAATGCCCTGCAGCGGCGAATTATCGTCGTTGCCGATCCACACCCCGACGACGAGGCCGTTCGCATAGCCGACGAACAGCGCGTCGCGGCTGTCCTGGCTGGTGCCCGTCTTGCCGAAATTGGCCTGCGGCAGCCGCGCCGCGCGGCCGGTGCCGCGATTGACCGCGGCGCGCAGCATCTGTTCGATATCGTCGTGGACGCCCGACGGGAAATGCCTGGGGCCGGTGAACCAGCGCTCGAACCAGCCCGCTTCCTCCTCCTTGAACGCGTGCGGCACGACCGGATAGCTGTTTGCCGCGACCGCGGCATAGGCGGCCGTCAGTTCGAGCAGGGTCATGCTCGACGTGCCGAGCGCGAGGCTCGGGTCGCCGCGCGCCAGCGGCGAGGTGACGCCCAGATCGCGCGCCACGCGGATGACCTTGTCGTCGCCAACCTCGCGCAGCAGGCGTACCGCCGCGACATTGCTCGATGTCGCGAACGCGTCCTCCAGCGTGATCGTGTCCGAATAGGCGCCGCCCGCATTCTTCGGCTGGTACGACCCCGTCGTGATCGCGCGGTTGTCGATCAGGTCGTCGGGCCGCTTGCCGTCCTTCAGCGCGGCAAGATAGACGAACAGCTTGAAGGTCGAGCCCGGCTGGCGCCGCGCCTGCGTCACGCGGTTGAAGGGCGAGGCGGCATAATCGCGCCCGCCGACCATCGCGACAACCTCTCCGTTCGGGCGCATCGCGACGAGCGCGACCTGCGCCTTGCCGGGCGCCGCGCGGCTGGTGACGCGCCGCGCGATTCCCTGCAGCCGCGCGTCGAGCGTTGTGCGGATCGTCTGGCGCGAATAGCCGACATCGGAGAGCCTTCGCGCCTCGGGCAGCGCCCAGTCGGCGAAATAGGTGCCCGTCGGCAGATCGTTGCGCGCGCGCACGTCGATGCGCGGCGTCCGCATCGCCCTCGCCTCGGCCGCGGTGATCGTGCCGGTATCGACCATCGCATCGACAACCAGCTTCATGCGCTTTGCGGCAAGATCGGGGTTTTTGGTCGGCGCCAGCCGCGACGGCGCCTGCACCAGCCCGGCGAGCATCGCCGCCTGCGCCGGGGTCAGCTTTTCAGGCTGGCGATAGAAATAGTGGAGCGACGCCGCGCGCAGCCCATAGGTGTTGTCGCCGAAATAGGCGTTCGAGAGATAGCGTTCGAGGATCTCGTCCTTCGTCAGCCACGCCTCGAGCCAGAAGGCGATCAGCGCCTCGCGCGCCTTGCGCCCGAGCGTCCGTTTGGGGGTCAGGAAGGTGAATTTTGCGAGCTGCTGGGTGATCGTGCTGCCGCCCTGCGTGCGCCCGCCGGTGACATTGCTCCACACCGCGCGCCCGACGCTGCGCGGATCGACGCCCCAGTGGCTGTAGAACCGCCGGTCCTCGATCGCGAGGAAGGCGCCGGTGACATGCTTCGGGAGCGCGCTGACCTTCACCGGTGCGTCGACGATCGCCCCGGCCCGCGCGATCGGCGTGCCGTCGGAGGCGAGCAACGTCACCTCGGGCGGCGCGATCGGTTCGAGCGATTTCGACAGCGGCGCGGTGAGCGCGAGCCAGCCGACGAGGAGAATGAAAGTCACCGCGAAGATCGCGAAGCCGCGCGAGATCCGCCTCGCCCATTTGCGCCGCCGCGTTTCGGGTACCGGCTGCGGCGGCGCGCCCTCGACCGTGCCGATCGGTATCTCGGGCGGGACGGACGGCGGGGGCGGCGTTTTCTTCCGGAAGGGGAACATGGCCGCGCGGATTATTTCGCCGCGCCGCAGGTCACCGATCCGCTGCCGATGTTGCGGACGGTGCAGGTCGGGCGGCCGAGCACGACCGTCTTGCCGATCCCGCGCGAGGTGATCGCGGCGCTCTTGACCGCGCGCAGCACATGGTCGCCCGCGCCCTCACCGTCGGCGATCAAGTCGTCGATCGCGAGCGCCCCCGCGTCGATCCCGCCCGCGCCCGACAGGCTGAGCTGCCCCTGCTTCGCCTTGCCCGCCAGCGTCATCGACCCGTTTCCGACCATCACGACGAGCAACCGGTCGGTCGCGATATCGCCGACGGCCAGCCTTCCCGGACCCTGAAGCCCGACCGAAACGCGCGTCCCCTTCAGCCGGTCGATCTGGAGCGAACCCGCGCCCGCGAGGCTCGCCGAGGCAAGGTTCGCCGCATTGACGCGGATCACGACCCCGCCGACCGGACTTTTGCGACTCTCGTCGCCCGCGAACTTCTTCTCGCCGATTACCAGGCGCCCGTCGCGCGTTTCGAGCGTCAGCCGGTCGAGCGCATCGGTGGGGCCCGTCGCGATCGCGCTGACCGGCGCGCGCGTCGTCACCTCGACCGTGAAATCGCCGTTGACCTCGATCGCCTCGAAACTGGTGAGGCCATAGCGCTTCTCGGCCGCGGAGGCGGGGCCGGTGGACAGGATGGCGATGGCCGCGATCGCGGCCCAGCGCAGGGTCAGGGTCATGGGCAGGCTTTAACCGTTCCGCAGCATCGGTGCCAGCGCGCTTTACCTGCAGGTCGCAGTGCCCGACCCCATTGCGCGCGTCGTGCAATTGGCGCCACCGCTGATATTGGCGTCGCCCGATCCCAGGATGTTGATGTCGGCCTTGCCGGTCGCCTGCGCATCGATGTCGCCCGATCCGGCGATCGATGCGTTGATCGTCTGCGCGGCGAGCTTTTCGGCGTCGATGCTGCCCGACCCGGTGACGCTATATTCGCCGCTGGCAACGTTGCCGCCGCCGATCTCGATATCGCCCGACCCCGAAATGCTCAGCTTCGCGCTTTTGCCGGTCAGCTTCGCGGCCTTGAGGTCGCCCGATCCGGTGACGATCGCCTCGACCGCGTCGCCGTCGATCGCGTCGGCATCGATCGATCCCGATCCGGTCAGCCGCGCCGCGACCAGCTTCGGCATCGTCACCTCGATCCGCACGCCGTCGTCGTCGCGGTGCGAGAAGCTGAAACCCGATTTCTTGCGGCCGATCGACAGCGTGTCGCCGTCGAGCTCGATCTCCAGTTCGTCGACGATCGCCTTCGGGCCCTTCGCGGTGATCGCGAACGCCTCGCCCCGGCGGATGGTGACATCGTCGGGCCCTGCGACCTTGACGCCGGTGAAGCCCTTGAGGTCATAGCTCTGCGTCGTCCCGGGGCCGGGATCGACCGTGCGCTTGCCGCCGTCCTGCGCGCCCTTCCCTTCGTGGCTGCACGCCGTGGTCGCCATCGCAAGGGCCAGCGGCAGCACCGCCATCATCCGGTTTCGCATCGCCAATCTCCTTCGTGTATTATTCACATAACACGGAAGGATCAGGGCTGTCCAGTTCGTCCTACCAGCGCAGCAGCGGCGCGAGCAGCAGGCGGCCGGCAACGCCCCACAGCGGGACGGCGAGCCCGTGCCACATCGCGATGTGGATCATGTCGTTCGACGAGCAGTGGAGCCCGACGGCGGTCGCCCCCGCCGATCCGGCGGCGATCCCGATCACCCAGCCCGCACGCGCGGGCGAGGTCGGGGCGCCGCCCTTGAGCCAGGCAAACAGCGCCGCGCCGACGCCGAGCCCGGCGATCAGCCCGTCGATCGTGCAGCGCATCCCGAGTTCGGGGCGCATCGATTCCATTGCGCCATGGGTATCGCCAAAGCCGATGAAGATCGCGCTCAGCGGCAGCGCAAGCGCCGCAAGCCCGGCCCAGCGCCACCCGCTATAGTCGCGCCCGACGGCGGGAAGCCCCATGCGCAGCGCGCTCCACGCCGCCGCCGCGCCCAGCGCGGCGATCAGCCAGAAGGCAAGCATCGGCAGCGGCGCCATCGCGAGCCCGGCCGACAGGTCGTGCCGCATCCCGAACGTCCAGAGCAAGGCCGCCGCCCCGGCGATCCAGCCCGCGGCGACCCAAAGCCCGCCGCGCAGCACGCGCTGCGGGCGGACGGGTTTCAGGTCGGTGGCGAGACCGTCGATCAGCGCGTCGATCGATGCGTCCTTCATCTCATTCACTTTCAATCAATTGCGCGAGCTTCTTCAACCCGCGATGGATATTCACCTTCACCAGGCTTTCGCTCTGGCCGCATATTTTGGAGGCCTCGGCTATCGAGGCACCCTCAATCTTTACCAACGTGATCGCCTGCGCCTGTCCCGACGTCAGGTAACCGAGCATCCGGTCGATGCTGATCCGCGCGTGGACGGCATCGTCCTCGGCGCCGACCGCGGCGTCATTGTCGCCAAGCTCGGCCTCGTCGCGTTGGCGGCGCAGCATGTCGATCCAGCGATAGCGCGCGATCGCCGCGAGCCAGGGCAGGAACGGCCGCCCCGAATCCCACGTCGCGAGCTTGCGGTGCATCGACACCAATGTCTCCTGCACCAGATCGTCGATCTGGTGCGGCGCGATGCGGCGCGCGAAATAGCGTGCCAGCCATTTCTGGCAATCGCCGAGCAGCGCGCGATAGGCCGCACGATCCCCCCGCTGCGATGCGGCCATCAGGCGCGCGAGCGAGGGTTCGTCGATGCTCATTGCGGCCGCACCCTAGCAATCAGCGCGTCGAGCGAAAACAGCCCGCCGCCGCGCACGATCAGGATCGCCGCCATCGCGACCCACAGCGAATGCACCGGCCACCAGGCATCGGGGAAGACAAAGATCTGGATGACCATCGTCATCACCAGCAGCGCGCCGGCCGAAAAGCGCGTCGCAAGACCGAGTAGCAGCAGGATCGGAAAGAAATGCTCGGCATAGGTGGTCAGCGGCACCGCGATCGCGGGGTCGAGCGGCAGCCCCGAAAATTCCGAGGCGAACAGGTCGTATTGCGACGGGTCGATCTGCAGAAAACTTCCCTCGATCACCTTGGTCTGGCCCGAACGCCAGAACACCCCTGCGAGCGCCAGGCGGAGCAGGAACAATGCGATCGATTCGGGAATTCGCGACGCGGCGATCGCCACGCCGCGGTCGTAAAAGGCGACAATGCGATTCATCTCTCAAACCTTTTCAAATGCCCCTGCGTCGATCAGCACCGCGATCGCGGCGCCACCGTCGGGATGCATTTCGGCGAGCGAAGCGATGAGGTTACCGAGGGTGGAAATTTCTTTCGCACGGTCGAGTGCGGCATCGTCGGCATCGTGCAGCGCGAACAGCCGCACCTCGGCGTCGGGCCGCGTCAGCAGCAGCGCCGCGGTGCCGGGCGCGAAAGCGGGGTCGATCAGCGGCGCGGCACCGCTCGCCAGACTGACGATCCGCGCTGCCGGGTGCAGGCGGACGGTCAGCCCGAGCAGCGCGGCTTCGTCCTGGCCCGCGAGATCGGCCAGGCGCAGCGGCGGCGCCTCGGCCGCGTTGAAGCTTTCGAGCCACGCCCACTCGACCCGCGCGATGTCGGCGGCCAGCGGATCGTCGAGCCAGCCCGCGAAATCGCGGCCGATCTCGGACAGCGCGAGGCGTTCAGCGCCGCCGCTTTCGACGAAGGCGCGCGACAGCCGGTTGAATTCGGCCTCGCCGAGATAGTCGCGTGTGCGGGGAAACGTCTCTTCGAGCGCGACGAGCCGCGCGTGCGAGATGGTGTTGGCGTGGACGCGCAATCCGCGCAGCACGGCATTGTCGTCGCCCGCGAACAATCCGGCGGGCAGATGGTCGGGGCCGTAAAGCAGCGTCGCCGCGATTGCCGCCTGCTCGCGCTCAAGCATCGACGGCCTCGATCAGCGCATTGGCTTTCGCCGACTCGGCGATCAGTATCTCATATTCGGGAACATCGGTGTCCCATTCGACGAGCACCGGTTTGGGCCCCGCACGCCGCAAAAAGCGGGCGAGCAAATCCCAGCAGCCGCCGCGTACCGCCGACCCATGGTCGTCGATCGCGATCAACCCGCCCATCTCGTCGTCCTTCACCGCGTGGCCCGCGACATGGAGCTCGCCGACCAGAGCCGGATCGAACGCGTCGATCCACGGCGCGGGGTCGAGCCCGAGGTTGAACGCCGACACGTCGACATTGTTGATGTCGAGCAGCAGGCGGCAGCCGCTGCGGCGGCAGAGTTCGTGGAGGAATTGCGCTTCGTCCCAATCGCTTTTCGCATAAGCGAGATAGCGCGAGGGATTTTCGATCAGGATGCTCCGGCCGAGCCGGTCCTGCACGCGGGCCACTTCGCCCGAGAAATGATCGAGCGCGGCATTCGTATAGGGGATGGGCAGCAGGTCGGGGAATTTGTCTTGCGGCCCGTTGCTCCAGCTCAGATGGTCGGAAACCATTGCCGGGTCATAGCGGTCGCACAGCGCCGCGAGCGCTTCGAGCTCATCGGCATCGACGCCGCCCGCCGAGCCCAGCGACAGGCCGACCGAATGGAAACTCAGCGGCACATGGTCCGCAATCGCCGTTAGCCAGCGATGCGGTGGCCCGCCCGCGCCGAAGTAATTTTGGGGGTGAACTTCGGCCCAGGCGGGCGCCGCCCCCCGCTCCGCCGCATCGAGCACGTCGGCATAGTGCCGGGATCGAAGCCCTATGCCGGCACGCGGCGGCAGCGAATGGAGCGGGGGGACGGACAAGATCAGCTCTTCTTGGGAACCGGCTTCGCATTGCCCTTGTGCGCGGTCAGCGTGCCGCCCATCTTGACGCAGGTGCCCTTCGCGACGTTTTTCCAGGCATTGCCCTGATAGTCGACGGTCGAGGTACCGGCGCAGCTGGTGCCCGGACCCGCAGCGCAATCATTCTTCCCCTTGAGCGCGACGCCGTAGCATTTTTCCTTCGCGCCGTCGGCAGCCGCGGCCGGGGCGGCCATCGTACCGGCGGCCATGGCAAGGACAGCCGAGGCGGCGAGCGACAGTTTGAGTGCATTCGTCATGGTCGTTACTCCCTTTAGGAAATGGATGATGCGGGGGATGGCATCGTCCCTGTTTCGGGCGGGATCGCGAACAGGTTACGCCTTGTGCCATCTTGTCGCCACCTTCCTCGCGCAGGGGCGCGCCTCGATCAGGAAAAGAGACGATGAGCGTAGCGTTCCGCCGCGAAAGCGACGACGAGCATAAAGAACCCGAATATGAGCTGCCGATCCCGGTCGGCGCCAACCTTGTGACACCGCGCGGGCTCCGTCTGCTCGGCGAAGAGGTCGCGCGTCTCGAAGCGGCGATCGCGGCCGAGAGCGATGAGGAAGCGCGCAAGAAGCGCCAGCGCCAGCTTCGCTACTTCAACACGCGCAAGGCGACCGCCGAGGTGCAGGCGCCCGCCGAGGATAGTGTCGTCGGCATCGGCAGCCGCGTCCGCTATGCGCTGAACGGCACCGAACGCGCGGTCACCATCGTCGGCCACGACGAGGCCGATCCCGGCGCAGGCCGCATCGCCTTCACCGCGCCGCTCGGGCGCGCCTTGATGGGCACCGAGGTCGGTGACATGGTCGCATTCCAGGGCCGCGAGGACGCAATCGAGATTCTCGCCGCCGCCGCCGATCCGGAGGTCATGGCATGAAGGACAAGTTCGAACGCCACAAACAGCCGTGGACCGCAGCGGAGATCGACAAGCTCCACACGCTCGCCAAGAAGGGCATGGCGCTCAAAGCCATCGCCAAGGCGCTGACGCGCAGCGAGGAATCGGTGAAAACCCGCGCCAAGGCCGACGGCCTCTCGATCGCGAAGCTGCGCTAAGGTTCGACATGACAACTTACGACGCCATCGTGCTGGGTGCCGGCGCGGCGGGACTGATGTGCGCCGCGATCGCGGGCCAGCGGGGCAGGCGCGTCCTGCTGCTCGACCATGCCGATCAGGTCGGCAAGAAAATCCTCATCTCGGGCGGCGGGCGCTGCAACTTCACCAACATTCACACCGCGCCCGACCGGTTCCTTTCGGCGAACCCGCATTTCGCCAAGTCAGCGCTCGCGCGCTACACCCCTGCCGATTTCATTGCACTCGTCGAGCGCCACGGCATCGCCTATCATGAAAAGACGCTCGGCCAGCTTTTCTGCGACGGCTCGGCAAAGCAGATCGTCGCGATGCTGATCGAGGAATGCGCCAAAGCCGGTGTCGACGTCCGCACCGGTCAACCGGTGAGCGACGTCACCCATGCCGACGGCAAATTCGCCGTCCGCTTTGGCGACCAATATTTCACGGCCGCATCGCTCGTCATTGCCACGGGCGGCCCGTCGATCCCGAAGATGGGCGCAACCGGCTTCGCCTACGACCTCGCGCGCCACTTCGGTCTGAAGGTCGTCGAGCCCCGCCCGGCGCTGGTTCCGCTGACGCTCGGCGGCGACGATGTCCTGTTCCGCGAGCTGTCGGGCATCGCCGCGCCGGTCGAAGCGCGTGCCGGCAAGACGGCCTTCCGCGAGGCGGCGCTCTTCACCCACAAAGGTCTGTCGGGTCCGGCAATCCTGCAGATCAGCAGCTATTGGCGTCATGGCGAGTCGGTGACGATCGACTTCCTTCCCGACGCGCCCTCGGGCTGGCTGCTCGATGCCAAACGCGCCCGCCCGCGCAGTACGCTCCGAACAGCACTTGGCGCCGCGCTGCCCGATCGTCTCGCCGAAACGCTCGCCGAGCGCCTCGCGCTTCCGGGCGAACTCGCCGCCCAAACCGACCGCAAGCTCGTCGAGGCTGAGGCGCACCTCAAGCGCTGGACCTTCCACCCCAACGGCACCGAAGGCTTCGCCAAGGCCGAGGTTACCGTGGGAGGAATCTCGACCGCCAACCTGTCCTCACAAACAATGATGGCCAAAAGCGTCCCGAACCTCTATGCGGTCGGCGAAGCCGTAGATGTCACAGGGTGGTTAGGCGGCTATAATTTTCAATGGGCCTGGGCGAGTGGACACGCTGCCGGACAGGTGATTTAAGCCCATTGAGCCCCTTTCTGTCGGCCTGCCACCGCACCGGTGGCCGCCTATATTATTGAGATAAAAATGCCTTTCGAAAATCTTTCCCCCGTCCTTTCGGACGCCCTTGTCGCGCGCGGCTACGAAGCGCTCACCCCCGTCCAGACGCAAGTCACCGAATCGGAAGCCAAGGGCCGCGACCTCCTCGTCTCGGCACAGACCGGCTCGGGCAAGACCGTCGCCTTCGGCCTCGCGATGGCCGACGAGCTGATCGAGGGCGATCGCCTGCCCTTCGCGACCTCGCCGCTTGCGCTGATCGTCGCGCCGACGCGCGAACTCGCGCTGCAGGTCAGCCGCGAACTTGCCTGGCTCTATGCCAAGGCCGGCGCGCGCATCGCGACCTGTGTTGGCGGCATGGACGCCAGCAAGGAACGCCGCGCGCTCGGCCAGGGTGTCCAGATCGTCGTCGGCACGCCGGGGCGCCTCCGCGATCACCTCGAACGCGGCGCGCTCGACCTCTCGGCGCTTCGCGTCGCGATCCTCGACGAGGCCGACGAAATGCTCGACATGGGCTTTCGCGACGATTTGGAGGAGATCCTCGACGCCACCCCCGCGACGCGTCGCACGCTTCTGTTCTCCGCGACGCTGCCGAAGCCGATCGTCCAGCTCGCCAAGCGCTACCAGCAGGATGCCTTGCGCATCTCGACCGTCGGTGAAGACCGCGGCCATGGCGACATCGCCTATCAGGCGGTGACCGTCGCCCCCGCCGATATCGAGGGCGCGGTCGTCAACCTGCTCCGCCTCCACGACGCCGAGACCGCAATGCTGTTCTGCGCGACGCGCGACAATGTCCGCCGCCTCCATGCCAGCCTCGTCGAGCGCGGTTTCTCGGCGGTTGCCCTGTCGGGCGAGCATAGCCAGAACGAACGCAACCAGGCGCTGCAGGCGCTCCGCGACCGCCGCGCCAGGGTCTGCGTCGCGACCGACGTCGCTGCACGCGGCATCGATCTGCCGACGCTCAGCCTCGTCATCCATGTCGAAATCCCGCGCGACGCCGAAGCCCTCCAGCACCGGTCGGGCCGCACCGGCCGCGCGGGTAAAAAGGGCACCGCGGTCATCATCGTCCCCTATCCGCGCCGCCGCCGCGTCGACGGCATGCTGCGCGGCGCGCGGATCAACGCCGAGTGGATGGACGCGCCGACGGCCGCCGATGTGCGCAAGCGCGATCAGGAACGGCTGATGGAGAAGCTGCTGACCCCCGCCGAGCATGAGCCCGAGGATATCGAACTCGCGCAGCGCCTGATGGCCGAGCGCAGCCCCGAGGACATCGCCGCCTCGCTCGTCCAGGCGCACCGCGCGCTGATGCCGCCGCCCGAAGACCTGCTCGACAACGGCCCGCGCGGCCGCGACAATGCTGGCCGCCCCGACCGCGGCGACCGCTTCGACCGCCCGGAACGCGGCAGCGCCGACCGCCGCGAAGGTTTCGAGGACAGCGTCTGGTTCCGCCTCAACATCGGCCGCCACCAGAATGCCGACCCGCGCTGGATCCTCCCCCTGCTCTGCCGCCGCGGCCATGTGAGCAAGAACGAGATCGGCGCGATCCGCATCGGTCCCAAGGAAACCATGTTCAACATCCCGCGCGCGATTGCCGACCGCTTTGCCGAAGCCGTCCAGCGCAGCGCCAACGCCGATGGCGAGGACGACAGCGGCGTCGCGATCACCCCCGCACCCGACGGCCCGACCTATCCGCCGCGCCGCGAAAGAGGCTCAGGCGACCGCCCGCCGCGCAGCACGCTCGGCCGTGCGCCCGGCGGCGACCGCGGCTTCGGCGACCGCGCCGGTCCGCGCGGCTCGCGTGGACCGGGCGGCACCGGCGGCAACGAACGCTACAAGCCCAAGCCCTACGGCCAGCGCAGCCCGCGCCGTTCGAAATAGCCGTCATTGCGACCCCGGCGAAAGCCGGGGGAAGCAATCCAGAGCGGCCCTGCGCGACTCCGGATTGCTTCGTCGCCTTCGGCTCCTCGCAATGACGGGGTCGATGAACAACTTGCCCTTGCACTCCCCGCCGCAGCCCACCAGATGGGCCGGACAGCAGGAGAGCGGCGGATGCAAGCGATCGAGGCCTTCATCGAAACGCAGGGCGGACCCGAGGTCATCGACTGGCGCGAGGTCACGCTCGGCGATCCCGGCCCTGGCCAGGTGCTCGTGCGGCAGACCGCGGTCGGGCTGAACTACATCGACATCTATCACCGCGACGGCACTTATCCGGTCGAGCTTCCTGGCGGTCTCGGGCTCGAAGCGGCAGGGGAAGTCATCGCGGTCGGTGCCGACGTTCACGGTTTGAAACCCGGCGACCGCGTTGCGACCTTCGGGCCGCAGCGCAATGCCTATGCGTCGGCACGGCTCGTTCCCGCGGCATCGCTGTTCAAACTCCCGCCCGGCATCGACGACGACACCGCCGCCGCCGCGCTCCTCAAGGCCGCGACGGTCGAAGCGCTCGTCGAACGCTGCGCGAAAGTCGAGGCCGGCTGGCCGGTGCTCGTCCACGCAGCGGCCGGCGGGGTGGGGCTGATCCTGGTGCAATGGCTGAAGGCGATCGGCGCAACGGTGATCGGCACGGTCAGCACCGAAGCCAAGGACCATGCCGCGCGCGAGGCGGGTGCCGATCACGTCATCCGCTACAAGACCGACGACGTCGCCGCGCACGTCCGCGAGATCACCGACGGTCAGGGCGTGCCCGTGACCTTCGACGGGATCGGTATGGCGACCTGGGCAACCTCGCTCAAGGCTACGGCGCGGCGCGGGCTGATCGTCAGCTATGGCAACGCCGGCGGGGCTGTGACGGGCGTGAACCTAGGCCTATTGGCACAGCACGGATCGCAGTTCGTGACCCGCCCGACCCTGTTCGACTATTATCTCCACCCCGGCGAGCGCGCCGCCGGCGCGGCGCGGGTGTTCGAGATGCTCGAAAGCGGGGCGGTGAAGATCACGGTCGGGCAGCGTTACTCGCTGCAGGATGCCGCGCGCGCGCACGCCGATCTCGAAGCCGGGCGCACGACGGGTTCGACGCTGCTGATTCCAGAACGTTCCTAGATCTCCGTTCGTGTCGAGCGAAGTCGAGACACCGCTCGGCAGCGCACGCCTTCAAGGCATCTCGACTTCGCTCGATGCGAAGGGACTTTTACCGAGGCTTAAGCCTTCAACCGCTCCGCATGCCAGGCGACATGCTCGGCCATGAAGGTCGAGATGAAATAATAGCTGTGGTCGTAACCCGGCTGCATCCGGATTTCGGCCTTCTGCCCGTTGCGCTCGCACGCCTCGACGAGCAGTTCGGTCTTCAGCTGTTCGGCAAGGAAATTGTCGGCCTCGCCCTGATCGACGAGCAGGTCGGGCACGCGCAGCCCCTGATCGAGCAGAGCGCACGCGTCATAGGCATGCCAGTCCTCGCGGTCGTCGCCCAGATAGCCGCCGAGCGCCTTCTCGCCCCACGGGCATTGCGACGGCGCAACGATCGGCGAGAAGGCCGACACCGAGCGGAAGCGGTCCTGGTTGCGCAGCCCGATGGTCAGCGCGCCGTGGCCGCCCATCGAATGGCCGGTGATCGCCTGCCGCGTCAGATCGGCGCTGGCGAAATTGCGCAGCACCAGCGAGGGCAGTTCGTCCTCGATGTACGAACGCATGCGGTAATGCTTCGCCCATGGCTCTTCGGTCGCATCGACGTAGAAGCCCGCGCCAAGCCCGAAGTCATAGGCTCCGTCGGGATCGTCGGGCACGGCTTCACCGTTTGAATCGGGGCCGCGCGGGCTGGTATCGGGGGCGATGAAGATCACCCCATGTTCGGCGCAGGCGGCGCGATACTCGCCCTTCTCCATCACATTGGCGTGGGTGCAGGTGAGCCCCGACAGATACCAGAGCACCGGCAGCTTCGCGCCGGGCGCATGATCGGGCACGAAGACAGCAAAGGTCATGTCGGTGCCGGTGACGGTGCTCGCGTGCTTGTACACGCCTTGGGTGCCACCATGACTGCGGGCGGTTGACAGGGTTTCGATGGGCATGGGCGCCTTGTGCCGCGCGCTGCCGAAACGCGCAACCCCGCCGTCCGGCCGGAACGACGGGGTTGCCATTTTTCGACGGGCGATCAGATCTGGGCGAAACCGCCATCGACGAACAGTTCGGCGCCGTTGACATAGCTCGACGCATCGGAGGCGAGGAACGCCGCGACCTTGCCGATTTCGCGCGGATCGGCAAGGCGGCCGAGCGGGATACCGGCGGCCAAACCGCTTTCGAAGCCGTGCCATTCCTCCTCGCTCGCCGTCAGTCCCTTGAGGCCGGGGGTCGTCGTCGCGCCCGGCGCAATGACATTGACGCGGATTTTGCGATCCTTGAGGTCGAGGATCCAGTGACGCGCGAAATTGCGGATCGCGGCCTTCGTCGCGCCATAGACGCTGAACGCGGGCAGCGCCTTGATGGCGCTGGTCGAGCCGGTGAGGATGATCGACGCGCCGTCGCGGAGCAGCGGCAGCGCCTTCTGCACCGTGAACAGCGTCGCCTTGACGTTCAGGCCGAAGATGCGGTCGAACTCTTCCTCGGTGATCGCCCCGAGCGGCTGGAATGCACCCCCGCCGGCATTGGCGACGAGGACGTCGATCGGCGCGCCATGCTGCTGCACGACGTCATAGAGCCGGTCGAGGTCGGCGAAGCTGGTGACGTCGCCCTGCACGCCGACCGCGCCATGGCCGATCGCCTTCACCGCCGCGTCGAGTTCTTCCTGACGGCGGCCGGTGACGAACACCTTGGCGCCCCGTTCGGCGAGTTCCTGCGCGATGCCGAGGCCGATGCCGCTGTTGCCGCCCGTCACGACAGCCACCTTGTTTTTGAGATCATAAGTCATGGTCATTCTCCTGTTCCGGGGCGGCGAACGGTTCGTCACCCGATGTGCAGGAGATAAATCCGGGACGATCCGGCCTGTAGTCGGCAATATTGACACTTATCGTTCCATCAATAGAACGATGTTCATGCAAGACCTCAACGATCTGCGCTATTTCGACGCGGTGGTGACGCACGGCGGCTTCGCGCCCGCAGGCCGTGCGCTGCGTCTCCCCAAGTCGAAGCTCAGCCGACGGATCGCGGCTCTGGAAGAGCGGCTGGGCGCCCGCCTGATCGAACGTTCGTCGCGGCGCTTCCGCGTCACTGACATCGGCCGTGCCTTCCACGCACAGGCGCAGCAGGCCGTGGCCGCCGCCGAGCGCGCCGAGGCGCTGGTCGAGGCGAGCCTGTCCGAACCGCGCGGCACCGTCCGCATGTCATGTCCGACCGGGCTCGTCTCGATCGTCGCCGACCTTATCCCGGATTTCCTCGCGCTCTATCCGAAGGGCCATGTCCAGATCGTCGCCACCGACCGGCCGGTCGACATTATCGCCGAGCGCATCGATGTCGCGCTGCGCGTCCGCGTCAGGCTCGACAGCGATGCCGCGCTCACCATGCGCACGCTGGCCCACAGCCGCCGTATCCTGATCGCCAGCCCCGCACTCGCCAACCGCATCGCCGGTCGCGGGGTCGACGTGCTGGGCGACGTGCCGACGCTCAGCTCGTCGGGTGAGGACGGCGAAGTGATCTGGCGGCTCGAGGGGCCCGGGGGCACGGTCGAGAATGTCCGCCATACCCCCCGCCTCAGCTGCGGCGATTTCATCGCGATCCGCACCGCTGCGCTCGCCGGCCTCGGTGTCGCGATGCTGCCCGACCATGCCTGCGCAGCCGAGCTGCGGGCGGGCGCCCTCGTCCAGGTGCTGCCCGAATGGCGCAGCGAGGACGGCATCGTCCACCTTGTCTTCACCACGCGCACCGGCCTGCCGCCGCTGGTCCGCGCGTGGATAGACCATCTGGCGAAGGGGTTCAAAAACCCCGAACTGTTCAGCAAGCGCTAGAGTGTTTTCAAGTCAGGCGGAATCACCTGACGACTCGGAAAACACGGCAAAACAAGAATCTGGAGTGCCGGTTTTGATTCA
>NZ_JAFMTR010000064.1 GCF_018682675.1 Sphingopyxis soli
ACTCGATCCGGGATCCATTCCTCCAGCGCCGCGTGAGTGGATCCCGGATCGAGTCCGGGATGACGAATGGCATTATCCAGTGCGTCGCTGTATCAACCCGCCCACATCATCGCCATCTCGAACGCAAACGCCACGAAAGTCAGCGTCAGTCCGACGACGAACAGCCGGTACGCATAGGCCAGATAGCGATATTTGCGGCGCGCCAGCACAACGCCGTTCTGATAGGTGTCGCGCAGCATCGTCTCGTACAGATCTTCCTCTGTGCGCAGCCGCGTCTTGACCGCGGCGATGAACTCATCCTCTTCCATCTGCTCGAAACGCCCGAAGAACAGGATATTGCTGTGGTCCTTGCCGTCCTTGTACACGACCGGCGGCGCCTTGCCGACGCGCGGCAGCACGGCTGACACGGCGAGCAGCGCCGACAGAAAGGAAAAGGTGGCGAGGATCGCGAGCGGCATCGCGAGCGCGCCGCCGCCCGAGCGCGCTTGCCCGACCGCGAGCGTGAACACCACGAAGGTCGCACCCATCAGGATCGACGCCTTTTGATCCGCCATTTGCGACAGCTGCATCGTGATCTGCTGGTTGGTGCGGACAAGGTGCACCGCGTTCGGCGGAAAGGAAATCGCCGACCGCTCGGGCGCCGCACCCGGTTTTTCGCTGTCCATACAGTCCCATCCCCTGCCCTGAAAGCTTCCGGCGACCTGTCACATCGATGGCATGAAGCGCCGCGAACGGCAAGATGCTGCCCGATTCCCGCCGCATTCGCTTGCCAAGCGGGCAGCATCGCGGCATTCCCGCGCGCAACTTTCTTCCATTATGGGACGCACCAGATGAGCACCGCCCTCAGGGACCAGATTTTCGGCCTGATCGAACCGTTCAACAAGAAAGGCGTCGCGCTGACCGACGCCACCACCTTCGCCGGCGACCTCGAATGGGACAGCCTGACGGTGATGGATTTCGTCGCCGAGGTCGAGGACACGTTCGACATCATCATCAGCATGAACCAGCAGGCCGAGATCGAGACTGTCGGCCAACTCGTCGCTGCGGTCGAGAAGCTGCAGGGCTGAGCCGTCGATGACCGATCTCTTTTCCAAATTCGACCCGCTGATCCAGCAGCGCGAAGCGCTGCTCGCGACCGGCGTCACCGATCCGTTCAGCCTGGTGATGGAGAAGGTGATCTCGCCGACCGTCGCGATCTGCAACGGGCGCGAGACGATCCTGCTCGGCACCTATAATTATATGGGCATGACCTTCGACGAGGATGTCATCGCCGCGGGCAAGGAGGCGCTCGACAAATTCGGCAGCGGCACCACCGGCAGCCGCGTCCTCAACGGCACCTATCAGGGCCACAAGGAATGCGAAGAGGCGCTCAAGGAATTTTACGCCATGGACCATGCCATGGTGTTCTCGACCGGATACCAGGCGAACCTCGGCATCATTTCGACGATTGCGGGCAAGGGCGACTATGTCATTCTCGACATCGACAGCCACGCATCGATCTATGACGGATGCAAGATGGGCGATGCCGAGATCGTCGCCTTCCGCCACAACGATATCGAGGCGCTCGAAAAGCGTCTGAAGCGCCTGCCCGCCGAGGCGGGCAAGCTCGTCGTGCTCGAGGGCGTCTATTCGATGCTCGGCGACATCGCACCGCTGAAAGAGATGGTCCGCATCGCCAAGGAAAATGGCGCGATGGTCCTCGTCGACGAAGCGCATTCGATGGGCTTTATCGGCGAACATGGCCGCGGGGTGGCCGAGGCGCAGGGCGTCATCGACGATGTCGACTTCATTATCGGGACGTTCAGCAAAAGCGTCGGCACCGTCGGCGGCTTTTGCGTGTCGAACCATCCGAAATTCGAGATCATGCGGCTCGTCTGCCGCCCCTATGTTTTCACCGCCTCGCTGCCCCCCAGCGTCGTCGCGACCGCCGCGACGAGCATCCGCAAGCTGATGCACGGGTCGAACAAGCGCGCGCATCTGTGGGAAAATTCGAAGAAGCTGCACGCGGGCCTCCGCGCGCTCGGCTTCCAGCTCGGAACCGAAGAGCCGCAGTCGGCGATCATCGCGGTGATCATGCCCGACCTCGAACGCGGCGCGACGATGTGGGAAGCGCTGCTGGAGGAAGGGCTGTACGTGAACCTTGCCCGTCCGCCCGCGACCCCCGCGGGGATGACCCTGCTGCGCTGCTCGCTCTGCGCCGAGCACACGAGCGAGCAGGTCGACGAGATCCTTGGCCGCTTCGAACGCGCCGGCAAGCGCGTCGGAATTGTCGGCTGAATCGACCATCCGCGCCGACCAGTGGATTCCTTTTCGGGGCGAGTCGAAGGCCTCGCCCCGGCGCGGCGCCTTCGCGGCTTTGCGGTAGAGCGCGGGTCCGGTAGAAGATGAGCGTGTTCGAGCGGGATATCGACAATGAAACCGAGGATCGGCGGGAGCGGCTGCGCTTCAGGCTGACGATCGTCCTCGGCGCGGTCATGACGGGGATCGTCGGCGCGCTCGTGCTGTTGCTCGCCCGCGCCAACGACAGCTACGACCGCTCGCTCGGCTGGCAGGCGCACAGCCTGGAAATCATCTCCCAGACGCGCAGCCTCGACGCAGCACTCGCGCGCGCCGAAGCCGCCCTCGGGCGGTTCGCGGTCGGGCTGCAGAAGGAGGACGGCCGCGTCTATCAACAGCAATGGGGGCTGGCGCAGCAATATCTGACCCTGTTGCAGCGCAATGTCCGCGACAATCCGAAGCAGGACGCGCTCGTCAAGCAATTGACCGCCGAACTCGACGTGCGCGGCGAACAGCTCGGCGACGCGGCGCTCAGCGCCAATTATCGCCAGACGGTCGCCGCCATCTCCAAATATAATGCCGCCGGGCACGACGCCGCGCTGATCCGTATCGACCGGCTCTTGTCCGAGTTGATCCGCAACGAGCGGACGATCCTCGCCGAGCGCAACCGCGTCGCGTCGGCCGACCGCGCGAGCCTCAACCAGGCGATCCTGCTCTTTTCGCTGCTCGGCGCGGCCGCAGCGGTGATCGCGATCGCCGCGACCGTGTCGCTCGTCCGCGCCGAAAGCGAACGCCGCGCCGCGCGGCGCGAACAATGGGCGGAGAGCGACCGCGCGATGCAGCTCGAAGCGGCCGTCGAGGCCCGCACCGCCGAGCTCGAGCAGGCGAACGTCGCGCTGCGCAGCGAGATGAGCGAGCGCGAGGCCGCCGAAGCGCAGCTGCGGCAGGCGCAGAAGATGGAAGCGGTCGGCCAGCTCACCGGGGGCATCGCGCACGACTTCAACAACATGCTCGCGGTCGTCGTCGGCGGGCTCGAGCTCGCGCAACGGCTGGTTGTCACCGCGCCCGAAAAGGCGCAGCGCCACCTGTCGAACGCGATGGACGGCGCCAACCGCGCCGCCGACCTGACCCGCCGCCTGCTCGCCTTCGCACGCTCCGAACCCGCGCGCCCCGAAATGGTCGTCGTCGACGACTGCATCGCGAGCTTTGCCCAGCTGATCGAGCGCACGATCGGCGATCGCATCGCGCTGACGCTCGATCTCAACAGCCCCGGCCTCGCCTGCTGGATCGACCGGCAGCAGTTCGAGAACGCGCTGCTGAACCTGTCGGTCAACGCGCGCGATGCGATGGAGGGGCATGGCTCGCTGACGATCCGCACCCTGGCCGACGGGCAGGACCAGACCGCCGCGCTGGCGGTGCAGGTCATCGACACCGGCTGCGGCATGTCGGCGGAGGTGCTCGAGCGGGTGTTCGACCCCTTCTACACCACCAAGCCGGCGGGTCAGGGCACCGGGCTCGGCATGAGCCAGGTCTTCGCCTTCTGCCGTCAGTCGGACGGCGAGGTGCAGATCCATTCGACCGAAGGCGAAGGCACCAGCGTCGCGATGCTGCTGCCCGTGGCGAAGGCCGAGGCGGCGGCGCTGGCGGATAGCAGCGCCGACGCCGATCCGGCCGCTGCATCCCCCGCCGAAGCGCTGAACATCCTTGTCGTCGAGGACGACCAGCGCGTGCTCGCCGCGACCGTCGATGCGGTCGAGGAGCTCGGACACAAGGCCGTCGCCTGCGCCAACCCGCTCGACGCAGAGGCGATCGTCGAACGCCATGGCGGTTTCGACCTCGTCCTTTCCGACGTGCTGATGCCACAGCTGACCGGCCCCGAAATGGTCGCGCGGCTCCGGCGGCGCTGGCCGGCGATGCCGATCCTGTTCGTCACCGGCTATGCCGGCGATGCGAGCGAGGTCGCGGCGTTCGGCGACCATGACGTGCTGCGCAAGCCCTTCACCCTGACCGCGCTCGATCAGGCGATCCGGCGCGCGGGCGACGCGCGGCCCGAGGGGCAGCGGTTGGCGGGTTGAGGCCATTGCCGTCCCGGCGCAAGCCGGGATTAAAAGGAAAACTAGCGGATCGCCCCGCCCCTGATAAGGCGCGGCACCAGAGTCAGCGCGGCGACGAGCGGCCAGCGGCGCTGCCAGGGCTTGATCTCGATCTTGGTGCCCGCGTGACGATTGATCTTCCACGCCAGATAGTCGATCCCGCCGGCATAGGTCAGGCTGGCCTTCGCGAGCCGCGCGATGCTGAGCAGCTTGCCCTCGATCCGCCGCCGCGCCCAGCCGCCGCCGCGCGCGCTCGCGGGAATCGCGGCGATCGCCGGTTCGCTGAACCGCAAGTAGCGATCGGGATCGGCATCGACGACCGACTGCGCGCGGTTCGTGCGCTCGGCGCGGAGTTCGACCGAATAGGTGAGCGAAAAGGCGCGGCGCCACCAGTCGAGCGGCGCCTCGCCCTCGACGCGCCCCGCCGCCGCGAGCAAGGTCGGCGCGGCGCGCGCGACCGCCGCGATCGCCCGGTCGCGCGCGGTGTCGTCGACCGCCCAGACCAGCCGCGACGGCTGCGCGAAGCGCGCCCACACCGACACATTGCGCGTTTCGGCGCCGTTCAGCCGGTCGAAGTCGGCCTCGCTCAGCACCGCATATTTGGCGATCAGCCCGCCATGCTCGAACGGAAAGACATTCGGCGGGATCAGCCGGTTGGCGAGCGCCATCCAGCGCTTCGGAAAGGCATCGCCATAGTCGGACACGATCAGGTAGAAATCGAGCATCAGCCCGTCGAGCTGCGTTTCGCGCAGGCACGAGCCGTAAAAGAGCACTACGCGCGCGCTGCCCGGATAGTGCGCGGCGATCGCCGCGGCCATTGCCGCGGCGCGCGGATCGACCGGCGTCGCAAGCTCTTCGCGGACGAGGGCGCGGATATCGGACATAAGGCGGGCGTCAGGCCGCGAGGCGCAGGAAGGGTACCGGCTGCGTCGAGGTCAGGATGATCGGCCTGCCGTTCTTCGCTTCAAAGATTTCGCCGTCGAGGATGACGTTCGAGCGCTTGCCCTCGATGCGGATTTCGTCGCCTTGCTGGAAATGCACGCCGTCGAGCGGCTTCTGCCCCAGCGTCCCGCGCCACGTCGCGCCGAGCATCCGGAACAGCGCACCGACGCTGCTCTCGGTCGCGAGCAGCTTCATGTGACCATTGGTGCCGTGGCTCTCGCTCGTCTTGATACTGAGCAGCAGCTTTTCCAGCGTCGTGACGATCAGCAGCGAGAATTTGCCCTTGAACTCGCCCTGGCGAACCAGCGAGACGGTCATCGGCTCGGGCTTCGGCGGGAGCCGCCCGCCGCCGAGACCGAAAATGATCGCGAACAGCCCGAGGATTGCGGCAAGAATGTGCGAAATGCCGTTCGGCAGGCCGAGCGGGTAGATGCGGTTGCGGCAATAGAGCATCACGTCGGCGAGATAGGCGCCGCCGAGGAACATGCCGAGCACCGGCCGGCCGCCGTCATTGTCGAGCGCGATCAGCTGGCGTTCGATCACATGATCCTGAAGATCGCCCGAATGGACGAGATCGAGCACGCGCTGCAACGCCTTGATCGGATCGCCCTCGGCGCCGAGGTCGAGCGCGATCAGATTGGTCTTGCCGTTGGGAAGCACCGCGACCGGCGGCGGCGAGCCGTCGAAATGGCCGCCCGAATGCAGCTCGGTCAGCGCCGCCTGCACCGTGCCGTCGCCGCCGTTGATCGCGACGACGCTGGGGCTGACCATCGCGATCGTGCGGATCGCCTCGCCGATCTGCCCGACGTCCTCCACTTCATAGTGGAAGATGTCGGGGTGCGCCGCACAAAATTCGCGCACCTGCGGCAACAGCGAGCGGTTGCCGGTCGAGCGCGGATTGGAAAGGAGTGCGACGCTGGCCATCGGCTACATATATTTCATGGTGATCGAGATCGTTCGCGGCGCGTTGCCGACCTCGAACGCGGTCTTCTTGTAGCTCGGCTTGCCGAGGTTGAAGATGTTGATGCTCGGGTTGTTCGACATCCCGCCACCGTCGCTCGACAGGTCGGTCTTGCCGTTGCCGTTGAAATCGTGGCGCACCGCGATGCCATAGGTGCCGGCCTGGGGAAACGGCACGCACACGGTCATCGATCCCGCGCGGGCGGGGACTTCGATGCGGGTGAGCCAGCGGCCCTTGGCCAGCCATTCGGACGCATTCGCGCGATAGCTCTGCACGCGAATCTTGCCCGATCCGGCCTTGACGCCGCTGATCTGGACGAGGGTGGACGGCCCGCTCCGGCATTTGGCGAGGTCGTTTGGCAAGACCTGCCCCTCTGCGTTCGCTGCCACCGACAGGGACAGCAGAGCCACGCAGAGCGACGCCGACGTAAATTTCGACATGACGCAATAGCTCCCAGTGGTTATAGCCACGCCAGCCGTCACGCTGACATGGGTCCCTGTTGCCCTTGAATCGGCATATCGGAATCATTTGCGGCCAAATCATGGTGATGGGGCGACCAAAGATTGAACAAGCTACCCGCCATCGACCGTTATATCGCGCGGCTGGTCTTTTTCCCGATGCTCGGCACCCTCGTCCTTTCGGCGATGCTGCTCGTGCTCGAAAAGATGCTGCGCCTGTTCGATTTCGTCGCGACCGAGGGCGGCCCGGTCAGCGTCGTGTGGCGGATGCTCGCCAACCTGATCCCCGAATATCTCTCGCTCGGCATCCCGATCGGGCTGATGCTGGGGATTCTCCTTGCTTTCCGGCGGCTTGCGACGTCGAGCGAGCTCGACGTGCTGCGCGGCGTCGGCATGGGGTTCGGACGGCTGCTGCGCGTTCCCTATGCCTATGCGATCGCGCTCGCGGCGCTCAATCTCGCGATCGTCGGCTTCATCCAGCCCTATGCCCGCTACGCCTATGAAGGGTTGCAATTCGACCTTCGCTCGGGCGCGCTCGGCGCCTCGATCAAGGTCGGCGAGTTCACCAAATTGGGCGACCGCATGACCTTGCGCATCGAGGAAAGCTATAACGACGGCAAGTCGCTGCGCGGCATCTTCGTTCGCGGCGAGAACAAGGACGGCCAGCGCGTATCGGCGACCGCCTCGCGCGGGCAATTCCTCGCAACCGACGATCCGAACACGATCATCCTGCGCCTGTCGCAGGGCGTGCTGATCCATGAATCGCCGAAATTCGCGGTGCCGCGTGTCCTCACCTTCGACAACCACGACCTGCCGATCCCGCTGCCGAAGATCGAGGCGTTCCGCCTGCGCGGCGGCGCCGACCGCGAACTGACGATCCCCGAACTGCTCGTCGCCGGGCGCGACAAGAATGAGTCGCTGAAAACGCGGCTGGAATCGCGGGCCAATTTCCATTTCCGGATCGTCGAGGTGATGTCGATGTTCCTGATCCCGCTGATGGCGGTCGCACTGGCGATCCCGCCCAAACGATCGACCTCGGCGCTCGGCGTGTTCCTGTCGATCGTGCTGCTGGTGACCCAGCACAAGATCAACCAATATGCCGAGGATCTCGGCGCGCGCGGCGCGGTCGACCCGCTGATCGCGCTGTGGGTGCCCTTCCTCTTGTTCGCAGGCCTGGCGATCTGGATGTATTACACCGTCGCCTATGTCCCTGGCGGCCAGCCGATCGGTGCGCTCGAACGCTTCGCCGCGAAGGCGGGGCAGAAGATTCGCCGCCTGGTCGGCGCCTTCCAGCGGAAACCGCGAGCCGCCTGACATGCACCAGCTCCACTTTTTCCCCTCGCGCACGATGGCGCTGTACGTCGGGCGGATGTTCCTGATCCGCAGTTTCTCGATCCTGTTCGCGCTGGTGCTCATCCTCCAGACGCTCGACCTGCTCGGCGAAAGCGGCAAGATACTGGCGGTCGCGGGCAATGGCGATGGCGAGGTCTGGCGCTATGTCGGAATGCGCATCCCGCAGATCATCGAGACCTTCCTGCCCTTTTCGGTGCTCCTCGGCACCATATTGACGCTGGTGACGCTGAACCAGAACAGCGAGGTCATCGCGATGAAGGCGTCGGGCATGTCGGCGCACCAGGTGCTGGCGCCGCTGTTCCTCGCTGCGCTGCTTGTCGCGGGAATCAGCTTTGCCTTCAACGAACGCATCGTCACGCGCTCGACCGCGGCGCTCAGCGCCTGGCAGAAGGTCGAATATGCGAAAGTGCCCCGGGACAGCGGCGTGCGCGCCAACATCTGGGTGCGCGCGGGCAACGACCTGATCAACGCCGGCACGGTCGAAACGCGCGGCGCCGTCGTGCTGCGCGATGTCACCATCTATGAACGCACCCAGGGCGTGCTGTCGTCGATGCTGAAGGCCGACAGCGCGAAGCCCGTCGCCGGCGGCTGGGAACTGACCAATGCGCGGCGCTTCATCCGCCGCTCGGGAACGCTCGAGCCGCTCGGCACGATCACCGCGATGAAGGGTGTCGGCACCGACCAGTTCACGCTGGCGCAGGTCGACGGCGACGAACTGCCCTTCACCGAACTCAGCACGGCGATCGACGAACTCGAGGCCGCGGGCCGACCGGTGGATGCGCTGAAAGGCGTGCTGTGGCACAAGATTTCGGGGCCGCTGTCGGCGATCCTGATGCCGCTGCTGGGCGCGGTCGCCGCCTTCGGCCTCGCGCGTTCGGGCAAGCTGTTCGTCCGCGCGATCCTGGGCATGGCGCTCGGCTTCGCCTATTTCGTCGCCGACAATTTTGCGCTCGCGATGGGCGATCTCGGCGCCTACACGCCCTTCCTCGCGGCGTGGGGGCCGTTCATCCTGTTCGCGCTGATCGGCGAGATGATCCTGATCCGCACCGAGGAATAGGGCGGACAGACGCCGGGTTTCGAGCGAAGCACGACATTTCCAGCATCGTCATCCTGAACTTGTTTCAGGATCCATG
>NZ_JAFMTR010000065.1 GCF_018682675.1 Sphingopyxis soli
AGGTCGCGGCGGCGCTGTTCGTCATCGACTTGCCCGACCTCGGCGGCTCGCAGCGGCTGGAGGCCGCCGGACTGGCATGCGAGACGCTGATCGCTTTCGACGGGGATTAAGGGGCGGTGTGGGCTTCGGGGTTGAGCGCCGTCATGCCCGCCTTGGTCGCCGCGGCATAGTTGCAAAGTTCAGGAAAGTTCAGCCTTGTGCGTCCTGCGTTTTGGGCCGGGAGGGGTGCCGAACGCTCCCCGCACGCCGTGCTGCGACCGCAAGCCAGGCCGCCTTTGTCCGCCGGATGTAAGCTGGCATAGCGGTATAATGTAGGAAAGGCCTATTTGTAGGCGTGTCTGTTTTTGGGGTGGTGAGCTCTCGGTCAGATTTCAGGCCGAGGGGAGCATGGCGGACTAAGGGCGAACCTCATCGCCTGCGGCATACCGTGGCAGATCGGCAGCGGCTTCTCGAAACGCCGAGGTAATTTCGGTGACGCTAAAGCTGCGATCCCACAGCTCCGTGGCCAAGGTGTTGATTGCTTGAGCGAGAACGGGATTGTCCGGCCACGGGTTTGTCTTGTGAAGCTCGTTCATCGCGAGCGAATAGCGGTAGGACGCTTCATACAGCGCCGTCTGCCAATCATCGCGTTTGGCCTGCTGGTACTCGTTATTCATCAGGCTATGATGCCACCAACTCGCTACGTCCACAATTAGGAAGCCTATTCCTCGGCTTAAACGGCAAAAAAGCGGCTGAAACCCGCCGCTCGGCATCTTCTTGGCCAAAAAGGAAATGCCCGCGCCGAAGCGCGGGCCGTGTTCGCCCCTTTGGCGAGATCGCCGGGGCTTAGAACGGGATCCAGTTCTGCTTCTTGCGAATCTTCATATAGCCGGCGTTGACGCCCAGCCGCGCGCCGACGCCGACGCGGATCGGGATCAGCACCACGTCGCCGCGGCGCAGGTAGCTGGCGTTGAAGCCGCCGACCAGATAGGCGGCGCCTTCGCCCGCCGGATAGCGCTTGTAGAGATCCTCGGTGTCGAAGAGGTTGTACACGAGGACGAAGGTATTGCCCGCGTTGGCGCCCGCGTCGAAGCCGATCGACGGGCCGGTCCAATAGGCGGGCTTTTCCCCTTCGACCTTGTGGTGGAGCGTGCCCGAACCATAGCGCAGCCCGATCCCGAGCGCGCCGCCGGCCTCGCGCCCGACGATATAGGCGTTGGGCTGGCCCTGCTTCTTGAGGATGTCCTCGATCAGCCCGGCGAGGCCCTGCGCGCCCTTGCCGAACACGCCCTCGGCCGCGCCGATCAGATCGTCTTCCTTGTAGGTCGTGCTCGAATCGGCGGTCGTGACGGTTGCCGGGGGCGTTGCCGCGCCCGTGTCGGGGGTCGCGTCATATTGCTGGCTGCCCGTCGCAAGGTCGCTGCTGTAGCTGTCGTTCGCGGGCGGCGTTGCCGGCGGAGGCGGCGAGGGAGTATCGAGATCGGCGTCGATCGCCGTGTTGGGGTCGACCGAAGTCATCTGTGCGGCCGCCGGCAGCGGCGACAGCGCAAGGCCGATCGCAGCGATGGCCGCGGCGGTGAAGGTGGCAAGGGCTCTACGCATAAATTCCCCCAAAATCGGTCGGCGCCCGCGGCGCGTTACAGCTTAACCATGACTCGGACAGTGAATCCTCGGCAATGAACCGGCGATGACCCGAGTCGATTTTGCGCCAGACCGAATCATTTTTGCTGCGAACGGCGCAATCGGAGATCAAAAAAGAGCAATGTTTGACGTTGCGGGTCGCGAAACGCATGGCTATAGCGACCCGCCTGAGGCCAGACTGCCGTTAGCGCGGCAGACCATGCGGAGACGTGGGTGAGTGGCTGAAACCAACGGTTTGCTAAACCGTCGTACTGGTAAATCCGGTACCGAGGGTTCGAATCCCTCCGTCTCCGCCACCGGCCATTGATTTGATTGTGTTTTTTGCCGTCAATCGGCCTTGTTCCCATAACCGCTCCCCAATAGCTTAGGCGCTAGGCGCATAGCCTCAATATGCCGCCGGATCGGGATTGCAGACCGGGCAGGCCAGATCAGGCGACTTTACCGGCTGGTGCGGGTGCAGTTCGATACACACCCTACGCGACAAATCGCGGCTGAAATTGGCCGAAAGCTGGGGCTGAGCGGCAATGGCAGCTTCTACGTCAAATGTGACTGGCACTGAAATGCACAAGTCAGATTCACGGAAGCGTGCATTCCATGATAATCAGCCCCGGACGAAGGGAGCTGACATGGGACTTAGGCAATGGTGGGCTAAACAGCGCGAAGCCGCTGCACTGAATAGAGAATCTTTCGCCTTGAACGACGACAAGGAATTGATTGCGCAGCAAGTCCCGGAGTTGATCGGGATGTCCGATGTTGAAGGCATGGCCTATACGCTGGAGCAAATCCGGCAATGGAATTTGACTTGCTCTCCGGAACAAGCCGCAACGCTCGCTAGCCGCCTTGCAGCATCAAACGAAGCGTTCAAGGCGGATGGTTTGGCAATGCCCTATTGGGGCAACCTTTGGGTATTGCGGACTCTCCAAGCAGAGCTTGGTTATGCCGTTCCGGCAGTCGCTCCACCTGTGAGCAGGTAATCGAGGCTACAACAGCCGCGCAAGCTCACGCATGTATCGAGCGGCTGCCATTGTGTCGGCAGAGCGCCCGCCATGTTTCCATGCGTTGCGGTTGCCCTCAGGTGCGCCGCTGCCCTTGCCGCCGTGCATCCGGCATCGCTTCGCCCCCTTGATCGCCGGGGATTGGCAGGCCGTTCCCTTGCGCGTCGTGGCCAAGCATCGCGGGGCTGCTGCCAGCCGCGCCGGTTCCGGCTGCATGGGGTTGTTCGGCGGATTCTTCATTCTGATGCCCCCCGGCATGGTGGTGGAATTGATCGGCAATGACGGCCTGCGCGCCTTCGTTCACATGCACGTGGCGCACGGTTTGCTCGCGCGGCTGGTGTAGCTTGGCCAATGCCTCCAAGGTTGCCCGGCAATTGCTCTGAGCCTTCAGCGCCAAGCGCCCGTACCGCTCGGCAGCGTTGATGTATTCGCCCATATTGATCGCCGCGCGCCGGGCCAGTTCCGTAAACATCGTGTCGAGCGTGACGGCTTGGGAAGCAAGCATTGCGCTGGCAATCGCCAGATCGCCGCCCTCTGCCTTCGCCGTCGCCTTTTGCACGTGGTCGAGGAAGTCCATGATGCCGGGCTTTTCGACGTCATCGCCCAGCACCTTCATGGCGAATGTTGAGGCAGTCGCCGCGTTGCGCAGTTGAGGCTGTAGCAGCTTGCGTGCCATCGCTCTCGCGCCGGTTTCCGTGGGTGCTTGCTCCACGGTCAGGACGTTTTCAGGTTTCATGCCATCATCGGCTTTCTTGCCCTTTGCCATAATCATCCCTTTGTCTTGCGCGCCTTCGCGCCGATGTTTTGAGAGGTTCCGCAACGCTTGCCGATTACGCGCCCGCCCGGCTCCAGCCGCTCCAGGTTGAATTGTGACGCGGCCTCATGGCTTGCCCCTTTCAGGACATAGGCAAGCGCCGCCTCCAGATTGATGGCGTGGAGAGCGGGATTGCCTGTCTCTAGCCCCAGCCGCCCGCCTATCGGTTTGCTGTGGATCACGCGCGCCCGATAAGGCTGTCCGGTGATCCGGCGAAGCCAGCCCCGTTGCAGCGCCGTAACAATGGGCACGAGATCGGCAGGTACATGGATGAGCAAGTGACAGTGCCCGCCCTTGTCATGGCCATTGCCGGGGACGTTTTCATGCGTCCAGAGCCACGCCGTGCGGCTGCCATGCCGGGCCAGCGCCTTTGTCAGCAGATCGGTAAAGCGGTAGGTGGCTTTCGCCATGCCAGCCAAGGGCACTCCAGCGGCCTGCCAGTGAATCGAGATCATTCGCGTAAACGGCAGCCTGATTTTTTCGGCATGGCGCTCAGCGGCCCTCAGATTGTCAATTTGAGCGGCTGTCAGTGCATGGCTTTCCCGGTCGGCACGGTTACGCGCGCCACCCCTGCCAGTGCGAGCGGAAAGGGCTGCCACACCAGAGGTAAGGTAATTAATCGCAAGCGCCGTGCCAGTTCTGGCAATCGGCGGATTTGCGGGCGATTGCGGCTGGTGCGGTGCAATTGAAACTCCACCGAAACCGCAATCCCGGTGGAGTTTCAAAGCGCCGCCATGCCGGGCGCAATCGTGCGGCTTGGGCATGGCGGCGCAGATCATGCGGCAATCCAGACAATGGCCAGCTTGCCGGTGCTATTCGGCCTGCGCTGCCCGCTGTCACGGATAATCCCCTTGCGTCTCAATTCGCTGGTGCGCGGCTGGATCGACCAGCGGTCCATATCGAGCCGCGCCGCCAGTTCATCGGCGGTAAGGCCATGCGCGCCAGCATTGCGGATTGCGCCCTCTGCCATGCGCTGGAGCCGCCCCAGTTTGGGCGCAAGGGCATCGGCAGCGGCAATCGAGGTTTCTACGTTCCGGTGCCCCGGTGCATCGGGATAGGTGCTCATGCCGCGCCTCCCTCTGCCATCGACGGCAAGCCCGCGCGGTCCAGCAACTTGCCCAGCCAATCGGCCTGCGCTTCGCTCATGGGCGTGGAATCGACGGCAAGCTGGCCAAGGAATTGCCCGGCCTTGCGGCTAAGCCGGTGATTGCCGTTAAGCAGGGCAAGTGCCGCTGCCCGGTGATCGGGAAAGGGCTTGTCAGTCATTGCCACGGCCCTCCCCAAAGCAGAGCCGCGCCATATCCCGCGCCATCCATGGCGAGAGGCAGAAACGGGAGGAAAGCTTTTGAGCCTGCCAATCCGATACTGTAGAGGGGGAATGCAAACAGCCGCCAAGTTGATTGCGCGAAGCCCCGGCCTGCCCGCCGGGGTTTTGCATATGTGCCGCCATTGCTCATGCCCCCGCCTGATAGGTCGGGAGGCTGGCCAAATAGGCTTCGAGATCGGCAAACGAGATCAACGTGCGCCGCCCGGCCTTGCGGGCGGTAATGTCCTGCCGCTTCAACGCTTCATAAATCGACGTGCGCGACAACCCCGACAGCTTCACTGCATCGGGGATAGTTACTGCAATGGGATTTGCCATTGTTCCGGTCCGGCAACGCCACGCACAGGCGGGGTTGCCCGGACGTTGCAGGACAGTCTTGGCGCGAAATGCCGGTTTGGCCCGATAGGACGGTTAAAACCTGTCCCTCAGATGCGGCAATTCCCAAATGTCATCCGCAAATTGCTTGGCAATTGCCTGTGCATCTTTGCATTGAGCAAAGTTCCACTGACCGGTTTCGCAGTTGGTAACGAGGTAGCCATGTGGGCAGGGCATCACTTGCCACCAATCCATTATGCGCTGCCCAATCATGGTGGTATTGGGATGGCCAAGGTTTCGGCACCATTGCTGAACAGATCGCCAAGGAACAGGGCCACCATCTTTGCCCTTCCGTCCATGCTTCGATAACCCGCTTGCGACGACCTTATATGCATCCGTCCGGCTCATACCCGTGAACCAGAGGACATGCACTACGCCGTTGGCCCATAGGCGCAATTCCGTTTCGGCAGTTGTCGTTACACTTGTTCCGCCAAAATTGACTGGCTTTGCCCACGGCGGCGCGCGGCCACGGTCGAGATCATTCAGAAATATCAGCAAGTCTTTGAGAGGCATATGTGCGTGGCCATCTCGAAAGGGGGGCAGTTCGTGAAGCGACGATAAAACCTGCGCCAGCATTGCCGCCGCCTTGTTCCGGCGAAGCAAGCTGTCCGTTTCTTGTTGATAGACGCTGTAACGCTCCTCCAGGGAATCATAGAGGCGGTTGATCCAGTCATTCGGATCAGGCCACCCAGGGTTAGTCCGCTTCCACCCCCGCGAGTTTGCGGGCTGAGCGCCGTACGAAATGCGAATCTGCATTCGTTTATGCTTCATTCCCGCCCCCGAAATGGAATGATTGTCGCGGTGCGGCTGGCATCCACCTCGGACAATAGGCGTCTGGAAATTGCGAACCTCAGGGTTGCATAAACCGCGCGCCGGGCAGCAGCGTAAGCCGCCGTTCCGTCATTCGCGGCCTCCAGCAAAATGCGAACGGTATCGTCCAGTTCGGCCAGCTCCAGCGGGCTGTAAGCGGCCAATTCGAGTTCCAGCGGGGAAAGCGCCTCGCTCATGCCGCCTCTCCCCGGATTGGCGAAACCTTGGCACCAGCCGCGCCGTTGCTGGCGCAATAGGTGGCCCAATCGCCCATGAGCCGCCGCCGTTTGTCGAATAGATCGCCGCGCCGGTAAGCCGCTTCGGACTTGTTGCCGATCACATGAGCCAGCGCCATTTCGCAAACCTCATGGGCGTAGCCGGTGCATTCGGCTGCCCAATCGCGGAAGCCAGAGCGGAAACCATGAACGGTGCAATCCAGCTTCATGCGGCGAAGCAGCATCGACATGGCCATTGTGGACAGCTTGCCGCCCTTGTCGGCTGGAAACAGGTTGTCTTTGCCCAGCGGTTTCACGGCCTCCAGAATTTCGACAGCGCGCGGCGACAGGGGAACGCGATGTTCCTTGCCCGCCTTCATGCGCGTGGCTGGCACGGTCCAGATTGCCTTGTCCAAATCGACTTCGGCCCAAGTTGCCCCAAGCACTTCGCTGGTGCGCGTGGCAGTGAGAATGACAAACTCCAGCGCTAGAGCCGCCATTGCCTCCCGCTCGCGCAGCTTCGCCATGAACGCCGGGATTGCCTCATACGGCATAGCCTTGTGATGACCGCGCGTGAGCCGGGAACGGGGTGGCAAGATTTGCGCGATATGGCCGCGCCAGCGAGCCGGGTTTTCGCCCTCTCTGTATCCGCGCGCCTTGGCGGCATCGAGCACGGTTTCAATCCGCCCCCGGATGCGGCTGGCAGTTTCGGGCTTGTCCTGCCAGATCGGCTCAAGGATTTTCAGCACATGAGCCGTGCCAATTTCGGCAACCGGCAATTCGCCCATGACAGGATAGACGTAGCTGGCCAGCGTGTTGCGCCATTGCTGCCGGTGCTTGTCATTGCGCCAGCTTGCCTCATTCGCGCCGATATAAGCCTCTGCCACGGCCTTGAACGTAATTCCGGCTATCGCTGCCGCCTGAGCCGCCGCAAGCGCGTCTGTGGCCTCTCGCTGGCGTTCCTCCAGAGGATCAATCCCAGCTTTCACCTTGAGCCGTAGGGCGTCGCGCGCCGTCCGGGCATCGGCAAGGGAAATGCCGCCTTGTCCAGCCGCGCCCAAGCCAATGTCGCGCGACTTGCCCTTGAGCATGAAGCGATAGACCCATGACCGCGCGCCGGTTTCCTTCACCAGCAAGTGCAGCCCGCCCCCGTCCGCATGGCGTCCGGGTTTCGCATTCTTGACCGCCAAGGGCGTAAGGGCGTTGCTAAGCTTGCGGGGCATGGCTGGCATCTCCGTTCCCAAATCCGTTCCCCGATAATACGCCGGTTTTATGGGAACGCAACCGGATAGAACGGGACGGGAACGGAGTTTGATAGCGCGGATTATCGCATATTTTCAGAGCCTGTTCTAATGATCGCGGATGCATCGGGACGGTAGTTAGGCGGACTCCGTCTCCGCCACCTTCCTTCAATCCCAGCGATCTCACCGACGGGCTCCCATCGCGGTTCTGGCGTTCGGCGCCGCGGGGTCGCTGCGCACAATGTCCTGTCGGGTCGACCTTTTTAATTGTAATTGCGAATCGTTCGCGATAATGGCGGGCATCGTTTCAGGTAGACCCGTTCAAGATGCACGCACCCCAGACCCAGCGACCGGCCGCCAAGAAGAGCCGCAAGACCTTCTGGCTGAAACAGTTGCACATGTGGCACTGGATGAGTTCGGCGATCAGCCTGATCGGGCTCGTGCTCTTCGCGGTCACCGGCTTCACGCTCAATCACGCCGCCGATATCGAGGGAACGCCGACGATCGTCGAGAAAAGGGCGCAGATGCCGTCCGCCGTGCTCGCCAAGCTTGGCGCCGATCCGGCGGGCGGCAAGGGCAGGCTCCCCGCACCCGTCGCCACATGGGTCGAGGACCATTTTCCGGTGAAGGCGTCGGGCGAGGCCGAATGGTCGGCGGACGAGGTCTATCTGCCCGCGCCGCGCCCCGGCGGCGACGCGTGGGTCGCGATCGACCGTGCGACCGGCGCGGTAACCAGCGAGGTCACCGACCGCGGCTGGATCTCGTACCTCAACGACCTCCACAAGGGCCGCAATTCGGGCGGCGAGTGGAGCCTGTTCATCGATATCTTCGCTTTCGCCTGCCTGGTCTTCGCGATCACGGGCCTGTTCCTGCTGTGGCTGCATTCGGCGAAGCGCAAGAGCACCTGGCCGCTCGTCGGCGCAGGGCTCGTCCTGCCCGCGGCCATCGCCATCATCTTCATCCACTAGGGAGAATCTTCATGCAATCGCCATCGCGAACGATCCTGATCGGCGGAACGCTGGGCGCGGCGCTAACCGCACCCGTCATGGCGGCCGCCGCCCCGGCGACGATGGATGTCACGATTACCATCCCGCAACTGAAGGTCGCCGAATATCACCGGCCTTATGTCGCGATCTGGGTCGAGAAGGCGGGGGCGCCCGCAAAGACGGTCGCGGTCTGGTACGACTATGACATGAAGGGCAACGAGGGCACCAAATGGCTGCGCGACGTGCGGCAATGGTGGCGCGCCTCGGGCCGCACGATGACCTTCCCCGCAAACGGCATCACCGGCGCGACGCGCGCGCCGGGCGCCCATAAAATCTCGTTCAGCCGCGCCCAGCTCGGCGCGACCGCGGCGGGCGACTATACGCTCGTGATCGAGGCTGCCCGCGAAGTCGGCGGCCGCGAACTGCTGCGCATTCCCTTCACCTGGCCCGCGAAGGCCGGTGCGGGCGGGCGCGCAGCGGGCAAGACCGAACTCGGCGCCGTCACGGTTGCCTTCCGCTGAATTTTCGAAAGGGCAGGGACATGAGAAAGCAGATCCTGGGTTTGGTCGCGACGGTCGCGATCGCGGCGATGGCGGCGGTTCCCGCGAGCGCCCATCGCCAGTGGATGATGCCGTCGTCGACGGTGCTATCGGGCGACGATGTATGGGTGACGGTCGATGCGGCGGTGTCGAACGATCTCTTTTATTTCGAGCACCAGCCGCTTCGGCTCGACGCGATGAAGGCGTGGGCGCCCGACGGGACCGAGGTGGCGATCGAGAACAAGGCAACGGGCCGCTATCGCAGCACCTTCGACGTCCATCTGACGCAGAAAGGCACCTATCGCATCGCGTCGGTCGCCGACATGCTGATGGGCAGCTATGACCTCAATGGCAAGACCGAGCGCCTGCCGCGCGGGACGACCGCCGCGAACCTCGCCGAGCGCATCCCCGCGGGCGCGACCAACGTGAAGACCGCCGAGGCGAACAACCGCAACGAGATTTTCGTGACGGTGGGCGAGCCGACGACGACGCTGTTCAAGCCGGTCGGCAAGGGGATCGAGCTCGTTCCGGTGACGCACCCGAACGACCTGATCGCGGGCGAGGCGGCGACCTTCCAGTTCCTGCTCGACGGCAAGCCCGCGGCCGATCTGCCGGTGACGGTAATCCCAGGCGGCATCCGCTATCGCGACCAGCTCGGCGACCAGCATCTGAAGACCGATGCCGACGGCAAGGTCGAGATCAACTGGGCCGAACCCGGCATGTACTGGCTCAACGTGACGACGCCGCAAGCGGGCGGCGACGAAGGCGCGCCGCCGCCGATCGCGCGCCGGGCAAGCTATGCGACGACGCTGGAAGTCCTGGCGCCCTGACCGACCGCATCCTGATCCCGCGCGCGTTGACGCCGGCCGCTTTTGCGGCGCGCGACGCGTGCGCGGCGATCGCATCCTTCGCCGGCGAGACCATGGGGACAAGCTGGTCGCTGCACGCGGTCTCGCCGCCGGCAGGAACGATGGCTGGCGTGCAGGCGGCGTTCGACCTTGTCGTCGCGCAGATGAGCCAGTGGGAGCCGGAATCGGACCTGTCGCGCTTCAACCGCGCGCCGGCGGACGAATGGATCCGTGTGCCCGGCGAACTCGCGCATGTCGTCTCGGCGGCGCTCGAAATTGCGGCGGCGAGCGGCGGGGCGTTCGATCCGTGCCTGGGCGGCCTGACCGAGCGCTGGGGCTTCGGCAGCGCGGGGCCGGTGAACGCGGTGCCCGCCGATGGCGAGGGAGCGGTCCGCAGCATCGAATGGGACGCCGACGCGTCGCGACTGCGCCGCGGCGAAGGGGCGTTCCTCGACCTTTCGGGCATCGCCAAGGGCTATGGCGTCGATCTGGCGGCCGAGTGGCTGCTCGGTAGCGGCGTGCGGCATTTCCTGCTGGAAGTCGGCGGCGAGCTCAGGGGTGAGGGAATTCGGCCCGACGGTCAGCCCTGGTGGGTCGACACCGAAACGCCCCCGACGTCGTCGGCGCAGCCCTGGCGCATCGCGCTGCACGATCTGTCGGTCGCGACATCGGGAAGTTACCGGCGCGGCTTTACGGTCGGCGACCGGCACTATTCGCACAGCTTCGACCCGCGCTCGGGCCGGCCGATCGTCAACGGCGTGTCGTCGGTGACCGTGCTCCATCGCAGCTGCATGATGGCCGATGGGTGGGCGACCGCGCTGACGGTGCTGGGGCCGGAACAGGGGGTCGCGTTGGCGGACGCGCGCGGGCTTGCGGCGGCGATACTCGTCGGCGACCGCGAATTGACGTCGCGCGCCTGGCGCGACATGCTGGTTTAGCTATCGGCCCAGCGTCGCAGCAGATTGTGATAGACGCCGGTCAGGCGCACGACGGTCGCGTCGCCCTGGCCCAGCGCCATCGCCGCGCCCTGTACCCCCATGTCGAGATCGAACAGCAGGTCGCGCTGGCCCTGATCGCGCACCATCGACTGGATCCACATGAAGCTGGCGACGCGCGCACCGGTGGTCACGGGTTCGACGCGGTGGACGGTGCTCGACGGGTAAAGGACCATATGCCCGGCGGGCAACTTGAGCCCGGGGGGCGCGGTCATGCCTTCGATGACGAGGCCCCCGCCTTCGTAACTGCCGGGATCGGCAAGAAACAGCGTCGCCGAGAGGTCGGCGCGCATCCGGAAATCGCTGCCGCGCCGCATCCGGATGGCATTGTCGATATGATCGCCGAACGTCTCGCCGCCAGCGTAGCGGTTGAAATAGGGCGGGTAGATTTTGAGCGGAAGCGCCGCAGCGATGAACATCGGCGTCCGGCCGAGCGCATCGAGGACCAGCCGCCCTGCCTCGACAGCGGGCTCGCCGAATTCGGGGAGCTGCTGGTTGCGTTTGGCGAGCGCCGCCTGCGGGCCGGAGGTTTCATTGCCGTCGATCCAGTCGGCGGCGTCGAGGATGGCGCGGAGCCGGGCGACACCGTCGGCGTCGAGTACGTCGGGAATGATGCGGATCATGGCGCCGCTTCTAGGCAGAAAAGGGCGGGAACAGCAATGCGCCGTGCCCGCCCTTTTGCGATCAGAAATTGTAGAAGAGGCTGAACACCGCCGAGCGTGCATCGCCGGGGGTGGCCCAGCCGCCGGTGACGGCGCCGGTCGTCGCGTTCACATTGTTGCGGACGCCGGTGTAATAATCCTCGTTGGTCAGGTTGGTCACATTGAGCTGCGCGACCAGGCCATTGTCGAAGTCATACGACACAAACGCCCGATGGATGAGATAGTCGTCGACCAGGAATTGCGTACGCTGGAGCAGGTTGCGCTGGTTGGTCGCAAACCGGCCCTGGTAGGTCAGGCCGTAACCGATCTGGAGGCCGAACGGGAAAGCGTAGGTGGTGAACAGGCTGCCCGAATGTTTCGGGGTCTGGATCAGGCGATCGCCGGCCTGCGGGTCGGGGATCGCAACGCTGTTGCCACAGCCCGTCGCGCCGGGCGAGGCGAGACAGAAGTCGGAGACGCTCTGCTTCACCTTGCTGTCGAGGTAGGTATAGTTGGCAAAGATCGCCCATTCGGGAGTGAGATTGCCGGTCACGCCAAGCGCAATGCCGTCGACGCGCGATTTGCCGTCAAGAACCTGAAGCGAGTTCGGCAGCGACGGGTCGTTCGAAGGCGTGCGGAAATTGGTGCGTTCGTTGCGGAACAGCGCGGCGGTCAGCAGAAGCTTTTTGTTCGCCAGTTCGGCTTTGGCACCGATTTCAAAGGTGCGCGCCTTTTCCGGGGCGACAGCGCAGGGATCGGCGGCGCCCGTTGCGGGGATCACACCGCAGCCGAGGCGCACTGTAGCCGAGGACGGCGTCCGGGCGTTGCCATAGGCGCCATAGAAGCTGACGTTCTCGATCGGGTGGAACACGGCGCCGAAGCGATAGGAGAAGAGATTTTCGTCGCTGATCTGCGGTTGGCGCTGCGCCGGCGTCAGCGCGGTCGTGCCCGGCGGGACGACGAGCAGCGGAATGTTGCGAAACTCGGCGCGATTGCTCTCATAGCGCAGGCCGGCATTGAGTTCGAACAGGGTGCCGAGTTCGAGCGTATCGAAGGCGTAGATCGCCTTGTTGTTGCTGTGCCCCTTCGACCGGGCCGTCACGGTAAAATTGATCGGGCCGGTGTATGTGGTGTCGGGATCGAAGAGATCGATCGGCGGCAGCGTCACCGCTGACCCATTGGGGTTTCGCGCCAGCGACGCGGTCGTGATTTTATAGTCTTCGCGTGAGATGGAGGCGCCGATTACCAGCGTGTTACGCGTACCCCCGGCTTCTCCGGTCACGACGGTGAGGTCGGTCTGGTTGTGGAGCAGGTCGTTGACCTGATCGCGGACGAGGCCGCGCGGACCGCTGGGATAATAGGTGCCGGGGGTGTTCTGACCTGCGGGGCAAGCGATACCGACGGTCGGCGTCGGGCCCGAGCCCACGGGTTGCAGGCCATTCGCGAGACAGAAGACGCCCTGCGGTGCGCTGGTCTGGCTATATTGGTGGACACGCTGCCAGCGGGTGAGGTTACGGATCGACACATTCTCGCTGAACGCATGGCGGAAGGTCGTGGTCAGGCGATTCACTTTCGTCTTCTGCTCGTCGAGATTGACGATGCCGAAATAGTCGCTGTCGTCGACGCCCGGCAGCGGGCCGTCATTCACGCTGCTGAGGAAGAAGGGCACGCCATAGATCGGCGTGTTGTCGTCGTCCTGGTGGATATAGGCGAGCGTCAGGCTGGTGTCGCTGTCGACGCCGATCGTGATCGACGGCGCGACCCCCCAGCGCTGATAGGATTCGACGTCGCGGCCCGGAACGTCATTCTCGTGATACATCGCGTTGAGGCGCACGGCGATCAGGTCGTTCAGGCGCCAATTGCTGTCGACCGACGCGCGGTAGTAATTGTCGGTGCCGACCGCGGCCTGCAAGGTCGTCGCGTTGCGCGAGAAGGGGATCTTGCTGACGAGATTGACCGTTCCGCCAACGCTTCCCGATCCGTTGAAGACCGAGTTGGCGCCGTTGTACACTTCGATCTGCTGCAGGTTGAAGGGGTCGGTACGGCTGTACTGGGCGCTGTCGCGGACACCGTCGACGGTCAGGTCGTTGTTCGCCGAATAGCCGCGCAGGTTGATCGAGTCGCCATAGCCGCCGCCGCCTTCGCCGGCGCCGAAGGTTATGCCGGGGATCGTTGCGAGAGCATCGCGCAGAGTGAGCAGATTCTGCTGGCGCAGCACCTCCTGCGTCACGACGGTGATCGTCTGCGGCGTATCGACGAGCGGCGCCGTCGACTTGGGCGATTCGACTTCGGTCGCGAGCCTGCCGGTGACGACGATGTCGGTGCGGCCGCCGGGTGCGTCCTGCGCGGCATCGGCCTCGCTAGCGAGCGCGGGTGCACTGATGAGGCTGCCCACGCAGGAGAGAGCGAGGAACGAGGCGGACGAAGTTTTCACGGATAACCCCCTTGTTTTGGTTTGGTCGTCCACGCCGCTATTGAGAGTCGTTCGCAATGTCAATCGCTATTGATAATAGTTCGCGATACTGTCGCAAATTGTGGTCTCGCCTGATGGCATAGCGAAAGCACGTCAGTTCCGTCGCTCGAGCCACCAGCTTTGCCGCCAGCCATAGGAGCTACGGATCGCTTCGCCCGCCGCGTTGGTTGCAGGCTTGAAACGAAAGCGCTCTTCGATAAGGCGGCAGGTCGTCGCATCGAGCGACGCATCGCCGCTCGATCGGCTGACGCGGCATCCCGTCACCCGTCCGGTCGCTTCTATGGTGAAGCGAACCTCGACCTCGCCGCCGACCCTGGCGCGGCTGGCTTCGCGCGGATAGTCGCTGTCGCGGATCGTGCCGCTGCGCCAG
>NZ_JAFMTR010000066.1 GCF_018682675.1 Sphingopyxis soli
CCGGTAAAGCGGCAGGTGATCGGCATACTTGGATACCAGCACCTGGGCGATCAGTGCCTCGGTGGGAGTACCGCCCTCGATGATCCGCGCTGGCGCCGGAGCCTGCACGATCGCGCTCTCGCACGAACGGCAGCCATAACGCGGCCGCCGGGTGACCAGGACGCGGAAGGTGGTCGGCACCACATCGAGGCGCTCGGCCACATCCTCGCCGATCTTCCGAATGTGCCGATGGCAGGATCACACCCTCGGCCTCAAGCTGTTTACGCAAATCCCGCCGCCAGGCGTATAGCTGCGAGGGATCCAGCCCATGCCGGCGCGCCACAGGACTGACGCCCTTGCGGCCCGAATAGCACTCCGCGACAATCGAGGCCTCCACCTCGGGCGGCCACTCCCGCCGCTTGCCCGCGCCGATGAACACCTCAAGGCGGCGCGCCAAGCTGGCCGCCGGACGCCCACCCAGCGCCAGCCTAAGGTGATGTACGATAGAATCCAGGCGGGCCGTACGCCGGGCAAATGTTGCAGTCACATCTGGAGGAAAGCGTTCAACGAAGATCCGCGTGGTGCAGCGGGATGTGGCGCAGCGAAAACGCCGGGCGACAAGAGTAATCCGAACCGGTCGGCCATGAGAGAGTAGATCGGCGAGTGTACAGTGATATCGACTGTGGACACGCGCAGATGGGCGGCAGCAGTTCGGGTAAATCGAAACTCGAAATCGGGATCGCCGGGTGATCCGTATCTGATCGGCGGCATACTCGACCTTGTCGATCACCAATCCTGTTGGCGCAATGGCTTCGCGAAAACCTCTCCCATGCATGGCGATCTCCTCCTTCGGGGAAAAACTCGCCACTATCAACGCACTTGCACCAAAAGTGAGTCAGAGCCCCATTCTGGCGCTAATCCACATCCTAACGCGAAGGGCTCGGGCGCTTTAGCGTACGAAAGCCTCTGATGGGGGAACCCGCGTGGGCTCTGGGATTGAGCTATGGGATTTGTTTTGGCCTGGTCGGAAGGGCACCGTACATAGTTGCAAGACGACCCGGGCGACAGCGCGAGGCGCGAACTCGACCGTTATGATCGACGCTCAAAGCCTCCATTTGTCGTCCTTTGGCGGATGTGCGGCAACTCTCTGAGGCGATCGGCGCAAGGCGGCCCGTTGGCCAGCGCCGGGCGCGCGCGGTCGTTCTTGGGAATGGGGGCAATTGCCGCACTGGCCGAACTCGAACGCGTGGTCTCGACCTTATTGGCCTCGTCAACAGGACTGGGCCGCAATAGCTAGCAAGTTGCCAGCTCGAATTCGACGCTCATAAAATGATTACTCGGTCGGCGATTTTTCTGCCGGCGAGCTTGAAAAGCTGCGACTGCGATCGCGAGCGAATTTGCAACCAAAAATCGGCTTCCGATATCGTCCAGCCCTTGCCAAATTTTGTGATGGTTTCTATGATGGTTTCAGCGGTATCTCGTTGTTGATTGCATCGGATTTCCGCCGCTTTGATGCCCAGTTCAGTTCCTCTTCTGGGCACCAGTGCCGCTTTAGCTCAGTTGGTAGAGCACATCATTCGTAATGATGGGGCCACAGGTTCGAGTCCTGTAAGCGGCACCATAGCTTCCCCGACTTCTCCGCGCGTGCCGCTCAGAAGCTCTTGGGCAGTTTCAGCACATGCGTTGCGACGTGGCTCAGGATCAGGTTCGTGCTGATCGGCGCGACCTGGTAGAGGCGCGTTTCGCGGAACTTGCGTTCGATGTCATATTCCTCGGCGAAGCCGAAGCCGCCGTGGGTCTGGATGCACATGTCGGCTGCGTACCAGCTTGCTTCGGACGCAAGCATTTTCGCCATGTTGGCTTCGGTGCCGCAAGGCTCGCCCGCCTCGAACATCGCCGCCGCCTTGTCGACCATCGCTGACGCCGCCGAGATCTGGACGTGCGCGCGCGCGATCGGAAACTGGATGCCCTGATTCTCCCCGATCGGGCGCCCGAATACCTCGCGTCCCGAGGCGTAGGCGGCGGCGCGGTCGACGAAAAAGCGGCCGTCGCCGATGCATTCGCTGGCGATCAGGATGCGCTCGGCATTCATGCCGTCGAGAATATAGCGAAATCCCTTGCCTTCCTCGCCGATCAGGTTTGCCGCGGGCACGCGCAGCTCGTCGAAGAAGAGCTCGGTGGTCGCGTGGTTCAGCATCGTGCGGATCGGCCGGATGGTGAGGCCGTTGCCGACCGCCTCGCGCATGTCGACGAGCAGCACGCTCATCCCGTCGGAGGATTTCCGGGCCTGATCGCGCGGGGTGGTGCGGACCAGCAGGACCATCAGGTCGCTGTGCTCGGCGCGGCTGATCCATATCTTCTGGCCCGAAACGATATAATCGTCGCCGTCGCGGCGTGCGAAGGTCTTGATCCGCGTCGTGTCGGTGCCGCTCGTCGGTTCGGTGACGCCGAAGGCCTGCAGGCGCAGCGCCCCGCTCGCGATGCCGGGCAGGTAGCGCGCCTTCTGCTCGGGCGAGCCGTGCTTCAGGATCGTTCCCATCGTGTACATTTGCGCGTGGCAGGCGCCGCCGTTGCAGCCCGATCGATGGATCTCCTCGAGGATAGCGGTCGCCGCCGACAGCCCAAGCCCAGCGCCGCCATAGTCTTCGGGCACGAGCACCGACAGGAAGCCTGCTTCGGTCAGGGTGCGGACGAAGTCGGTCGGATAGATGCGGTCGCGGTCGAGCGCCTGCCAATAGCTGCCCGGGAATTGGGCGCAGAGCCGGCGGACGGATTCGCGAATTTCGGGATGTGATGGCTCGGACATGGATATTTCCTTCTCAGTTGGCTGTCGCCGCCATCACCTGTCGGCCGTCGGCGGCAAAGGCGGCGAGGGCGATGGAGTCGCTGTCGCGGCGCAGGACGAGATGGAGTTCGTCGCCGCAGATCGCCGGCGACAGGCCGCGAAAGGCGAAACGCTCAAGCCGGTTGTCGCCGATCTCGCGCGCCGCGAGGTCGAGGAGGAGCGTCGCGGTGAGCGGGCCGTGGACGACGAGGCCGCGATAGCCCTCTTCGTGGCACGCATAGGGCAGGTCGTAGTGGATGCGGTGGCTGTTGAAGGTCAGCGCGGAGTAGCGGAACAGCAAAGCCTCCGACGGGACGAGCATCCGGTGCGCATCCCAGCCCGACGGGTCGAACTTGTCACTTGCTGGCGGCGGCGGGGCGGGCGCGCCAGCGGGGGCTGGTTCGCGGAAGACGATCGACTGGATTTCGCGCACCGCGAGGGCGCCGTCGCCGTGGGTTTCGTGCGCGACCTCGGCGAAGACGAGCTTGCCGCTGCCGCCCTGCTTTTCGGTGATCGAGGCGACGCGCGACGAGCGCATGACCGACTGGCCGGGTCGCAAAGGCGCAAGGAATTCGACCTTGCTCGCCGCCCACATGCGGCGCGGCAGGGGGATCGGCGGCAGGAAGCTGTCGTCGCTGTCCTCGCGCAGCGGATGGCCGTCGGCCCCGAGGATCGCGGTCGGCGCGTCGGGGAGGCAGAGGCACCAGTGATAGGCCTGCGGGACGCTGCCGTCGGCAGGCGCGGTGCGGTCGAGGGTCGCGAGCCAGCGACCGACCGCGGCGGGGTCGACATGATCGTGGCGGACCTCCTCGCGGCCGATCCAGTTCTGCCAGTCGTTGGTTGTTTGGGCGCTCATCAATTGCGTCCTCCGGTCAGCCCGCGCGCGATCACCTGCGCCTGAATTTCCGCCGCGCCCTCGAAGATGTTGAGGATGCGTGCGTCGCAGAGGATGCGGCTGATCTCGTACTCGAGGGCATAGCCGTTGCCGCCGTGGATCTGCAGCGCGGCGTCGGCGTTCGCCCACGCCGCGCGCGCGCCGAGCAGCTTTGCCATCCCCGCTTCGATGTCGCAGCGCTTGCCGCTGTCCTTGGCGCGCGCGGCGGCGTAGCTCAACTCGCGCGCCATCACGAAATCGACGAGGCTCATCGCGAGCTTGTCCGACACGCGGGGGAAGCGGACGATCGCCTTGCCGAACTGTTTGCGGGTGAGCGCATAATCGAGGCCGAGTTCGAGCGCGCGGCGCGCGACGCCCACGGCGCGGGCGGCGGTCTGGATGCGCGCGCCCTCGAAGGTGCGCATCAGCTGCTTGAAGCCTTGCCCCTCCTCGCCGCCAAGCAGCGCGTCCGCGGGCGCCGTCATGGCGTCGAATTGCAGCGCATATTCGCGCATCCCGCGATAGCCGAGCACCTCGATCTCGCTGCCGCTCATGCCGGCAGCGGGGAAGGGATCGGCCTCGGTCCCGCGCGGCTTGGGGACGAGCAGCATCGACAGGCCCGCATAGCCCTTCGCATCGGGGACGGTGCGCGCGAGCAGGGTCATCAGGTCCGAACGCGCGGCGTGGGTGATCCAGGTCTTCGCGCCGTCAATGATCCAGCCGTCGTTCGTCAGCCGCGCTTTGGTTTGCAGCGAGCCGAGATCGGAGCCGACATCGGGTTCGGTGAACACCGCGGTCGGCAAGACCTCGCCGCTCGCGATCCGGGGCAGCCATTCGGCCTTCTGCGCGTCGGTGCCGCCCATCGCGATCAACTCGCCTGCGATTTCCGAGCGGGTGCCGAGCGAACCGGCGCCGATCCAGCCGCGCGACAGTTCCTCGGTGACAAGGCACATGACGAGCTTGCCGAGGCCGAGGCCACCATATTCTTCGGGGATGCAGACGCCGAAGGTGCCGAGGTCGGCCATCGCCTGCACGGTGGCATCGGGGATCAGCTCGTTCGCGAGGTGCCACCCGTGCGCGTGCGGGATGATCGAGGCGTCGGTGAAGCGGCGGTACTGGTCGCGGATCGCGTCGAGGTCGGGGTCGTGCAGGCTCTCGCTCGGCCAATGACCCTCGGCGAGTGCGGCGGCGACCTCGGCGCGGGTGGCGGCGTGGTCGGTGTCGAGCAGGTCGGCGCAGGCATAGGCGAGCGTGCGGGCTGCGGCGGTCACGCCGAGGTCGGCGGGGCGGAAGATTTCGTTCTGGCCCATCGGCAGGCCGCCGGTGAGCTGACCGATGCTTTCGGCGAAGGCGAGGGTGGCGATGGGGGCGTCGAGGGGGTTGGCGTCCCGGCCCGCTTCGAGCCAGTCGAGTGTCGCTTCGAGCGCTGCAACGGTGGTGGCAACCCATGCGAAGCCATGCGCCGCGCGTTGCTCGCTGTCGATTGGAGATAGGTCCGGCCTGGAGCTTTTGGGACGATCCTGTTCCCCCGCGAAGGCGGGGGTCCATCTCCCGTCGGTGCTATCTCGACCAGACCGGAGATGGGTTCCCGCCTTCGCGGGGACACGGGAATTTTCCAGTTCCAGCCGTTCGGCGAGCGCCGCTTGTGCCGCGCTGCGATAGGCCTGCGCGGCCGTCAGCGCGCTGTTGAGATCGGCGCGCATGATCATTTCCTATCGTCACCCCGGACTTGATCCGGGGTCCATGCCATCGGCGCCGCAATGGACCCCGGATCAAGTCCGGGGTGACGAGGATGTGGAGGGTGGTTCAAGTTGACCGCCTGCTGCTCATCGATCCTCCCGCGTCAAACCGCGCGCTCGAAGATCGCGGCGATGCCCTGACCGCCGCCGATGCACATGGTTTCAAGGCCATAGCGGCCGTCCCTGCGAACAAGTTCGCGCGTCAGATTGGCGAGGATACGCCCACCCGTCGCGCCGATCGGGTGGCCGAGCGAGATGCCCGAGCCGTTGACGTTCAGAATCTCGTTGCGGCTGTCGTCGTCGCTCCAGCCCCAGCCCTTGAGCACCGCGAGCACCTGCGGCGCGAAGGCTTCGTTGAGTTCGACAAGGTCGATGTCGCCCCAGCCGAGGCCGTTACGCGCGAACAGGCGTTCGACCGCGGGGACGGGGCCGATGCCCATGCGGCTGGGGTCGCAGCCCGCGGCGGCCGAGCTGTGATACCAGGCGATCGGTTCGAGCCCGAGCTCGTCGAGCTTGTCCTCGGCGACGACGAGGCACGCGGCGGCGGCGTCATTCTGCTGGCTCGCGTTGCCGGCGGTGACGACGCCGCCTTCGAGGGCCTTCAGCTTGCCGAGCGACTCCATTGTGGCATCGGCGCGGTAGCCCTCGTCGTGGGCGAAAACGACGGGATCGCCCTTCTTCTGCGGCACCGACACCGGGACGAGCTCGTCGTCGAACAGGCCGTTCGCCCAGGCCGCGGCGGCACGCTGGTGGCTGCGGACGGCATAGGCGTCGCACGCCTCGCGGCTGATATCATAGTCCTTGGCGAGATTTTCGGCGGTCTCGATCATGCCGGTGATGACGCCGAAACGCTCGACTGGCTGCGACATGACGCGGCCGCGGGTGAGCCGGTCGTGGAGCGTCAAATTGCCTGCGCGGATGCCCTTGCGGACGTCGGTCGTATAATGTTCGACGTTCGACATCGATTCGACGCCGCCCGCTACGACGACGTCGGACATGCCGGTCTGGACCATCATCGCGGCATTCACGACCGCCTGCAGCCCAGATCCGCAGCGGCGGTCGAGCTGGTAGCCGGGCACTTCGAGCGGCAGGCCTGCGGCGAGCCACGACCAGTGGCCGATGCTCGGCGCCTCGGCATTGCCGTAACCCTGGCTGAACACGACGTCGTCGACGCGCGCGGGATCGATCTTCGTGCGCTCGATCAGCGCCTTCAGGATGACCGCGCCGAGGGCGCCGGCGGTCATGGACGATAGCGAGCCGCCGAACTTGCCGACGGCAGTGCGGATCGGGGCGACGATGGCGGCGCGGCGCAGGGTCATAGGTCAATCTCCAGGCATAAAAAGCGTGTTCCCCGCCTTCGCGGGGGAACACGGAGAGAGGATTGGCTTAGCCGACACCGACAATCCCCGCATCGATCAGCCGGGCGATCTCACCGGAGGAAAGCGAAAGGCGCGAGGCAAGCACTTCTTCCGTATGCTGTCCGTTGCGCGGGGCAGGGCGCGGCGGTTCGCGTGTCGCTTGCGGGATGGTCGAGAAGGCCCCCGCTGCGGGATAATCAAAGCCGCTCGGGTTGGCGGCGCTGCCGAAGATCGGATTGTTCGCGACGAGCGCAGGGTCGTTCGCGGCGTCGTGCATCGTGCGATAGGGCGAATGGACGATCCCGCCCGCATCGAAAGCTGCGGCGAGGTCGGCGTGGTCGCGGGCGGCGATCGCTTGCTCGAACAAGGGATAGAGCGCGTCGCGGTGGTCGAAGCGGAGGCCGTCGTCCTTGGCGAAGGACACGCCGCGTTCGCTTTCGATGCTCGCGACGTGGTCGCCGAGGTCCAGCGCCGCGACCAGATTCGCCCACTGGCGCGGGGTGACGACGACGATCATCGTGCGTTGGCCGTCGCGAGTGACAAAGTCGCGGCCGAACAGGCCATAGACGGCGTTGCCGAGGCGTGGGCGGTTCTCGCCCGAATACAGCACTTCGGCGATACCGCCGAGGTTTGCGACGGTGCCGATCGCGACGTCCGACAGGGGAATGCGAACCTCGCCGCCTTCGCCGCTGACGCTGCGTCGCTGGATCGCGGCGAGCAGCGCGAAGGCTGCATAGGCGCCGGTGAGCAAGTCCCATGCGGGGAGCACGTGGTTGACCGGCTCGGGCCCGGCGCCGGTGAGCATCGGGTAACCGACCGAGTTGTTCACGGTATAGTCGAGCGCGGGCGAACCGTCGGCCCAGCCCATCACGCGCACGGTGATGAGGTCGGGGCGGCCCTTCGCGAGCTTGTCATGCGACAGGAAGCCGTCGACGGGAAAGTTGGTGATGAACTGGCCGGTGGCGCGAACCAGCTCCTGCAATAGCTCGCGGCCTTCGGGCCGGGACAGATCGAGCGCGACCGACTTTTTGGCGCGGTTGAGATTTTCCCAATAGAGCGACTTGTTTTCCACCGTCACCGGCCAGCGGCGGAAATCGGGGCCGCCGCCGATCTGGTCGACGCGGATCACCTCGGCGCCGAATTGCGCACAGTACAGCCCGGCGGTGGGGGAGGCGACGAAGGAGGAGGCTTCGATGACAGAGAGGGTCGGGAGGAGATTATACATGGACTCGATCCACCATCCCTGTGTTCCCCCGCGAAGGCGGGGGCCCATCACCGACCCTCGCGCTATTCGGCGAACGGTGATGGCAAGACGATAGCCCGGGTGATGAGCCCCCGCCTTCGCGGTGGAACATGCCTTTGAGGGCGGGGCGCAGGACCACCCTCACGCCGCCGCAAACTCGCGCAGCATATGCTTGGCGATCTGGAGCTGCAGGATCTGCGTCGTGCCTTCGTAGATGCGATAGATGCGCGCATCGCGGAAGAAGCGCTCGGCGTCATATTCGGCAAGATAGCCGGCGCCGCCATAGACCTGGACGCAGGCGTCGACGACGCGCCCGCACATTTCGGACGCGAACACCTTGAACGCCGCCGCCTTGCGCAGGACATTCTCGCCCGCATCGGCGCGGCGGGTCACATCCTCCATCATGCATTCGGCGGCGTAGATGTCGATCTCGCTTTGCGCGAGCATCTGCTGGATGAGTTGGAAATTGGCGATCGGTTCGCCGAAGGCCTTGCGCTCGGTCGCGTAGCGCACCGCGCTGTCGAGCGCGCGCCGGGCGTAGGCCGTGGCGGCGGCGCCGACCGACATGCGGCCGTTGTCGAGGCTCATCATCGCGTATGCGAAACCCTTGCCGAGCTCGCCGCCGAGCAACGCCTCGCCGCCGACGCGGACGTCGTCCATCACGATGTCGGCGATATGGCTGCCCGCCTGGCCCATCTTCTTGTCCGACTTGCCGATCGAGACGCCCGCCGCGTCCATCGGGACGATAAAGGCCGAGACATGGGCGTTCTTGGGCAGATTCTCCTTCGAGGTGCGCGCCATGATCAGGCCGACCTTGGCGAAGGGCGAGTTGGTGATGTAGCGCTTGGTGCCGTTCAAGACCCAGCCATTGTCGGTCTGCGTCGCGGTGGTCTGGAGCCCCGCCGAGTCCGACCCCGATCCGGGTTCGGTGAGGCCGAAGCAGGCGATCTCGCCCGCGGCGACGCGCGGCAGCCATTCGGCCTTCTGCGCCTCGGTCCCGCCGTTCTTCAGTGCCGAGGCGAACATGCCGATGTTGATCGAGATGATCGAGCGGAACGCCGGCATCGCATAGCTGATCGTGTGGATCGTCCTGATATACTGGCTGACGTTCATCCCCGCGCCGCCATAGTCCTCGGGGATCGTCAGGCCGAACAGCCCCATGTCGCGCATCTCCGACAGGATGTCGTCGGGGATCGCGTCGGCCTCGATGATTGCCTTCTCGGCGGGGAGAAGGCGCTCGCGCACATAGCGCTGAAGCTGTTCGATAAATTGTTCGAAGACGTCGGCGTCCATGCCGGGGTTGCTGCCGGGATTGCTCATGGGGCTCGCTCCTCAGATCGGGTCGTAGGGGAAGACGTGCGCCGACACCTCGTCGGAGCGCGCGAAGGCGGGGCGAAAGGCGGGGATCAGTTCGTCGGCGATCGCTTGCGCCGTCCAGCCTTCGAGCTTCGCCATCGACCGCACCGGGCGCGGCTTCGAGAAAAGCAGGATCTCGTTCTTGCGGACGCTGAAGATCTGGTTGGTGACGTCCTTCGACAGGTCGGAGGCGAGATAGGCGACGAGCGGCGCGATCTTGTCGGGCGACATTTCCTGGATGCGCTTGACGCGCTCCTGCTCGGCGGGGGTCGTCGCGGGGATCGACGAGGTCATGCGGCTCCACGCGAAGGGCGCGATGCAGTTCGACCGAACGCCGACGCGCGCCATGTCGAGCGCGATCGACTGCGACAGCGCGACGACGCCCAGCTTGGCGGCGGAATAATTGGCCTGGCCGATGTTGCCGATGAGGCCGCTGGTCGAGGTGAAGTGGATGAAGCTGCCCGATTGCTGCTCGCGGAAATAAGGCGTCGCGGCCTTCGAGACGTTGAAGACGCCGGTCAAATTGACCTCGATGACGCTCTTCCAGTCCTCATAGCTCATCTTGTGCCAGATGGTGTCGCGCAGGATGCCGGCGTTGTTCACCACCGCGTCGATCCGGCCGAATTTCGCGACCGCGTCCTCGATGATGCCGGCGGCTTCCTTGGGGTCGGCGACATTGCCGAAGTTGGCGGCGGCTTTGCCGCCCGCCGCGATGATGTCGTTCGCGGTGGTCTCGGCCGGGGCGGGATCGCCGCCGTCGCCTGCCTGCGCGACGCCGGGGTCATTGACGATCACCGCGGCGCCCTGCGCGGCGCAATACAGCGCTAGCTCGCGGCCGATGCCGCGCCCGGCGCCGGTGATCGCGACGACCTTTCCGTCGAGACACAAGCTCATCACTGCTCTCCCTCGATTCGAGTTGGTAGCGCGATATGCTCCCCTTCGCATCATTTCAACATTCAGAATTGATTTTTCATGATGTTGAAAATATTCGATGCGTGATGACCGGTCCTGTACGCTCCGTTTCGCAAGCCTTTGCGATCCTCCGCCTGCTCGGCGAGGGGGGAGCGCTGACCCTTTCCGATATCGGCCGGAGCGTCGGGCTCAGTCCGTCGAGCTGTCTCAACCTGTTGAAAACTCTGGTCGCGGAAGGTGCGATCGAGCGCGAGGGCGCGAGCAAACGCTATCGCCTGACCGCGCCGTGGCAAGCGGCCGAGGCGCTGCGCGGCACCGCGGGCACGCGGCTTGTCGACCGGGCGCAGTCGCGTATGGCCGCCTTCGCGCAAGCGACCGACGCGGCGGTCGGCCTCTGGAAGGTCGTGTCGCGCGACCGGATGCAACTCGCGGTTCGGGCGGAGAGCGATGCGGGGATGCGACTCAGCCTCGCAGACGACCAGCGCCAGCCGCTCGGCAGCGGCGCGGCGGGCCGGGCGATCGCGGCCGCGCAGGGGGTGGGCGAGGGCGAGCTGGCGCGCCGCTATGCGCCGGTGCGTTGGCAGGCCGACCTGCCGTTCGAAACCTATGTGCGGCAGGTCCACGAAGCCTCGGCGCGCGGCTATGCGGTCGATCGGGGCCATGCGCATCGCGGGGTGTGGACCGTGGCGGCGGGAATAACGGGCATCGCGCCCGGCTTTTGCCTGTCGGCGTCGGTCGTTGCGGAGTCGCAAAGCGATACCGGGATCGCGGCGCTGGGGGCAAAGCTGATCCTGCTCCGCGACGAGCTGATCCTGCAAGCCGCATAGCCATTGTTTCTTGTGCGGCCCGGCCGTGCATGTCAGGGACGCGCGCAAATAGCGGGCATGCCGTGGCGGAGGAATTATGAAATTCGACGTGGTGATCGTGGGCGGCGGGCATGGCGGGGCGCAGGTGGCGGTGATGCTGCGCACGCAGAAGTTCATGGGATCCATCGCGATCATCGGCGACGAGCCCGAACTGCCCTACGAGCGCCCACCGCTGTCGAAGGAATATTTCGCGGGCGAGAAGGAATTCGAACGCATCCAGCTTCGCCCCGCCAAATATTGGGACGAGCGCGAAGTGACGATGCTGCTCGGCAAGCGCGTCGTGTCGGTCGATCCGGCGGCGCATGTCGTGACGACCGACGGGGGCGAGACGATCGGCTATGGCAAGCTCGTCTGGGCGACCGGCGGAGCGCCGCGGATGTTGCCGATCCCCGGCGGCGACCTGCCGGGCGTGCAGGGGGTGCGGACCAAGGCCGATGCCGACGCGATGAAGGCGGCGTCGGAGACGGCGGGACAAATCGTCGTGATCGGCGGCGGCTATATCGGGCTCGAGGCGGCGGCGGTGCTCAGCAAGGCGGGCAAGAAGGTCGTGCTGCTCGAGGCGCTCGACCGCGTGCTGGCGCGTGTCGCGGGGGTCGACCTCTCGCGCTTCTACGAGAAGGAACACCGCGACCATGGCGTCGACCTGCGGCTCGGCGTCTGCGTCGATGCGATCGAGGGCGACACGCATGTCACGGGCGTCCGGCTCGCCGACGGCGAGGTCATCCCCGCCGACCTGGTGATCGTCGGCATCGGCATCGTGCCCGCGGTCGAACCGCTGATCGCAGCGGGCGCCGAGGGCGCGAGCGGTAGCGGGGGCGTGCTCGTCGACCGCCTCTGCAAGACGAGCCTGCCCGACATCTATGCAATCGGCGATTGCGCGGCGCATGTGAACGACTTTGCCGAGGGCGCGACGATCCGGCTGGAATCGGTGCAGAATGCCAATGATCAGGCCAATGTCGTCGCCAAGGGCATCGTCGGCGACGAGGCGCCCTATCATGCGATTCCGTGGTTCTGGTCGAACCAGTACGACCTCAAGCTCCAGACCGCGGGCCTCTCGACCGGGCACGATCAGGCGGTGCTCCGCGGCGACCCCGCGACGCGCAGCTTCTCCATCGTGTATCTCAAAGCGGGCAAGGTCATCGCGCTCGACTGCGTCAATGCGACCAAGGATTATGTGCAGGGCCGGATGATCGTCACCGCCGGGCTTCGGGCGACGCCCGAGCAGCTTGCCGACGCAAGCGTGCCGCTCAAGGACTTGCTGCCCTCCTAGAGTGCGTTCGGTTTTGATTGAATCAAAACCGGCACTCCAGATTCTTGTTTTGCCGTGT
>NZ_JAFMTR010000067.1 GCF_018682675.1 Sphingopyxis soli
CTTCCTCGCACTGAACAAAATCGCTTCAAACCTCGAACGTGGAATTAATGGGTCCTGACCCTAGCTCACTCCCAACAGCGCCTTCTTCTCGTCCGCGGTCAGCCAGTCCGCCGCCGACACCTCGCGCCACAGCGCCATCCGATCCTCAGCCAGCGCCGGCACCCGATCCAGATCGACGCGCAGCTCCGCACCCTCGAACCAGCCCGACAACCCCTGCGCCACCGCCCCCAAAATCTTCGCGCACAGCGGCAGCACCGTCAGCCGCCACAATGCGCGATTGGCCTCGCGATAATTGGCATAGGTCGCATCCCCCGGCAGCCCGAGCAGCATCGGCGGCACACCGAACGCCATCGCGATCTCGCGCGCACTCGAATCCTTCAGCGCCAGAAAATCCATCTCCGCGGGCGACAGCGACAGCGCCTGCCACCTGAGCCCGCCCTCCAGCAGCAACGGCCGCCCCGCATTCGCCCCGCCCGCAAAGCTCTCGGCCAGTTCCTCGCGCAGCCGGTCGACCTGCTCGGCCGACAGCGGCATCCCCTTGTCGGCCGGATCGTGCACCAGCGCGCCCGAAGGCCGCGCCGCATTCTCGAGCAGCGCGGCGTTCCACTTCGCCGCCGCATTATGCGCCGCGATCGCCCCCGCCGCGGCGCCCAGGCACCCCGCGCCATAATGATCGTCGAGCGGATGCAGCGCCTTCACATGCACCACCGCGACGCGCCCCGCGCCATCCTCGGCCGGCAGCACCGCCGCGGAGCCGCCCGCCCCTTGGCCGCCCACCTTGTAGCGATAGGCCACCGGCCACCCGCGCGCATCGGCCTCGACGCTCACCCGCTCGGGCCGCAGCGCATACAGCTCCGCCGGCGCCCCCGACCCGTCGGTCAAAATCTGCACATAGCCATTGCCGTGCAGCAGCAACTGCGACGCCAAGGTCTCGACCAGCCCCTGCCCGCCGGACGGCGCCGCGACCAGCGCCGCCAACGCCGGATCGCTCGCGACGATCGGCGCACTCCCGGCAGCCTCGGCCACCAGCCGCACCGCCCGCTGCACGATCGCATTGGACAAATACCCCTCGCGCACCTGCGCCTCCCAGCTCATCGGCGCGGGCGCGCTCCAACTCCCATACACACGCGACAAAGCGGGCCGCGCAGGCACCTGCGCGGCCTTGCGGCCAAACCAGTTCATGATGATCTCCTGCGTGCTTCGTTTCGCTCGACGGCCTGAACCGTTATCTCGTCACCCCGGGCTCGCCCCGGGGTGACGCGGATAGCATACCGATGCATCCAAAATGGCCGGGATACCCCCCTCGTCACCCAGCGCCTGACCCGCGGCCCACCTATTCCACTCGTTCGTCATCCCGGACTTGATCCGGGATCCATGGCACCGCCGAAATCATGGCCCCCGGATCAAGTCCGGGGTGACGATGAATTATGTCGTTTATGGGCTAGCCAAGTCGTCCCGAGGTCGTTTCGACCGCAGATAATCTCGAATGCGGAATGCAATAACGACGGCAAGGCCAACGCCGATGAGAGCCGTAACAACATAGTCGCCGAGCCATTTGTCCATGGCCCGCCCCGCAATAAGCGTCAGACAGATCAGCGTCAGCTCTTGTTGCCAATTCATCGCGTTAACTCCCCCGACTATAAGGATGATATGCCCAGATCGACGCACGACTTCAACTCGGCAAATCGGTCGACGTCCGCGCCCAGACCGTTGCGCCGATCAAATGATCAAACCCGCCTAACCCCCGGCCCTTTCCCCTTCCGCCGCCCCTCCAGCAAAGCCGCCAGCGCCCAAACGCACGCATCCGCCCGATCGGGCGAGCGCCCCGGCCCCGCATAACCGCCGCCGATCTGCAACCCGCAAAGCTGGTCCTCAAGGCTCGCGAACACCCCCGCATGCACCACATCGCCGCGCTCGTAGGCGATCGCCACCGGCTCCGCGCGCCGCGCCTTGCCGACGCTCGCATGCACCGGCACGACGGGCAGCGTACAATCGGCCTGGCGCAGCGTCGCCGCAACCATGTCCCCGCCCATATTGCTCTCGGCGACGATCCGGTCGGCGCCCCGGCGCGCCGCCGCCGCGGCGACCGCCTGCGCCCACACCGCAGGCGCGGGATTCTCGACGCTCGCATCCTCGACCACGGCCAGCCGCCCGTCGCGCAGCAGCGCTGCCACCACGATCCCGCACGCATCGCCCCTGCTCGTCGCCGGCGGATCGACGCCGATCACCACGCGCACCGGCTTGCCGATGCTCCCGGCCTCGACCCGGCACCGCTCGACCAGCCCGCGCGTCCACAGCGCCCCCTCGATATCCTCGAGCAATTCGCCATCCAGTTCCTGCCGCCCCAGCCGCGTGCCGGCATAGATCGCATCCATCGTCGTCAGCCATTGCGGCGACAAATTGTGGCGATTGTTACGCGTGCTCCCGCCCGTCGTTTCGACACCCTTCTCGGTCATCAATCGCCGCACCAGCGGCACGCCGCGCGGGGTGGTCGTCGCGACAACGCGCGGGTTATCGCCGATCCGCATCGTCAGCATCAGATTGTCCCACGCCGCCTCGCCCTGCGGCCATTTGGCGATTTCGTCGCACCAGGCGGCGCTATGCTCGGGGCCGCGGAGGCTGTCGGGCTCGGCGGCCGAATAGAGGGTCGCGACCGTGCCGTTCGCCCAGCTCAGCCGCCTCAGGCTGCTCTCATACTCGGGGCGCGCCGCGTCGGGCGCGATCGCCAGCACGCCGCTCTCGCCCTCGACCATCACCTGCCGCGCCTCGTGCAGCGAGGCCGCGACCAGCGCGATCCGCGCGCCCGGATGCGCCTCGGCATAGTTCCGCACCCACTCGGCCCCCGTCCGCGTCTTCCCGAAACCGCGCCCCGCCAGCAGCATCCAGACGTGCCAGTCGCCTGCAGGCGGGCACTGGTCGGCGCGCCGCCACCAGCTCCAGTCGGTGAGCAGCCTTGCCGCGCTGTCGTCGCCGATCCGGCGCCCCCAGGCCGCGAAATCGGCGGGCGACATCCGCAGCAACTCGTCGAGGCTTTTCAAGACGCGCCATCCTCTTTTTCGTCGGCGCCGCCTTCCTCCGCCGCGACCTGGGCCCGCATCGCGGTCAGTTTCGCAAGCAGTCGGGCCTTCGCATTCCCTTTGGGCGCGGCCCCGGCCGCCGGGAGCATCGCGCCGCGCACCGCCGCGCGATGCGCCGCGAGCAGCGAGAGCCCGAGGCGATATTTCTGTGCCCGCGATTTCAGCGTCGCTTCCTTCACATTCCCCGTCGGCGCGATCAGCGCCTCGGACAGCAATTCGGCCTCGAGCCGGGCGAACCCTTCGCACAACGCCTCGTGCCAGCGCGCCGCAAAGCCGGTGTTGCGCCGCCGCTCGCGGTACATGGCATTCGCCGAAACCCCCGCCGCCCGCGCCGAGGCCGCGACATTCGAGGATTCGGCCAGCGCCTCGAGGAAAATATCCTTCTGCCGGCGGTCGGGACGGGGATTCCCGCTGTCGTCCGTCGCCGTACCCGCCCGTCCCATCGCCATTCTCCCCAAAGCATCCGGGCCGGATCACCCTCCCGCATCGGAAGGGCGCCGGCCCGAATCGCAATTCTTCATGATGTGACTCTTTTGCCATAACAGCGTGACGATGTCAATAGAAAATAACCTATATGGTGAAATGGATACTGAGTCACCCGGCGTCCGCTTTGGGGTGGGGAGCTGTCATTCAATTCTCGTCATGCTGGCTGCGGCGATGGCCTCGCTGTTTCAGCATCCATG
>NZ_JAFMTR010000068.1 GCF_018682675.1 Sphingopyxis soli
AGCCCATGGATGCTGAAACGAGTTCAGCATGACGAGAATTGAAAGGCTGGAATCCACCCCAAAACCGTCATCGCCGACAGATCGGCGGCGGGGCTCAAAGGCGCACCTTCGCCTCCAGTTCGCGGCGGGCGGCGAGGTATTGCGCCTCGAGTTCGGCGACGAATTCGGCGACCGGGCGCACCGCGGAGACCGAACCGATGCCCTGTCCCGAACCCCAGATATCCTTCCACGCCTTCGCCTTGGTATTGCCACCCGAACCGAAGTTCATCGTCTTGAGGTCGCCCTCGGGCAGGTTGTCGGGGTCCATGCCTGCAGCGACGATCGACTGGCGAAGATAATTGCCGTGGACGCCGGTAAAGAGGTTCGAATAGACGATGTCGGCCGCGCGGCCCTCGACGATGCCGTTTTTGTAGCCCGGATCGGCGTTGGCTTCGGCGGTGGCGATGAAGGCGCTGCCGATATAGGCTAGGTCGGCACCGCACGCCTGCGCGGCAAGGATCGAGCGGCCGTGGCCGATCGCCCCCGACAGCGCAATCGGACCGTCGAACCATTCGCGGATTTCCTGCACCAGCGCGAACGGCGACTGGCGGCCGGCGTGGCCGCCCGCACCCGCGGCGACGGGAATCAGGCCGTCGGCGCCCTTTTCGACCGCCTTGCGCGCGAAGCGGTCGTCGATGACGTCATGGAGCGTGATGCCGCCCCAGCTGTGGACCGCCTGGTTGAGTTCCTCGCGCGCGCCGAGCGAGGTGATGGTGATCGGGACTTTCCACTTGGCGCAGGTTGCGATGTCCTGCTCGAGCCGGTCGTTCGATTTGTGGACGATCTGGTTGACGGCATAGGGCGCCGAAAGGCGGTCGGGATTGTCGCGATCCCACGCGGTGAGTTCCTCGGTGATCTGGTGGAGCCATTCGTCGAGCAGCGACTGCGGGCGCGCGTTGAGCGCGGGAAAGCTGCCGACGACGCCGGCCTTGCACTGCGCGATGACGAGTTCGGGCCCCGACACGATAAACAGCGGCGAGCCGATGACGGGCAGGCGCAGGCGGTCGAAGATCGGGGGAAGGCTCATGAATCACACTCTCCGGTTGCGGTTTGAAACTTACCTTAACGTAAAGGGAAGGTCGCGCAAGAGGGGATCAGGCCGCCGCGAGGGTGCGGCCCCGGGCGATTTTCATATCCTGCACGGGCGGGAGTCCGAACATCCGGCGATATTCGCGCGTGAACTGGGGGACGCTTTCGTAACCGACCGCGAAGGCGGCGCTGCTGGCGTTTGCACCCTCCGCCAGCATCGTCCGGCGTGCCTCGATCAGCCGCAAATGCTTCTGAAACTGGATCGGCGAGAGCGAGGTGACCGCCTTGAAATGCTGGTGAAAGGAGGAAGGCGACATGCCAGCGGCCGCGGCCAGCCGCTCGACCGCGATCGGCTGCGCATAGTCGGTACGCAGGATCGCCACCGCGCGCGCGATGCGGGGAACGTGGCCGTCGGGCCATCCGAGGCGGCGGATCGCCGCGCCATGACGGCCGGCGAGCAGCCAGTAATGAATCTCGCGCACCAATTGCGCCTGCAGCACCGGCACCGACTGCGGGCGGTCGAGCAGCCGGATCAGCCGCGCCGCGGCGTCGGCGACCTCGCTGTCGGTGGCGCCGATCCGTACCGGCGCTTCGTCGACCGGCTCGACCGCGTTCATCTCCGCCGACAATTCCGCGATCACGGCGGGGTCGAGTTCGAGCACGAAGGAATAATAGGGCGCCGCGATGCTGGCGCGCGTGATCTGGCTGACGGTCGGGACGTCGGCCGTGATCAGCAGCGATTCTCCGGCGCCGAAGGCGAAGCCCTGCGTCCCCATGGTCACATGTTTCGCGCCCTGAACGACGAGCGCGACCAGAGGGCGCGAAATCGCATAGCTGATATCGCTGGGCGCCAGCGCGCGGATCGTCGAAAGCCCGGCGATCGGCGTCGGGGCGACGCCATCGGGCCCGACATGCGCATCGGTGTAGCGGCGGACGGCCAGAAGGAGATCGTTCATGGCATCGTCATAGCAGCCTTTGCCCGGACCTGCACGGGCTTTGGAGGATCAGGCAAGAATTGGAAAGGGCGAGGCAACACGGCCCCCGCCTGGGCGGCCATAAGGATGAGGCCAACCAAGCCAAGGAGTGAAGACCATGACCAAGATCAGCCTTATCACCGGTGCCAGCCGCGGTCTCGGCCGCAACATGGCGCTCAGCATCGCCAGGCGCGGCGGCGATGTCGTCCTGACCTATCATAGCAACGCCAAGGCCGCCGACGCCGTTGTTTCGGAAATCCGCGCCATGGGCCGTAAAGCGGCGGCGATCCAGCTCGACACCGGCATGGTGTCGGCTTTCCCCGGGTTCGCGGAGAATCTGGCAACCATTCTTCGCGACGTCTGGGGCCGCGACACGATCGACCATCTGGTCAACAACGCCGGCCATGGCGACTATGCCCTGATCGGCGAGACGACCGAAGCGCAGTTTGACCGGCTGGTCGATGTGCATTTCAAGGGCGTCTATTTCCTGACGCAAACCCTGTTGCCGATGATCGCCGACGGCGGCCGGATCGTGAACCTGTCGTCGGGCCTGACGCGCGTCGCCTATCCCGGATATGCGGCCTATGCCGCGGTCAAGGGCGCGATCGAAGTGGTGACGCGCTATCTGGCGAAGGAAATCGGCAGCCGCGGCATCGCGGTCAACACGGTGGCGCCCGGCGCGATCGAGACCGATTTCGGCGGCGGGGCAGTGCGCGACAACCCCGAACTCAACGAACAGTTCGCCGCGATGACTGCGCTCGGCCGGGTCGGCCTGCCCGACGATATCGGACCGATGGTCGCGAGCCTGCTGTCCGAGGACAATCGCTGGGTCACCGCGCAGCGGATCGAAGTGTCGGGCGGTCAGGGCATCTGATTCAGGGCATCTGATCGGGCCACCGATTGCGGTGCGCCATGGGGCGCCGGGTCATCCCGGCGCCCCTAGAGCGCGTTCGGTTCTGATTGAATCAAAACCGGCACTCCAGATTCTTGTTTTGCCGTGTTTTCCGAGTCGCCAGGTGATTCCACCAGCGGGGGATGCAAGTTCGGATCGGCCGGCGATGGATCCCCGCCTGCGCGGGGACACCAGGGCTTCTCAGGCCGCAGCGCGTTTGCGGCTGGCCCGGAAGGCGAAATAGCCGAGGGCGAGCATCGCGATCAGCAGCGAGCCTTGCGCGGCGGCGAACGGCGGCTCGTTGCCGTTGGGAGCAAGCGCGTTCAGCGCGGGCACCTTCAGGAACGACTGGACGACCAGCACGAACAGGTTGAGCCACAGGCCGATCGTGGCGGCGATGGCGTAGATCGCCCCGGCGCGCCCGGCGAGCTTGCGGCCGTACCAGGCCCAGAGCGCGACCGCGAGGATCAGCGTCGAGAAGATGCCCACACCGAGCGCGGGGGTGAAGGCGACGATCGGGAATAGGAAACCGGTCAGGCTGGTGAGCAATGTGAACCACAGGAAAATCACGTTGGCGCGGGGCAGAATGTGGCCGCGGGCGAAGGCGGGGAGGGCGATCAGGCCGGCGACGATGCCGACGAAGCTGATCAGGACATGCAGCGTGGTGAATTGCGGAATGGTCAGACCGAGGATCATGGCACGTCTCCTTTGGAAAGAGAGGAGGCGCGGTTGGGGGAGCCCGCGCCTCCGGTGTATCAGCTGTTGATGAAGTCGAGAAGGTCGGCGTTGAACCGGTCCTGATGGCTGACCGTCAGGCCGTGGTCGGCGCCCTCGTGGATCTTCAGCGCCGCATGCCTGACGATCTTGACGGTCGAGCGCGCCGTGGCATCGAGGCGCCCGACGAATTCCCGCACCGGGAGGATTGCAGGCGCGTGACTTCGTTTATCGAACTCGAACCTGCCGGCGATGCGACGCGCGTGCGACTGACGTCGACCGGCTATCCGGACAATGAGGGCGGCCGGGCGCTGCTGTCTTTCTTTGCCAAGGGCAATGCGGCGACGCTCGACGCGCTGCGCCGATCGTTCGCCAAGCCCGAGGACCTGCCGGCGCCCTGACTATCCGAGCCGCGCCCAGATCGCGGCGGCGTCGGCCGGATCGAGCCCGAAGCGGTCGCGGAGCGCGGCGGCATAGCCGGCCTGGTCGGCAAGCTCGCGCCGTTCGGTGCCGCCGGCATTTGTGCGCATCAGCGCGGGACCGACGAGAGAGTCGAGGCCGTTCGGGCCGTAACGCTGGATCACGACATTCTGGCGGAAGGGCGAGCCGGGGTCCGACTGCAGCCATTGGCACGCCCCCTCCAGCAGCGCCTCGTCGCGGACGTCGGGGGAGAAGTCGAAGCTGGGCGGCAGCACATCGGACTGGTTGTGGAAGCGCCACCAGCCGTCCGCCAAAGGGCGCAGGCCGAAGGTCGCGTGGCGCTGGACATAATCGCCCTCGGCAAAGGGGATCGGTTCGACCAGCCCCGACCCGAGTCCGACGTCGGCGAGATAATCGCGATCGAGATGAACGATGAGCAGGAGGTGATTGCCGATGGCATTCTCGCCGAGCTGTTCGCGCATCACCCCCGCCGCGAGATGTGTCACCGAAAAGCCGATCGCCTCGAGCATCCAGCCGAACAGCCCGTTCATCTCGTAACACCAGCCGCCGCGGCCGCCGGTGACGATCTTGTCGAACGCGGCGCGCGGGTCGCGGGTCGTCGGGCGGCCGAGGAAGCAGTCGATGCACTCCCACGCGACGCTGTCGACATGCGCGCGGTGAAGCGCGGTCAGCGTTGCGAGATCGGGGCGCACGTCGCCCACGCCCCCGATGCGCGCCAGATAGGCGGCGAGCTGCTCGGGCGTCGCGCCGGTCATGCCGCAACCTCGTCGCACGCCCCGACGCCGAGCTGCGCCTGGATCGCGGCGAGGTCGCACCAGACCTGTTCGCTGCGGATCAGGTCGCCCTCGAATTCGAAGACGTGAAGCATCCGGAAGGTCACGCTGCCGGTGCGGCCGTCGCACAGGAAGATCGAACCGTCGATCACGCGCCCCTGCCACAGCACCTCGTCGACGACGAAATCGGGGCCATAGAGGCGGCGAACCGGCGTGACCTGTTCCCCGGCGAGCGCGTCGAACAGACGGCGGTAGAAGGCGCGCGCGGCGTCGCGGCCGCGGATCGGGCCGACGGGCGAGGGGACGACATGGTGCGCGGCGTCGGGGGTCAGGCTGGCGACGACGGCGTCGACATCGTCGGTCGCCTCATAGCGGAAATGATCGTCGATGAGCTGGTCGATACGCTCGCGGGTGAGGGCGGGGGCGGGACTCATGGCGCAATTCTCCTGGAACAATGGCGCACCTATATTGAGACTTGCGTCTCATGTAAAGATCAATATCTCACGCTTCTGCCTTGAGCGCCGCGGCGAGCAGCGCTTCGGCCGCCCAAGCCAGCGTCGCGCGCGCCTCGACGTCGTCGGCGCGGCAGACATCCTTCATCACGACGAGCGGTTCGATCCCCATCGTCAGCGCGAGCGCGGCGTGCAGCCGCCGCGCCTGCGCGGCCGGCAGCGCTGCGAGTTCGGGAGCAAGCGCGGTCGCGATCCAACGCATCCGCCGACCCTCGCGGACGTCCGGCGCCGCCTCACCCTTTTCGCGCGCGGTGAACCAGGCGTCGAGATAGGCGCGCAGCGCGGCGCGCATCGCGGCCTCCTCGGCGATCGCCGTGTCGAGGAATCCCGTCTGCAGCTTCAGCAGGTGCGCGCGGGCGTCGTCGCCGGGCGCGCGATCGAGCAGCGCCTCGACCGCGTCGGCGGGGCGATGCGCCGCGACTTCGACGAGCAGCGCGTCCTGTGTCGGGAAATAGCGATAGGCGGTCGCGCGCGACACTTTCGCCGCCGCCGCCGCCTCCGCGACGGTCGGGCGAACGCCGGTGCCGAGCAGCTTGATCGCCGCCTCGACAATCGCGCTGCGGGTGCGCTGTTTCTGGTTGGCGCGGGAGTCGTGTCCGGGTGAGATATTCATTTCGCCATGATACACCTGTCTCTCGATTCGCCAAGCCGCGCGGACTGGCCCTTCGCCCGTCCCGTCTCTATGCTCGGCGCATGACAACGGCGACGGTCCGGATCGGGAGTATCGGCGGGGAGGCGCAGCCGATTGCGGTCATCGAGGATTTCGCGCCCGATCCCGGCGCATTGCGCGCCTTTGCCGCCGGGGCGGCGTTCGGGCCCGCACGCAACCACTATCCCGGCGTCCGCGCCGCCTTGCCCGCCGCCTATCTTGCCGACCAGCTTCCGGTCATCGTCGCCGCGGTCGCCGATGCGTTCGGGCGGCGCGGCGCGGCGGAGGTGATCGATGCGAGCTTTTCGATCGTCTCGACGCCGCCCGGGGCGCTGGCGGTGCCGCAGCGGCTGCCGCACGTCGACGCCTTCGGCGCCGACCGCATCGCGCTGGTCCATTATCTCGACCCGGCGGGCGGCGACGGCACCGCCTTTTTCCGCCATCGTGCCACCGGGTTCGAGACGGTGACCGAGGCGCGGCGCGAGCTGTTCTTTCGTCACCTCGACACCGAGCTGCGCTATGGCGGACCACCGCCCGCCGCCTATGTCGCCGGCGACACGCCGCTGTTCGAATGCATTCGTACCGAGCCCGCGGCGTATAACCGCGCGCTGCTCTATCCGAGCTGGAACCTGCACAGCGGGGCGATTTCGCCCGGTGCGGCGCTGTCGGCGGACCCGCGGCGCGGGCGGCTGACGGTCACCGCCTTCCTGTCGATCGGCTGAGACGTCGGGTCAGACCTTCGCGGCGGCGATCGCCGCTTCCTTTTCGGCGCGCAGCTTTTCGGAATGGAGCAGCTTGTCGGCCATCGCCTGCCACGCCGCGGCGGCGCGGAGGTTGCGGTCGCGGACCTGGTTCAGCGGCGAGGCCTTGGCCTCTTCCGAACATTTGCCCGCCTGCGTGAGGTAGAATTCGATCGTGGCCGACATGGCTGCTTCCTTAAGGTTGGGCGGTCGATCAATCGACCATATCGGCGATCAGACGCCTGAGCTCGCGGCGCGACAGCGTCGGGCGGCGGCGGCGCGACGGGCTGGCCGTCTGCGCCTTGCCGGCCAGCGACAGCGCGGGCAGAGCAGGAAAAATAGAGTTCATATTCATAGGGATAGTCATCATCTTTATCTTTGATTTTACATGTTTGTTGGTTGGAAGCGGCGCGCGGTGCGCCGCCTCCCGGATCGGAGCCCGCGCCGTTTGCGCTGGCCCCTCATCTTAGGGCCCGCGCCGTTTGCGCTGGCCCTTCAGCTTAAAGCCCGCGCCGCTTGCGCTGGCTGGGCGGAACCGGCCCGCCCCCGCGTTCGCGGTAGACAAGGCGGCCCTTGCTGAGGTCATAGGGCGTCATCTCGACGCGCACGGCGTCGCCGACGACCGACCGGATGCGGAAACGCCGCATCCGGCCCGCCGTATAGACGATCACCCGATGACCATTTTCGAGTACGACGCCGAAGCGTCCGTCGGGCAGGATCTCGTCGATCTGCCCCTCGAACGTCATCAGTTCCTCTTTTGCCAAAATCAGGCCGACTGGAGGTTGATCGCCGAGACCTTGCCGTTGCGGCCGGTTTCGAGTTCGTAGGAGACGCGCTGTTCCTTGTGGAGCGTGTCCATGCCCGCGGCCTGAACCGCGGTGATGTGGACGAAGCTGTCGCCCGAGCCGTCTTCATTTTCGATGAAGCCGTAGCCCTTGTCGGTGTTGAAGAATTTTACGGTGCCGATGGCCATGGGGTGTTTCCTTTCACGAGAAACGGGAATCCACCGGCAAAAGCACCGGCGGAGCTGGTAGCGTGTGAAGGGAAGAGTCTGCCCCAAGGGGCCGTCAAATTCCGTCGCATGCGACGTTAGCCTTGCCGATATGGGCGGTTTTTCCTGAAAAGTCAAGGTTGGGGGCCGGGCGGGGTACGCCGCGGCGCAAAACGGGCACCAGAATCCACTCCTTTCGTCACCCCGGGTCAAGCCCGGGGTGACGATCGGGATGGGTTAACCGCTCGCGCTTTTGCGGACCGTCCCGCCTTCGAGCGCCGGGTCGTTGGCGGGGGCGGGGAGGGCGAAGAAGGCGCGGCGGGCGGCTTCGCCGGCCCGGTACAGCGGAGCGACCTCTGCCATGCGCCGCACTTCATAAAGTTCGAGCTCGTCGTCGTCGAGCTCGCGGGCATAGGCGGGATCGCCGAACTGCCCTTCCTCATAGCCGTAGAAGCCCTCGGGCGGCGGGAAGTCGGTGCGCCACTCCCCGGCGCGGTCGTCGAACCAGACGGTCATCGCCGCGGCGGCCTCTTCGGGCGTTTCGGGGGTTGGGCCATCGCCGTCGAAACCGCCGGAAATCTGCGCAACTTCACTCGCGATTGCATCGTCCGCGGACAGGGCGACGAGCGGGTTGGCGCGGTTGTCGCGGCCGGCGAGCCAGAGCGCGAGGGCGGCGTTATGCCCCTCGGCTTCGGCGTTATCCGCGTCCACGTCGAAAAGCGAGAGGAAGCCCGGCCAGTCGCCGGCGATGATCTGCGCCAGCATCTCCTCGCCCGCCTGCGCGCGCGTTTCGACCATCTTGTCGAGCCGCGCGAGCATCGCGAGGCCAAGGCGCGATTCGATGCGGCGGCGTTTGGTGAAGCTGCGGTCGTCCTCGCGGGTGACGGTGGTGATCTCGTCATGCCCCCAGATTGCGCGGTCGAGCAGCTCGTCGGCGAGCCGCCCGCGCGCGATCAGAATGGCCGCCGCCCAGCCGAGCCGGAACGCCGCGCCCTGCGGCTTGTGCCGAAGGTCGTAGGTCGCGCGCGGCGACATGCCGACCGAGGTGCTGGCGATCTTCACCGACCCGGTGGTCGCCAGGCTCTCCAGAAACGCGCGCTGGAGTGCGGGCGTCCAGTGATAGCTGCCGGGGGCGGGGATGTCGGCGGGATTGGGGGCGGCGTCGTCCATCGATTCGTCCTTTCGGTTGGGTGAAACCGTAAGAGTGAACCATATGGGTTAAATGTAGGAAGGGGAGATTTGTGTGTTGGAAACCTAGAATCGGTGTTTCGCTTCCATTCGGTCGCGATATCTCTCTTTTGCCGTTTTCCCTTCCTCAGGATCGTAATCCTCGTCGTCCTCGCTTTCCTCGCACCACAGCATGATCAGGGCGAAAGTGTCTTTTTGAAATAGGACTTGTTCATAAACTCGCGGAAGGCGCTTTCCCCATTCGCTTTCCAGCCAAAACTCGCTTCGGCCAATTTCCATTCTGGAGAGTGAACCGGGCGACGATGTAGGAACGTTGAGCCGCGGTAGCGTTGATCCGGGAGCAACACACAACTTTGGAAGCGTCGAGGAGCGGTAGATTCTCAGAATACGATTGTTGTGTGCTACTACGACGGCCACTCTGCCCCGGTGATGGGAAGCGTAGGCTCGAGCGGCCGCCTCCTTCGACACGTCGAAGTGTTCATGAATGGCAAGAGCCTGCTCCAAGTGCGGATTGCCAAAGCCGTTCATGAAGCGTCGCAAATGTGGGGGAGGGAGAAGAATTGCAGCAGCAAACCTGTTTGCCTCGGCTTCCATCCTTACTGCTCGGTCTTGTTGATTGTTCGACCACTTGTTGAGATCGCGAGCGGAGCAGAGAAACCCTTGAGGGGTTGCGGGTCTATGAGTGGGGATCAGGAAATGGCCAAGTTCATGCCCAATCGTGAAGCGCCTGCGATGTCGATTCATTCCCTTGCGAACAAGGACTATTCCGGAACTTCGAACGTCGTCAGTGATTAGGCCGCCTTCAAATCCCTCCGTTGTTAATTCTGCAATATCTTGAATGTCGAGCTGCCGCGCTAGATCTTCGATTGGCACAGGTATTACGAGACTTGGCTCGGCCTCCAATATCTTGCCTGCCAATCCAAGGGGTGAGCCTGTTCCATCTAGATCCAGCCGCGTGACCTGCATCCTACTCCCGACGTTTAAGGCGCTCCATCATTATCTTTATTGTTTCCCGATCATTTTCGGATAGTTCTTTTAAATCTCGGAACATTGCAAGCACTTCTGGCTCATCGCCATCAGAGTCAGCGCTCTCTCCGATCAACTCGGCAACGCTGGTGCCAAGGGTGTTGGACAGCTTCACCAGTAGTTCAATCGTCGGATTTTTCGCCCGCCCCGTTTCTAAATCCCAAATGTGCGCTTTTGATGCACCAACTTTGGTCGCTAAGTCTTGGAGCGACATCGCATTTTTAATTCGAAGTTCTTTAATTTTATTGGCCAGCGCCATGATTACTCCCCAGCGGAATCGGCATTGGCCGAAACCGCTGCGCGGTTTCGGCCACCAGACGGTATCGTACCACGTGAGTTGACAGCGCGCAACCGTACGGATATAACAGTACGTAATCGTCGGCAATCGTGCCGCGGGATGTTTGGGAATGAGCGTATGGGAAAGAACCAACATGTGGTTCCGCATGGCGATGGCTGGGCCGTTCGCGGTGCGGGCAATGAACGGGTGACATCCACTCACCGCACCCAAGCCGAAGCGCAGGCTGCGGCTAGGGAAATCGCGATCAATCAGAGGAGCGAGGTGGTGATCCACCGCCCCAATGGTCAGATCAGGGACAAGGACTCGTACGGGAACGATGACTTCCCGCCGCGTGGATAACTAGGGCCGCCGAAAGGCGGCTTTTTTTTGGAGATTTTTGAAATGCGAATTGGTCGAAAGAGAGTTCGAAATATCGATCTTTACTGGGGCGTTGTGCCTGAGGGCGAAGGCTTCCGCCTCATGTACGAGATCGAAAATCCCGATGAATTGACGCGCATGGGTCTGAGCGAAGATCCCGGCGCGGGCGAGACGATCTTGCCGTCCATCGTGGGGCCCATTTCTCGTTTTAATGCTGAGGGTCGTTGGATCGCTCGGCGCGATCTGCCCAGAGAGATGAGGTATATTCGCACCATCAGTTGGTCCTGGACCACGTGGGATGGCACAGAGCACACCGAGCACAAGGACATCACTCGCCTTTGTTATCAGCGTGATTTGGTTTCGCCGCCGAGCGTTGAATTGACTTACGTTGAGAATGACACGCAGCGCATAGTGATGTCCGACGTTCTTTACCGCTCAGTCACTCATCGCGATCGTGCATTGCATACGATCAACCTGTTCCTCGAACTATTCGGTTCGTGCGAGATCGCTACGGTGCAACTGGACCGCATCGTCTTGCCTGCAATTCGGAAAGCGAACTGGAAGCTGCTTCCCACCGGAAAATATCCTTGGGAACAAATCCAAGAGCACGTCGACCAAGCCACTGCACGCATGAACCCCAAATCGCGCGAGATTGTTCTTGATCGACAGAAGGCGCTTGAAGACTTCGGTCCAGATGAGCGTTGGGTCGGCGAAGGCGGGTTCGACGACTATATGGCTTACGTTTTTCGGGGCGACGGCATTATCGTCCTTGAAAGCCTCCGAAGGGACAACGCCATCTACGTCTTTACGGGCGATTGGCGGCCTATTTCGAAACTTACCAAGGGTGAAATTCTGAGGGAGAGCCTTCACCACGCTCGGATTGTGCACTCCGAAGGCTGGAAGGGGCGCTTGGCCGCGCTGTTCAGAAAGCGTGCAGCCTAGCTGCTAAGCCCCATTCGCCGCGCTAAGTATCGCCCGCACGCTCGCCGTCGCGACGTCGGTATCCAGCCCGCACCCGAACAGGCTCTTGCCGTCGGCGGTGCGGCATTCGACGTAGGCCGCGGCCTGCACATTGCTGCCCTGGCCGATCGCGTGCTCGCTGTAGTCGACGATGTCCATCACGGGGCCGCCGCTTTCGCGGAGCGCGGCGATGACGCTCGACATCAGGCCGTTGCCGCGCCCGCTGACGCTGCGGGGGGTGCCGTCGATGGTGAGCTTGCCGGCGAAGATGCGGTCGGCGCCGCTGTGCGTTTCCGACCAGTCGACGAGCTGGAAGCGCTTGGCTTCGGTCGTCAGATACTGGCGTTCGAAGGCGTGCCAGATGTCCTCGGCGCCGAGTTCGCGGCTGGTTTCGTCCGCCAGCGCCTGGACGACATGGCTGAAGCTCGCCTGCATCTTCTTGGGCAGTTTCAGCCCCTTGTCCTGTTCGAGCACCCAGGCGACGCCGCCCTTGCCCGACTGGCTGTTGACGCGGATCACCGCTTCGTAGCTGCGCCCCAAGTCGGCGGGGTCGATGGGCAGATAGGGGACTTCCCAGCGCTCGTCATTCTGGCGCTCGCGCGCGGCGAAGCCCTTTTTGATCGCGTCCTGATGGCTGCCCGAGAACGCCGTGTAAACGAGCTCGCCGCCATAGGGGTGGCGCGGGTGGACGGGCAGGTTGTTACAATATTCGACCGTCTGGATGACCTCGTCGATGTTCGAGAAGTCGAGTTCGGGATCGACGCCCTGCGTGTACAGGTTGAGCGCGACGGTGACGAGGCAGGTGTTGCCGGTGCGCTCGCCATTGCCGAACAGGCAGCCCTCGACGCGGTCGGCGCCCGCGAGCAGGCCGAGCTCGGCCGCCGCGACGCCGGTGCCGCGGTCGTTGTGGGTGTGCAGGGAGATGATCGCGGTGTCGCGGTTCGGCAGGTTCTTGCAGAAATACTCGATCTGGTCGGCGTAGATGTTCGGCGTCGACGCCTCGACCGTTGCGGGGAGGTTGAGGATGATCGGGTTCTCGGCCGTCGGCTGGAGGATCTGCATCACCGCCTCGCAGCATTCGATGCTGAAATCGAGTTCGGCGGTCGAGAAGGTTTCGGGGCTGTACTGGAAGCGCCAGTCGGTGCCGGGGAGGCGCGCGGCATTGTCGCGGAGCTGCTTCGCGCCCTCGATCGCGATGCCCTTGATCTCGGGCATTTCCATGTTGAACACGATCTTGCGCCACGCGGGGCTGACCGCGTTATAGACGTGGACGATCGCGGTCTTCGCGCCTTCGAGGCTGTCGAAGCTGGTGCGGATGAGGTCGGCGCGGCTTTGCGTCAGCACCTGCGGGGTGACGCCCTCCGGGATGCGGCCGCCGCGGACGAGGCCCTGGATATAGTCGAAGTCGGTCGCGCCGCTGGCGGGGAAGCCGACCTCGATCTCCTTGAACCCGCACTTGACCAGCAGGTCGAAGAAGCGGGTCTTTTTCTCGGCATCCATCGGGTCGATCAGCGACTGGTTGCCGTCGCGCAGGTCGGTCGAGAGCCAGATGGGCGCCTTGGTGGTGACGCGGCCGGGCCATTCGCGGTGGCTCAAGGGAACCTGCGGGAAGGCGCTATATTTGACCGAGGGGTCGCGGAGCATGGTCATGGGGTGTAAACTTCTTCTGCGGAGTTGGTGTCGCTTGTCGATCGGACCCTTGAGCGGGTGGCCGCGACAGCTGCGCAGCCAGTGTCACGCCCAAGGGCGTGTAAGTCGCAGAAGAAGAAGGGCGTTGCCGCGCATGGGGGTGCCAATGATGCAAAATGTCGCGCTTGGCAAGGGGGGAGTGCGAAAATTGCGTGGCTGCCACCCTTCCGTCATCCCGGCGAAGGCTGCGACGACGAGGGTGGCTTGGGCCGCCTGCTCCGGTTACCCCGTCACCCACTCGACCTTCGGATCGCGCAGATCGACGACGTCGGCGAGCTCGGCGACGTTGGGATAGCCATAGCCGACGAGGTTGATGAAGGTCTGGATATTGAGTGCGAGCGCGGCCGCCTTGACGGGCACGGGGCTTTGGTTGTTCGAGAAATTATTGTTGCAATAGATGAGGATGGGGCGGTTCGCATCGGGACCGATCACCGCCGCGAGGCTCTCCGCCGTGAAATCGGTGAGCGGCAGGTTGACCGCGCCCGCGATATGCCCCGCGGCAAAGGCGTCCTTCGAGCGCGCGTCGAGGAGCAGGGCGCCAGGCTTCGCGGCCTCGGCCTTGAAGCGATCGAAGGCGAGCAGGCGGTCGGCGCGCTGCGGCGCGACGCGGGCGGTGAGCGTCTGGAACGCGGGATAGTCGATCTGGGGGTTGGCCTGCGCCAGCGCAGGGGTGGCGACGAGCGCCGCGGCGACCAGCAAGGCTTTGCGCATGATTTCCTCCCTTGAAGAGCGGCGACGTTATGCGCGCGCCATGCTGGCTCTGCGATGAATGCGGCTTGCTGCCTCAGGGGGTTCCGGCGCGGCGCGCCTCGAACCATTGGCGCAGCGCCGCGGCGGCGCAGCCGGTGAAGCCGTAGCTGCCGACGGGCGAGCAGCTGTCGGGACGCGTCTGGCGCGCGACAGCGTCATACCCCTCGACCTTCGACGCCCACGAGCCTCCGCCGGCGGGCGCCTCCTCATTCTGGTGGCGCAGATCCTTGGGTACGCGGTAGCGGTCGGATTCGGGCTGCTGCGCGCAGACGACGATTTCGTCGCCCGTCGTCTCGGGGCAGGGATCGTCGCCATAGGTGTAGAGGATCGACGTCCTTTGCGGTGGAGACCCGGTCTGCGCGAGATCGTCGTCCTGCGCGTGCGCGTGCGCGGGCGCGGCGAGCGCCGCGAGGAGGAGGATCGCATAAGGGGCAGGTGTCTTCATCGCGCGCATTCCCTGATCCCCGGAAGATAGGGGTTAACACGTCAAGATGAACGCCAGCCGAACCGGGGCCGCGCCAAGCGGGTGTAACCGTGCGCCATTTTCCGGCGAACTGGCGGCATAATGTCTGTCGGAGTCGGTCCCATGAAGAAGCCATTTCTGTTCGCGCTGCTGGCGGCGGCGGCGCTGCCGCTGTCGGCGGCGGCGTTCACCCCCCATGCCTGGGCCAAGCCGGTCTATGTCGGGGTCGAGGGCGGCCATATCGCGGTCAGCGGCTATGATGCGGTCAGCTATTTCGAAGGCGACGGCGTGCCGGTGAAGGGCGACGCCGCCTTTGCCGTCGAGCATGACGGGGCAATCTATCATTTCGCGAGCGCGGCGCATGCCGCGATGTTCAAGGCCGATCCCGCGGCCTTTGCGCCGCAATATGGCGGCCATTGTTCGTGGGCGATGTCGCGCGGCTATCTCGCGCCCGGCGACCCGCTGGCCTATGCCGTGGTCGGCGGCAAGCTGTACCTGAATTTCAACCAGGATGTGAAGGCGAAGTGGGACCAGGACCGCGCCGGCTTCATCGCCGCCGCGGAGAAGAATTGGGCGGTGATCCCCGATGATGCGAAGTTCGGGGGGTAGGGGATCGGTTCGGGTTGGGTTGGGGAGCGGATGTTCGATCCTCCCCGCTTGCGGGGCGGTGGCTGCGCCCTTCGATTGTCTTGCAGGCGCTCAGGATAAACTGCGTCTCCGGCGCAGCGCTGACGGAGGGGCTCGCGTCGTGCCGCAGCGCCGCTTCAGGACGCCAGCCCCTCCACCGCCTTCGGCGGTCCCCCTCCCCGCAAGCGGGGAAGATTTTGTGGCAGCACATTCGACAGCCGGTCGAGCCGACGACAGGCGGCCGCCTTGCCGGGTGCGCCCGCGATCCCGGGGCGAGCCCCTTCGGTGAAAAGGCCGCTTCGGAGAGAAGCTCGCCCGCGCTCCGTTCGTCCCGCCGTTGCCACGGCTCGACCGAACGGGGGTATTTTCGGGCGCGCTGGCGCGTTTGACGGGCATCGCAAACCCCATGCATTCCCGATGCAATCCAAGGAGAAAGCCCGAAATGCGCAAATATGCAGGCCTGATGACGTCCCTCTCCCTCGCCCTTGCCGCCACGACCGGCACCGCCGCGCTGGCGCAGGCGCAGCCTGCCGCGTCGACCGTCAAGCTCGACGTCGGCGCGAAAGTCCATGATTCCGAAGGCGTCGAACTCGGCCCGATCGCCAGCAACGACGGCAGCGTCGTCGTGGTCGACTTCGGCGGCCGCCAGGCGGCGCTGCCCGCGAACGTCTTTGCCCAGACCGACAAGGGTCTGGCGATCACGATCACGGCTGCGCAACTGACCGCTGCGCTCGACAAGCAGGCCGCCGACGCGGCGGCCGCGCTGGAAACCGCCCTGGTGCCGGGCGCCGAAATTCGCGGTGTCGGCGGCACGTCGGTCGTCGGCAAGGTGAAGTCGGCCGATGCCGACGGCGTTGTCGTCGCGACCGACAAGGGCGAGGTGCGCGTGCCGCGCAAGGCCTTCTTCCTGACCGAAAAGGGATTGGCGATGAGCTTCAGTGCCGACCAGTTCGCGGCGGCCGTCGCCGAAACGGCGGGCGCGTCGGCAGCGGCCGACACCGGCGCCGATCCGGCGCCGGCGAACGAACCGGCGCCGACCCCGGCGGGGTGATCGCCCGCCAGCGGACCGAAAAGCGCGGGAGCCCACGGTTCCCGCGCTTTTTTTTAACAGCCACCCGCCTGCCGCCAACTACCGGGGACTCGCCAAGCCTAGGGCGTTGGTCTTGTTGCGAAAAGCGACGGCAGGCGCGGATTTCCGCCGTAATGAGCGGGCAGGCGATCCTCGATTAGCCGTGCAAGGCGCCCGACGACCCGCGCAACTTTCGCCGTGGCCGCGAGTATTCCTGTGCCAGAAGGGGTCATGCGAACGCGCGTGCCCCTGCCACCCCGTTGAAGGAGTAGCATATGGGTGCCGTTTCGAAGAGTTCCGGAATTTTGCTGACACTGGCGATGCTGGCCGCGCCCGCGTCGGCCAGCCTTGCCGCGCAGGAGTCGCAGGACACCGCACAGGGCACGGCGGGCGGCGATGCTGTCGCGACCGTCTATGCCCAGATCCCGCCGCTGTCCGAGCTCACCGAAGGGCCGAAGCTCGAGGGCATGATCTCGGCGCGCAGCGGCAACCGGATGCAGGTGACGGCGGCCGACGGCACCAACACCGTCATTTTCCTGAGCGAAAGCACCAAGGTCAAGGCGAACGGCGGCTTCCTGGGCCTCGGCAGCAGCAAGATGGCGACGAATGCGCTGCTCAACGGGCTGCCCGTCACGGTGGAGACTCTGCAGTGGGACGGCGGGCTGGTCGCGAACCAGGTCGTGCTGAAGAGCAAGGATCTGCGTACCGCGAACATGATCCGCACCGGCACCGACCAGCGCTTTGCCGAGCAGACCGCGGCGACCGAAGCGCTGCGCGGCCGCATGGGCGACATCGACAAATATAATATCAAGAGCACGACGAACGTGAACTTCGACTCCGGCAAGGCCGTGCTGTCGGAGCAGGCGAAGGCCGATCTGTGCGCCACCGCGAGCCAGGCCGAGGGCATGGACAATGCCCTGCTCCTCGTCGTGGGCTACACCGATTCGGTGGGCAGCGAGGAATATAACCAGGTCCTCAGCGAGAAGCGCGCCGGGCGCGTCGTGAACTATCTGCAGCAGGCATGCGGCTGGAAGCCCTATCGCATGTTGACCCCGACCGGGATGGCCGAAGCCGACCCGACGGCGGACAACAGCACCCCCGAGGGCAAGGCGCAGAACCGCCGTGTCGCGGTGAACGTGCTGGTCAGCAAGGGGCTCGACGGCCTGTAAGGCGCCTTTTCCGGGTCGCAGACGAAAGGCGCGAGGAGGAAGCTTCTCGCGCCTTTTTCGCGCGCGCGGGCCGGACGCTGCCGATGACGGGATCAAAGCATCCGGGGGGCGGGGCCTTTCGGCCGCTCCGCCCCCCGTTTGCGTCGGGGGCAAGTGGGGATTTCCGGAGTGGGGGCAGGGGACATCAGGGACCAGACTGATGTCCCCCACCGCTCCATTGAGCGGAACACTCGGGAACATCTTATACCATACAAGGCGCGTGCCAATTTTCGGGCAACGGCGATTCCGGCGGCACACGCTGGTTAGCGATTCCTTACCGGGGCGCGGGGGTGTCAAAAATCCCGACAGCTGGCGCCATCCCATATTGGTCCAATTGTCCGGCGCGGGTGTTGGCAGGGCTGCACGACAGAGATAGACAGTCCGCAATGAAAATCTTCTGCGCTCTTGGGCCGGGCAACATCGTCGCCGACGCGATGCGCGAGGGCGGCATTGCGGCCGGCGTCACCGGCTTTTCCTTTTCGCAGCAACTCCGCCGCCTGCTTGTCGCCCACGGCATCACCGGCGTACTGGTCACCAGCAACGCGGACGCGGGCAGCATCGAACAGGACGGCCTGACTTTCCGAAACCTGCCGCGCCGCGGCGAGAGGGCGACCGGCCCCGGCTTCCATCTTTCGCGTATTTGGTATGGCGTCCGGCTTGCCGTCTATGCACGGCGCATCGGGGCCGATTTGGCGATCATCGATTCCGGATCGACGCATTATTTCATGCTTGCCCTGTTCAAGTTGCTCGGCATCCCGGTCGCGGTGAATTTTCACAATGTGCGCTGGCCGAACGGCTTCGAGCCGCGGGGAACGCTCAAGAGACTTATCCGGAAGCTGGATTCGTGGTTCTTTCGCCATATTGCCGCCGGGGCGATGGGCTGTTCGCCCGAATGCGGCGTGCAGGCCCGCTCCGACGGCGCCGCGCACCTGCCGTATTTCGGATGGACGTCGCAGTTTGCCGCGAGCGATCCCCATCCCGCCGATCCGTTCGCGGATCCCGCCTCGCCATTCAGGCTGCTGTTTTCCGGTCGTGTGGAACGGAACAAAGGGGTATTCGATCTGCTCGCGATGGCGCAGGCGCTTCGCGATGCGCCGGGGCGCGCCGTATCGATCGACGTTTGCGGGGACGGCGGGGCGCTGTCCGAGCTTCGCGCCGAGGTCGATCGGCTCGGACTGGGAGACTGCGTTACGCTGCGCGGACGCCTCGAACGTCGCGAACTCGATGCCGCCTATCATGATTGCCACGCTCTTATCGTGCCGACCCGCGGCGACTTTTGCGAGGGCATGCCGCTTGTCTGCGCCGAGGCTGTCCTTACCGGCAAGCCCGTCATCACCAGCAGGTTGTCCAATGCGCTCCCCGTGATCGGCGAATGTATCCTGGAAGCTGTGCCCGAGAATATCGACTCTTATCTTGCTGCGATCCGAACGCTGGCCGGCGATTCCGCCACCTATGCCCGCCTCCAATCGGCGTGCGCCTCCGCCTCGGCCCAGTTTACCGAACGATCGCTTGGATATGCCGCGGCGGTCGACCGGTTGATCGCGAGCATCTTCTCGGCGCACGTTCCGCTTCCCGACTATGACGGGCTCTATGACGCGGCGCCGGTCGCGAATGCGGTCGCCTAGCGAGGGGGGCCAGCACCGAGCGAAGCGCGCGGCTTTCGCCGAGCGGTTCCGCGCGATCGCGCTGGCGCGGGTCGTCTTCGCCACTGCCGACTTTTGTTCCGCGGCCTACATGGCGCGCCGCTCGCTATCGATGGTGTGGTGACAGCTGCATCGGGTGCCGTTCATCTTGTTCATGAAGCATTCAGCCGATTGACTACATTTGTAGTCGCGTTGCAGATCAACGCCTAGAGGAGGGGTTCCACCATGGCGGAAAGAGCAAGCGATTCCGAAATGCAGGTGCTGTCGGCGCTGTGGGACAAAGCCCCGCAGACCGCGGCCGACCTGACCCAGCGTATCGGCAAGATCAACGGATGGACGCAGGCGACGGTGAAGACGCTGCTGGCGCGGCTGGTCCAGAAGGGCGCGGTCACGGCGGAAGCCGACGGGCGCCGCTATCTCTATAGTCCCGCGGTCGAGCGCGCCGACGCGGTCGGCGAGGAATCGCAGCGCTTCGTCGACCGGCTGTTCGGCGGGCGGGTGAGCCCGCTGATCGCGCATCTCGCCGAGCGCGAGGCGCTGTCGGACACCGACATCGCCGAGATCGAAGCCCTGCTGCGGAAGCTCAAGTCATGAGCGCCGCGATGATCATGCAGGTCTGGGGCGACACGATGGTCGCCACCGCCGCGCTCGTCCTTGCGGTGCTCGTCATCCGCAAGCCCTTTGCCCGCCATTTCGGCCCGCAGCTCGCCTATACGTTGTGGCTCGTCCCCGCGCTGCGGCTGGTGCTGCCGCCGCTGCCCTTCGCCGATCCGGCGCCGGTGGTGTCGTCGGCGGTGCCCGCCGACGTGGTGCTGATGGAGGTCGTCGACGCTGCCCAGGCGGTCGGGACGCCGGTCGCCATTCCCGAGGCGAGCTGGACGCTTGCCGATGCGCTGCCCCTGCTGTTCGTGCTGTGGGCGCTGGGCTTCGTCGCGGTGCTCGTCAGCGCGGCGCTGTCGCATCAGCGATTTCGTGCCGGGGTGTTGGACGGAGCGGTCGAGCTCGAGCCGCTGGGCAGCATCCGCCTGATCATGACCGACGCGGTCGACGGGCCGGTCGCGTTCGGCCTGTGGCGGCGCTTCGTCGCGGTGCCGCACGATTTCTTCGCGCGCTACGCGACCGAAGAGCGCGCGCTGGCGATCGATCACGAGCTGTCGCACCATCGCCACGGCGACTTGTGGGCGAATGCCGCGGCGCTGCTGCTGCTCGCGGCGCAATGGTTCAACCCCCTTGCCTGGCGCGCGATCCGCGCCTTCCGTTTCGACCAGGAGGCGGCGTGCGACGCGCGCGTCCTGACGATGACCGACACCGCCCCGCGCAATGTGCGGACCGCGCGCTATGCCACCGCGATCGCCAAGGCGGCGGTCGGATCGCGGCTGTCGCTCGCGGCGCCGATGGCGGTCCACGACAATCTGCAGGAGAGACTGACGATGCTGATGCAGCAGGATATTTCGAAGAAGCGCGGGCTGGTCGGCCGGCTGCTCGTCGGCGGTGCCGCGGTGGCGGTGCTGGCGACGACCGCGACGCTGGTGCCCGCTGCGACCGCGAGCGTGCAGGCCGATGCCGAGGCCGCTGCGCCGCCTGCACCCCCCGCCGCGCCCGACGCGCCGCTGCCGCCCGAGGCTCCGGCGGCGCCCGATGCGCCCCATGCGATGATCTTCGCCGAGCAGCACGACGGCGACGCTGCCGAAAAGGACGGCAAGAAGCGCGAGGTTCACCGGATCGTGATCCGCCAGGACGGCGATGGCGAGGGCAAGCCCGCGGTGATGCTGGCGCCCGCCGACGGCAAGTATAAGCGCGTCGAGATCCGCACCCCCGGCAGCCTGTCGCGCGACGATGTGCTTGCGACGCTCAAGGAGCAGGGGATCGGCGGCGCGCAGGCCGAGGCGATCGCCGACAAGCTGGAGGCGAAGCGCAAGGAACGTATCCGCACCGTGATGGCGCCGATGCCTCCGATGCCGCCCCTGCCGCCGATGGTCGCGCATGGCGCGTGGCAGAGCTTCGATGGCAAGGCGATGGTGATGGGCAAGTGCGGCGACGGGTCGAAGACCGCGCCGATCGTCAACCGCGAGGAGGTCGACGGCAACAAGCGCCAGCACATCTATATGATCCGCTGCGGCGACACCGCCGAAAGCAAGGCGGCGCGGCTGGCGGCGCTGAAGAAGGCGCGCGACGGCTTCATGAAGGCCGAGACGGCGCGCGGCCTGTCGGAGAACATGCGCGCGAAGGTCGCCGCCGACCTCGACAAGGCGATCGCCGATCTCGAGAAATCGGGCGACTGAGGCCCGACCATCTTCCTGGCCGGCGCCCATTCCCCGGTGGCGCTGGCGATAGGGGCGGGGAAAGGGGGCGGCCATGTTCGCTCCCTTTCTCTATTGGTGCCGCCTTTTTCTCCCGCTGCCCTTTTCCTTCGCGCCGCGCGGTGCCACATGGACGGGCATGAGCGACGAAAGGCCCTGGCCCGACACGATCCGCGCCGGCGACTGCGAGCAGCATGAGCCGCTGGTGCGCCGCGTGCTCGCGCCCAATCCCTCACCCTATACCTTCACCGGCACCCAGACGTGGATCGTCGGGGCGGGGAGCGACGTCGCGGTGATCGATCCGGGCCCGACCGGAAGCGGCCTCAGCATCGGCGACCCCGCCGACATCAACGGCGTCGGGCATGTCGAGGCGATCCTGCGCGCGACCGCGGGCCAGCGCATCGCCGCGATCCTCTGCACGCACACGCACCGCGACCATAGTCCCGCGTCGCGTCCCTTGCAGGCGGCGACGGGCGCGCCGATCATCGGCTGCGCGCCGCTGGCGCTGGCCGACGACGGGCCGCGGGCGGATTCGGCCTTCGACAGCGACTATGCGCCCGACCGCGTGCTCACCGACGGCGAGCGGATTGCGGGCGACGGCTGGACGATCGAGGCGGTCGCGACGCCGGGGCATACGTCGAACCACCTCTGCTTCGCGCTCGTCGAAAGCGGGGCGCTGTTCACCGGCGACCATGTGATGGCGTGGTCGACGAGCGTGGTGAGCCCGCCAGACGGCGATATGGCCGCCTATATGGCAAGCCTGTCGAAGCTGTACGAGCGCGGCGACCGCATCTATTATCCGGCGCACGGCCCCGCGGTGACCAAGCCGAGGCAACTGGTGCGCGGGATGCTGGGCCATCGCAAGCAGCGCGAGCGGCAGATATTGCGCGAACTCGACAAGGGGACGCGTGCGATCCCCGAGATGGTGAAGCATATGTACAAGGGTCTCGACCCCCGGCTGACCGGCGCGGCGGGGCGGTCGGTGCTTGCGCACCTGCTCGACCTTCAGGCGCGCGGCGTCGTGCGGGCGCAGGACGACGAGTGGGTGCTGGCCTGATGCCGATGGCGCTCGTGCTGGCGGCCGCGGCGACCTTCCCGCGCAGCTCGCGCCGGTCGGAGGACAACAGCGCGGCCAGGCTGAAGCGTGCCGATCTGGTGCGCGCGCCCGATCCCCGTTGCAGCTATGATCGCGTGCTGCACTACAACCCCGCGACGTCGCGCCGTGAAATGGACCGGCCGGCGCCCGACTGTTCGGATTACAAGGCACCATGACCACGCCCGCGTCCTCGCCCGCACCGCGCCTGTTGCCGCGCCTGATCCTGCTCGCCGCTGCTGCGTTGCTCGCGCTCGCCGCCTGGTGGGCGGTCAGCGTCTGGCGCGACTGGCAGAAGGGCTTCGACCCAGAGACAGTTGTCGCAGCGAGCCTGCAGGGATTGCAGGAACAGAATGTGCTGGTGCCCTTCACCGCGCGCTATGTCGCGGTCGTCACCTCGACCCAGTCGCGGCTGGGCCTCGAAGCCAAGAAGACGCTGATCATGCCCGGCACCGTTCGCTACGAACTCGACCTTGGCAAGCTCAGGCAGTCCGACCTCGACTGGGATGCCGCGACGAAGGCGCTGACGGTGACGCTGCCGCCGCTCCGCCTCGCCGGGCCCGAGATCGATCTGGATTCGATCAGCGAGTTTCGCGACGGGGTGATCCTGTTGACGCTGACCGACGCCGAAAAGACGCTCGACGCCGCGAACCGCAAGGCGGCGCAGGAAGAGCTGATCAGGCAGGCGAAGGCGACGGTGCCGATGCGCCTCGCGAAGGGGGCGGCGCGCACGGCGGTCGAACAGAGTTTCGCGATGCCGCTGAAGGCGGCGGGGATCGACGCGAAGGTAGCCGCGCGCTTCGCGGACGACCCCGCGCGCTGAGGCTTTCGCACCGGTCCCGCTTGCGATAGTCTCCGCCCGGGAATGGCTTGGGGAGTGGGGTATGGCGACGATCGTCGAGGGTGCGGTGCGCACCGAACGTTTCTGGCAGCGAATGGCGATCGGGCTCGCCATCTTCATCATCTTCGGCTTTTTGCAATTCGCGCTGCGCGGGTTCGTCGATCCGGTGCGGGCGCCCTTCTGGGTGCATCTGCACGGCGTCGCGATGCTGGCCTGGCTGGGGTTGCTGATCGTCCAGCCGACGCTTGAGCTTCGCGGCAACCTGGCGCTGCACCGGCGGCTCGGCTGGGCCGGGGCCGCGCTCGCCGCGCTGATCGTCTGCCTCGGCATTTTCGTCGGGCTGGCGTCGCTGGCGCTGAACCGCTTTCCACCCTTTTTCACGCCGCCCTATTTCCTGGCGTTGACGACCGTGGAGTCGCTCGCGTTCGGGCTGACCGCGATGGCGGCGATCCGCCGGCGGCGCGACACCGAATGGCACCGGCGGCTGATGATCGGTGCGACGATCGTCATTCTCGAACCGGCGCTCGGCCGGTTGTTGCCGATGCCGATGATGATCGGCTGGGCGGACATTCCGGTGGCGCTGATCCAGCTTGGCGTCGTCGGGATCGTCGCGCTGCACGATCGGCGCGCGCTGGGGCACGTCCATCCGGCGACGAAAGCGGTGGCGCTGCTGGTCATCGCGGTGCGCGTGACCGTCTATCTTCTGTCGCTGACGCCGCCGGTGGTTGCGCTCGCGGCGAAGCTCGCGGGAAGCTGATACGGCGAATTGCCCTTGGGGCGGCCGCGGTGTAGAGCGCCGCCCAAGGCAAAGCCATATAAGGAAAAGCCATGACTGCTCCCGTTCGCGAAAATCTGTCGGGTCTCGACCTGCGCGCCGAAATCGAGCGCCTGCGCAAGGAGCGCAACGCCGTCATCCTCGCGCATTATTACCAGAAGCCCGAGATCCAGGATCTGGCCGATTTCGTCGGCGACTCGCTCGAGCTGTCGCGCAAGGCGGCCGACACCGACGCCGACGTGATCGCCTTTTGCGGGGTCAAGTTCATGGCCGAGACGGCGAAGATCCTGTCGCCGCAGAAGACGGTGATCCTGCCCGACATGGATGCGGGATGCAGCCTCGAGGACAGTTGTCCGCCCGAACAGTTCGCGCGTTTCCGTGCGCAGCATCCCGACCATATCGCGCTGACCTACATCAACTGTTCGGCGGCGGTGAAGGCGCTCTCCGACATCATCGTCACCTCGTCGAGCGCCGAGACGATCATCAGCCAGATCCCCGAAAGCCAGAAGATCATCTTCGGCCCCGACCGGCACCTTGGCGGCTATCTCAACCGCAAGTTCGGGCGCGACATGCTGCTGTGGCCGGGCGTGTGCATCGTCCACGAGGCGTTCAGCGAGACCGAGCTCCTGAAGCTGAAGGCGCAGCATCCGGGCGCGCCGGTCGCGGCGCATCCCGAATGTCCGCCGCACATCGTCGACCATGCCGACTATGTCGGATCGACGAGCGGCATCTTGCAGTTCGCGAAGAGCTTCCCCGGCGACACGCTGATCGTCGCGACCGAGCCGCACATCATCCACCAGATGGAGCTGGCGCTGCCCGAAAAGACCTTCATTGGCGCGCCGGGCGCGGATGGAAACTGCAACTGCAATATCTGCCCGTATATGGCGCTCAACACGATGGAGAAGCTCTACCTCGCGCTCCGCGACCTCAAGCCGCGGATCGAGATGGACGAAGAGCTTCGCCTCGCGGCGCGCAAGAGCCTCGACCGGATGCTCGAAATGGCGTCGGGGACGGTGGGCAAGGGCGACCTCGGTCGCGCTTGAACCGCGACGGCGAGTCGCCTTTTGCGGTTTCGCGAATCGAGTCGCGGCGATGAGTCGGGAACCGCGGTCGGGGCGACGACTCCGAAAATGCTGCGCTAATGTTACAAAAATGCCGCGGCGAATCCGCTTGTTGCTAATGCCGGACTTATCCACAAGCGAACGGGTATGATTGCTGCTTTGCGTGCGTTTTCTGTTGGCGGCATCCCGCGTTCGTGACAGCTTCAAATCATCGGACGCCGGAGACGACGGACCGCCGGGACGAGAAGGGCAGTTGCAAGACTGGCCGGACGAGAACGGAGAGGGACGACGAGGAAAGCAACCGATAGCCGGATCACGGAACGCAGCGATTCCCACGAGTTGAGGCGGACCCGATCGGGTACGGAAATGCAGGCCATCGCTTTGAAAGCGCAGCTGTTTCGGCAGAGGCACGGACGAGATGATGAAGGGCTTTCCAGGTGAGGCCGGCCCCCGAAAGGGGGCCGACCGAACCATCGCCGGACCGTTCCGGCGCACGCGGCGGCGCGGCGTTTTGCGGGTCACTGACCGAAAGGACAGGGAGCCGGGATGCAGCGGCGAAGCGCGGCGAGGGACGCAACCGGATAGTGGGGGTTGGCAGCGATGTCGGCCCCCATTTCGTATGCGCCCGGCTTTATATGCGCGCCCTGCGGCGCGCCCGCGGGTCCGTTGTTCCGGCGCTCGCCGCTGCCGCCCGCCTGCGGCCCATCACCCGAAAAAATTCGAACCAGTGATCGCCGTCACATCGCGGTCAAACAAGGCTGCTTATCCCGTCCTTGCGACCCGGAGCAGTTCCCCGACCGGAACTGATCCTCCTCTTCCCGGCCGTGGCCTTCGGGCGACGGCCGGGAACCTTTTCCTCCCCTCTCGCATTATTCGCCTATCGGCTGCTGCCCGATCGCCCGTTGACGGGCTCGCCGACCGGAAAGGGGAGATCATAGGGATGATCGATTTCGTACCTTGCGCCTGTCCTCGGTGAACGGCGCCCCGGCAACCGCGCGCGCTCCTCCATTTCGCTAGGCGATTGCAGTGATTTAGGGTAGCACAGACTGTCCGCAACGTCGGGCAGACCATTGATCGTAGGGGGTCAATCATGATTAGTTTCATTATCGCTATTGTGATGGGTGGCATTATCGGCTGGCTTGCCAGCATCGTGATGCGCACCGACGCCCAGCAGGGCATTTTCCTGAATATCATCGTCGGGTGCGTGGGCTCTATTCTGGGCCGGCTGCTGCTCGGCGGCGTGTTCGGCGGTGGGCATCTGCGCGGCGACGCGTTCGACTGGCGGACGCTGGTCACGGCGTTCATCGGCGCGATCATCCTGCTGGCGATCGTCAACCTGATCCGGCGCGGCCGGGTACGCTGACGCCGCGAACCGCCGGGTCCGATCCGGACCTGGCAGCGAAGAAATCGGGGGCGGCCGACGCATGTCGGTCGCCCCCATTTTCGTAGCCAAGCACTGGAATTTGCTGCCCGACCAGCTTATGACGCCGTGCCCGGAGGGTGGGGCGAGGGGGCCTGTTTCACCCCTTGCGCGCGGTGATTTAATAGGGTAATACACCGACCGGAAATCTGGCTGCGCCCCTGCGGTGCGGCTTGCACTGCCGTCGGCAGCAGGTCGACGGCCGAGGGGATGTGGCGTGAATTACGAGCGGAAAGTGGATTCGATGGACAGCCTGGCGGGGACCGAAAGCTTTTACGAAGCCGATGACAACCGCCGCAAGCGGATGCTGACGATCGCGGCGGTCGCGCTGATCGCGGTCATCCTGCTCGGCGTCTGGTATGCGTTCGCGCACAGCAAGGGCGCCGATACGGCCGCGGGCGGCGCCGGCGGCGCCGGCGGCGCGGGGGCGCAGAATGTGCCGAACGTCACCGTCGTGATTCCCGGCCGCGTCTCGGTGCAGGCGGCGATCGCCGCCAACGGCACGATCGCGGCGCGCCGCGAAATGCCGGTCGGCATCGCGGGCGAGGGCGGACAGGTCGTCCGCGTGCTCGTCGAGCCCGGCCAGTGGGTCGGCGCGGGCCAGACGCTCGCAGTGATCGACCGCGCCGTGCAGTCGCAGCAGGCGGCGAGCCTCGCTGCCTCGATCAAGGTCGCGCAGGCCGATGCCGATCTGGCGCAGGCGGAGCTGGAGCGCGCGCAGGCGCTGGTCGGCCGCGGCTTCATCTCGAAGGCGGACATGGACCGCAAGCGTGCGACCCGCGATGCCGCCAACGCGCGCGTCCGCGTGTCGCAGGCGCAATATCAGGAAGCACTGGCGCGCAACGGCCGCCTCAACATCGTCGCCCCGGCGGCGGGGCTGGTCCTGACGCGTCAGGTCGAACCCGGCCAGGTCGTCGGCGCGGGCAGCGGCGTGCTGTTCCGCATGGCGCGCGGCGGCGAGATGGAAATGCTGGCGCAGCTTGCCGAAGCCGATTTGCAGCGCGTCAAGGTCGGCACCCGTGCGACCATCACGCCTGTCGGCACCAACCTGCAGATCGCCGGGCAGGTGTGGCAGGTTTCGCCGATCGTCAACATGGACACGCGGCAGGGCACGGCGCGCATCGCGGTCCCGTACAGCGCCGCGCTGCGCCCCGGCGGCTTTGCCGACGCGCGGCTCGTCTCGGGCACCGAACAGGCGCCACTGCTCCCCGAAAGCGCGGTGCAGAGCGGACCCGACGGCAATTTCGTGCTGGTCGTCGGCGCGGACGACAAGATCGAGCGCAAGCTGGTGAAGGTCGGCACCGTCACCGACGGCGGCGTGTCGATCGCGTCGGGACTGACCGGCAACGAGAAGGTCGTCGTGCTGGCGGGCGCATTCCTGAACCCCGGCGACAAGGTGAAGCCGGTGGTCCAGAAATCGTCGCAGTAGAATTGGTCGCACACGCAGCCTGCGGGCGCACAAGGGCGTTTGAATCATGAGCTTTCGCAACATCTCCGCCTGGTGCATCCGCAACCCGGTGCCGCCGATCGTGCTGTTCGCGCTTCTGTTGATGGCAGGGCTCGTCAGCTTCAACCGGATGGACGTCAACGACAATCCGGACATCGAATTCCCGGCGGTGCAGGTCATCGTCGTCCAGCCGGGCGCCGCGCCGTCCGAACTCGAGACGCAGGTGACGCAGCGCGTCGAAGCCGCGGTGCGCAGCGTTAGCGGCGTCGACGAAATGTCCTCCTATGTCAGCGAGGGCAACAGCCGCACGATGGTGCAATTCGCGATCGGCACCCCGATCGACCGCGCCTATAACGACGTCAACCAGGCAATCTCGCAGATCCGCAGCGACCTGCCCGACGGCATTCTCGAACCGCAGGTCGTGCGCGTCGATATCGCGGGCGGCCCGATCACCTATTTCGCGGTCGAGACGCGCGACATGACGCTGGAGCAGCTGTCGTGGTTCGTCGACAATACGGTCGCAAAGGAACTGCTGTCGATCCCCGGCATGAGCCAGGTGCGCCGCTCGGGCGGCGTCGACCGCGAGATCCGCGTGATCCTCGATCCCGCACGGATGCAGAGCTATGGCCTGACCGCGAGCCAGGTGAACCAGCAGCTGCGTCAGGTGAACGTCAATGCCGCGGGCGGGCGCACCGAGATTGCAGGCAGCGAGCAGGCGGTGCGCGTGCTCGGCAACGCCGCGAACGCGTTCCAGCTCGGCGACACGCGCATCTCGATCGGCAACGGCCGCACGATCCGCCTGTCGGACGTCGCGAAGGTCACCGACGGCTATGCCGAACAGCGCAACCTCGCGAAGATCGGCGGCAAGCAGGTGCTGAGCTTCTCGATCGAAAAGGCGAAGGGCGCATCCGACGTTACCGTCCATGACGAGACGATGAAGAAGCTCGCCGAGATCAAGAAGAACAACCCCAAGGTCGACTTCAAGATCCTGTTCACGCGCACCGAATATACGAAGGAGCAGTATCGCAGCTCGATGGCCGCGATGATAGAGGGCGCGGTGCTGGCCGTCGTCGTCGTCTTCCTGTTCCTGCGCGACTGGCGCGCGACGCTGATCAGCGCGATGGCGATCCCGCTGTCGGCGATCCCGACCTTCTGGTTCATGGACATGATGGGCTTTTCGCTGAACGGCCTGTCGCTGCTGGCGCTCAGCCTCGTCGCCGGGGTGCTGGTCGACGACGCGATCGTCGAGATCGAGAATATCGTCCGGCATATGCGGATGGGCAAGACTGCCTATCAGGCCGCGATCGACGCCGCCGACGAGATCGGCCTTGCGGTCGTCGCGACGACGATGTCGATCGTCGCGGTGTTCCTGCCCGTCGCGCTGATGCCGGGCATTTCAGGGCAATTCTTCATCCAGTTCGGCATGACCGTGGTGTTCGCGGTACTCGTCAGCCTGGCGGTCGCGCGCATGATCACCCCGATGATTGCCGCCTATTTCCTGTCGGCGCAGGGCGAGCAGGATCACGCCTCGGGCCCGTGGGTCGACCGCTACGAACGCATCCTTGCGTGGACGCTCGACAATTCGAAGCACAAGGTGAAGCGGGCCGAGTTCGACGCGGAACCGACGAAGCTCGGCTATCTGGGCCTGCCGCTGGCGATGGCGGGGTTGTATGTCCTGTACGCGATCTATGCCTATTTCCAGCCGGTGCCGCTCGGTCAGGAGGGGCGCAACCCGGCGCTCTATTTCCTGCTGCAGGTGCCTTTCTTCGCCGCCTTCATATATCTGTTGAGCAGTCTGGTCATGATCCTGCTCGGAGCGCTTGCCTGGCTCTGCGGGGTGCGCCAGTTCGCGTTCACGGGCTGGGCCAAGTTCATGGTGCAGCGTGCCTACGCGCGCCTGTTCGACCATCGCGTCTGGATCGTCGGGATCGGCGTCGCGGCTTTCGCGACGAGCATCTTGCTGTTCGCGACGCTGCCGCAACAGTTCCAGCCGACGATCAACAGCGATTACAGCCAGGTGCGCTGGGAGCTGCCGCCGGGGTCGACGCTGGCGCAGAGCGAGCATATCTCGAACGAGATCAACGATATTCTCGAAGCCGACAAGACGGTCGAGAATGCCTTCTATGACGTCAATGTTGGCGGCGGCACGGTGTACATCACGCTCAAGAAGAAGCGCGAACAGACCAGCGTCGACTGGGAACGCGGGCTGCAGCCGAAAATGGCGGCGATTCCCGACGCGCGGGTGTCGTTCCAGAGCCAGGCCGGCGGCTTTTCGGGCCGCGACCTGACCTTCATCATCGGCGGCGACGATCCGGCGCTGCTCGAGCGTCACGCGATGAAGATCGTCGGCGAGATGAGCAAGCTCAAGGAACTGCGTTCGCCGCGGATTGAGGGCGACATTCCGCGCCCCGAAATCATCGTCAAGCCGCGCCTCGACCTGGCCGCCGAACTCGGCGTCACGACCTCGGCGCTCAGCCAGACGATCCGTATCGCGACGATCGGCGACATCGACCAGAACGCCGCGAAATTCTCGCTGTCCGATCGCCAGATCCCGATCCGCGTGCTGCTGTCCGAGGATTCGCGCCGCGCGCTCGCGACGATCGAGAATCTGCCGGTGCCGACTTCGCGCGGGACCACCGTGCCGCTGAAGTCGGTGGCCGAGATCGGCTTCGGCGCCGGCCCGACCGAACTGCGCCGGTACAACCAGACGCGGCGCATCGTGATCGGCGCCGACCTGGCGCCCGGCCTTGTCACCAGCGACGCACAGAAGAAGATCGACGCGCTGCCCGCGATCAAGGACATGCCGCAAGGGGTGCGCAAGATCATCCAGGGCGACGCCAAATGGCAGGCGGAGTTGATCAACAACTTCCTGATCGCGGTCGTCTCGGGCCTGCTGCTCGTCTTCTCGACGCTGGTGCTCCTCTATCGCCGCTTCCTGTCGCCGCTGGTCAACATGTCGTCGCTGTTGCTCGCGCCGTTGGGCGGGCTGCTTGGGCTGCTGATCACGGGCATGGAAATCTCCATGCCCGTCTATATCGGCCTGCTGATGCTGCTCGGCATCGTCGCGAAGAATTCGATCCTGCTGGTCGATTTCGCGATCGAGGAAATGGATCATGGCGTCGGCAAGATGGAGGCGCTGCTCGATGCCGGCCGCAAGCGCGCGCAGCCGATCGTCATGACGACGGTCGCGATGGTTGCGGGCATGGTGCCGACCGCGCTGTCGCTGTCGGGCGACGGCGCGTGGCGCGCGCCGATGGGCGTGGTCGTGATCGGCGGGTTGACCCTGTCGACGCTGCTGACGCTGCTGATCGTGCCCGCAGGGTTCAGCCTGGCCGACAGCATCGAGAAGCGCCTCGGCCGCTTCTTCTCGCGCAACCTTCTGACCTATCGGAAAGGCGACGATGTGAAGCCGCACGGCGCCCCGGCGCCCGAACCGGCGGAATAATGCCGACGAACCGGCGCGACAGGTCGCTGCGCCGGTTGCAACCTTTGCGGCGTTTCGCCATTTGGTTCGCATGACCGACCGCCTTCTTTCCCGGCCGATGGGCGTCGCCATTCCGGCGCGGGGCTCCAATATCCGTGTGGTGGCGACCGGATTGCTGATCGTGATGGCGGCGGTGTTCCTCGCCGCGCGCTATTTCGGTCACGTCCATCCCGCGATCGGTTTCGTGCGCGCCTTTGCCGAGGCGGCGATGGTCGGCGGGCTGGCCGACTGGTTCGCGGTGACCGCGCTGTTCCGCCATCCGCTGGGCCTGCCGATCCCGCACACCGCGATCGTGCCGCGCAACAAGAACCGCATCGGCGACACGCTGGCGCGCTTCCTGCTCACCAATTTCCTGCTGCCGCGGCTGATCGCGCGCAAGATGCGGACGGTCGACGTCGCGGGCGCGGTCGGCAAATTCCTGTCGCAGCCGGCCGAGGGCGGCGGGCGGCTCAGGCTCGGCGCGTCGCGGATCATCGCCGACGGGCTCGGCGCGCTCGACCAGCAGCGGCTGGGCGGGATGGTCAAGTCGGCGATCGCCGATCGCCTCCGCGACCTCGACGTCGCGCCGTTGCTCGGGCAGGCGCTGCAGGCGGCGCTCGCCGAGGGGCGGCACCAGCCTTTGCTCGACGCGATGGTCAAATGGGGATCGAAGACGCTCGAACTCAACGAGCATCTGATCCACCAGATGGTCCACGACAACAGCAACGCGATCGTGCGCTTCACCGGGCTCGACGAGAGCATTTCGAACCGCATCGTCGCGGGGCTCGGCAAGCTGCTCAGCGAAATGGCGGTCGACGAAACGCACCCGCTGCGCATCCGCGTCGAGGAAGGACTCGCCAAGATGGCGCTCGACCTGCAGCACGATCCCGAGGTGAAGGCGAAGGTCGCCAAGGTCCGCGACGAGCTGCTCGAGAACAAGGCGGTCAAGCGCTGGCTCGACGGATTGTGGGAACAGGGGCGCGCCGCGCTGCTCAAGGCCGCGCGCGACCCCGAAACGATGCTCGCGGGCCGGATCGGCGAGCTCGTCACCCAGTTCGGCACGATGCTGGGCGAGGACGAGGGGCTGAAGCGCACGCTCAATCGCTATGCCCGCCGCGCGGTGGTCGGCATGGTCGACAGTTACGGCGAGACGGCGCTGAAACTGGTGTCCGATACGATCCGCGGGTGGGACGCCAAGACGATCACCGACCGGCTGGAAAATGCGGTCGGCGACGACCTTCAATATATCCGCATCAACGGCACGCTGGTCGGCGGGCTGGTCGGGGTGTTGATTCACGCGGTGGACGTGCTGCTCTAGACAGGCTCGTTGATCTAGGGTCAGGATCCTAGACAAGGCTGGCGAGCCCTTCGCGAAACGTCGGATAACGTGGCGCCCAGCCGAGGAGCCGCTTCGCCTTGCCGTTCGCGACGCGGCGGTTCTCGGAATAGAAAGCGCGCGCGGCGGGCGAGAGGCCGGCTTCGTCGAGCGGCAGGAGCGGGGGAAGGGGCGCATCGAGCATCGCGCAGCCCCATTCGACCAGCCGGTTCTGGTGGCAGGGCTCGTCGTCGGCGAGGTTGTAGATGCCCGCCGGTCCGCGGAACGACGCGATGACGCCGCCCGCGATGTCGTCGACATGGACGCGGCTGAAAACCTGGCCGGGCAGGTCGATCCGGTGCGCGCGGCCTTCGTTGATCCGGTCGAGGATCGAGCGGCCGGGGCCGTAGATGCCGGGCAGGCGAAAGAGCCGCACGTCGCCGCGCAGCGCCGACCATGCGGCGTCGGCGGCGTTGCGGTCGGGGCGGCGGCCCTTGATCGGCGCGCTTTCGTCGACCCACGCGCCGCCCGTGTCACCATAGACGCCGGTCGAGGACAGGTAGCCGACCCATGTTGCGGGGGCGACGCCCAGCGCTTGGCCATAGCGATCCAGCACCGGGTCGCAGCCGTTGACGGGCGGGACCGACGAGAGAATATGCGTCGCCGACCGAAGGGCGCCGATTACCGCCGCCTCGTCGCCGAACGCAATGCTGCCGCTGCGGCCATCCTGCGTCGTCCCCGCGACCTCCCAGCCGCGCGCGTCGAGCCGGGTGGCGAGATGCCCCGCCGCATAGCCCATTCCGAAAATCAGCATCTTCGCCATTGCAGCGCTTATTGCGCGCCTGCGGCGCCGCGCCTAGACCCTCGTTCATGACCGACGCCTCTTCCACGCCCGCCATTCCCGTCACCATCCACCGCGGCGATTACCGGCCGCCCGAATGGCAGCTTCCCGACATCGCGCTCGATTTCGCGCTGGGGATCGACGAGACGCGCGTCACCGCCGCGCTGTCGGTGGTGCGTAGCGCCGATGCGCCGGCGCCGCTGACGCTGCGCGGCGACGGGCTCACGGCGCTGGCGGTGCGCGTCGACGGCGAAGGGTGGAACGACTGGCGGATGGAGGGGCCCGACCTTGTCGTCGATCTCGGCGACCGGACCGCGGCGGTGGTCGAGGTCGAGACTGCGATCAACCCGGCCGCCAACACGCAGCTGATGGGCCTCTATGCGTCGAACGGGATGCTCTGCACCCAGTGCGAGGCCGAGGGCTTTCGCCGCATCACCTTCCATCCCGACCGGCCCGATGTCCTCAGCCGCTACAAGGTGCGGATGGAAGGCGACAAGGCGCTGTTCCCGATCCTGCTGTCGAACGGCAATTGCATCGAAAAGGGCGAAAGCGAAGGCGGGCGGCACTGGGCGCTGTGGGAAGACCCCTGGCCGAAGCCCTCCTACCTCTTCGCGCTCGTCGCGGGCGACCTGGTGGTCAATCGCGACGAGTTCGTCACCCTGTCGGGGCGCAAGGTCGAACTCGGCATCTGGGTGCGCGAGGGCGACGTCGAACGCACGAGCCACGCGATGCAGGCGCTCAAGAACAGCATGAAATGGGACGAGCAGGTCTATGGCCGCGAATATGACCTTGACCTGTTCAACATCGTCGCGGTCAGCGACTTCAACATGGGGGCGATGGAGAACAAGGGGCTCAACATCTTCAACACCCGCTATATCCTCGCCGATCCCGACACCGCGACCGATCTCGACTATGACGGCGTCGAGGGCGTCGTCGCGCACGAATATTTCCACAACTGGTCGGGCAATCGCGTCACCTGCCGCGACTGGTTCCAGCTTAGCCTGAAAGAAGGTTTCACGGTCTTTCGCGACCAGAGCTTCTCGGCCGACATGGGCTCGCCGGCGGTCAAGCGGATCGAGGATGTTCGCCTGCTCCGCGCTGCGCAATTCCCCGAGGATGCGGGGCCGCTCGCGCATCCGATCCGGCCCGACTCCTATCAGGAAATCAGCAATTTCTATACCGCGACCGTCTATAACAAGGGCGCCGAGGTCATCCGGATGATGCACGCGATGGTCGGGGCGGAGCGTTTCCGCAAAGGCACCGATCTCTATTTCGAGCGCCACGACGGCGAGGCGGCGACGTGCGAGGATTTCGTCCGCGCGATCGAGGATGGCGCGGGCGTCGACCTCACGCTGTTCCGCCGCTGGTACGAGCAGGCGGGGACGCCGCGCGTCACCGCGCGCATCGAGAGCGACGAGGACACCGGCGAGCGCGTGCTGCACCTTGCGCAGGCGGTGCCCGCGACCCCCGGCCAGCCCGACAAGGCGCCGACCCTGATCCCGCTGCGGATCAAGGCGTTCGATCTGGACGGCGGGCATGGCATCGAGGAGGAACGGCTTGTCCTGCTCGACCGCGGCGAGATGGCGGTGCCGCTCGGCCATTATCGCAGTCGGCCGATGTTGTCGCTGAACCGCGGTTTTTCGGCGCCGGTGATCGTCGATTTCGCGCGCGCGGGCGGCGAACTGGCGTGGCTTGCGGCGCACGACGACGATCCGTTCGCGCGCTACGAGGCGTTGCAGCAGCTGATGCTCGACACGCTCGTCGCCGCCGTGTCGGGCGAGACGGTCGACCACAGCGTCGTGATCGACGCCGTCGCGCAGACGCTTGGCGGACGCGCCGCCGATCCGGCGTTCGTTGCCGAGGCGGTGCTGCTGCCGAGCGAAGCGTTCGTCGGCGACCAGATGGTCGTCGTCGACCCCGACGCGATCCGCCGCGAGCGGCTGGCGTTGCAGGCGGCGATCGGCGGCGCGCTGGAAGCCGAGTGGCGCGCGATCCTGGCCGAAACGCCGCCGCCCGCGGCGATCCTCTCGCGCAAGGCGAAGGGGGGCCGACGCCTGCGCGGCGTCGCGCTTGCGTACCTCGCGGCGACGGGATTGCCCGATACGCCGGCGGTCGCATTCGGCATTTTCTCCGACGCCGACGGGATGACCGAGCGGCAGGCGGCGCTCGCGACCTTGGCGCATGGCGACAGCGACGAACGGGTGGCGGCGCTCGATATCTTCTATCAGCGCTATCGCGACAATCCGCTGGTGCTCGACAAATGGTTCCAGGTGCAGGCCTGGTCGCTGCGTCCCGACACCGTCGACGCGGTGAGGGAACTGGCCGGGCATCCCGACTTCACGCTGGCGAACCCCAATCGCGTGCGCTCGCTCTATGGCGCGCTGACCGGCAATCAGGCGGCGTTTCATCAGGCCGATGGCGCGGGCTACCGGCTGATCGCCGATCTTGTCATCGCGCTCGACCCGAAGAATCCGCAGACCGCGGCGCGGATGATCCCGCCGCTCGGCCGCTGGAAACGCTTCGACGAGGCGCGGCAGACGATGATGAAGGCCGAACTGCAACGCATCCTCGCGCAACCGGGCCTGTCGCGCGACGTGACCGAACAGGCGTCGAAGAGCTTGCTGGGGTAGCGTCGGCCTCGGGCTGGCCCGAACCTGTCGTCCGATCTGCGGTGGCCGTCGTCCCAGCCGTCAGGCGATCCTGAAATGGCTGAAAAATGGCTGTAGCCGCCAGCGGATCTGCGCTTCGTCGAGCATACCGTCTTCCACGCCGAACAGGCGGTTGAGCATCATGTCGCCCGAAATCGTCGATAGAAAAAGATGCGCGGCCGCTTCCGGATCGTCGATCGCCGCCTTGCCGGTGGCAGCCCATTCGGAGAATAATGCCGACACCTCCGCAATGAAAGGAAGGTGAAGGTCGCGATAGGTCTGCAACGCGAAATCGCGGTCGCGAAGGCCTTCGGAAACCAGCATCCGCAACAGCGCTACCGTGCGCGGCGATTGCCAAAGCCCGATCTCGCGGCGGACGAAGCCCATCAGGATATCGACGGCCGACGCGTCGGGCGCCTCCACCTGATTGACCCGGCCCTGCATCGTCTCGTCGCGCCAGCGAACGGCGATCGCATGAAGCAGGCCCTGCTTGTTGCCGAACAGTTCGTAGAGGGTTGCGAGCGAGCCGCCCGAACGCCGAACGATCTCGGCAAGACTCGTCCTGTCATATCCCTGGTCCATGAACAGCGCTTCGGCGGCGTCGAGAATCGCCTCGTGCCGCCGTTCGCGCGGACTGGTGGGTCCCTTGGGTCTATCGGTTTGACATGGAGTCGCTTCATTCTCGACCAACGGCCCGTCCTCTCTCTTGCTCTTTTCTGTAATTTAAATTACACGGCACCAAAGCGCAACGGTTTCCATCCGTCGCCTTTCACCGAAAACAACGAATTTTTCAGGGGTCCCTATGAGTCGCGTCCGTCCCTTTGCAAGCGTCGCCGGCGCTGCGCTGGCCCTGTTGCTGGCTGGCTGTTCGTCGGAAGCGCCGCCCGCGCCGCCGCCGCCCGAGGTCAACATCGTGACGGTCGGGACGCAGCCCGTGCCCAACATCATCGAGCTGCCCGGCCGCGTGCAGGCCTATCGCACCGCCGAAGTGCGCGCGCGCGTCGACGGGATCGTCGAGCGCCGCCTGTTCGAGGAAGGCAGCTATGTCGCCGCGGGCAAGGCGCTGTTCCGCATCGATCCGCGCCAGTTGACCGCGAACGTCAATGCGGCGCGCGCCCAGCTTGCCCGCGCGCAGGCGACCGCCGCCAACGCACGGCAGGTGGTCGGCCGCTATCAGCCGCTGCTCTCCGAACAGGCGATCGGCAAGCAGGAGTATGATGCCGCGGTTGCCGCGCAGCGCACCGCCGAGGCCGATGTCCAGTCGGCGCAGGCCAATCTCGATTCGGCGCGGCTCAGCCTTGGCTATGCGACCGTGACCGCGCCGATTGCCGGCCGGGCGCGGCGCGCCGAGGTGACCGAGGGCGCGCTGGTCAGCGCGGCGCAGGGCACGTTGCTGACGACGATCGAACAGATCGACCGCGTCTATGTCAATTTCGGCCAGTCGAGTTCGGATCTGATGGCGATCCGCCGCGACATCGAAAGCGGGAAGCTCCAGATTCCGCCGGTGGGCCGCGTCGAGGTGCAACTGGTCCTCGAGGACGGCACCCCCTATCCGGTGGTCGGGCATCTCGACTTCCTCGACCTGTCGATCGACGAGGCGACCGGCACCGCGGCGTTGCGCGCCGAATTCCCCAATCCCGCCGATACGCTGCTGCCGGGGCAGTTCGTTCGCGCGCGTATCAAGGCCGGTTTCAGACCGAACGGCATCCTGATCCCGCAGCGCGCGGTCAAGCTGTCGGCCGATGCGGCGACGGTGATGATCCTCGACGAAAAGAACATCGTCACCATCCGTCCGGTGAAGCTCGGGATGATGCAACAGGGGCAATGGGCGATTCTCGACGGGCTGCGGCCCGGCGACCGCGTGATCGTCGACGGGCTGCAGAAGGTCCAGCCGGGGCAGACCGCCAAGGTCGGCGGAACCGCGGCGACGCGGCCGACGCCCGCCAAAACCGCGACGAAGAAACGCTGAGTTCCGCAGCATGAGCCCCCGCTTTTTCATCGACCGGCCCATTTTTTCGTGGGTCATCGCCATCGGCATCCTGCTGGCCGGAATCATCGCGCTGCGCGGTTTGCCGGTCGAACAATATCCCTCGGTCGCGCCGCCATCGCTGACGATCAGCGTCACCTATCCGGGCGCCGATGCGAGCACGCTCGAGCAGAATGTCACGCAGGTGATCGAGCAGGAGCTGAACGGGGTCGAGGGTTTCCTCTACATGGCCTCGACCAGCGAATCGAACGGCACCGCGTCGATCACGCTGACGTTCGAAGCCGGCACCAATATCGATGACGCCCAGCTGGAGGTGCAGAACCGTCTTCGCCGGGTCGAACAACGCCTGCCCGACGATGTGCGCCGTCAAGGCATCTCGGTCACCGAGGCCAATTCGGGCTTCCTGCTGATCGTCGCGATCACGTCGAAGAGCGGCAACACCGACCCGATGGAGGTCAATAATTTCGCCAACACGCGCGTGCTCGACGAGCTGCGCCGCGTGAACGGCGTCGGCAACGTCCAGGCCTTTGCCCCCGAATATGCGATGCGCATCTGGCTCGACCCGCAGAAGCTCGCTTCGCACAATCTGTCGCCCGCCGAAGCGCTAGGCGCAGTGCAGGAGCAGAACAGCCAGACGCCGGGCGGCCAGCTAGGCGACCAGCCGCTTGCAAAGAATGCGCAGCTCAACGCCGTGATCACGACGCAGGGGCGTTTCACCAAGCCCGAGCAATTCGAAGGCATCATCCTGCGCGCCAACCCCGACGGTTCGGCGGTGACGCTGGGCGACGTCGGGCGCGTCGAGTTGGGGGCGGCGAACTACGTTTTTTCCTCGGAGCTCAACGGCAAGCCGATGGCGGGCCTTGCCGTCCAGTTGACGCCGGGCGCCAACGCGCTGTCGACCGCGGAAGGCATCCGCAGCCGGATGGAAGAGCTGTCGAAGGGCTTTCCGCCCGATATCACCTGGTCGATCCCCTACGACACGACGCCCTTTATCAGCCTGTCGATCGAGGAGGTGGTGAAGACGCTGGGCGAGGCGATGGTGCTGGTCTTCCTGGTCATGTTCCTCTTCCTTCAGAACTGGCGTGCCACGGTCATCCCGACGATCGTCGTCCCGATCGCGCTCGCGGGTGCGTGCCTCGGCCTGTGGATCGCAGGCTTTTCGATCAACGTGCTGACCCTGTTCGGGATGGTGCTGGCGATCGGCATCCTTGTCGACGATGCGATCGTCGTGATCGAGAATGTCGAGCGCATCATGAGCGAGGAGCATCTGTCGCCCTATGAAGCGACGGTGAAGGCGATGAGCCAGATCACCTCGGCGATTATCGGCATCACGCTGGTGCTGATCGCGGTGTTCATCCCCATGGCCTTCTTCCCCGGCTCGACGGGCGGCATCTATCGGCAATTCTCGCTGACGCTCGCGATTTCCATCGCCTTTTCGGCCATGCTCGCGCTGACCTTGACCCCGGCGCTCTGCGCGACGCTGCTCAAGCCGCACGATGAGGAGAAGCGGAGCGGGCCCATCGGCCAATGGTTCGACCGCTTCTTCGCCCGCTTCAACGGCTGGTTCGGCCGCACGACCGATCGCTATCAGGGCCGCGTCGGGCGCATACTGTCGTCGCCGTTGCGCTGGCTCGGCGTCTTTGTGGCGATGGTCGCGGTGACCGCGCTGCTCTTCACGCGCCTGCCGGGGTCGTTCCTGCCGCAGGAGGATCAGGGCTATCTGATCACCGTTGTCCAGGCACCGCCGGGCGCGACGACCCAGCGCACCGATCTGGCGTCCGATCAGGTGAAAAAATTCTTCGCCGCCCAGCCACAGGTTGCGAACACCGTGCTCGTCCGCGGTTTCAGTTTCTTCGGTCAGGGGCAGGCGAACGCGATCATGTTCACCCCGCTCAAGCCGTGGGACGAGCGCACGGGCGACGGCGACAGCGCCGATGCGATCGCCGGCAAGGCGATGGGCGCGTTCATGGGAATCAAGGAAGCCTTCGTCTTCTCGCTGAGCCCGCCGTCGATTCCCGAACTCGGCACCGCGAGCGGCTTTACGTTCAAGCTGCAGGACCGCGGCGGCAACGGCCGCGCGGCGCTGATGCAGGCGCGCAACCAGATGCTGGGCGGCGCGATGCAGAGCAAGCTGCTCGCGAACGTCCGGCCCGAGGGGCAGGAGGATGCACCGGTGCTGAAGGTCGATATCGACCGCACCAAGGCGCGCGCGCTCGGCCTGTCGATCGGCGACGTCAACGCGACCCTCGCGATCGCCTTTGGCAGCGCCTATGCCAACGACTTCACGCGCGAGGGGCGCGTGCTGCGCGTGCTGATCCAGGCCGACGCGGCGAGCCGCATGACCCCGCAGGACGTCACCGACCTCAAGGTGCGGAGCGCGGCGGGCGAGATGGTGCCCTTCGGTTCGTTCAGCACCGCCGAATGGTCGGCCGAGGCGCCGCAGCTCCAGCGCTACAACGGCTATCCCGCGATGACGATCTCGGGCGAACCCGCGCCCGGCCAGTCGACCGGCGAGGCGATGGCGGAGATGGAGCGGCTTGCGGCCTCTTTGCCCGCAGGTTTCTCCTATGAATGGACCGGCATCTCCTATGAGGAGAAGCAGTCGGCGGGGCAGATCGGGATGCTGCTCGGCCTGTCGCTCGTCGTCGTCTTTCTGCTGCTCGCCGCGCTCTACGAAAGCTGGTCGGTGCCGGTCGCGGTGCTGCTGGTGGTGCCGCTGGGCGTGCTCGGCGCGGTGCTGTTCTCGATGATGCGCGGGCTCGGCGCCGATATTTATTTCAACGTCGGGCTGATCACGATCATCGGCCTGTCTGCAAAGAATGCGATCCTGATCGTCGAATTCGCGATCGAGCAGGAGGCCGAGGGCAAATCGACGCTCGACGCGGTGATGGAAGCGGTGAAGCTGCGGCTGCGCCCGATCATCATGACCAGCCTGGCGTTCATCCTGGGCATGGTGCCGCTGGTCATCGCGAGCGGGGCAGGGGCGGCAAGCCGCATCGCGGTCGGATCGGGCGTCATGGGCGGCATGATTGCGGCGACTTTGCTCGGCATCTTCTTCATCCCGCTGTTCTATCTGTCGGTACGCAAATGGCTGAGCCGCAAGCGGCCGCCGGCGCCCGGCGAGAAAGGCCATCACGATCCGGAGCCCGGCCATGCGTAAGTTCGCCGTCCTCTTCGCCGCGACCGCGTTGGCGGGCTGCGTCAACCTTGCGCCCGACCATGTGCGGCCGCCGCTGGCGACCGATGCGCATTATCCGCAAGGATTCGAGAATGACGTGACATTGGGGCAGCGCGCGACCGACGTCGCGTGGCGCGACTTTTTCGCCGACCCGCAGCTGGAGGCGCTGATCGCGCGCGCGATCGAGCGCAATCGCGATCTGGCGGTGGCCGTTGCGCGGATCGAGGAGGCGCGCGGCCTCTATCGCATTCAGGACGCGGATCGCCTGCCGACCGTGGGCGCGAGCGCCGACGCGGTGCGTAGCCGTGGCCCGTCGCCGAGCGGCCCCGGAACCGACACGTCGAACCGCTATTCGGTCGGCGTTGGCGTCACTTCGTTCGAACTCGATTTCTGGGGCCGGGTGAAGAATCTGTCGGAGGCGGCGCGCAGCCAGTATTTCGCGACGCAACAGGCCGAGCGCGCGTTCCGGCTGACGCTGGTTCGCGACGTCGCATCGACCTATTTCGCCTCGCACGGCGCCGAGGAGCAGATCGAGCTCGCCGAGGCGACGGTGACGAGCCGGCGCGAAGGACTGCGGATCGCCAAGCTGCGCCTCGACGCCGGGGTGACTTCGGCGCTCGATTACCGCCAGTCGGAGACGCTGCTCACGCAGGCCGAGACGCAGCTTGCGAGCCTGAAGCTCGCGAAGGCGCAAGCGGACAATTTCCTCGCCGTGCTCGTCGGCGGTCCGCTTCCGGCCGATCTGCCCGCGGCGCTGCCGCTGGCCGCCCAGTCGTCGCCGCCGACGCTGTCGGCCGGCCTGCCGTCGGACCTGCTCGTCGCGCGGCCCGACATCGTGGCGGCGGAGCAACAGCTTCGCGCGGCGCGCGCCAACGTCGGCGCGGCGCGCGCCGCCTTCTTCCCGTCGATTTCGTTGACCGGCAATGTCGGTTTCGCGTCGGGCGCGCTCGACGGCCTGTTCACCGACAATGGGCTGACGTGGAGCTTCGGGCCGTCGATCACCCTCCCGATCTTCGATTTCGGGCGCAACAAGGGCAATCTGACCGTCGCCGAGGCGCGCGAGAATATCGCGGTCGCAACCTATGAAAAGACGGTCCAGTCGGCCTTTCGCGAAGTCGCCGATGCGCTCGCCGGGCGGCGCTATCTTGCCGAACAGGTCGAGGCGCAGGAGCGCGGTACGCTGGCGACGCGTCGCATCGCCGATCTGGCGCGCAAGCGCTACCGCGAGGGCGTTTCGACCTATCTCGAAGTGCTCGACGCCGAACGCAGCCTGTTCGCCGCCGAGCAGGCCTTGATCGAACTGCGCCGCGCGCAGGCCGACAATCTGGTGACGCTGTACGTCGCGCTGGGCGGAGGGTTGGTCGGGCCTGCCTGACGGCGCGCCCGCCGGTCAGTCGTAGAGGCCTACGGTTTCCGCCGCTTGCTTTTGCGCACCCGCCCCATCGGCCTGATAGGCGGCGACGATTTGCGCGATGACCGACAGGGCGAGCGTCGCCGGGTCGCGCGTTGCCGGAATCAGTCCGGCGGGATTCCGGAAATGCGCGAGGGTCGGTTCGTCGAATCCCTTGTCGCGCAGCATCCTCAGCCGGTCGCGGCGGCTCTGCGCGCCGCCGATGGCGCCGACATGGAGATGCGGTTGCCGCAGCGCCCAGGGGAGCAAAACCTCTTCCCACTCATGGTCGTGGAACAGCAGGGTAAAAGCGGTCCAGCGGTCGCCCCGAAGCGGGGGAGGCGCGCGGTGGTCGATCGGGGTTGCCGCGATCCCGGCGGCGGCAAGCCCGGCCACGTCGGTCGAAGCGGGAGAAAGAGCGCGAACATCGGCGCCGAGGAAATGGGCAAGGCGCGCGGTCGCGACCAACGCATCGCCGTGTCCCATCGCGACGATGCGCAGGGACGGAACGAAGGGGCGGAGAAAGCCGTCGCCTGACCAGCCGCATGTTGCGGCGGACCGGGCAGCGGTTATTCCAGCGCCCGAGATAGAGATCGCGGCTGGTTCACGCGCATCGAGGCGGGCAAGCGTTGCGGCGATCGCCCCCGGGTCGGGGCGGGGTGTAAACAGCAGGTCGATCCCGCCGCCGCAGGGCAGGCGGATGTCGATGTAGGGCGACCCCGCGCCGAAGCGGACGATGCGGCTTTCCCCGGCCCTGAGGATTGACCGCGCCTCGCCGACGATCGCCGCCTCGATACAGCCGCCGGAGAAAGAGCCGCGATAGTCGCCGTCGGATCGGACGACCATCTGTGCCCCCAGCGCGCGCGGCGACGAGCCCGCGATGCCGACCAGCGTGACGAGGACGGCTTCCCCGGCAGGCGCGTCGAGCGCAAAGCGCAGGATGTCGGCGGGGGTGGTTGCCAGCGGGGTCATTTTGCCGGACAGTCGCGCAACGGAGGAGGCGACATGATCGATCCGGGCGCGGTTGCCGCCATCTTTCTGGCCGCGGGCCGGTCGAGCCGGTTCGGCGCCGCCGACAAGCTGCTCGCGCCGCTCGATGCCATGCCCGTCGCGCTGCGCGCGGCAGCGGCGATCGTCGAACTTGCGCCAGCGCGGCGGATCGCCGTCTGCCCCGATCGTGACGGTGACCTTGCGACGCTGCTCGCGGCCGAGGGGTTCGAGATCGTCGCCAACCCGGATACGGAAGCCGGCCTGTCGGCCTCGCTGCGGAAGGGCATCGACGCTGTCGCGGCCGGGCCCGAAAGGGCGGCGCTGCTCTGCCTGGCCGATATGCCCCTCGTGCGCGCGGCGCACCTGCGCGCGCTTCTGGCGCGGTTCGATCCCGAAACGGCGCCGGTCGTCGCATCGAGCCGCGATGGCGTGCCGATGCCCCCGGCGCTGTTCGCGCGCGCGGTGTTCGGCGAACTGGCTACGGCAACGGGGGATCGGGGAGGGCGCGCGCTGCTGGCCTCGGCGGCGCTGGTTCCGGCAGCCGCCGGCGAACTGGCCGACATCGACCGCCCCGCGGACCTGTCCGCGTGGTAGCGGCCACGCCGCCGCATCAGGCGATCGCCGGCAGGCGGTCGATCAGCTTGTCGAGCGTCACCGGATAGTTGCGCACGCGAATGCCGGTCGCGTGATAGACCGCGTTGGCGACCGCCGCCGCGACCCCGCAAATCCCGAGCTCCCCGACGCCCTTTGCCTTCATCGGCGACGTGGTCGGATCGACCTCGTCGAGGAAGATCACGTCCTGCGACGGAATATCGGCGTGGACGGGCACTTCGTAGCCCGCGAGGTCATGATTGACGAAAAAGCCGAACCTTTTGTCGACCGCCAACTCCTCCATCAGCGCCGCGCCCGCGCCCATCGTCATCGCGCCGATGACCTGGCTGCGCGCCGCCTTCGGGTTGAGGATGCGCCCCGCCGCACACACGGCAAGCATCCGGCGCAGACGGATCTCGCCGGTCGCGGCGTCGACCGCCGCCTCGACGAAATGTGCGCCGAAGGTCGATTGTTGGAAGGTCTGCGCGAGGTCGCCATATTCCATCATGTCTTCGGCTACGACCTCGCCGTCGGCCGCCGCCCTGGCGAGCGCGATGCTCTTTCCGCCGGCGCTGACCTTGCCGTTCGCAAAGGCGGCTTTTGCCGGATCGAGACCCAGTTTTTGCGCGATAGCGGTACGCAATTTGGCGCAAGCGGCGTAGACGCCCGCGGTCGAGCTGTTCGCGCCCCACTGGCCGCCCGAGCCCGCGGATACGGGGAAGAGCGAGTCGCCGAGGCGGACCTCGACCCGATCGAGCGGTACGCCGAGCATTTCGGCGGCGGTCTGCGCGATGATCGTATAGCTGCCGGTGCCGATGTCGGTCATGTCGGTCTCGACGATCACCCGGCCCGCGCGATCGAGCCGCACGCGCGCCGCCGATTTTTCGTTGAGATTGTTGCGGAAGGCGGCGGCGACTCCGGTGCCGACGAGCCAGCGGCCGTCGCGGGTCAGGCCGGGCTTCGGATTGCGCGATGCCCACCCGAATTTGTCGGCACCGATCCGGAGGCATTCGTTGAGCTGGCGCTGCGAGAATTTGCGCTCGGGCTTCTCGGGATCGACCTGCGTGTCGTTGAGGATACGGAAGGCGACGGGGTCCATGCCCAGCTTTTCGGCCATCTCGTCGATTGCGATCTCCAGCGCCATCAGGCCGGGCGCCTCGCCGGGCGCGCGCATCGCGTTGCCCTCGGGAAGGTCGAGGACGGCGAGGCGCATCGCGGTCATCCGGTGCGGCGCGGCATAGAGCAGGCGCGTCTGCCCGACCGCGGTTTCGGGGCCGCCGCCCTTGAGGTCGCCCGACCAGCTTTCATGGCCGATCGACGTCAGCTTGCCGTCGGGTGTCGCGCCGAGGCGGATGCGCTGGATCGTCGCGGGGCGATGGGTCGTGTTGTTCGCGATGAGCGGACGCGGCAGTGCGACCTTGACCGGCCGACCGGCTGCCTTGGCACCCAGTGCCGCGAGGATCGCGTCGGCGCGGACGAACAATTTGCCGCCGAACCCCCCGCCGATATAGGGCGACACCAGCCGGACATTTTCCCTGGGAATGCCGAGCGTTTTTGCAACGTCGCCGACCGACCAGGCGATCATCTGGTTCGATGTCCACAGGGTGAGCTTGTCGCCATCCCAGCTTGCGATAGAGGCGTGCGGCTCCATCATCGCATGGCTGTGGTCGGGGGTCGTATAATGTTCGTCGAGCTTGACCGGTGCCGAGGCGAAGGCGGCGTCGAAATCGCCGAAGCTGCTGTCGGGCTCGGTGCCGAAAAAGGCCGGCGGCTTGATCGCCCCGTCGAGCGAACTCGCAAGGTCGAAATTGCCCTTATCGCGGGTGTACCGGACGCGGACGAGCCCGGCGGCCGCGCGCGCTTGTTCGAAGCTCTCGGCGACGACGATCGCGATTGCCTGATGATAGTGCTGGATTTCGGGTCCGCCGAGCAGGCGGGCGGTGTTGAAGTCGCCTTTGCCTAACGTCCCGGCGCTGGCCGCGGTGACAATGGCGAGAACGCCGGGCGCCGCCTTCGCCTCCGCGAGGTCGATCGACGCGATGCGGCCCTTGGCGATCGCCGAGCCGACGATGAAGCCATAGGCCTGGTTGGGCACGGCGTCGTGGCGCTCATAGGCGTAGGGCGCGGTGCCGCTGGTCTTGAGCGGCCCCTCGATCCGGCTGGTCGGCTTGCCGACGACCTTGAGCTGGTCGATCGGATTTTCGGTGGCAGGCGTGTCGAACTTCATCGGTTCAGCCTTTCGCTTGCGCCAGCACCCCGGCGAGCGTGCGCTCGACGAGGGGCAGCTTGTAGGCATTTTCGTGGCTGGTCTTCGCGCCCGCGAGCAGCGCCGAGGTGACTGCCTTCGCGCCGCGCGGCAACTCCGCATCGGCTGCCTTGACCCGCCACGGCTTGTAACCGACCCCGCCGAGCGCGACCCGGCCGCTGCCGTCGGGCTGGACGACGACGCCGACCGAGACGAGCGCGAAGGCATAGGAGGCGCGGTCGCGGACCTTGTGATAGATGTGCGTGCCGCCGACGGGTTTCGGCAGGGTCACCGCAGTGATCAACTCGCCCGGCGCCAGCGCGGTTTCGAGGTGCGGCGTGCTGCCCGGCGCGCGGTAGAAATCGGCAAGCGCGATGCGGCGTGCCTTGCCTGCCTTGTCGACTGTCTCGACCGTCGCGTCCAGCGCCTGCATCGCGACCGCCATGTCGCTGGGATGGGTGGCGATGCACGCCTCGCTCGCGCCGACTACGGCGTGCAGGCGGCTGAACCCGCCGATCGCCGCGCAGCCGCTGCCCGGCTGGCGTTTGTTACACGGCTGGTTGGTGTCGTAGAAATAGGGGCAGCGCGTGCGCTGGAGGAGGTTACCCGCGGTCGTCGCCTTGTTGCGCAGCTGGCCCGAGGCGCCCGCGACGAGCGCGCGCGAAACGAGGCCGTAGTCGCGGCGGATGCGCGCGTCGGCGGCGAGGTCGGTGTTGCGCACCATCGCCCCGATCCGCAGCCCGCCATCGCTCGTCGGCTCGATCGTGTCGAGCTTCAACCGGCTGACGTCGATCAGATGGGAAGGAGTTTCGATCTCGAGCTTCATGAGGTCGAGGAGGTTGGTGCCGCCCGCGATGAAGCGCGCGCCAGGCGTGCGGGCAAAGGCGGCGGTGGCGGCGGCGGGGGTGTCGACCCGCTCATAGGTGAAGCTCTTCATGCCTTCACTCCCGCGGCGTCGACAATCGCGTCGACGATGTTCGAATAGGCGCCGCAGCGGCAGATGTTGCCGCTCATCCGCTCGCGCAGTTCGCGCGGCGTGACGGCAGGGGCGACGGAGAGGTCGGCGGTCACGTGGCTCGGGATGCCGGCCTTGATCTCGTCCAGCACCGCGACGGCCGAGCAGATCTGGCCGGGCGTGCAATAGCCGCATTGATATCCGTCGTGGACGACGAAGGCCTCCTGCATCGGATGCAGATTGCCCGGCTGGCCCAGCCCCTCGATCGTCGTGATCCGGTCGCCGTCGTGCTGGACCGCGAGCGACAGGCAGCTGTTGATCCGCCGCCCGTCGACGAGGACGGTGCAGGCGCCGCACTGGCCGTGGTCGCATCCCTTTTTGGTGCCGGTCAGGCGCAGATGCTCGCGCAGCGCGTCGAGCAATGTCGTGCGCGTATCGAGTTCGAGCGAGTGCGCGGTGCCGTTGACTTCGAAATCGACCTTTGCGGTCGGCGGGCTTGCCGGAGCCCTGGAGGGCGCCGCTTCGGCCATCGCGGGTCTGGCGACTGCCGCCGTGGCGACCGACGCAGCGCCGCCGGCCAGCAGCCCGCGCCGCGAAATGGGAAAGTCGTCGGATGGCGCCATGTCATGTCCCCGATCGTCTGGTGCGCCCGCGGATTGCAGTCCCCGCAGCGCTTTGAGCCATTATGTGCCGGATGGGACGATGCATGCCGCCCCGCACTCTTTTCGGATGTGCGGGAACGGTATCATAGGGATGTGCGGTAGGGCAATCGGGAGTCTGGCGGCGTCGCCGCCTTCTTCTCGATAGCGGTTGCCGCAGAGCATTGACACCGGTTACCTAATTGCCTATCGCAGCCGGAAACCAATCTTGTTCGAGGATGCCGCCATGTTCGATCGCACCTATTACGCCACCCATCCCGCGATGATGGAGGATGTGTCGAACGCGGAGCTTCGCGACCGTTATCTGATCCGGAATCTCTTCCGCCCCGGCGAGTGCGTTCTCAACTACACCCATGCCGACCGCTTCGTCATCGGCGGGGTCGCGGTCGGCGGCGCGCCGGTCAAATTGCCGGCGCAGACCGAGCCGCCGTCGGCGGCCGGGCACCCGTTTCTCGAACGGCGCGAGCTTGCGATCGTCAACATTTCGTCCGTCGAAGGCACGGTCACGGTCGACGGGGAGGTCTTCACGCTCGGCAACAAGGATTGCCTCTATGTGACGATGGGCGCGACGGACGTCGAGTTCGCGGGGCAGGGTGCGCGCTATTATCTGGCGTCGTGTCCGGCGCACAAGGCGTTCACGACGCGCAAGCTCGGCATCGCCGACGCCAACGCGCTCGACCGCGGCAGTCTCGCCGAATCGAACGAGCGCACGATCTATCAGCTCGTCATTCCCGGCGTCTGCGACAGCGCCCAGCTCGTCATGGGGCTGACCGTGCTCAAGGAAGGCAGCGTGTGGAACACGATGCCGCCGCACATTCACGAGCGCCGCAGCGAGATCTATTTCTATTTCGAACTCGACAATGTCGAGACCGACCGCGTGATGCATTTCATGGGCGAGGGCGAGGCGACGCGCCACATCGTCATGCAGAATGAGGAAGCGGTGATCAGCCCGCCGTGGTCGATCCACATGGGGGCGGGTACTAAATCCTATGCCTTTATCTGGGCGATGGCGGGCGAGAATCAGGATTATACGGACATGAACGTTCTCGACATCTGCCAGCTGTCGTAAAGAGCGTTCCGGTCTTCCTCGTCACCCTGAACCCGTTTCAGGGTCCATGGCTGGACCTTTCCTAAAGCGCCGCGCCGGACGAGGGGGCAGGCCGTGGATGCTGAACCAAGTTCGGCATGGCGAGAGGATGAGACAAGCGATGTCATTGTTCGACCTCACTGGAAAAGTCGCGCTGGTCACCGGCGCCAACACCGGCATCGGACAGGGGATCGCGGTGGCGCTCGCCGGGGCGGGGGCCGACATTGCCGCTGCGGGCCGCTCGCCCGCTGACGGGACCGTCGACAAGGTGCGCGGGCTCGGACGGAAGGGCGAAAATTTCGTCGCCGATCTGTCGAGCGTCGGCGCGGTGCAGCCGCTCGTCGATGCGGTGCTCGCCGAATTCGGCCGCATCGACATCCTCGTCAACAATGCGGGCATCATCCGCCGCGCCGACGCGGTCGATTTCACCGAAGAGGATTGGGACGCGGTGATGGACACCAATCTCAAGACGCTCTTCTTCCTGTGTCAGAGCGTGGGTCGCCACATGATTGCGCGTATCGAGAAGGAGGGGGGCTCGGGCAAGATCATCAACATCGCCTCGATGCTCACCTTTCAGGGCGGCATCCGCGTGCCGAGCTATACCGCGTCGAAATCGGGGGTCGGCGGGCTCACCAAGCTGCTCGCGAACGAATGGGCAGCGAAGGGCGTGCAGGTCAACGCGATTGCCCCGGGCTATATCGCGACGAACAACACCGCCGCGCTCCAGGCCGACGAGACGCGCAATCGCCAGATCATGGAGCGTATTCCGGCGGGGCGCTGGGGCGATCCTGCCGACATCGGCGGCGCCGCGGTGTTCCTCGCTTCCCCGGCGTCGGACTATGTGCAGGGCCATATCCTCGCCGTCGACGGCGGCTGGCTCGCGCGCTAGCATCGCGCCATGACCGGCCGCCTTGTCTTCTTCGGCGAACTGCTGATCCGCCTGACGGCGCCGGGCAACGAGCTGTTGATGCAGTCGCCCGCCCTGTCGCTTCACGTCGGGGGCGCGGAAGCGAATGTCGCGATCGGGCTCGCGCACCTCGGCCACGACTGCGCGATGGTCAGTTCCATTCCACCCAACGCTCTGGGGCGCGGAGCGGTAGCGGCGGTACGCAGCGCCGGCGTCGACTGTGCCGCTGTCACCAGCCGCCCCGGGCGGATGGGGCTCTATTTCCTGAGCGTCGGCGCCGGGTTGCGCGCGTCGGAAATCGTGTACGACCGTGCGGGATCGAGCTTCGCGGCGACCGGGCCGGAAGATTATGACTTCGACCGATTGCTGGCGGGGGCCGGGCTGCTGCACCTGTCGGGGATCACCCCCGCGCTCGGGCCACGTTCGGCCGAAGCCGCGCTCGCGGCGGCGCGGGCGGCGAAGCGGCTGGGCGTCCCGGTCAGTTTCGACGGCAATTACCGCGCCATGCTGTGGGACGCGTGGGACAGCGAGCCGCGTGCGATCCTGTCGGCGTTGATCGGAACCGCGGATATCCTTTTCGGCAACCACCGCGACCTGTCGCTGGTGCTGGGGCGCGCGTTCAGCGGAGAGGGCGAGGACCGGCGGCGCGAAGCGGCCGAAGCCGGTTTTGCGGCGTTTCCGGGCCTCAAGCTGATCGCCTCGACCGCGCGGCACACCGTCACCGCCGACCATCATCGCATCGCGGCGCGCATCGACCTGCGCGAAGCGAGCCACCAGACGGCCGACATCGACGTGACCGGCATCGTCGACCGCATCGGCGCCGGCGACGCTTTCGCAGCGGGGGTGCTTCATGCGCATCTGTCGGGCGGCGATGCGCGCGCGATGGCAGAAAGCGGACTCGCGCTCGCCTGCCTCAAACATTCGTTGCCGGGCGATGCCAGCCGTTTCGGGCAAAGCGACATCGACGCCTTCCATTCCGGGGCGCTCGACGTCCGGCGATAGGGCAGGTCAGCCGCGCGGCGGCGCGACCGACTGGCGTTCGATGAAGGTTGACGGCATCACCGGATTCTCGTCGTCGGCTGCCTTGGCGCCGGAGCCCAAGAAATCGGCAACGAGCGTGCGCGCGGCGCGCGATCCCATCTCGCGGATCGGCCACCGCACCGTGCTGAGCGCAGGCCAGATATGCGTTGCGGTCGGCGAATCGTCGAAACCGATAATCGACAGGTCGGCGGGAACCGACAGACCCTTGCCATGTGCAACGCTCATCACGCCTGCTGCCATTTCGTCGTTCGACACGAAGACGGCGGTCGGCGGCTCCTCCAGCGACAGCATCGCCTCGCCCGCCTCGACTCCCGCGGTGTAGCGATAGTTGCCGGGCGCGTAGAGCTCGTCGGGAAGCGACAGCCCCGCAGCGGCGAGCGCGGCGCGAAATCCCTCTTCGCGTTCGGCGGCCGAGCGGAAGCCCGCGGGGCCGCGCACGAAGCCGATGCGGCGGTGGCCAAGCGCGATCAGCTTGCCCACCGCCTCGGCGACGACTTCGCGATCGTTCGACGACACGCAATGCCTTGCATCGTCGAGCGGCGCCGATCCGACGCGGACATAACGGACGCCCAGATCCTCGCAGATCTTTGCAAGATCGTCATTCTCCGAAATCGGCGGCAGCAGCATAGCGCCGATCGGGCGCTGCTTTTCGAGGAACAGGCGCACGTCGTCGAGCAGCTTGTCCGAGCCGCGATCGACCGGGCGGACGAGCAGCGCAAGATCGCTGTCCTTGATCGCGTCGAGAACGCCCTGCTGGAAATTGAGCACCGTCTGCGCGTTCGGATTGTCGTGGAGCAGCGCGATCAGGAAATTCCGGCGAAAGGCGAGGGCGCGCGCCTGCGGATTGGGAACGAAGCCGAGCGTTTCGATCGCCTGCTGCACCGACTTGCGGGTCTTGTCGCTGATGAACTCGGACCGGTTGATGACGCGGCTCACCGTCTTTTTCGATACCCCGGCCATCGCCGCGACGTCGTTGATTGTCGGTTGCTTGCCGCCTTGTCCGCCCGCGCGTGCCGCCATGATAACGCTTTCTCTCCACCGCGCCGCACGCCCGAAGCGCCAAGCCCACCTGTCGGCCGGTACCGTCCCTAGTGAAGGCTTGGCCCCGCAAAATCAACCGTGGCTGCGGCTATTCGCTTGCTTTTGACACCGGTGTCTTTTAGGACATTCGGCGGAAGAGGGAAATCACAAAAATGCCGGCAACGAACGAACAGCAGAATATCGCCCAGGCGTTTCTGGCGGCGCGTCAAAAAAAGACACCGCTTACCTCGTATCCCGGCACGATGCCGGCCAGCATGGCGGAGGCCTACGCGATCCAGGATGCGGCGATCGCGTCCGACGGGCGCCGTGTCGGCGGCTGGAAGGTCGGCCGCATCGCCCCCGAACTGGTCGGCGCCTATGGCGACAACCGCCTGACCGGCCCTGTTTTCAGCGACGAGATATTCGACGGCAGTGCGGGGCAGCGGCCCATAATGCCTGTCTATGCCGACGGTTTCGCGGCGGCCGAGGCCGAAGTCCTGTTGTGTCTCGGCGACGTCGGCACGCGCGATTACGACCTGGAGTCGGTGAAGGATTGCATTATCGAAGTGCGAACCGGCATCGAGATCGCAAGCTCGCCCTTTCCCGCGATCAACCAGCATGGCCCGGCGGTCACGGCCTCGGACTATGGCAATAACAAGGGGCTGATCCTCGGCCCCGCGATTTCCGGCTGGCGCGACGCCGACCTGATCCGCATGCCCGTCGAATTTTTCGTCGACGATGCACCGGTCGGCGCCGCGACGATGGAGACGATGCTCGACGGTCCGTTCGGATCGGCGCTCTTCCTGATCCGCACGCTGCGCGCGCGAGGTATCGCGATCGCCCCGGGCACCTGGGTGTCGACCGGGGCGATCACCGGAATTCACGAAATCCGGCCCGGCCAGCGGGGCGATGCGCTCTTCGACGGAAAAATCCGCGTCGGCTGCGCGGTTACAGGATAAGAGACAGACCAGCGGGAGAGACAAATGGCAAAGGCAATCGCGAACGGAGGCGCTGTGCCGCGGATGGGTCGCTACCGCTGGCTGATCGTGGCGGTGCTCTTTGCCGCGACGACGGTCAACTATATCGACCGCACAATGCTCGGTCTGCTCGCGCCGACGCTCGGCGACGAGCTGGGGTGGAGCGAGAATGACTATGGCAACATCGTCACCGCCTTCCAGGCCGCCTATGCGCTCGGCTTCCTGCTCATGGGCTGGCTGATCGACCGCTTCGGGCCGAAGATCGGCTATGGCATCGCGATCTCGATCTGGACGATCGGCCATGTCGCGCATGGCTTCGCCTCGTCGGTGGCCTCCTTCATGATGGCGCGCGTGATCCTGGGGGTCGGTGAGGCGGGGCATTTCCCCGCGGTCGTCCGCGCGTCGAGCGAATGGTTTCCGCAGAAAGAGCGATCCTACGCGATCGGCTGGGTCAACAGCGCGACGACGATCGGCGTCATCCTGACCGCCCCGACGATCGCCTTCTTCATGCGTGTTCTCGGCTTCGACTGGCGCGAAACCTTCATCGTCACCGGCGCGTTCGGCGTCGTCCTGCTGCTCCTGTGGCTCTGGCTCTACAGCAATCCGCGCGAGAGCGGCAAGGTCAGCGCCGCCGAGCTTGCGTGGATCGAGCATGACCCGCCGGAGAAGATCGAGCGGCTCGGCTGGGGCGCGGTCGTCACCAAGCGCGAGGCATGGGCCTATGCTCTCGGCAAGTTCCTCACCGATCCGGTCTGGTTCCTGATGCTCTTCTGGCTGCCGAAATATTTCAGCACGACCTATGACGTCGACCTGAAGGTCGTGCTGCTGCCGATGATCGTCATGTATCTGCTGTCGGACGTCGGCAGCATCCTGGGGGGCTGGGTGTCGTCGAAGCTGATCCAGACGGGGCACAGCGTCAATTTCGCGCGCAAGGCGACGATGCTGGGTGCGGGATGCTGCGTGCTGCCTTTGCTGTTCGTCTCGGGGCTCGACAATATGTGGCTCGCGGTGGTGTTGATCGGCATCGCGCTCGCGGGGCACCAAGCCTTTTCATCGACGATCCTTTCGATCCCGCCCGACATGTTCCCGAAGCGCGCCGTCGGGTCGGTGATCGGGCTGGGCGGCTTTGCCGGCGGGGTCGGCGGCATGGTCATGGCGAAGTCGACCGGGCTGGTGCTCGATGCAACGGGGGGCAATTACACGGTCATCTTCGCCGCCTGCACGACCGTCTATTTCCTAGCGGTGCTGGCGATCCACACCCTCAGCCCGCGCCTCGCGCCCGTTGCAATAGAGAGCGAAGCTGCCGCGGCATGACGCGTCCGCTGACCCTGCATCCCGACCGCCTCTTTCCGTCCGATCCGGGGCAACGCGACATTGCGCGCCGATTGTACGCGGAGGTGGCCAGCCTTCCGATCATCAGCCCGCACGGGCACACCGACCCGAGCTGGTTCGCGGGCAACGCGCCCTTCGGCAATGCGGCGGAGCTGCTGCTGCATCCCGACCATTATCTGTTCCGGATGCTCTATTCGCAGGGCATATCGCTCGATGCGCTCGGCATCGGAAATCCGGGCGCCGATCCGCGCGAAAGCTGGCGGTTGTTCGCCCGGAACTATCATCTGTTCCGCGGCACCCCTTCGCGGATGTGGATGGACTGGGTGTTCGCCGATGCGTTCGGTTTCGACGTGCAATTTTCGGGCGAGACGTCGGACCTCTATTACGATCGCATCACCGAGGCGTTGGCGACCGACGCCTTTCGCCCGCGCGCGCTGTTCGACCGCTTCGGGATCGAGGTGATCGCGACGACCGAAAGCCCGCTCGATACGCTGGGTCATCACGCCGCGATCCGCGCCGCCAATGCGAGCGGCGAGTGGAGCGGGCGCGTGATCACCGCCTATCGCCCCGATCCGGTGGTCGATCCGGAGTTCGGGGGCTTTCGCGATAATCTTGCGCGCTTCTCCGAGCTGTCGGGCGAAGATGCCTTCAGTTACGCCGGTTATCTCGCCGCGCACCGCAACCGCCGCGCCTGTTTTGAGGCGATGGGTGCGACCTCGACCGACCATGGGCACCCGACCGCAGCGACCGCCGACCTGTCGGACGCCGAGGCCGAGGCGCTGTTCGCGCGCGTTACCGGCCCCGCGGTCAGCCCCGCCGACGCCGAGCTGTTCCGTGCCCATATGCTGACGGTCATGGCGGGGATGAGCCTCGATGACGGGCTTGTCATGCAGATCCATCCCGGCGCGTTCCGCAATCATAACGCCTGGCTGTTCGAGCATTACGGCCGCGACAAGGGCGCCGATATTCCGACGGGCACCGATTATGTCCATGCGCTGCGCCCGCTGCTCGGCCGCTATGGCAATGAGGCGGGACTCACGGTCATTCTCTTCACCCTCGACGAGACAAGTTACGCGCGGGAGCTGGCGCCGCTCGCGGGCCATTATCCGGCGCTGAAGCTCGGCCCGGCCTGGTGGTTCCACGACAGCCCGGAGGGGATGCGCCGGTTCCGCAGCCAGACGACCGAGACGGCGGGCTTCTACAACACGGTGGGCTTCAACGACGACACGCGCGCCTTCCTGTCGATCCCGGCGCGCCACGATGTCGCGCGGCGTATCGATTGCGGCTTCCTTGCCGGGCTCGTCGCCGAGCACCGGATGGCGGAATGGGAGGCGGCCGAGCTTGCGATCGACCTCAGCTACAATCTCGCCAAGGCCGCGTACAAGCTGTGAGGCTGTCGGCGCAAACGCCGCTCCCTGTGTCGGTGCAGGTGCCGGACTACGACCGCGCGGATCAGAAGCCGGGCATCGTCCATATCGGCATCGGCGCGTTCCACCGCGCGCACCAGGCGCTCTATACCGACGCTGCGATGGGGGCGGGCGACCGCGACTGGGGCATTATCGGCGTGTCGCTGCGCTCGGGCGACGTCGCCGCGCAGCTCAACCCCCAGGACGGGCTTTATACGGTGAGCAGGCGCAGCGCAGCGGGAACCGGCGTGCGCCTGATCGGTGCGGTGCAGAAGGTGATCGTTGCGGCCGATGCTCCGCAGGCGGTTGTCGACGCCATCGCCGCGCCGGCCACGCATATCGTCAGCTTCACCGTCACCGAGAAAGGCTATCTGCGCGGCCCCGGCGGTTCGCTCGATCTGGACGCTGCCAGGGGGTCATCGAGCCTCTACCGCTTTGTCGGCGCCGGTTTGGCAGCGCGCAAGGCGGCTGGCTTGCCCGGACCGACCCTGCTCAGCTGCGACAATCTTGCGGGTAACGGGGCCGTGCTGAAGGCGCTGATGCGCCAGTATCTTCTCGCCGATCATTCCGGTCTGATCGACTGGTTCGACCGCGAATGCCGCTGTCCTGCGACGATGGTCGACCGCATCGTTCCCGCCACGACCGACGCCGACCGCGCCGCTGTGGAAGCCGCGCTCGGTGTGCGTGACGAAGGCGCCGTGGTCACCGAAGGCTTTAGCCAGTGGGTGATCGAGGATGACTTTGCCGGCCCGCGCCCGTTTTGGGAGAAGGTCGGCGCCGAACTCGTCGACGACGTCGCGCCCTATGAAACGGCGAAGCTTCGCATGCTCAACGGCGCCCATTCCGCGCTCGCCTATATCGGGCTGGGGAGGGGGCACGAATTCGTCCATCAGGCGATCGCCGATCCCGCCATTCGCCCGGTCATCGAACGGCTGATGCGCCATGAAGCCGCGCCGACGATCGACGCGGCGTCGGGGCAGGATCTGTCCGCCTATGCCGATGCGCTGCTCGATCGCTTCGCCAATCCGGCGCTGCATCACCGGCTGATCCAGATCGCGATGGATGGCAGCCAGAAGATTCCGCAGCGCTGGCTTGAAACGCTGGCGTGGCATCAGGCGCGGGGCGAGCATTGCCCGTCGCTGGAAGCGGCGGTCGCCGCCTGGATCGACTTTCTGCGGAGCGACCGCCCGATCGACGATCCGCTCGCCGCGCCGCTCAAGGCAGCGGCAGCGGGCGCCGATGCGGCACGGCGGATATTCGGGCCGACAGGACCGATCGCCTCGCCCTGGCGGCCCTAATCGATGTCCTGCTCTATTGGCGCAGCCGCAATCCCCGATGGGGGACTGCCATCGAGCGCCAGCCGCAGCCGGTCACGGTCGAGCGCATTGTCCCAGCGCGCGACGACGACGGTCGCGACGGCGTTGCCGATGAAATTCGTCAGGCTGCGGCATTCCGACATGAAGCGGTCGACGCCGAGGATCAGCGCCATGCCGGCGACCGGGACCGACGGCACGATCGACAGCGTCGCGGCCAGCGTGATGAAGCCCGCGCCGGTGACCCCTGCGGCGCCCTTCGACGAAATCATCGCGATCAGCAGCAGCGCGATCTGGTCGCCCAGCGACAGGTCGACGTTGCACGCCTGCGCGATGAACAGCGCGGCGAGCGTCATATAGATGTTGGTGCCGTCGAGATTGAACGAATAGCCGGTCGGCACGACCAGCCCGACGACCGACTTGGCGCAGCCCGCGCGCTCCATCTTTTCCATCAGGCTCGGCAGCGCGCTTTCGGACGACGAGGTACCGAGCACCAGCAGCAGTTCGGCCTTGAGATAGCGGATCAGCTTCAGGATCGAGAAGCCGGCGAGCCGCGCCGCGGCGCCGAGCACGACGAGCACGAAGATCAGCGAGGTCAGGTAGAAGGTCGCGACCAGCCCCGCGAGATTGGCGAGCGATTCGATGCCATATTTGCCGATGGTGAAAGCCATCGCGCCAAATGCGCCGATCGGCGCCGCGCGCATCAATATGCCGACGAGCTTGAAAACCACCAGCCCGACGCGTTCGAACAGGTCGCGCACGGGAGCGGCCGGTTCGCCGACCATCGACAGCGCGATGCCGAACAGGATCGACACCAGCAGAACCTGCAGCAGCGATTCCCCCGTCAGCGCCGAGATCAGCGTGGTCGGGATGATCGCCATCAGGAAATCGACGATGCTGTTGTGGGCAGCCTTCTCGACATAGCCGCTCACCCCCGCGGTATCGAGCGTCGCCGGATCGACATTCATGCCGGCGCCCGGCTGGACCGTATTGGCGACCACCAGCCCGACGATCAGGGCGAGCGTCGAGAAGAAGAGGAAATAGACGAAGGCCTTGCCCGCGACGCGGCCGACCGACCGCAGCTCGCTCATGCCCGCGATGCCGGTGACGAGGGTCAGGAAGATCACCGGCGCGATGATCATCTTCACCAGCTTGATGAAGGCGTCGCCGAGGGGTTTCAGCGCTTCGCCGGTCGCAGGCCAGAAATGACCGATCAGCGCGCCGAAAAAGATCGCAACGAGCACCTGAACATAGAGTTGGCGGTAGAAAGGCCTGGCCTCTGCCAAAGTCTGTCCTGCCCGATCGATCGTGATAGCGGCCACGCGTGATACCCCCCCGAACGCGGCACCTTGCCGCCGCTGCACATCCCGCGCAAGCCGCGCGGCGACCGGACCGCATTCTGCCGGATCGAGCCGGAACCAGACGGCGCCGAACCGTTCGTCAGTGCGCCGCCTGCGGGCCGCGGGCAACACCCGACTGTTCGAGCTGGTCGTCGATCGCGGCGATCAGCCGGTCGAGCGCCGCTTCGTCCTTCGCCTCGGCACGCGCGACGAGCACGTCCTGCGTGTTCGAGGCGCGGAGCAGCCACCAGCCGTCGCCGGTCATCACGCGCGCGCCGTCGGTGCGGTCGACCCTGGCCCCGGACGCGGTGAGTCGCGCGAGAACCTCATCCACAATGGCGAATTTGCGCACCTCGTCGACCTGGAAACGCATTTCGGGCGTGTTGACCATCGCCGGCATGTCACCGCGCAGTTCGGTCACGCTCTTGCCCAGCTTGTGCGCCGCCTCGATCAGCCGGACCGCGGCATAGGGCGCATCGTCATAGCCATAATAGCGGTCGGCGAAGAAAATGTGGCCGCTCATCTCGCCCGCCAGCGGGCTGCCCGTTTCCTTCATTTTGGCCTTGATCAGGCTGTGGCCGGTCTTCCACATCAACGGCTTGCCGCCCATCCCGGCGACGCGGTCGAACAGCGCCTGGCTGGCCTTCACATCGGCGATGATCGTCGCGCCGGGAATGTCCTGCAGCGTGGCCTCGGCATATATTTGCAGCAGCTGGTCGCCCCAGATCACGCGGCCCTGCCCGTCGATGGCGCCGATCCGGTCGCCGTCTCCATCGAAAGCGACGCCGAAATCGAGGCTCTTCTCCGCGACCAGTTTGCGCAGGTCGGCCAGATTGGCCTCGACCGTCGGATCGGGATGATGGTTGGGGAAATGGCCGTCGATGTCGGTAAACAGAAGATGATGCTCGCCCGGAAGCCGCGCGGTGAGCTTTTCGATCACCGTGCCCGCGGCGCCGTTGCCGGCGTCCCAGCCGATGCGGAAGGCGCCGCCGGCGAAGCCTTCGACGAGACGGTCGACATAGGCGTCGACGATGTCGATACTCTCCGACGTGCCTTCGCCCCCGGCATCGACGGCTTCCCAGTCGCCCGCGGCGGCGATTTCGCCGATCCGCTGGATGTCGGCGCCGAAAAAGGGACGCCCCTGAAACACCATCTTGAAGCCGTTATAGTCGGGGGGGTTGTGGCTGCCGGTTATCTGTATGCCGCCATCCACATCCTCGGTTGAGGCGGCATAATAAAGCATCGGCGTGGGACCCAGCCCGACGCGCAGCGCGTCGACGCCCGCCGCGTTGATCCCCTCGACCAGCGCGGCCTCGAGCATCGGCGACGACAGGCGCCCGTCATAGCCCACGGCCACCCGCTTGCCCCCCGCGCGCTTGACCAGCGTTGCGAAGCTGCGCCCGATCGCATGGGCGTCGGCCGCCGACAGCGTGTCGCCGACCACCCCGCGGATGTCATATTCGCGGAGCATCGAGGCGTGAAATATGTGGGTCATCGGGTGCTGGCTCGCTGGAATGTTTCTGGAATCGACGGATGGCCTGCCATCGGGACAGGTCGATGACAAGTCACTGGCCAAAGTTTGCGGCGGGCGAAACCCCGAATTCCTGTTGGGTGGGAGCAATCTGCGGTGTGGCTGCGGCGGGCCGGGCGCGGCGCCGCCCAGCGAATGACGGTGCCCGCCGCAGGGTCCCACCCTATTTCTTCCCGGCCAGTTCCATCGTCAGAAAGGCGTGGAGCATCGCGGCGCGCACGGCATCCTCGGCATGGTCGGCGCCGACCGAATGGCCGCCCTCCAGATATTCGTGAAAATAGACCTTGTTGCCATATTCGGTCAGGCGCGCCGCGAATTTGCGCGCATGGCCGGGGTGGACGCGGTCGTCCTTGGTCGAGAGATAGAGGAAGATCGGCGGGTATTTCACGCCCTTGCGGATGTTCTGATACGGCGAATATTTCGACAGGAACGCCCAGTCGGCGGGATTGTCGGGATCGCCATATTCGGCGACCCACGAAGCGCCCGCGAGCAGCTTGTTGTAGCGCTTCATGTCCTTGAGCGGCGAGCCCGAGATGACCGCGCCGTAAAGATCGGGCCGCTGCTCCATCGCCGCGCCCACCAGCACGCCGCCGTTCGAGCGGCCCGAGATGGCGATCTTGCCCTTTGCACTCACGCCGGTCGCGACGAGATCCTCGGCGACGGCATGGAGGTCGTCGAAGCTGTTCTGGCGCCTCTCGCGGAGCGCCGCCTGATGCCAGGCGGGGCCATATTCGCCGCCGCCGCGGATGTTCGCGAGGACATAGGCATTGCCGTCCTCGACCCAGAACAGGCCGAGCGGACCGGCGCGATAGGGCTGGCCGGTGAGATAGCCGGGGGTCTGCGCGGCGCGGAAACCGCCATAGGCGTGGACGAGCGCGGGGACAGGGCCGGTCGCGCCCTGCTTGCGGACGAGGAAATAGGGCACCTTGGTGCCATCCTTCGAGGTTGCGAAGCGCTTTTCGACGCGTATGTCCTTCGCATCGAAGGTGGCGGGGAGGCTCTGCACCACCCGCGGCGCGCCGCTCTCGCCGACCGCATAGAGCGTCGGCGGCATCAGCATCGTCTCGGCGGTGACGAACGCCAGGTCGCGGTCGTCGACGGTTCCGGCGATGTTCAGCGTCGCATTGGCGGTAACGGGCACTTCCTTCTGGCTCCAGCGGCCGCTCGCCCGGTCGCGGCGCAGCGCGAACAGCTTGCCCTCCACATCGTCGAGCGCCTTGACCCACAAGACATTCCTGCTCGCGGCGACATTCTCGATCGCCTGCGATTTCGTCGGCGTCATCACCGGCACGAAGGGCACCTGACCGCCGCTGGCGAGGATATCGAGCGGCAGCGCGAGGAGCGAGCCCGCGGGAAAATCGGCGTAGGGCTCATTAAGAAAGATAATGACCTGGCCGTCGATCACCGCGCGGATGTCGGCGGTGTCGGGAATGACGCTGAGGTCGAAATCGCCGTCGCCGGGGTTCGGCAACAGGATGTCGCTGGTGTAGAAGGTCTTGTTGCGGCTGATCATCGTCCGGCGCTTGTCGCCGTCCATGAAGGCGAAGACGTTGATGCCGACGTCCGCGGCTGTGCCCTCGGCGACCGTCGCGGCGGTCGACAGCGGCGTGCCCCGCTTCCAGCGCTTGACGATGCGCGGATAGCCCGATGCGGTCATGCTGCCTGCGCCATAGTCGGTCGCGACGAGCAAGGTGTCGGCATTCTCCCATGTCACGCTGCTCTTCGCCTGCGGCAGCGTGAAGCCGTCCGCGACGAAGCTTTTTGTCGTGCGGTCCCATTCGCGGACGATATCGGCGTCGGTGCCGCCGGGACTCACCGAAATCAGGCAGCGCTTGTAGTCGGGCGCGAGGCAATCGGCGCCGTGCCAGACCCAGCTCTGCTTCTCGGCCCGGCCGAGCGCGTCGATGTCGATCAGCGTCGTCCACACCGGCTTGCCCGCAAGATAGGCGTCGAGCGGGCTTTGCCGCCAGATGCCGCGCGGGTTGGCGGCGTCGCGCCAGAAGCTGGTGATAACGTCGCCCATCACCTCGCCCGGCCCGGCGATCTGGCGGTCGTCGTCGAGGATCGCCTTCGCGCGCTGGCGGTCGGTTTCGAAGCCGGGGCGAGTGCGGATCAGCGCGTCGGTCGCCGCATTTTCCTTCTTCACCCAGTCGAGCGCCTTTTGCCCTTCGATATCCTCGAGCCAGAGATAGGGGTCCCGGGTGTCCTGAGCCGCCGCGGCGACCGCGAGGAGGGACGGGCCGAGGGCAAGCGCGGCGAGGGTGGCGCGGATCATGTCTTGGAATTCTCCCCTGGGGTGTGGCGGCGCGTATCGCGGCGCTGTGCTAGCACCACCAGACACCCGAGGGGAAGGGGGAGGGCGACCCTATTGATCGATGATGATCGTGCCCGGGTGGTGCTTGTCGAGATGCTTCTTGATGATCTTGAGGTTGCGGGTGTTCGAGCGGAACAGGAAGTCGAAAGCGTCGCCGACGAGCGGCACCGCACCGAGCGCGGTATCGACGCCGAGATTGCCAATCATCCGCCAGATTTTCCACTTCGGCATCCCGAGGTTGCGCGCCTCCCAGATGATATAGGCGCCCATCGTCGCGGTGATCACGTCGCCGACGACGGGAACGAGTCCGACGATCGCGTCGAGGCCGACGGGGCGGTTGATGCCGGGAATGACGAAGCTGCGTTCGAGCAGCATTTCCAGCGTCTCGACCCGCTTGCGCAGCGAAGCGGGATCGCGCCGGTTCTGAATCAGCGCGTCGAAAATGGCGTCGGGATTGGGAGTCGAAGGGGCCATGCGGGTCCTTTCAAAAGCGCTCGGGGGTGAAGCGCCGCCTTACTAGTTGGGGGGCGTGATCAGGCGATTCAATGGGTGGGCGCCGCGCGCGTTCGGTCGCAGGCCGGTCAGGCGCTGCGAGGCGACCGACCAGCGGAGCGGCGCGGCGAGCGCGATGAAAGGGGTGTAGCGCGCGAGCACCGCTTCGGCTTCGCTAACCTGTTCGGCCCGTTGGCCCGCGTCGATGTTCGCCATCGCCTGGTCGATCAGTTCCTGCGCCTCGCGATTGCACAGCGTGTCGCGCTGGCACGACAGGCGGCGCAGCGCCCACAGCGCGTCGTCGTTCGGCGCGACCTCGTCGATCAAGCGAAGGTCGGAAGCCGAGGCCATGTTGACGCGCCGCGTCTCGATCCCCAGCCGGGCGATATCCGCCGCGACATAGGCATAGAGGATGCGGCCGCCCGGCGTGTCGGGAACCGCGATGCGCAGCGGAGCGATCGGGCGTCCCCCGCTGCGCCAGGCATCGACCACGCGCTGCGCCTGCACGAGGCGCGAGGCGTCGTCATAATCGTTCCAGGCCGGCGGGATCGGCGCCGGGCCGCCGTCGCGGCGGTGCGCGGCGGGGCGCATCGCGACCTGCGGTTGCCATTCGGCGAGCCCGAAGGCGTCGACCAGCCGCTCGCGCCGGATGACGCGCGACAGGGCGTCGCGGTTCGCATCGGTCGCGAGAAACCCTTCGGCGCGGGTGAAGGCCAGACCGAACAATCCGGGCACCGGATCGACGACCAGCCGCGAGCGGCCGATATCCGATGCGATGAAATAGGGGAGGGTCGAGAAGCGCCCGCCGATGACACCGTCGGCATAGCCGTTCTTGAACCGCGCGAGCGCGCCCTGCGGCGAGGTGCCGACGAGTTCGATCGACGCCTTGGGATCGTTCGCCGCCGCCTCCGCCGCGTCGGGATCCTCGGCGAGCGGGTCGGGAACGGGCGACAGCAGCACGGCGCTGCCGATCCGCTTCGCGCGCATCGGCCCCCAGCCCATCCCCTTGTGGACGATCGCCATCGTCGGCTGCGCCAGCAATTCCAGCATGTTAGGCTGCGGCACGGTCAGGCGGATTTCGATCACGCTGTCGGTCATCGCCTTGATCGTGTCGATCTCGGGAAAATCATCCTTGAGCAGGTTGCGGCTGGCGGGCGCGAGATAAGAGCGCAGCGTCGCCGCGACATCCTCTGCCATCACCTTGCGCCCGTTCGTCCATTTGGCCTCGCGGATGCGGAAGATATAGCTGCGCCCGTCGGCGGTGACCGTCCAGCGATCGGCGAGCCCGACGTCGATCTGGCCGTCGCCGTCGAAACCGACGAGACCCTGCGCCGACGCGTCGAGCAAGGCGGCATTGGCGGCCGAGAGTTCCCCGCTCAGCGGCGTCGAGGCCGGGTTGAGCGATCCGATCGCCGCGATTCGAACCGGGCCGCGCGACCCGAACAGCCCGCAACTGGCCAGCGCGAGCGAGGCGGAGGCGGCGAGCAGAAGGGCGGCAGCAGAACGAATTGGACGCATTATGCCCATATCCTAGGACGGCGACGGAGCGAAGGCCACGGCTTTGGTGCGGACGGCGGGACTTGAACCCGCATGTCACTAGGACGGCAGATTTTAAGTCTGCTGCGTCTACCGATTTCGCCACGTCCGCTTGGCTTGCGGTCAAGCCGATGGCCCGGTGGAGGTCAAGCGATGTTTGCGGCTTCCCGCTGCGCAGCGGCTCGGCTAGACGCGATGGCATGACTGCCGTCCTCGACATTTCCGGCCTCGGAAAGACATACAAGAGTGGGCACCAGGCGCTGGCCGGTGTCGACCTGACCATCAACAAGGGCGAAATTTTCGCGCTGCTCGGGCCGAACGGCGCGGGCAAGACGACGCTGATCAGCATCGTTTGCGGCATCGTCACGCCGAGTGCGGGGACGGTGACCGTGGGCGGGCACGATCATGCGCGCGATTATCGCGCCGCGCGCTCGATGATCGGGCTGGTGCCGCAGGAACTGCACACCGATGCGTTCGAAAAGGTGATCACCACGGTGACTTTTTCGCGCGGGCTGTTCGGCAAGCCGAGAGATCCGGCCTTCATCGAGCAGTTGCTCAAGGATCTGTCGCTATGGGACAAGCGCAACGCGAAGATCATGGAGCTGTCGGGCGGCATGAAGCGCCGCGTGATGATCGCGAAGGCGCTGAGCCACGAGCCCGATATCCTGTTTCTCGACGAACCGACCGCGGGCGTTGACGTCGAGCTGCGCCGCGACATGTGGAACATGGTGCGCGGCCTTCGCGAGCGCGGGGTCACGATCATCCTGACCACCCACTATATCGAAGAGGCCGAGGAGATGGCCGACCGCGTGGGGGTGATCAGCAAGGGCAGGCTGATCCTGGTCGAGGAGAAGGAGGCGCTGATCAAGAAGCTGGGGCGCAAGACGCTGACGCTCAACCTCGCCGACCCGCTGGATGCGGTGCCCGCCGAGCTGGCCCAGTGGAATCTGGCGCTGGCGGACGAGGGACATGAGCTGGTCTATGAATTCGACAGCCAGGCCGAGGCGACGGGCGTGCCGTCGCTGCTGCGGCGGCTGAGCGACCTCGGCATCCAGTTCAAGGATCTCCATACCGAACAGAGTTCGCTCGAGGATATCTTCGTCGGGCTGGTGCATGAGACGAAGGCTGAGGAACGGGCTGCATGATCAAGAATTTACGCGGTATTCGTGCCATCTATCTGTTCGAGATGGCGCGCTTCGGGCGCACCTTCTGGACCAGCCTGATGCTGCCCGTGATCACGACGACGCTTTATTTCGTGGTCTTCGGCTCGGCGATCGGCAGCCGGATGAGCGACGTCAGCACCGTGCCCTATGGCGCGTTCATCGTGCCGGGCCTGATGATGCTGACGATGTTCACCGAAAGCATCAGCAACGCGAGCTTCGGCATCTACATGCCCAAATGGACGGGGACGATCTATGAGATGCTCTCCTCGCCGATGTCGCCGCTCGAACTGCTGATCGCCTATGTCGGCGCGGCGGCGACGAAATCGGTGATCATCGGCACGATCATCTTTGCGACCGCGCATGTCTTCGTCGATGTACAGGTCGCGCACCCCCTGCTGATGGTCGCCTTCATGATCCTGATGGCGGTGACGTTCTGCCTGTTCGGCTTCATGATCGGCATCTGGGCGCAGAGTTTCGAGCAGTTGCAGGTGATCCCGCTGCTCGTCGTCTATCCGCTGACCTTTCTGGGGGGTGCCTTCTATTCGCTCGACATGCTGCCCGCCGCGTGGCGGACGGTGACGCTGTTCAACCCGGTGGTCTATCTGATCAGCGGCTTTCGCTGGACGTTCTTCGGGCAGGGCGACGTCGGGATCGAAGTCAGCATGGGCGCGGTTGCGCTGTTCCTGGCGCTGTGCCTGGCGGTGATCTTCTGGATGTTCAGGACGGGTTACCGCCTCAAGAATTGAGGCCGCGATCCTGCCTCTTCCGCGTCATTGCGAGGAGTGAAGCGACGATCCAGCGTGTCCGGGAACCGCGCGGCATTGCTTCGCCCGGCGTTCGCCGGGTTCGCAATGACGAAGGTTTGAGACGCGCGATCAGTCGTTCAGACGCTCGCGCATTTCCTTGCCCGGCTTGAAATAAGGGACTGCCTTCGCCTTCACAGCTACCGGAGCGCCGGTGCGCGGGTTGCGGCCGGTGCGCGATTCGCGGGAGCGGGTCGAGAAAGCCCCGAAGCCGCGGAGTTCGACGCGGCCGCCTGCGGCCAGTTGATCCACGATCGAATCAAAAAAGGCGTCGACGATGCGTTCGACCTCTTCAAGGCGCAAGTCGCTGTTTTCGCTCGCGATCTTCTGAACCAGTTCCGACCGGATCATTTGCTTCCCCTTGACATATCACGCGCACCCCGCGGGATGCAGGCCATCCGGTCTTTGCCGGTTCGGATTGCGTGAGGACCCCTCCCAACGCGGGCCGGAGAGTAACATGAATCACTGTTCGGTCAAAATATATCACTGAAAGAAAAAGGCCCGCGAAGGGACACTTCGCGGGCCTTTTCTGTTGCCTGACGGCAGACGGACGAAATTATCAGTCCTTCTTGCCGGCCTTCAGCGCTTCGCCGAGGATGTCGCCGAGCGATGCGCCCGAATCCGACGAGCCGTACTGCGCGACAGCTTCCTTCTCTTCGGCGATCTGCATCGCCTTGACCGAAAAGCTGGGCTTCTTCGAACGGTCGAAGCCGGTGACCATGGCATCGAACTTCTGGCCGACCTGATAGCGCTCGGGGCGCTGTTCGTCGCGGTCGCGGCCGAGGTCGGCGCGCTTGATGAAGCCGGTGGCGCCATCTTCGCCGGCCTGCACTTCGAGGCCGTTGTCGCGGACTTCAAGCACCGAGACGGTGACGACGTCGTTCTTCTTGAGCGAGCCCGAAGCGGCAACGCCGCCACCAACGGCGGGAGCGCCCTTTTCAAGCTGCTTGATGCCCAGGCTGATGCGTTCCTTCTCGACGTCGACGTCGAGAACGACGACCTGCACAGTCTCGCCCTTGCGGTGGAGGTGCAGGGCTTCCTCGCCCGAGATGCCCCACGCGATGTCCGACATGTGGACCATGCCGTCGACGTCGCCCGGCAGGCCGACGAACAGACCGAATTCGGTGGCGTTCTTGACTTCGCCTTCGACGACCGAACCGACCGGGTGCGCCTCGGCAAAGGCGCCCCACGGGTTCGACTGGGCCTGCTTTAGGCCAAGCGAGATACGGCGCTTGTCGCTGTCGACTTCGAGGACGATGACGTCGACTTCCTGGCTCGTCGAGACGATCTTGCCGGGGTGGACGTTCTTCTTGACCCACGACATTTCGCTGACGTGGACCAGCCCTTCGATGCCGGGTTCGAGTTCGACGAACGCACCGTAGTCGGTGATGTTCGTGACCGTGCCCGACAGCTTCGCACCGACCGGGTACTTGGCGGCGACGCCTTCCCACGGATCGCTTTCGAGCTGCTTCATGCCGAGGCTGATGCGCTGCGTGTCGCGGTTGATGCGGATGATCTGGACGCGGACGGTGTCACCGATGTTGATGACTTCGCTCGGGTGGTTGACGCGCTTGTAGCTCATGTCGGTGACATGCAGCAGGCCGTCGATGCCGCCGAGGTCGACGAACGCACCATAGTCGGTGATGTTCTTGACCGCGCCTTCGATGATCTGGCCTTCTTCGAGGTTCTGGATCAGGCCCGAACGCTGTTCGGCGCGCGTTTCTTCCAGGATGGCGCGGCGCGACACGACGATGTTGCCGCGGCGGCGATCCATCTTGAGGATCTGGAAGGGCTGCGGCAGGTCCATGAGCGGACCGACGTCGCGCACGGGGCGGATGTCGACCTGGCTGCCGGGCAGGAACGCCACGGCGCCGCCGAGGTCGACGGTGAAGCCGCCCTTGACGCGGCCGAAGATGACGCCTTCGACGCGGGCTTCCTTGTTGAATTCTTCTTCCAGGCGGTCCCACGCGGCTTCGCGGCGAGCGCGGTCGCGCGACAGCATGGTTTCGCCATTGGCGTTCTCGACGCGGTCGACATAGACTTCGACTTCGTCGCCGACCTTGAGGTCGGCCTTCTGGCCCGGCATCGCGAATTCGCGAAGCGGCACGCGGCCTTCGCTCTTCAGGCCGATGTCGATCACTGCCAGGTCGTTTTCGATCGCGGTCACGGTGCCCTTGACGACGCGGCCTTCAAAGCCGCCATCGGCACCACCCAGCGATTCGTCGAGCATCGCGGCGAAATCGTCGCGCGACGGAAAAGCCGTAGAGGCCATATGGGTTCTTCCTTACTTCATCTGTTCCGGCCAAGCGGTTGGTTCCGCTGGTCTTTTGGCCGATCCGTCCTGCCCGCCGGATGCGATGCAGGACGTCCTTCGAGCCTTTGCAAATCGGGGCAGGGGCAAAGCAAAAAGGGCGCGACGAGTGCATCCCGTCACGCCCGACGCTCATGGTTGCAGAGCGGCGGTTCGTCCGTGCCTCGACCGGCCAAAGCCCGTCGGACGGCGCGCGTATATGACGGAGGGTACGCAAAGGCAAGGCGAAACCTTGCTTTCATCGTCACCGCGCGCCCTTCGACAGGCTTGATCCGGGGGTCATGCCCTCGCCGCCTGAATGGCCCCCTGGAGTTCGCAAACAAAGTGCAACACCCAGGGTCAGGACCCTGATAGGGTGCCGCCAAGTCGAGATGCCGTCAGCTGTCGATTCAGGAGTGCTGGTCGATCGTCCGTCTTCATGAAGACGGGCAATCGACCCGGCAAATCGCCGCAGCTCTGGATCGCCAGCCGTCGACGATCGCCCGCAAGGTGGAGCGCAACCGTGGCAATGTGGCCAGCGGGAACTGCGCCGATTCCGCCATCACCTGAGCGCGCGATCTGCGGAAGGGCGTGGGCGGGGCATAGGCCAATCACGCCGGGCCTGCCCCCGCGTCAAACGCGGCCCGAGATCAGCCGGGTCGCCCGACCTTGGTCTCGACAAAGGCGATCGCGGCCGCGATCGCTTCGTCGATATCCATATCGCTGTTGTCGAGCAGCAGCGCGTCGTCGGCGCGGAGCAGTGGCGCGTCGGCGCGGCCGGTGTCGCGCGCGTCGCGGGCGTGGACGTCGGCAAGAACCGCATCATAGGTGACATCGACCCCGCGCGCGCGCATTTCGGCATGGCGTCGGCGCGCGCGCTCTTCGGGCGAGGCTGTGACGAACAGCTTGGCGTCGGCGTGCGGCGCGATGACCGTGCCGATATCGCGCCCGTCGAGCACCGCGCCGCCGGGCTGGTTCGCGAAATCGACCTGCCGCTGGAACAATGCCTTGCGTACCGCCGGGTGGATCGAAACGCGGCTCGCGAGGCCGCCTGTGCTTTCGTAGCGGAGCGCGGGATCGTCGAGCAGCGTGTCGGGGAAGTCGCAGGCGGCGAGCGCGTCGGCGGCGTTGTCGGGATCGCCGTGGCCCAGCTGCGTCTGATAACCGACCGCGCGATAAAGCAGCCCGGTGTCGAGTACGGGAAGGCCGAAATGGTCGGCAAGCGCGCGCGCGATCGTGCCCTTGCCCGACGCGGTGGGGCCGTCGACGGCGATGATCACGCCCGCAGTCCTTCGAGCAAAGCCTCGAAATTCGGGAAGCTGGTCGCGACGGGCGCCATGTCGTCGATTTCGACCGGCGCCTTGCTGACGAGCCCCGCGACCGCGAAACTCATGCAGATGCGGTGGTCGAGATGGCCCGCGATGGTGGCTCCGCCAGGCACCGGGTCGCCGCCGGTGCCGTCGATGATCAAGCCGTCCTCGCTTTCCTCGACCCGCGCCCCGATGGCCTGCAGGCCCGTCGCCATGACGGCAAGGCGGTCGCTTTCCTTGACGCGCAGTTCGTCGAGGCCGGTCGTGACGGTGCGCCCCTCGGCCAGCGCGGCGGCGATAAAGAGGATCGGGAATTCGTCGACCATGCTCGGCACGACGGCCGGGTCGATCTCGATACCTTTCAAGGCACTGTGGCGGACGCGAAGGTCGGCGACGGGTTCGCCGCCGACTTCGCGCGCGTCGACCAGTTCGATGTCGCCGCCCATCTGTTGGAGAACCTCGATCAGCCCGGCGCGCGTCGGGTTGAGGCCGACGTTGGCGATGGTGATGTCCGAACCGGGAACAATCAGCGCCGCGACGATGAAGAAGGCGGCCGACGACGGATCGCCGGGGACCACGATCGTCTGCGGCTTGAGTTCGGCCTCGCCGCGGATGCGGATGTGGCGGGTGCCGTCGGGCTCGGTTTCGACGCTGAGGTCGGCGCCGAAGCCCCTCAGCATCCGTTCGCTATGGTCGCGCGTCGGAACGGGCTCGATCACCTCGGTGATGCCGGGGGTGTTGAGGCCGGCGAGCAGTATCGCGCTCTTCACCTGCGCCGACGCCATCGGCAGGCGATAGGCGAGGGGGATGGCGGGGGCGAGGCCGCGCACCATCAGCGGCAGGCGGCCACCGGGTGACGCCGAAATGTCGGCGCCCATCTGCGACAGCGGATCGATGACCCGGCCCATCGGGCGGCCCGACAGGCTGGCGTCGCCCACGAAGGTCGCGGTGATCGAATGGCTCGCGACGAGGCCCATGAGGAGGCGGGTCGAGGTGCCGCTGTTGCCCATGTCGAGCGCTTCGCGCGGCTGAAGCAGCGCGCCGACCCCGACGCCGTCGATGACCCATTCGCCGTCGCCCCGCCGCGCGATGCCCGCGCCCATCGCGCGCATCGCGGCGGCGGTCGCCAGAACATCGTGCCCTTCGAGGAGCCCGGTGACGCGACTGGTTCCGACCGCGAGCGCCGACAGCATCAGCGAACGGTGCGAGATGCTCTTGTCACCGGGAATCGCGATCCTACCTTTGAGCGGAGCGGAGGCGGAAAAGCGGCGCGGGCGGGCGGTCTGGTCTGTCATGGCGTGCGGCTTTTGACAGCGGGCAAACAATCTGGCAAGGCGCACGCCAATTTGGCGGACGGCCCTGTCGGCGCTGTCTTTCTTCCGAAATTCCTACCCTTTCTTCAGAGGTTTACGAGGCTGTTATGGTAAAGGCTGAATGGGGCGCGAAGCGCAGCTGCCCGAAATGTGCCACCCGATTCTATGATCTGACCAAGGACGATCCGGTCACCTGCATCAACTGCGGTTATGCGTGGATACCGGAATCGGTCCTGAAATCGAAGCAGCCGATGCCGTTCGAGGAAGTCGAAAAGCCGGGCAAGGTCGTGGCCGAGCCGGAGGCGGACGACGATCTGGATCTGGACGTCGATGTCGATGAGGACACCGATTCGCCCGATAACGACGTCGACCTCGGCGGCGACGACGATCTGGGCGTCGCGACCGGCGACGACGAGGACGAAGAAGGCTGATCTTGCGGAGTTCGATACGCAGGGGCCAAAAAAGCGTCATCGAACGCATTTGGCCCCTTGCATAACGGACGCGCGCTGGTAAAGGCGGCGTCCCGGTCGCAGTAGCCAAGGATATTGGCCACAGCGATCCTGAAATGGCACGGGGCCTTAGCTCAGCTGGGAGAGCGCTACAATGGCATTGTAGAGGTCAGCGGTTCGATCCCGCTAGGCTCCACCATTTCCCAAAAGGCCCGCGAAAGCGGGCCTTTTTTGTTGCGCAGGAGATGACGCGGCTATTCCGCCGCTTCTTCCTTCTCGAACAATGGCTCCATCTTGATCGGGTCGGCGAGGGTGATGCGGTCGAGGATCGCCGCCATGTCGTCGCGGACCTTCAGCATCAGGCTGCGCATCCGGCATTCGGCTTCGGGCAGGCAGTTCTTGCATTGCTCGTGCGCATTGCGCGCGGCACAGGGGACAAGCGCGAGCGAGCCGCGCGTCAGGCGGACGAGGTCGCCATAGCTGATGTCGATCGGCGGCAGCGCGAGCTGGTAGCCGCCGTCGCGGCCGCGCTGCGAGATGAGCAGGCCTTCGCGCGCCATTTCCGACAGGATCACGGTCAGGAATTTCGGCGGGATATTCTGCGCTTCCGCAATATCCGCCAGCTGGACCTGGCCCTTGCCCCAATGGTCGGCAAGATGCTGGAACGCGCGGATCGTGTAACGGGTCTTTTGCGAGAGCATGGACCGTTACTGTGACATATTCAGCGCTAATTCAACCTGCCAGCATGACATTTCACCGGTTGTTGATGAAAATCACAGCAAATGGCATGAAATGATGCGACAGGGGTCGCGAGTTGCCCGATAAGGGCGCGGTGAGGGACGGTTCGATGAAGCACAGACTATGGGGTGCCCCGGCCATGATGGCGGCCTGCATGCTTGCCGTGGCGCCGGCGCAGGCGCAGTTCGGCAGTATCTTGCGCAACGTGACGACGCCGAGCCCGGCGCCGACGTCCAGCGACAGCGACAATGGCGGCTGTCCGAAGGGCAAGAAGGGCAGCGGCGCGGGCCGCGCGATCATCGGCGGCGTACTCGACAGCGCGATCGGCAGCGCGGCGAGCAAGGCCGGCGTCTATAGCTATGTGCCGATCGCCGAGGTCAGCGGCACTCTGACCAACGCCATCGCCTGCAAGCTCGACCCGAAGGAGCAGGTGCAGGCGGCGGCAGCGACCGAGCAGGTCACGCGCGGCGGCGACGTCGGCGAAACCGCAAGCTGGACCAGCACGACACGCGAGAATGTCAGCGGATCGTCGACCGTCGCGTCGAAGAACCAGCTCGCCGACGGCACGAGCTGCATGAACGTCACCGACGTGGTGATCGTCGAGGGCGAGGAAACGCGCGTTTCCAAGAAGATGTGCCGTGGTCCCGGACAGTCGCGCTATGTCCTTGCGGCCTAGGATCGCGCGCGTCGCGCTGGCGGCCGCGTGCCTTGCGAGCCTGACCGGCGCCGCGAAGGTCAAGATGGACCCCGCGAACCCGACCTGTCCGGCGAACCCCGGCTGGTCCGCGAATCCCACGATGACCTTCACGCCGGCGACCAAGGGCGGCGCGAAGGTGCTGCTCGCCGAGGGGCGGATCGATGCCGGCGCCCCCGACCGGCTAAAAAAGGCGCTCGAGGCCAATCCCGATGTCGGCGAAGTCTGGCTGAGCTCGCCCGGCGGCGATGCGCGCGCGGGCAATGCCGCTGGGCGCATCATCCGGTCGAACTTCGGGCTGATGACGCGCATTCCGGCGGGCTGGGCGTGTTTCAGCGCGTGCAACTTCATCTTCATGGGCGGACAGCCGCGCGTGATCGATCCCGGCGGCCTGTTCATCGTCCATATGTTCACCCGCACCGGCGACCGCCAGTCGATCGACATGAGCGTCGCGATGGGCACCGACGCGACCAAGGAACTGATCGGCGACATCGAACAGGACGCCGCGCTGCTGGCGAGCGAGGATAATGACTTTCTGATCCGCATGGGGGTGTCGCGCAAGCTGCTGACCGAGGTGATGTACCGGCAGAAGGCGATCGCCAATGCCGAGGACAAGTCGACGCGCCGCTGCCTGACGCAGGCCGAGGTCAAGACCTATAACGTTGCAAATAACAACGAATAGGATAGGCTCTCCGCCAAATCAGGAGAGGCTGCCATGACCGAGATGACGCACGAGCATGCGACGTTCCGCTCGATGATCGACGGAACGCAGGAAGACTGGGACATCATTGCGCGCGAGCAGAAGGAATTCGCGCCGAACAACGGCAAGCGCATTCTCGACCATCTGAAGCTGCTCGGCGGCGATTACGGCGGCTTTCCGGTCGACCGTCTCGAACATTGCCTGCAGACCGCGACGCGCGCGCACCGCGACGGCCGCGACGAGGAATATGTCGTCATGGCGCTGCTCCACGACATCGGCGACACGCTGGGCGCGTTCAACCATCCCGACGTCGCGGCGGCGATCCTGAAGCCTTTCCTGTCGGAAGAGAATCTCTGGATCGTCCAGCATCACGGCATCTTCCAGGGCCATTATTTCTTTCACTATATCGGCCTCGACCGCGACATGCGCGACCAGTACAAGGATAGCCCCCATTACGCGGCCTGCGCCGAATTCTGCGAGAAATATGACGCGCCGGCGTTCGACCCCGACTACGACACCCTGCCGCTGGAATTCTTCGAGCCGATGGTGAAGCGTCTCTGCTCTTATCCGCGGACGAGCATCTACAAGAAGGTGATGGTCGAGGAAGCGGCCGAGTAGCCAGCTCGTCGCCCCCGCGAAGGCGGGGGGCCG
>NZ_JAFMTR010000069.1 GCF_018682675.1 Sphingopyxis soli
CTCGATAACGGCCCACGCCTTCGCGGGGGCGACGGTTTATGTCAATGCCCGCTGCCGCTGAGCGCCTTGACGATGTCGTCGGCCATCTTCTTGGCGTCGCCGAGCAGCATCATCGTATTGTCCATATAGAAGACGTCGTTGTCGACGCCGGCATAGCCGACCCCGCCCATCGAGCGCTTCACGAACAGCACCGTCTTCGCCTTTTCGACGTCGAGCACGGGCATTCCGTAAATCGGCGACGACTTGTCGGTCTTTGCCGCCGGGTTGGTCACGTCGTTCGCGCCGATGACGAAGGCGACGTCCGCCTGCGCGAACTCGCCGTTGATGTCCTCCAGCTCGAACACCTCGTCATAAGGAACGTTCGCCTCGGCGAGCAGCACGTTCATATGGCCCGGCATACGCCCCGCGACGGGGTGGATCGCATATTTGACGTTCACGCCTTCCTTCTTCAGCTGGTCGGCCATTTCGCGCAGCGCGTGCTGCGCCTGCGCGACCGCCATGCCGTAACCGGGGACGATGATGACATTTTCGGCCTGGCTCATCAGGAAGGCGGCGTCGTCGGCGCTGCCCGGTTTCCACGGCCGCTGTTCCTTCGCGCCACCGCCGGCACCCGCGTCGGCATCGGCGCCGAAGCCGCCCGCGATCACGCTGATGAAGCTGCGGTTCATCGCGCGGCACATGATGTACGACAGGATCGCACCCGACGAGCCGACGAGCGCGCCGGTGATGATCATCGCGGTGTTGCCGAGCGTAAAGCCCATGGCCGCCGCGGCCCAGCCCGAATAGCTGTTCAGCATCGACACGACCACCGGCATGTCGGCGCCGCCGATCGGGATGATCAGCAGGAAACCGATCAGGAAGCTCAGCGCGGTGATCGTCCAGAAGACCCATGGGCTTTGGTCGGTCAGGAAATAGGCGACGAGGCCGATGATCGCGGCGAGCGTGCCGAGGTTGATGACATGGCGTCCCGGCAGCATGATCGGCGAGCCCGACATATTGCCGTTGAGCTTGAGGAAAGCGATGACGCTCCCCGAGAAGGTGATCGCACCGATCGCGATGCCAAGGCCCATTTCGATGCGGCTGACGGTGAAAATCTGCCCGGCCGCGTCGGCAATGTGGAAGGCTTGCGGGTTGAGATAGGCCGCCGCCGCCACCGCGACCGCGGCAAGGCCGACGAGGCTGTGGAACGCCGCGACGAGCTGCGGCATCGCGGTCATCGCGATCTTGCGCGCCATGACGATGCCGATGACCGCGCCGATGCCGATCGCGCCGAGCACTTCGGCGATCGCGATCGTGTCGAACGCGCCCTCGCCCGTCCGCGGGACATGGGTCAGCAGCGTGGTGACGACCGCGATCGTCATGCCGATCATGCCGTAGCGGTTGCCGCGTCGCGACGATGCCGGGCTCGACAGGCCGCGCAGCGCCAGAATGAAGAGGATGCCCGAGGCCAGATAGGCCAGCGCCACCCAGGGATTGATCGGTGCTACTTCGTGCATGCTAATTCCCCCGTCGGGCCGTCCGTCCCCGGCCCGTCACATCCATGGATTGCCGCGCCTCAGCGCTCTTTCTTCTTGTACATGGCGAGCATCCGCTCGGTGACCGCAAAGCCGCCGAAAATGTTGATGCTCGCCATCACCACGGCCGCAAGCCCCAGCCATTTCGACAGCGGCGATCCGGCGGCCGCGCTGGCGATCAGCGCACCGACGATGATGACCGAGGAAATCGCGTTGGTGACGCTCATCAGCGGCGTGTGCAGCGCCGGCGTCACCGACCAGACGACGAAATAGCCGACAAAACAGGCCAGAAGAAAAATCGAGAAAATCGAGATAAAGTCCACGGCCGGCTCCCCTGCTGATTCCGCTTGGCGCACCTATTGCCGTGCGCGAGGGGGCGTGTCGACTCCAAAGCTGTCAAAAAAACGGGCGCACCCTTCCCGATCGGGGGAAAGATGCGCCCGGCGCGTAATAAAATTACGCGATGCAGCTTACATCTTGGGCAGCAACACCGCATCGACGACGTGAATCACGCCGTTCGACTGGGCGACGTCGCCCTGCGTGACGAGCGCCTTGTTGCCGCTTGCGCTGGTCAGCAGGATCGCGCCGTCGCTCTTGGTTGCGGTCAGATCCTGGCCGTCGGCGGTCTTGAGCGTCGCGCTGCCCTTGCCCTCCGCGATTTTCGCCTCGATGTCGGCGATCGTCAGCTTGCCCGGCACGACATGATATTTGAGCACGCCCGCAAGCACATCCTTCTGCGCGGGGCGCATCCAGCCGTCGCGCGTCACGGCGGGAATCTGCGCAAAACCATCATCGGTCGGCGCAAAGACGGTGAAGGGGCCGGGACCGGACAGCGTCTCGACGAGGCCCGCCTGCCTGACCGCGGCGACAAGCTGCTTGTGGATCGGCGAGGCCGAGGCGTTTTCGACGATGGTCCTGGTCGGCAGCATCTCGGCGCCGCCGACGGTCGGGTTGCTGCTGGCGGTGACGACATCGCCGGTCGCGGCGGTATCGGTCTCGGCCTTGGGTGCCTCGGCGGCCTTGTCGCACCCGGCAAGCGCCAGACCGGCACCCACTACGGCCGCGAGCAGCATATGTTTCGTCATCCCGTCATTCTCCTTGAAACAAAAGGCGAAATGCCCCGGATTCCTCGAAACCGCGCGCACTCGCACCGAAACGCGCCCTGCGGCGCGAAAGTTTCAGAAGAAAGACAGTGCGGAAATGCTTATCCCAGCAGCCGCTCGTTGACGACCTTGCCGCCCTGCGTCAGGCGCACAGCATTGCCGATTTCCTCGTCGAGCACCGGTTTGCCGGCTTCCTTGTCCCAGAAGGCCGAGAGGAAGTTGAACAGGTTGCGGCTGAACAGCGCGCTGGTGTCGGCAGGCATCAGCGCCGCGATATTCTTCGCGCCGATCACAGTGACGCCATGGATCTTCTTCGTTTCGCCAGGCGCCGATCCCTCGACATTGCCGCCGCTTTCGGCCGCCATGTCGACGATCACGCTGCCCGAGCGCATCGTCGCCAGCTGCGCGTCCGAGATCAGCCGCGGCGCGGGGCGCCCCGGGATCAGCGCGGTGGTGATGACGATGTCCTGCTTGGCAATGTGCGACGAGACGAGTTCGGCCTGCGCCGCCTTATATTCGTCGGACATTTCGGTGGCATAGCCGCCCGCGCCTTCGCCCTCGATCCCCGCGACGCTCTCGACGAAGATCGGCTTCGCGCCGAGCGAGAGGATCTGTTCCTTGGTCGCCGAGCGAACGTCGGTCGCGCTGACCTGCGCCCCCAGACGCCGCGCGGTCGCGATCGCCTGCAGCCCCGCGACGCCGACGCCCATCACGAACGCCTTGGCGGCGCTGACGGTGCCCGCGGCGGTCATCATCATCGGAAAGGCCCGGCCATAGGCGTTCGCCGCCATCAGCACCGCCTTGTACCCCGCGAGGTTCGCCTGGCTGGAGAGGATATCCATCGACTGCGCGCGCGTGATGCGCGGCATGAATTCCATCGCCAGCGCTTCGATCCCGAGCTTCGCATAGTCGTCGATGCGCGCGCGTTCCCCGAACGGGTTGAGCCCCGCCGCAAGCCAGGCGCCTTCGGCAAAGCCCTTGAGGTCTTTGGGGTCCGGCCCCTGGATGCCGAGGATGATGTTCGCACCCTTCAGCACGTCGGCGCGGCTGCCCACGCTGGCGCCGGCAGCGGCATAATCGGCGTCGGCGATCGATGCCGCCTCCCCCGCTCCCGTCTCGACGGCCAATTCAGCGCCCAGCCCGATGAATTTCTTCACGGTTTCGGGGGTCGCGGCGACGCGGGTCTCGCCGGGGGCGAGTTCCTTCAGGACAGCGATGCGCATGGCGATCGGCCGGTCAGGAGATGATGAGGACGACGAAGGCCGCGACGACCACCGTGACGATCGTGCCGATTTTCAGCATGCTGAGGAAACCCGCATAGGTTTCGTTCGCCGCTTTCATTTCCTGTTCCGCCATGCCCTGTCCCCTTTGCCTGTTCGTCGAAAGGCGCGCCCACGCACCCAAGATCGCTTCGGATGCGCGGGTGGCGCGCCCCAGAATCGAGCGTCGCGCCGGTCTTAGCCACGCCTTTCGCGATGCTCAAGGGGCGCTGGCCGGAAAAAGCCCTTCATCGTGGCGAAAGCCGAACGGCCTTAATAGCCCCTTTACCCCTATGCCGTAGATCACAGCGCTTGAACGGATGGCACGGCATCAGACATCCGAACATAGGGGCAGAACGGGGATTATGGCCAGCACGCGCGACACGCGAACAGTAATGATCGTCGACAGCGAGCCCGCCCAGCAGCGGTTCCTGTCGGCCTTGCTGTCGCGCGGCGGCTGGCGCAGCATCGTCGCGGGCGACACCGACACCGCGCTGGCGAAGCTGGGCACGCAGGAGGGCATGGCGCTCGACGCCGTCCTCGTCGACCAGGGCACGCCGGGCATGGAAATCGGCGAGTTCGTCGCCGAACTGCGCCGCTGGCGTCCTGCCCTGCCCCTCATCGTCATCACACTGCGCAACAGTGTCGAGGTCGCCGTGTCGTCGATGCGCGCGGGCGCCAGCGATTTCGTGCAAAAGCCGATCGCCCCCGACCGCCTACTCGGCGCGCTCGACCGCATCGTCTCGCCGAACGGACCGCAGGGCGAACTCCGCCCGCTCACCGAAAAGCTCCGCGCGCCGCTGGCGTTCGAGGAGATCATCGGGTCGAGCCCCAATTTTCGCAGCGCGCTCGCGATCGCCGCAAAGGCCGCACGCGCGCGCGTCCCGGTGATGATCAACGGCAAGCCCGGCACCGGCAAGGAAGTCTTCGCCCGCGCGATCCACAGCGCGTCGCCGCGCGCGCGCGGCCAGCTCGTGATGGTCGACTGCTCGGCGGTGTCGCCGGGCCTGATCGGCTCGGGCCTGTTCGGTCACGAACGCGGCGCCTTTCCGGGCGCCTTCGACCGCCAGATCGGCCGTCTTGTCCAAGCCGACGGCGGCAGCATCATCATCGACCATGTCGAATGCATTCCGCTGGAAACGCAGGCCAAGCTCGTGGAGTTCATAAACTCCGGCGAAGTCCAGATGATCGGCGGCTCGATCCGCCAGAGCGTCGATGTCCGCATCATCGCGACGACCGCGAGCCCGCTCGACAAGCTGATCGAGGCCGGCCACTTCCGCGAAGATCTCTACTACGCCCTCTCGACCGCGCAATTCACCCTGCCCTCGCTTTCGGAACGCCGCGGCGACGTCGGCCCGCTTGCCCGCCACCTGCTCGCTCGCATCGGCGGGCTGCCCGGTATGGGCCAGATCGGGATCACCGACGACGCGCTGCGTCTGCTCGCCGCCTATGCCTGGCCGGGCAATGTCCGCCAGTTGCAGGACGTGCTGTTCCGCGCCGCGACCTCGAGCAAGACCGATGTCCTGACCGGCGCCGATTTCAAGGCGATCGAGGCCGCGCTCGGCGGCGGCACGCCCGGCGGCGAAGGCGATGTCGCGATCAACGGCGAAGCGATCGGCGTCACGCTCTATCTGCCCGACGGCAACCTCCGTCCGCTGGAGGAGATCGAGGCCGACGTCATCCGCCTCGCGATCGGCCACTACCGCGGCCGCATGAGCGAAGTCGCCCGCCGCCTCGGCATCGGCCGCTCGACGCTCTATCGCAAACTCAGCGATCTGGGGATCGATACGGCGGCCTGAACGACCGGCACAATATAGACAATATAGGTTGTGTTCCCCCGCGAAGGCGGGGGCCCATCATGCTACAGCGCCATTTTGAACCCTCCGAAATGGATCCCCGCCTTCGCGGGGAAGCACCACCGATTTGTCAGTCTTGCCCCGTCAGCGCCGCATCGCGCAGCCCGCGCCAAACTCGCAGCGCCTGCCGCGTCTCCGCAACGTCGTGAACGCGCAGCAACTGCGCGCCCTGCGTCGCCGCCTGATAATGGAGCGCGACGCTGCCCCCCAACCGCTGGTCGGTCGGCGCCTCGTTATCCAGCGCGCCGATCATCCGCTTCCGGCTTGCGCCGAACAGGACCGGGCAACCGAGCGTGTGGAACAACGCCACCCCGTTCACCAGCGCCAGATTGTCCGCGACCCCCTTCCCGAAACCGAGCCCCGGATCGACGATGATCTTCGCCGGATCGATCCCCGCCGCGGTACAGGCCGCGATGCGTTCGGCGAGCATGTCGTAAACGTCGAACAGAATATGCGAATAGGCACCGCCTTCATGCGGATCGCTTTTCGCGGACGGCGCGTGCATCAGCACCACCGGGCAGCCTGCGCGCGCGACAACCTCCATCGCGCGCTCGTCATAGCGCAGCGCCGAAATATCGTTGACGACCGTCGCGCCCGCCGCGAGCGCGGCTTCCATCACCGCCGCCTTGCGCGTGTCGATCGAGACGGCAACGCCGCCCTTCGCGAGCGCCGCAACGACACCCTCGACGCGCTGGATTTCATCGCCTTCCCAGACCAGCGGGGCACCGGGGCGGGTCGATTCCCCGCCGACATCGACGATCGCCGCTCCGGCGGACGCCAGAGCATAGCCTGCCTCGCCGACCGCAGCGGCATCGACATGCTTGCCGCCGTCCGAAAAACTGTCGGGCGTCACGTTGAGGATGCCCATGATCTGCGGCTCGTTCAGCCGCACCATGCGCTCGCCGAGCTGCAGAGCGCCGCGCGGGCGCGCGACCGCGGCCCGCTGGGCCGTCGCTGCCGCGGCGAGCCGGTCGGGCATCGCCGCGATCCAGGCATCGAGTTCGGGAACCGGTACGATCGCCGATCTGACCTCGTCAGTGTCGCGCAGGCTGACGTGCCACGCCGCGAACCATAGCAACGTATCGGCGATCCGCAGGCAGGCCTCGTCCAGCTCGTGCCGCCGGTCGACGAAGCAGACCGGACGGCAATAGACGCGGGCCTCCTCCCACGTCTTGCCGAAATCGGACTTGGTCAGCGGCTGGAACATCAGGCCTCGTTGGCGAGCAGCCAATCCTGCCGTACCGCGTCGATCACGCGGAGCTGCTTGCCGTCATCGACGTGCCAGAAGGTCCAGCCGTTGCAGCTCGGCGCACCCTGCACGCCCGCGCCGACCTTGTGGATCGATCCCGCAGGCTGCCCCTCGCATTCGAGGCTGCCGTCGACGCGCACCTTTGCCTTCCAGCGCCGTTTCGCATCGGTCAGCACCGTGCCGGGTGCGATCAGTCCGCCCTCGACCAGCGTCCCGAACGCCACGCGCGTCGCGGCCTGCGGCGCCATCATCGTCTTCACCGCGCTCTCGTCGAGCGGCAGCGCCATCTCGATGCGTTCGAGCGCGGCCTCGATATAATCATCCTCGCGCTCGATCCCGATGAAGCGACGGCCGAGCCGCTTCGCCACGGCGCCGGTGGTGCCGGTCCCGAAGAAGGGATCGAGGACCACGTCGCCGGGGTTCGAGCAGGCCAGCAGGATGCGATAGAGCAAGGCTTCGGGCTTCTGCGTCGGATGGACCTTGTGTCCGCCCTTCTTGAGCCGCTCCTGCCCGCCGCAGATCGGGATCAGCCAGTCGCTGCGCATCTGCAATTCGTCGTTCAGCGTCTTCATCGCGCGATAGTTGAAGGTATATTTCGCCTTTTCGCTCATCGACGCCCAGATCAGAGTCTCGTGCGCATTGGTGAAGCGGGTGCCCTTGAAATTGGGCATCGGGTTCGCCTTGCGCCAGACGATGTCGTTGAGGATCCAGTAACCCTGATCCTGCAGCGCGGCGCCGACCCGGAAGATATTGTGGTAGCTGCCGATCACCCAGATGCTGCCGCCGGGCTTCAGGATGCGCTTTGCTTCGGCAAGCCAAGCATGGGTGAAACGGTCGTAGGCGCCGAGGCTGTCGAACTTGTCCCACTCGTCGTTGACCGCGTCGACCTGGCTGCCGTCGGGGCGATGCAGATCGCCGCCGAGCTGGAGATTGTACGGCGGGTCGGCAAAGATCATGTCGACCGACGCCGCGGGAAGCGAACGCATCATCTCGACGCAGTCGCCCTGCAGGATGCTGTCGAGCGGCAAATCGGCGTGGCCGACCTTGGGCGCCGATTTCGACGCGCGCTTCGCCGCCGGGGCCTTGACCCGTTCCATCACACCCATGTCTGCACCCCGTTCTTGCTCGAAAGAAGGCCCTGATGAGTCCGGCGGAGTCCGCCGTCAAGCTCGGGATTCTAGGGATTCCAGGTGTCATAATGGTTAACGGCACGAGAACGAAACGAGTCTGCCACGACATATGGAGTCATGCGCGACTCGCAGACTCAACCACTGGTGGTGTGGCGATGAGGACTCACCCGCGAAAAATAATTTCAGATCCCCGGATCGACCCCCGTCAGGTCGATCGAACGGTGCCACAGATCGCGCGCCAGCTTCGGATCGCGGGCGTCGCGCGTCGCGCGGGCCGGGCCCGACCGCCCCGATATCTCGCCCAGCCCCTGCGGCCCCAGATAATCGCCGCCCTGCACATGCGCGCCGGTCGCCGCTTGCAGCGTCGGCCACGCGCCCTGCGCCGCGCTGTTGAAAAAGGGCGTGGCCAGCGGCGTCATATAGCGCAGCGGCAGCGGCAGGTGCCGCGTCAGCTCGGTCATCGCGACGCCGGGGTGGCATCCGATCGCCTGCGTCGCGCGACCCGCCGCGCTCAATCGCCGGTCGAGCTCGTACATGAAGAGCAGGTTCGCGAGCTTGCTCATCTGATAACGCGGCCAGTGATGATAGCTGCGGCTCGCATCGAGGTCGCTGTAATCCATCGCCCCGCTCCTGTGCGCGATGCTGGCGGTGACGACGATCCGGTCGTCGACATGGCCGTGGACCAGCCCGGTGAAGGCGAAGGTGCCGAGGTGATTGACCCCGAATTGCAGCTCATAGCCTTGTCTGGTCAGCGTCCGCGGCGGGATCATCACCCCGGCGTTGTTGATCAGCACGTCGATCCGCGGCCCGGCGACGACAGCGGCGGCCGCCTCCCTGACCTGGTCGAGATCGGCGAGGTCGAGCGGCTGGAAGCTCAGTTCGGCGGCGGGCGCCTCGTCGCGGATCCGATCCATCGCCGTCTCGGCGCGCCCGGCGTCGCGGCAGGCAAGCACGACATGCGCGCCGCGCGCCGCGAGCACCCTTGCGGTCTCGAAGCCGAGCCCCGCATTCGCCCCCGTGATCAGGAAACGCCGCCCCTCCTGCTGCGCAACATCGTCGGCCGTAAACCCGCTGCGCATGTCTCTCTCCCGCCGTCAGATCAGGGTCAGTTGCGCAACCGGCGCGAAACTGGCCCGGTGATGCGGCGTCGGTCCATGCTTGCGCAGCGCCGCGAGATGCTGCGCCGTGCCATAGCCCATATTGGTCTCCCAGCCAAAGCCCGGATAATCGCGCGCCGCCGCGACCATGAACCGGTCGCGATGCTCCTTCGCCAATATGCTCGCCGCCGATATGCACGGGTGCAGCGCATCGCCGCCGACAATCGCGCGCGCAGCATAGCGCCAGCGCGGCAGGCGGTTGCCATCGACCAGCACCTCGCCCGGCTCGATCCCCAGCGCCTCGACCGCACGCGTCATGGCGAGGAAGGTCGCCTGCAGGACGTTGATGCTGTCGATCTCGGCGACGCTCGCCTCGCCGATCCCCCAGCGGCAGCGCGCCTTGATCTCGACTTCGAGTTCGGCGCGGCGTTTGGCCGAGAGCTTCTTGCTGTCGTCGAGCCCGGCGATGCCGCCCTCGCAGAGCAGGACGGCGGCTGCGACCACCGGCCCCGCGAGCGGCCCGCGCCCGGCTTCGTCGACGCCGACGATCACGCCTCCCCCTCCCGCAAGCGGGAGGGGCAGCGAGACTTGCGAACCTGTTCGCTAGTCGCAGCGGGGTGGGCAAAGCCGGCGGCGGGAGGAGAGATCAAATGCGCCACGGCGGATACCGGCGATACTCGCCCGCCTGATAAAGGCAGAGCCGATTGCCCGCGGGATCGGTCAACCGCGCCTCGCGCCAGCCCCATTGCTCGTCCTTCGGCATCTGCTCGAACTGCACCCCGCGCCGCGCGAGGTGCGCGACCCACGCATCGAGCGCTCCCGATTCCAGATAGGTTACGACACCATCTTCTCCCCTCCCGCTGGCGGGAGGGGTCGGGGGAGGGCTTGTTCCATTAGAAATGCCCTCCCCTAGCCCCTCCCGCAAGCGGGAGGGGGACACATGGATCGACAGCGTCACACCATTCGCCGCCGCAAACCGTGCATACCCATTGCCGGGACTGTCGACGATCTGCGAGAGCCCCATCTGTTTGTAGAAGGCGACCGACACCGCATAGTCGTTCGCGGGCAAGGTGATCTGGTTGAGCGCCGGGCCGGTGAACAGCCCGTCGTTGCGCACGAACTGCTGCCCCATCGGACCATGCCCGCTGCCCAGTCCCGGTGCGCCCATCAGCGCGAGCCGCACGAAATCGCGCGCCCGCGCAACCGCGGGTTCGAGCGGCATTCCCTGCGCAAGTCCCGTTGCGATCGCGCTCGCCAGCGTACAGCCCGTGCCATGCGTGCTGGTCGTGTCGATCCGCGGCGCCTCCCAGCGCGCAACCTCGCCCTCGCCCGTTTCGAGCAGGCGGTCGATCACCGTCTCGCCCTCGCCGTGGCCGCCCTTGACGAGCAGCGAACAGCCGTGCGCCAGCACCGCCTCCTCGCCGCCGAGCGCGTCGAGTTCGGGCAGGTTCGGCGTCGCGACCATTGCGCGACCCAGCAGCGCCCTGAACGCGGCGATCGTCGCATCGTCGGCAAGCAAAGATCCGCTCGTCGCGACCATCACCGGATCGAACACCACCGCCGCCGGTGCAAGGTCGGGCCGCGTCAGCCGTTCGGCGACCGCCGCCGCAGTCGCCGCGCTGCCGATCATCCCGATCTTCACCGCATCGACACCGATATCCGCGACCACGCTGTCGATCTGCGCGATCACCATGTCGGTCGGAACCGGATGGACAGCCTGCACGCCCAGCGTATTCTGCGCGGTGATCGCGGTGACCGCGGTCATCGCGTGGCCGCCCAGCATCGTCACCGCCTTGATATCGGCCTGGATCCCCGCACCGCCCCCGCTGTCGGAACCGGCGATGATCAGAACGCGCGCGGTCACGACGCATCTTTCCATTCAGCGTCACCCTGAACTTGTTTCAGGGTCCATGGCCCGACGATCCCTTCAACACGGCGTTGACCGAGGGGATAGGCCATGGATGCTGAAACAAGTTCAACATGACGACGGGTGGAAGAAATCAACGTTTGAACTTCCGCTCCGTCGAGGCGGGGAATTTCGCGAGCGCCGCGCCTTCGCGCAGCGGCCGGTCGAGCAGGTCGCCGCCGCAATTGGGGCATCGCTCGTCGAGCTTGTCGGCACAATCGGCGCAGAAGGTGCATTCGAACGAGCAGATGAACGCGCCGTGGATATCGGCGGGCAGGTCGCGGCCGCAGCGTTCGCAATCGGGTCGCATTTCGAGCATTGTCTAACTTCCTTCAATTCCGTTCGTGCTGAGCTTGTCGAAGCACCGTTCTTGTCTTCATCGTCGCCAGAAGAAAATACGGCCCTTCGAAAAGCTCGGTGCGAACGGAGGGTTGTAAATTCACTGCGCCGCGACGCGCACCGCGTCGCAGATCATGTCGACGACCCGTTCGACCTGCCCCGCATCGTCGCCCTCGGCCATCACGCGGATCACCGGTTCGGTTCCCGACGCGCGGATGACCAGGCGGCCGTGTCCGTTCAGCGCCGCCTCGCCCTCGGCGATAGCGGCCTGCACCTCGGCGTTGTCCAGCGGCTTGCCGCCCGCGAAACGGACATTCTTCAAAAGCTGCGGTACGGGATCGAACCGGTGCAGCAATTCGCTCGCGGGCTTCCCCGCCCCGACCAGCTCGGCCAACACCTGCAACGCCGCCAGCGTCCCGTCGCCGGTCGTCGCATGGTCCGACAGGATCATATGCCCCGACTGCTCGCCGCCGACATTGAACCCGCCGCTTTTCATCCGCTCGAGAACATAACGGTCGCCGACCTTGGTGCGCTCGAGCCGCAGCCCTTCGCCTTCAAGGAAACGCTCGAGCCCCAGGTTCGACATCACCGTCGCGACGACGCCGCCCCCCTTCAGCCGCCCCTGCCGCGCCCAGCTTGCGCCGATCAGCGCCATGATCTGGTCGCCGTCGACAAGCCTGCCCTTTTCATCGACGATAATCAGCCGGTCGGCATCGCCGTCGAGCGCGACGCCAATGTCGGCGCCGCTCGCGACGACGGTTTCCTGCAACAGGCCCGGCGCGGTCGACCCGCATTGGGCGTTGATGTTCGTGCCATTGGGCTCGACCCCGATCGCGACGACGTCGGCGCCCAGCTCCCAGAACACCGTCGGCGCGCTGTTGTACGCGGCGCCGTTGGCGCAATCGAGCACCATCTTCAGCCCGTCGAGCCGGACCGATTCGGGCAGGCTCTGCTTCACCGCGTGGATATAGCGGCCGCGCGCGTCGTCGATGCGTTTGGCGCGCCCGATATGCGACGGGTCGGCAAGGCGCGCTTCCTGCGTCAACAGGAACTCGATCTGCATCTCGTCCTCGTCCGACAGCTTGTAACCGTCGGGGCCGAACAGCTTGATGCCGTTGTCGAGAAACGGATTATGACTCGCAGAGATCATCACGCCCAGATCGGCGCGCATGGACCGCGTCAGCATCGCCACCGCCGGGGTCGGCATCGGCCCGACCTGCACGACGTCCATGCCGACGCTGGTGAACCCCGCGACGAGCGCGTTCTCGAGCATATAGCCCGACAGTCGCGTGTCCTTGCCGATCACGACGCGATGCTTGTGGTCGCCGCGCAGGAAGTGTGCGCCCGCCGCCATTCCGACACGCATCGCGGTTTCCGCGGTCATCGGAGCCCGGTTGGTCAGCCCGCGAATCCCGTCGGTTCCGAAAAACTTGCGCATGGCACCTCTGCTACCTAATCCGGTGGACAGGACAAGAGCCCGCCCGCGACACCGGACGGCCCTAGGTCACCCATTTTGGCTTGGCAAGCTGGCCGGGACCGGCACCGGGAGAATCGGACTTGAAATCGGCATGGATCATCCTTTCGGCGCTCGTCGTCGGCATGTTGCTGGGGGTCGCGGTCGAAAGCCTGTCTCCCGCCGCCGGAGCCGCCAGCCTGCCCTATGTCGAGACCGCCGGGCTGCTCTGGCTCAACGCGCTGAAAATGACGATCATCCCGCTGATCGTCGCGCTCCTCATCACCGGCATCACCGCGACCGCCGATGCGGCGCGCGCGGGCAAGCTCGCGGGCCGCGCCGTCGCGATCTTCATTGCCGGCAACCTGATCGCGGGGCTGATGACCCTGCTCCTGCTGCCGCTCCTGCTCCGCGCCTTTCCGATGTCGGCCGCCGCCGCCGGGGGGCTGCGCCACGGACTCGGCGGGCACGCCGAAACCGCCGCGTCGCCGACCTTCGCCGACTTCATCCTCGGCCTGATCCCCACCAACCCGATCGCCGCCGCCGCCGAAACCTCGATCCTGCCGCTGATCGTCTTCACGACGATCTTCGCCTTCGCGATCACGCGCATCGGCACGGCGGAGCGCGCGACGCTGTCGGGCTTCTTCAAGGCGCTCGGCGACGCGATGCTCGTCGTCATCGGCTGGGTGCTCGCGCTTGCGCCGATCGGCGTCTTCGCGCTCGGTTACGCGCTCGCGGTCAAGGCCGGGGTCGCGGCGTTCGGCGGTCTGCTCCACTATGTGCTGATGCTGTCGATGATCGGCACCGGCACGATCGTCCTCGCGCTGCTGCTCGCCGTCTTCGTGGTCGGCGTCTCCTTGCCGCGCTTCGTCCGCGCGATGGTCCCGACCTTCGCGGTCGCGCTCAGCACGCAAAGCTCGCTCGCCAGCCTGCCCGCCATGCTCCGCGCCTCTGCCGAACTCGATGTCGATCCCAAGAAGGCCGATATCGTCCTGCCGCTCGCGGTCGCGCTGTTCCGGTTCACCAGCCCGGCGATGAACCTCGCGGTCGTTGTCTATGTCGCCTGGCTGTTCAACATCGAACTGACCCCGTGGGAGATGGCGGTCGGCCTTGGCGTCGCGCTCGCCGCGGCGCTGTCGTCGGTCAGCCTGCCCGGTTCGATCAGCTTCGTCACCTCGATCGCGCCGATCGCGATCGCGATGGGGGTTCCCGTCGCGCCGCTCGGCCTGCTCGTCGCGGTCGAAACCTTTCCCGACATCTTCCGCACCCTCGGCAATGTCGTCGCCGATGTCGCCGCAACCAAATATGCCGCCGATGGTGTAGAAGAGGATGCATCCCCCGCAGGAGTCGTTTCATGAAATATCGCACCCTCGGCCACGGCCTCGAAGTGTCCGCGATCGGTATCGGCTGCATGCCGATGATCAAGGGCGGCAACATCCTCTACGGCGAGGCCGCCGACGTGGACGAATCGACGCGCACGATCCACCGCGCGATCGACCTTGGCGTCACCTTCTTCGACACCGCGCAAATCTATGGCCCCTTCACCAACGAGGAGCTGGTCGGCGAAGCGATCAGGGGCAAGCGCGACGGCCTCGTCATCGCGACCAAATTCGGCTTCAGGTTCGACGGCAAGCAGATCGTCGGCGTCGACGGCAGCCCCGAGAATGCGCGCCGGTCGTGCGAGGGCTCGCTCCAGCGGCTCGGCATCGACACGATCGACCTTTTCTACCAGCACCGCGTCGACCCGGCGGTGCCGATCGAGGAGACCGTCGGCGGGATGATGGAGCTGGTGAAGGAGGGCAAGGTCCGCCACATCGCCCTCTCCGAAGCCGGGCCCGAAACGATCCGCCGCGCCGCGAAGGCGGCGCCGATCACCGCGCTGCAGAGCGAATATTCGATCTGGGAACGCGACGTCGAAGAGGAAATCCTCGGCGCCTGCCGCGAAAACGGCATCGGCTTCATCCCCTATTCGCCGCTCGGCCGCGGCTTCCTCGCGGGCACGATCCGCAGCCGCGACGAGCTGCCCGAGAATGACTGGCGCCGCAACGACCCGCGCTATTCGGAGGAGAATCTGCCCGCCAACCTCGCGATCGTCGACGCCATCGCCGGCGTCGCGGCGAAGCATGGCGTGTCGAACGCACAGGTCGCCCTCGCGTGGCTGCTCGCGCAGGGCGACGACATCGTCCCGATCCCCGGCACCAAGCGCCGCGTCACGATGGAAGACAGCGTCGCCGCCGCCGACGTGACCCTCACCGCCGAAGACCTCGCCACGATCGACGCCGCAGCGCCGGTCGGCGGGACCAGCGGGCCGCGCTACGGCGAAACGGGCATGCGGATGGTGCGGCTGTAGGCCCGGTAGCGAGCGGTTGCGGCCATGCGATCCTCCCCATCGACTTGCGATGGGGAGGGGGAGTGCACCGGGGGACTGGACGACCCAGCACTCCGCGAAGCGGTGGTGGAGGGGCGGCGAGCGTTAGCGAGCGCTGCGCGCTCGGCCCCTCCGTC
>NZ_JAFMTR010000070.1 GCF_018682675.1 Sphingopyxis soli
CGGTCCTGCGACCGGCCGCCCCCTATCTTAGGACGAATTCCGGACCTTAAAAGTCCAGCGTCACGCCCGCGTAGAGATACCGACCGAGGGCGTCGTAGGTGCCCGGGTAGGTGTTGCCGTTACACGGACCGGTCGGGCACAGGTTCGACCCGTCGCGCCCCGCGTTACCCGAGGTAACGAACGGCGGCTGCTTGTCGAAGATGTTGTTCACACCAAGACGGAACGTATAGTTGTCGCCGATCGCGAAGGTGCCCGCGAGGTCGAAGTAGCTGTACGACTTGATGTGCAGGCCCGGATCGAAGTTGAAATCGCCCGCCAGCGACTGGCTGTCGTCCAACGTTTCGGCTTTGACCTTGCCGATGAAGCGCCACTGGAGCGAGACGCCGATGCCGCCTGCGGTCTGCAGCGTCGTGCGCAGCTTGTGGCGCCACTTCGGCAGCATCGAACCGCCGGCGGTCGTGCCGCCGCCCGAGCACACCGGACCATAGAGGCCGGCGCAGTCATAGGCTTCGGTGATGCCGTTATCGACGCGATACTTGTCGAGGTACGTACCGATGAAGCTCATCGACAGCGTGCCGAAATCGCCGATTTCATGGCTGTACGCGCTGTTGATTTCGATGCCCTTCGTGCGGACCTTGCCGAGGTTCGACGGGATGTTATCGACATAGCCGTTCGGGGTCAGCCACAGCGAACCCGCCGCGTCGCGTTTGATCAGGCTGCACGAGAAGGGCGTGAACGTCGCGGTGGCGTTCAGCGTACAATCCTTCAGGATCGCATCCTGCGCGGGCGGCTGGATCGCATCCTTCAGCTTGATGTCGAAATAGTCGACGGTCAGCGAGAAGCGCGGCAGGAAGCTCGGCTGCAGGACGACACCGAAGGTCTTCGTCGTCGCCTTTTCCGGCGTCAGGTCGGGGTTGCCGCCGAGCAGGCCGTTATACTGGCCGGCCGGGTTCGGCGTTGTGCCCTGACCCACCGCGAGCCCCTGCGCGATACAGCCATAGTCGGTCGCGGTGACCGGCGCGCCGGCGCACGGATCGCTCGAACCGGCAAGGCCGACGGTCGGGGTCGCGAACAGCTCCTGGATGTTCGGCGCACGCACCGCGCGGTTGTACTGGCCGCGGAGGCGAATGTCGCGGATCGGCGCGAATTCGAGCTGCAGCTTGTACGTGTCGGTGTCATACTTGCGGTCGGCGCTCGTCTTGTACCACGACTTGCGATAACCGCCGCTGAAGGTCAGCTCATAGATGAAGCTGTCCTGGATGATCGGCATCTGGGTCTCGGCAAAGAATTCATAGACCCGGAAGCTGCCCGACAGCGGCAGCGTCGCGCCGCCCTGGCCGGTGAGGTCGCCGGTCTGGAAAGCGTTATCGGTGTTGAGATCAAGCGATTCCTTGCGCCATTCGAAGCCCAGGTTGACGCCGATGCCATCGCTCGCCCACGGCGAGGTGATGCCATATTCGCCAAGCTGGCCGGTCAGCGACGCGTTGGCGACCTGTTCGGACGTATAGCCCTTCTGGAAGCCGGTCGCCGACAGATAGTTGACCGCTGCCGCGCTCGCGCCGCCGGCCCCGTTGAAGATGTTGTAGGGGACGCAGTTCGGATCGCTGCCGTCGACGACCGAACGGCAGACAATGTTGCCGTTGGCGACGCCGGTACGTTCGAACCCTTCGTCAACGACGTTCAGCGCGCGGTTCAGACGAGCCACCGAGAATTCGTTCGAATAGACCTGCGTGTAGTTCGAACGGCCATATTGGTAATAGGTGTCGTACGACCAGGCCTTGCCGAGGTCGCCCTTCGTCCCGATCACCGCACGATAGTTGGTGTGCTGCAGGTCGTTCTGGCGCGGACCGCCTTCGACGTTGCGGCGAAGCACCTGCAGGAACGCCTGGTTGTACGTTTGACCGAACGCGCCGGTGAACACCAGCGGAGCCGCGCCCGGCGTCGGATTGTACGGCGCCGCAACCGCGGTCGGGAAGTTGCCGATGTAACCGTTGATCAGGTTGGGAGCGGCGCAGATGATGTTGCGCTGGACAGCCGACATCAGCGGATTGTCGCAGTTGATCGTCAGCGTGTTGCCGAAGTTGCCCGACGGGGCGATCTGGGCGACCGTGCGGTCGTCCATGAACATGAACTCGAGATACGGCTTGATCGACTCGTTGATCTCATAGTTCGCGAACAGGCCCGCGGTGTAGCGTTCGTCGGGGCGCTGATAGTGGTTGGTCGGCGCGAAGTTGTAGCGCGACGTGGTGTTTTCGAACCCGCCGTTGGGGAAGAAGGTGTAGACGGTCGAAGTGCCGACGGCGACGTTCGGATCGAACAGGATCGCCGTGCCCGACGAGTTGGTCAGCGAGCCGCCGCAGACCGAAGCGCCGCCGCGGGTGTTCTGCAGGACGCACGAGCTGTAGTCGCGCTTGGCCTGCGTGATTTCGTTCGCCTTGCGATAGCCGGCATAGGCGACGATATGGCCGCGGCCGTCGTCGAACGCCGCGCCGAAGGTCGCAGTGACGTCGATCGTGCCGCCGTCGGCGGTGCTGCCGCGCGGATAGCCGAAGCCGCGCGCGTCAAGCGGACCGCGCAGGAACTTGTTGCGGTTGTTGTGCTGGTACAGGCTGTACTGGCCGTCGAGACGGAAGCCCGTGAAGTCGGTGTCCATCACGAAGTTGACGACGCCGGCAACAGCGTCCGCACCATAGGTCGCCGAAGCGCCGCCGGTCAGGACCTGGACGTTCTTCAGCAGCGCGGCGGGGATGATGTTGATGTCGGCGGCCGAACCGCTCGACGGGCTGGGGTCGCCCGGCAGCAGGCGGCGGCCGTTGACGAGGCTGAGGGTACGGGTGGTGCCGAGGCCGCGAAGGTCGACCGACGCGGTGCCGTCCGAACCGTTGGCGGTCGTCGAGTTCTGGCTCGCGAACACCGACGGCAGCGAGTTCAGCAGGTCTTCGACGCGGGTCGTGCCCTGCAGCTTGATGTCCTCTTGGCTGACGACGGTGATGGGAGCGGCCGATTCGAGATTGGCCTGGGGAATACGCGTACCGGTGACGATGATTTCGTCACCCGAGGTTGCGCTGTCTTCGCTTCCCTGCGCGTCCTGCGCCATCGCCGGCGCAGCGGCCAGCAGGCCGACGCCGAGAACGAGCGGGGCAGCGCCCAGCCGCAGTGCGGAAAAATGGGTTTTCTTCACAGTTGCAGTCCCTTGCTACTGAGTTGGTTACGATACCCGAATGCGAAAAATCGGCGTCAAAAACGCATGACGAACGCACCCTGATCGGTGCGGGATGATCTTTCGTTCATCGGGAGTAAAGGGAATTCCCGGCGCGCGTGGCCGTTTCGCCAGCCATTGTGACGAATTTGCAACATGCCGCCCGGCGGCACGGAAAGATCGAATAAAGCCGCGCCAAGAAGCGCAATAAAATTACAATGGAGTGCCGTTAGCGGCGATCAGGGCCGCATCGGCCCCGCCAGCTTGCCCGGATCGAGCCGCGCATCGCGCCATTTCAGGCCCCAGTGCAGATGCGGCCCGGTCGCGCGCCCGGTCTGACCAACCAGCCCGAGCTGTTGCCCCTGCACCACATGATCGCCGGCCTTCACGTCGAGCCGCTGGCAGTGGAGGAAGGCGCTCGACAGCCCCATGCCATGATCGACGATCAGCAGATTGCCCTCGAGCGTGAAGGGCGACGCCGCCGCCAGCGTCACCACCCCGTCGGCGGGCGCGACGAAGGGCGTGCCCGCGGGCGCCGCGATGTCGGTGCCGCTGTGATAGGCGCCGGGTTTGCCCTGATAGACGCGCTGCGACCCGAAAAAGCCCGACAGGCGCCCGGTCAGCGGCCAGCGGAACGCCTGCCGCCAGCCGTCCGATCTCACCGGTATCGCGCGCGCCGCGGCGATCTGCGCCAGTTCGGCGGGGCGGCGGCGTTCGAATTCGGCGTCGCTCGACGCACTGCCGCGATAGGGCGCGTTGATTTTCTCGATCCGCCAGCTTCCCGGCGCGATGCCCAGCGTCCGTTCAACCGTCCGGCCGCCCGCCAGCATCGCGACGAGGAGCGCCGAGGGTCCGGCGTCGCGGTCGAAGGCGATCAGGAAGCCGCCATCGGCCGCCAGCGGCACCGGCGCGCCGTCGAGGGTAAGCGCCTGCGTCCCGCTCGGCGCCCGCCCGACGATCATCGCGCCCTGTTCGGGACTGCCCCGCAACGCGAAGTCGGCGCGGACGGGCTCGGCGGGCGACGGAGGCGGCGCTTGCACCGGCGCACTCGCGGCCGGGAACGGCGCGGGCCGCGCCGGAGCTTCGGACGCCGGAACGCACCCCGCCGCGATCGCAAGCAACGGCAGCGCGGCCATCGGCCGCCGCCGGAATTTCACCCGCCTCATGCCTTGTGGTCGAGCGCGGCCTGTACCGAAAGGGCGGCGGTCGCATAGGGCTCCTGCCGCGCGACCGACCAGTAACGCAGTTCCTCGAGCGCGATCGGCACGCCGCTCACCGCGCAGAGCACATGGTCGCCGGGCGCCAGGACGCGAAACCCGTTCGGTCCATAGTGCAGGCGGGCGAGGCGGTTGCTGCTGGCGATCAACATGGGTCCGGTTCCATAAGTTTACAGGTCAGGCCGCCGATATAGCATCGATGCGCCGTTCGGCCACCCCCGCGCCCGATCAGAACAGCTCGCCCTGCCCCCGCCCCGACGAAGCGCCAGGCGCAGCCGACGGCTTGCGAACGGGTTTCGGCGGCGGCGGCGGCGCGTCGCTATCGGCTGCCGCGACCGGCACCTCGCCATCGGCGAAGATCAGGCGCAGATGCCCCGCATCGCGCGCCTTGGTCGCGGTGGTCACGATCGCACCCTCGCTATCGCGCACCATGGCATAGCCGCGCGACAGCAGCGCGCGCGGGTCGAGCGAGGTCAGCAGTCGCCCGAGCCCTTCGAGCTTCGCGCGCTCGCGGTCCCATGCCCGCGTCAGCAGCGCGGGCCGCAGCGCCCCCGCGCGCGTCGCGAGCCGCTCGCCGGTCACGGCGAGCCGATGCCGCTGCGCGCGGTCGAGCCGGTCGCCATTGTCGTCGAGCCGCTGGCGCTGCGGCGCATAGAGCGCCTCGCGCTTCGGCAGGTGCCGCGCCTGCGCCGCCAGCCGCTCGGCCCGCAAAGCCTGCTGGCGGCTCGCCGCACCGATCATCCGCCCCTGCCAGGTCGCGAGCTGCGCCTGCAGTTCGGCACGCACCGGAACCGCCATCTCGGCCGCGGCGGTCGGCGTCGGGGCGCGCACGTCGGCGGCATAGTCGGCGAGCGTCACGTCGGTCTCGTGCCCCACCGCGCTGATCGTCGGGATGCGGCAATCGGCGATCGCGCGCACGACGACCTCCTCGTTGAACGCCCACAGATCCTCGATCGACCCGCCGCCGCGCGCGACGATCACCAGGTCGGGGCGCGGCACCGGCCCGCCGGGCGCCAGGGCATCGAACCCGCGCACCGCGTTGGCGACCTGCGCCGCCGCGCCGTCGCCCTGCACCAGCACCGGCCAGACGATCACCCGCGTCGGACAACGGTCGGCCAGCCGGTGGAGAATATCGCGGATCACCGCCCCGGTCGGCGAGGTCACGACTCCGATCACCCGTGGCAGATAGGGCAGCGGCTGCTTGCGTGTCCGGTCGAACAGCCCCTCGCCGCCCAGCCGCGCCTTCAATTTCTCGAAGAGCAGCATCAGCGCGCCTTCGCCCGCGACCTCGAGCGTATCGACGACGAGCTGGTATTTCGAGCGTCCCGGATAGGTGGTGAGCTTGCCCGTCGCGATCACCTCGATCCCGTCTTCGGGCCGGAACGCGAGCCGCGCGGCCTGTCCCTTCCACATCACCATGTCGATCAGCGCATTATCGTCCTTCAGCGCCGCATAGAAATGCCCCGACGCGGCGCGTTTCGCGCCAGACAGCTCGCCGCGCACGCGCACGCGGGCAAAACCGTCCTCGACCGTGCGCTTGATGGCAGCGGACAATTGGCTGACGGATAACGCAGGTGCATTGTCGCCCGGCGACGCCTCGGCTAACAGCCGCGCTTCGGTGCCATCGTCGGACGCCGCATCGGGAAAAGGGACTGACATGAATATCCTGCTGGTGGGCTCTGGTGGCCGCGAACATGCGTTAGCCTGGCAACTGGCACAATCGCCGAGTTGCGCCAAGCTCTATGCCGCGCCCGGCAACCCAGGAATCGAACTCCACGCCGAATGCGTCCCGATCGCCGCCGACGATCTGGATGGCCTGATCGCCTTTGTCCGCGCCCACGCGATCGACTTCGTCGTCGTCGGGCCGGAGGCGCCGCTGGTTGCGGGGCTCGCCGACCGGCTTCGCGAGACCGGCATTCCGGTGTTCGGCCCGAACGCCGCCGCCGCGCGGCTCGAAGGATCGAAGGGCTTCACCAAGGATCTGTGCGCGCGCGCCGGCATCCCGACCGCCGGCTACGTCCGCTGCACGTCGGCCGAGGAAGCGCTCGCCGTCCTCGAAGGCTTTGCGATCCCCGTCGTGATCAAGGCCGACGGCCTCGCCGCCGGCAAGGGCGTGATTATCGCGGAGACGCGCGAAGAGGCCGAGGCCGCGATCGCGGATATGTTCGACGGCGCCTTCGGCAGCGCCGGCGCCGAGGTGGTGATCGAGGAGTTCATGACCGGCGAGGAGGCGAGCTTCTTCGCGCTTGCCGACGGCACCGACGTCATCGCCTTCGGCAGCGCGCAGGACCACAAACGCGTCGGCGACGGCGATGTCGGCCCGAATACCGGCGGCATGGGCGCCTACAGCCCGGCGCCCGTGCTCACCGCCGAGCTCGAATCCGCCGTCATGGACCGCATCATCCGCCCGACGGTGGCAACGCTCGCCGCCGAAGGCACGCCCTATGTCGGCGTCCTCTTCGCCGGGCTGATGCTGACGAATGAAGGCCCGAAGCTCATCGAATATAATTGCCGCTTCGGCGACCCCGAGTGCCAGGTGCTGATGATGCGCTTCAAGGGCGACTTCGCCGCGCTGCTCCATGCCGCCGCAACCGGGACGATCGCCACCGCCGACACCCCGGCCTTTTCGCACGACTATGCCCTCACCGTCGTCATGGCGGCGAACGGTTATCCGGGCACGCCCGAAAAGGGCGGCGCGATCCGCCGCATCGCCGATGCCGAGGCCGGCGGCGTGCGCGTCTTTCACGCCGGCACCGCGCGCGAGGACCGGACGCTCGTCGCCGCGGGCGGCCGCGTCCTCAATGTCACCGCAACGGGCAAGAGCGTCACGCAAGCACAGGCGCGCGCCTATGCCGCGGTCGACAAGCTCGACTTCCCGACCGGCTTCTGCCGCCGCGACATCGGCTGGCGCGAAGTCGCGCGCGAGGCGAAGAAGTAGCCACCCCTTCGTCATTCCCGCGAAAGCGGGAACCCAGCGAACCGGCGGTGCAACCGGGTCCTTGCTTTCGCGGGAATGACGAAGAATTGGGTCGACCCGATCCCTAACCCCGCATAGGCTCACCACAGGACAAGGAGATCGTCATGGCGTGGCTTCAGGAAAATTGGATCATCGCGGTCGTCGGCCTGGTCGTCGCGGTGCTGCTGGTCTGGTTCCTCTTCGGCCGCAAGAAGGCGGAGGAGATCGAAACCCCGATCGCGCCGCCCGCCGAACCGAAGAAGCCGCTCGAAGCCGCAAAACCCGAAATCATCGCCGCCGAACCCGCGCGTTTCAAACCGAGGGAACCCACCCCTGCGCCCGTAGCGGCTCCGGCCCCGCCACCGCCGGCGCCGGAACCCGTGGCCGAAACCCCGCCGGCGCCTGCGGCCGAACCGCAGCCTGCGCCGGCTCCCAGCGCCGACAATCTGCAACTGCTGAAGGGCGTCGGGCCCAAGATGGCCGCGCTGCTGAACGGCCTCGGCGTTACCCGCTTCCAGCAGATCGCCGACTGGACCGACGCCGATGTCGCGGCGATCGACCCGCAACTCGGCGCGTTTCAGGGGCGTATCGCGCGCGATGCGATCGTCGACCAGGCCGGCTATCTCGCCCGCGGCGACAAGGCGGGGTTCGAGGCGAAATATGGTGCGCTGGGCGGAGAATTACAGGGCGGCTGACGACCGATACCGGCGTCGCCCCAACCCGCGCCATCCCCCGTTGCCGCTTGCCAGCCGCGCCGATCGCCGCCACATCTGGTTTCGAAACGAAACCTGGGTCAGGACCCATTAGGAGCGATGCATGATCGGTGATTTCGAGCAGCAGCGGGTGAAGCTCTCGACGGGCGTCGAACTCGACGTCGTCGATGTCGGGCCGCGCGATGCGCCTGCGCTGGTCTTCCTTCATGGCTTCCCCGAATCGCACCGCACATGGCGCTTTCAGCTGCCGCATTTCGCGAACCGCTTTCGCTGCATCGCGCCCGACCAGCGCGGCTATCGCGGGTCGTCGAAGCCGCAGGACGCCGAATCCTACACGCCCGACAAGCTGATCGCCGACATTTTCGCGCTGGCGGACGCGCTGGGCATCGGGACTTTCACGATCGTCGGGCACGACTGGGGCGGGGCGATCGCCTGGGGGGTCGCGCTCGGCGGCCAGCCGGGCGGGCTGCATCCGGGATGGGGCGGACGCGTGACGCGTGCGGTGATCGCCAACGCGCCGCATCCCGCGATCTTCCAGCGCCTGCTGCTCGCCAACTCCGAACAGCGCGCGGCGAGCCAGTATATCCGCACCTTCCGCGACCCTGCGAGCGACGCGATCATCGAGGAACATGGCATCGCGGGCATCCTGGCGCACGCCTTCGCAGACCGGGTGCCGAGCGGCGGCATCCAGCCGCCCGACGAAATTGCGCGGCTGCTCAAGGATTGGGAGGACCGCGACGCCTGCCGCGCGATGATCAACTGGTATCGCGGTTCGCCGATGGCCGTGCCCGCGATGGACGAGCCCTATGCCGAGCCGCCCGCGGCGCCCTTCCCGAAACTGACGATCCCGACCCTGGTGGTCTGGGCGCTCGACGACGTCGCGCTGCCCGCGTGCAACCTCGACGGGATGGAGGAACTGGTTCCGCATGTGTCGATCGTGAAGGTTCCGGGCTGCGGCCATTTCGTGCCGTGGGAAGCCCCCGACGCGGTCAACGCGGCGATGGACGATTTTCTCGGCAACGGCTGATCCGCGGTCGCCGCCAAACCCCTGCATCCCTGGAAAAAGTTGGCAGGCGGCAGGGGTGCCGCCGCCTGCCGGGAGGGGTCGGTTCTGCGGGTGGTCCGCAAGTCGTCAAATCAGGCGACCGATAAAGCCGGGCGCGAGTTAACCATAAGTTTCGCCTCTATTGCAGGCTTTCAGATTCTCCCACCTTTGCCATATTCGCGTCATGGATGTGGGAGGACTCAGGGTCGCCTCGATCACCGACACGATCGATGGCCCGGCCAGCTGGACCGTCGAGCGCGACGTCCATATGCTGATCCTTCACGACGCGGGCAGCTATCACTGGCTCGAAACCTGGCTCGACGGTCATCGCACCGCGCTGGGCGATCCGTTGCCCGACGAGATATGGTTCGTGCCGGCCGGACGGCGGTTCAAGGCGACGGCCAAGGGCGGAACGGCGCGGTCGATCCACATCGAGATTCCGGCCGCGCGGCTTGCGGTCCCCGGCGGGGCGCGGGCGATCGCCGCGCATCGGGATCCGGCGATGACGGTCCTCGTCCGCAAACTGCTGGCCGGTGACGCCAAAGCGGCCGCCGCGCTGGTCGCGCTCCTGGCGGAGACGCTGGCGCGAACCATCGCGCCGCCCTTGCCGCGGACGCTTCTGCGCCGCATCGACGGGCTGATGGCGTCGATCCAGACGCAGCTCGAAATCCAGATCACGGTCGAGGATATGGCGGCCGAGACCGGCATGTCGGTCAACAGCCTGATCAGCAATTTTGCGCGCGCCACCGGCCGAACGCCCGCGCAATATGTGCTGCATCAGCGGTTGCGGCGCGCCTGTTGGTTCCTCGCCAACCGGCCGCTCTCGATCGCCGAGATCGCCTTTGCCACCGGATTTTCCAGCCACGCGCATCTTTGTGCGGTCTTTCGCCGCAAGCTTGCTATGTCGCCGGGGGAGTGGCGCGCGTTTGCGAGCGGGAGGGTAAGTTGTGACGATTAGGGCAAATCTGTTCCGCATTCGCGATGCCCACGGTCATGCGCCGGTGACCAATATCGAACTTTTCTTCGATCTGGTGTTCGTCTTCGCGATCACCCAATTGTCGCACGGCCTGCTCGAACATCTGGGCTGGCTCGGCGCCTTGCAAACGCTGATGCTGCTGTTCGCGGTATGGTGGGTGTGGATCTTCACCACATGGGCCGCCAACTGGCTCGATCCGGAGCGCGCCAATGTGCGGCTGATGCTCTTCGCGCTGATGCTGGCGGGCCTTGCGCTGTCGAGTTCGATTCCCCAGGCGTTCGGCAAGTCCGGCTGGCTGTTCGCCGCCGCCTATTGTTCGATGCAGATCGGCCGCTCGCTCTACATGATCTGGGCGAGCCAAGGGGTTCATCCCGCGCGGGCGCGCAACTTCACCCGCATCATCATCTGGTCGGTCTTCTCCCTGCCCTTCTGGATCGGCGGCGCGCTCGCCGACCCCGGGCAGCGGATGCTGCTGTGGGCGGCGGCGCTCGCGATCGACTATGCCGGCCCGGCGACCTTCTTCCGTGTCCCGGGACTGGGCCGGTCGGACGCCGGGAGCTGGGACATCTCGGGCGCACACATGGCCGAGCGCTGCGCGCTGTTCATCATCATCGCGCTCGGCGAAGGGGTGCTGATCACCGGCGCGACCTTTGCCACGACACCGCAAAGCCCGCTGCACTGGCTTGCCTTCGCGACCTGCTTCCTCGGGTCCGCGGCGCTGTGGTGGCTCTATTTCGACACCGGCGCGCGGCGCGGCAGCCAGGCCATGGAAACGACCGAGGCGGCCGGGCTGCTCGCGCGCTATGCCTATACCTATTGGCATATTCCGATCGTCGCGGGACTGGTCGTGTCGGCGGTCGCCGACGAAATGCTGCTCGCGCACCCGAAGGGCCATATCGAATTTCCGATGCTCGCCGTGTCGATCGGCGGGCCGCTGCTGTTCCTCGTCGGCAATATGGGGTTCAAGCATGCCACATCGGGCCGGTCGCTGCCGCCCGTCTCGCACATGATCGGCGCCGCGGCGCTGCTCGGCGTCGGCGCGGCGGCGTGGTTCGGTCAATGGCAGCCGATCGCGCTGGGGATCGCGACCTTCGCCGTCCTCGTCTTCACCGCGATCTGGGAATGGGGCAGCTATCACGGCGGCTGGCGGCGCTGGGCGCCGTGGCTCGGCCGGCTCGAACGCACCGGACAAAGAGATTATGGGCAGGGAGAATAGACGATGTCGCATACCGCCATCATGCTGATCGCGGCGCTCGGGCTGTTGATCGGGCTGCGCCTGCTCGTCCGCGACAAGGCCCGCGCAACGCGCGCTTTCCTTGTGCTGTGGCTGCTCGTGTCGATCGCCAACCTGCTCTATGGCGTGCTCGGCGCAGGCTATGGCTGGGGCGAGGAAGCCGTCGTCTGGCTGTTCGTCTTCGGACTGCCCGCGGCGGTCGCCCTGATCGCCGCGCGCGTCGGGGGCTAATCCGGCGGATTGATCAGGCAGCCGCTTGCACCCGCGAAGCGGGCGCTCCGCGCGGCGAGCAGCGGCACGCTGCCGGTCACGGTCTTCGTCGCCGGGTCGTCGCTCAGCGAGACCATTTCCATGCCGGGCTCGAAATCGGTCTGACAGCTTTCGAGGCTGCGCCCCTGCACATAGCGGCACGAACAGCCGACGCGCGCGGCGTAGGCCGATCCCAGCTCGGCCTGCGCCTTGAACGCGGGGAATTTCCAGACGAGGAAAATCGCCAGCAGGACACCGAAGCCGATGGCCCATGGCAGGCAACCCCCGCGCTTGCCGTCGCGGCGCTTGCGGCCGCGCAGGTGCGGGGGCACTTCGGGGGGCGGCGCCGACGGCTGGCGGTCGGGCGTTGCCGTCTCGGGCGGGTTGGTGTTAGTCACCGGTGCCATGATCACGAAAAAAGCCATGCTGGCAAGTGCGGCGCTGCTCCTTCTCGGCGGCTGGTCGCTGGGCCAGGCCGCCGGGCAGGGCGGTATCGCGCCCGGCGCACCCGCGCCCCGGCTCGGCGCGTCGCTCGACGAGATCGCGCCGGTCGATGCGTCGCCCGCGCTCCCGGCGCTCGATCCCGCGATCAAGGCCAAGGCCGACGCGCTGTTCGACGACGCCGAGGATGTGGGCGAAACGCGCGCGCTCTATGTGCTGCGCGACGGCCAGCCGGTCTATGAACGCTATGGCGAGGGCTTCGGCCCCGATTCAAAGCTGATCAGCTGGTCGATGGCGAAGAGCATCACCGCCGTCCTCACCGGCTTCCTCGTCGCCGACGGGCAATTGTCGCTCGACGCGCCCGCGCCGGTCAGCGCGTGGGAACGCAGCGGCGACCCGCGCGGGACGATCAGCCTGCGCCACCTGCTCCACATGGCCTCGGGGCTCGAACATGTCGAAAATGGCGATCCGGTGTGGAAGGGCGACACGGTCGAGATGCTGTTCGGCGCGGGCGCACCGGACATGGCCGCCTTTGCCGAAGCCAAGCCTGCGGCAGCGCGGCCGGGCGAGCTTTTCAACTACAGCTCGGCGACCAGCGTCATCCTCTCCGACATATTGACCGACACGCTGACCCCGTCGCAAAATCCCGAGGCGCGCCGCGAGGCGATGCGCGAGTTCATCGCGGGACGGCTCGCCGAACCGCTCGGCATGACCAGCCTGACGCCCGAGTTCGACGCCAAGGGGACGATGATCGGCGGTTCGATCATGCACGCGACGGCGCGCGATTATGCAAAGTTCGGCGAGTTCCTGCGCAACCATGGCGTCGCGGGCGGCCAGCGGCTGCTGCCCGAAACCTGGATGCGGTTCATGCTGTCGCCGTCGCCCGAGGACGCAGGATATGGCGGGCACATCTGGCTGAACCGGCGTCGGCCCGCAGGCGCCGACGAGGCGCTATGGCCCGACCGCGGCCCCAACGACCTGTTCGCCTGCATCGGTCATCAGGGGCAATATATCATCGTCTCACCCTCGCAGCGCGTGACGATCGTGCGGCTGGGGATCACGAAGGACGACCAGTTCCCGGCGCTGCGGCGGCATCTGGCCGATCTGACCGCCGCGCTCTGAATTGCCAGCCGCGCCCGGGGCCGGCTCCGATCGGTTGCGGGCGCCATCGCCTTAGCCCCCGCACGCCTTGAACAGCATCAGCGTCCGCTCGCGCCCTCGGGTTGCGCTCGGTTCGTGATAATCCTTGCGCCGGTCGCTGTTGAAACCATGCCCCGCCTCATAGACGAAGATCTGCGCGGTCGGATGCGCCTTCGCGATCAGCGCCTCGACACCCTCCATCGGAATGCCGGCATCGAAGCGGCCGAAATGCGCGATGGTGGCGCAGGCCGGCGCCTCGTCCTTGAACATCGTCGGCACGAGGCTGCCATAGTAGGAAGAGGATGCGGCCAGGTCGGGGCTGATCTGCGCCATCCGCCAGGCAACCGAGCCGCCATAGCAATAGCCGGTGATGAACACCGGCCCCTTCGCTTTCAGCGCGTCGATGCACGTCTGCGCATCCTTCAGACTCTGCTCGAACGGATGCAGCGTCCGCGCCAGCTCGACCGCGCGTTCGAACTGCGGTCCCGAATAATCGCTCTCGAACCCCGGGTGCTCGCGGTCGAACAGCGCGGGGCTGAGCACCTCATAGCCGTCGGCGGCATATTCGTCGCAAAGCTCGCGGATATGATCGGTGACCCCGAAGATTTCCTGGATCAGCACCAGCCCGCCGCGCCGCTCGCCCTCGGGCTGCGCATGATAGACCGCGATGTCCGCGCCATCGTCCATCGTCATCCGAACCATCTCGCCCATATGCGCACCTCTCGTCCGTTCGGACCGGGCTTGTCGAAGTCCCGTCCTTCTGTCTGTCGACCTTTGAAGAAAGAACGGCGCTTCGACAAGCTCGGAGCCTGCCCCCGCGAAGGCGGGGGGCGAACGGGCTTTGGGGGGCGGCGGGATTCCATCCACCCCCGCCTTGCATTGCAGCAAAATCGTTGCTACGCGCGCCGCGACTGTGCAGCGGGGGTGTCTTCGGACGCCGGGAAAATCCGCGCAGCCATCCCCCAAGGGATCGTAGAAAAGGACTTTCGCGCGTGGAGAATTCCGGCGGCATTCAGGGCAACATCACGGCGGGCCTCGCGGGCCGCTATGCCAGCGCGCTGTTCGATCTGGCCCGCGAATCGAACGATATCGACAGCGTCCAGAAGAGCCTTGCGACGCTCAAGGCGGGAATCGCCGAATCGGCGGACCTGAAGGCGCTCGTGTCGAGCCCCGTCATCAGCCGCGCCGACGCCGCGACGGCGATCGAAGCGGTCGCCAAGCTGCTGAAGCTCGATTCGCTGACCTCGAAATTCCTGGGCGTGCTTGCCGAGAACCGCCGCCTCGCCGACCTTGGCGGGATGATCGACGCGTTCAACGCGATCGTCGCGGGCCACCGCGGCGAAGTGACCGCAAAGGTCACCAGCGCGCACCCGCTGACGGCCGAGCAGCTCAAGGCGCTCGCCGCAAATCTCAAGACCCGTGTCGGCCGCGATGTTCAGATCGAAGCCGCCATCGACCCCGCCATCCTTGGCGGTCTCGTCGTCCAGCTGGGCAGCCAGCTTATCGACGGCAGCATCCGTACCCGTCTCAACAGTTTCGCCCAGGCGATGAAGGGCTGAAAAGCCCCCTGCGCCAAAACGCCCGATGAAAGGCTGAATAATGGAAATCCGCGCCGCTGAAATCAGCAAGGTCATCAAGGACCAGATCGCCAATTTCGGCACCGACGCCACGGTCAGCGAGATCGGCTCGGTGTTGTCGGTCGGCGACGGCATCGCCCGCGTCCACGGCCTCGACAATGTCCAGGCCGGTGAAATGGTCGAATTCGCCAACGGCGTGCAGGGCATGGCGCTCAACCTCGAAGCCGACAACGTCGGCATCGTGATCTTCGGCTCGGACGCCGAGATCAAGGAAGGCGACGTCGTCAAGCGCACCGGCACGATCGTCGACGTCCCCGTCGGCAAGGGCCTGCTCGGCCGCGTCGTCGATGGCCTCGGCAATCCGATCGACGGCAAGGGCCCGATCAAGGCCGACAAGCGCATGCGCGTCGAAGTGAAGGCGCCGGGCATCATCCCGCGCACCTCGGTTCACGAACCCGTCCAGACCGGCCTGAAGGCGCTCGACGCGCTCGTCCCCGTCGGTCGCGGCCAGCGCGAACTGATCATCGGCGACCGCCAGACCGGCAAGACCGCCGTCGCGATCGACACCTTCATCAACCAGAAGGAAGCGAACAAGGGCGCCGACGAATCGAAGAAGCTCTATTGCATCTACGTCGCCGTCGGCCAGAAGCGCTCGACCGTCGCGCAGATCGTTCGCCAGCTCGAAGAAAATGGCGCGATGGAATATTCGATCGTCGTCGCCGCGACCGCGTCGGAGCCCGCTCCGCTGCAGTTCCTCGCGCCCTACACCGGCTGCACCATGGGCGAATTTTTCCGCGACAACGGCATGCACGCCGTGATCGTGTATGACGACCTTTCGAAGCAGGCCGTCGCCTATCGCCAGATGTCGCTGCTGCTCCGCCGCCCGCCGGGCCGCGAAGCCTATCCGGGCGACGTTTTCTATCTCCACAGCCGCCTGCTCGAGCGCGCTGCGAAGATGAACGAAGACAATGGCTCGGGCTCGCTCACCGCGCTGCCGATCATCGAAACGCAGGCGGGCGACGTGTCGGCGTACATTCCGACCAACGTGATTTCGATCACCGACGGCCAGATCTTCCTCGAAACCAACCTGTTCAACGCCGGTATCCGCCCCGCGATCAACGTCGGTCTATCGGTGAGCCGCGTCGGCTCGGCCGCGCAGACCAAGGCGATGAAGAAGGTGTCGGGCTCGATCAAGCTCGAGCTCGCGCAGTATCGCGAAATGGAAGCCTTCGCGCAGTTCGGTTCGGACCTCGACGCCTCGACGCAAAAGCTGCTCAATCGCGGCGCGCGCCTGACGCAGCTGCTGAAGCAGCCGCAGTTCCAGCCGATGCCGTTCGAGGAACAGACCGCGTCGATCTTCGCCGGCACCAACGGCTATCTCGACAGCGTCGCGACGACCGACGTGTCGCGCTACGAAGCCGCGATGCTCGCCTATCTGCGCAGCGATCATGCCGATGTGCTGAAGACGATCCGCGACACCAAGGATCTTGGCGACGACACCAAGAAGAGCCTTGTCGCGGCGCTCGACGCCTTCGCCAAGATTTTCGCGTAAGTGGCTGCGCCGCCGGAACCAAAGCATGGAAGAAAACTGGTTATCGGTGGCGTTTCGCTAACCAACGCAAAATTTGGAATTGCCCAAGGGCGCATCAAGAAAAAGGAGTATTTCACCGCAGCCAATGATGCTCGAAACAGGATCGAGCAACTTGTCATAGACGATGCCTATTGCGACGATCAGCCGTTCACTTGGATCGGTTTGATCATCAGAGAGGGGCTCGTGAATGACGAGATGCCCAAAATCGGCAAGGTGGATCCCAAGTATGGAGATCTCGAACTGACGATTGAAATTGATACCAACGACCTGATCGACGTGGGCAAAGAGGAAATTCAACGAGTGCTCGAACTGGCGACTTTGAAATCGCTTATCGCCGCAGGCAAAAAGTTCGGGTGCAAGATGGGCAAAATCTCGGCCGAATTGGAAGCATTGAAAGCTTAAAACGATGGCAAGCCTTAAAGAACTCAAAGGTCGTATCGTCTCGGTCAAATCGACCCAGAAGATCACCAAGGCCAAAAAGATGGTCGCCGCCGCGAAGCTGCGCAAGGCGCAGGCCGCGGCCGAAGCCGCGCGCCCCTATGCCGAGCGGCTCGAAGGCGTCGTCGCCAGCCTCGCGTCGAAGGTCGGCGCGTCGGATTCGGCGCCGAAGCTGCTGTCGGGCACCGGCAAGAGCGACACGCACCTGCTGGTCGTGCTCAACAGCGACCGCGGCCTTGCGGGTGCGTTCAACTCGAACATCGTGAAGGCGGCGCGCGACAAGGCGCTCGAACTGCAGGCAGAGGGCAAGAAGGTTGTCTTCTACCTCGTCGGGCGCAAGGGCCGCCCGGTGATCGCACGCCTGTTCCCCGGCCAGATCATCGAGAGTTACGAAACCACCGGCATCCGTGACATCGGCTTCGAACAGGCGAACGAGATTTCGGCGAAGGTGATGGAGCTTTACGAAGCCGGCGTTTTCGACGTCGCGCATCTCTTCTATTCGAAGTTCCGCTCGGCGCTGCTCCAGATCGCGACCGGTCAGCAGATGATCCCGGTTCCGCCCCCGGCCGACGTTCCCGCGACGAGCGGCGCGGCGGTCGAATATGAACCGGGCGAGGAAGAAATCCTCGCCGACCTGCTGCCGCGCAACGTCACCATCCAGATCTTCAAGGGCCTCCTTGAAAACGCCGCGTCCGAACAGGGCGCGTCGATGACCGCGATGGACAATGCGACGCGCAACGCGGGCGACCTGATCAACAAGCTGACCATCGTGTACAACCGGACACGTCAGGCAGCGATCACCACCGAACTCATCGAAATCATCGCGGGCGCGGAAGCTCTGTAGCATGCATAAACTTCGCCTCGTCTTCGTTTGCGTTGGGCTCGCGACGAGCTTTACGGCTATTGCCAGCGAGGCCATGGCATCTGATGCGCGTGCAAACGAGAGCGTCGCTCTGTTCAAATCATTTTGTGTAGCGACCGCTGGCGACAAGGCCCGAGCGCTATCCGTACTGGGAGAAGGCAATGCGCTTGCTCGCCGCTTACCCGAGGCGGTTACCACAGCAATGTTTGGAAAATCGGGCGGGGTGGCTTGGGCGCTGAGCAGCCCCAGCCAAGCCCAACTTCTACTCGCCTATAACCCGATGGGCATCTGTGAAGTTCGTATCGCTGAGGCTGACGAAGCAGCAATGATTGAACAGTTTCATGCGCTGACGACGTCATTGAGCACTAGGTCTTCCAGCAACTCAGGACAGCCTGAGAAGCGACGCCAAGGCAATGCAAATCTGACCTACGAAACGTTCAATTACGAGGTAGGTGGACAGAAGGCTCTTCTAGCGATCACCACTTCCGACCAACGCGTCGGCGAACAGCAGCATGTTATTACTTTCAGCTTCGTAAGCTGATTTTGAGCAAGGAACGAATTCATGGCAACCGCACCCGCCCCTGAGAAGAAGGCACCCGCCAAAAAGGCCGCCGCGCCCAAGAAGCCGGCCGCTGCCAAGACCGCTGCGCCCAAGGCGAAGTCGAACGCGACCGCCACCGGCCGCGTCGCGCAGGTGATCGGCGCCGTCGTCGACGTCCAGTTCGACGGCCCGCTGCCCGCCATTCTGAACGCGCTGGAGACCGAGAACAACGGCAACCGCCTCGTCCTCGAAGTCGCGCAGCACCTCGGCGAGAACACCGTCCGCACGATCGCGATGGACGCGACCGACGGCCTGACCCGCGGCCAGCCGGTCACCGACACCGGCGCGCAGATCTCGGTCCCCGTCGGCCCGCAGACATTGGGCCGCATCCTCAACGTCATCGGCGACCCGATCGACGAACGCGGCCCGGTGAACAGCGACATGACCGCGCCGATCCACGCCAAGGCTCCCGAATTCGTCGACCAGTCGACCGAAGCCGCGATCCTCGTCACCGGCATCAAGGTCATCGACCTGATCGCCCCCTATGCCAAGGGCGGCAAGATCGGCCTGTTCGGCGGCGCGGGCGTCGGCAAGACCGTGCTCATCCAGGAACTGATCAACAACATCGCCAAGGGCCACGGCGGCGTGTCGGTGTTCGCGGGCGTCGGCGAACGCACCCGCGAAGGCAACGACCTTTATCACGAGTTCCTCGACGCCGGGGTTATCGCCAAGGACAAGGACGGCAACCCGACCCCCGACGGGTCGAAGGTGGCGCTGGTGTTCGGCCAGATGAACGAGCCGCCGGGCGCCCGCGCCCGCGTCGCGCTCTCGGGCCTGACGATGGCCGAATATTTCCGCGACCAGGAAGGCCAGGACGTTCTGTTCTTCGTCGACAACATCTTCCGCTTCACCCAGGCGGGTTCGGAAGTGTCGGCGCTGCTCGGCCGTATTCCCTCGGCCGTGGGTTACCAGCCGACGCTGTCGACCGATATGGGCGCGCTGCAGGAACGCATCACCTCGACCACCAAGGGCTCGATCACCTCGGTGCAGGCCATTTACGTCCCCGCGGACGACTTGACCGACCCCGCTCCCGCAACCTCGTTCGCCCACCTCGACGCGACGACGACGCTGAGCCGCGCGATTTCCGAACTCGGCATCTATCCCGCGGTCGACCCGCTCGACTCGACCTCGCGCGTGCTGACCGCCGCCACGGTCGGCCAGGAGCATTACGAAACCGCCCGCCGCGTTCAGGAAACGCTGCAGAAGTACAAGTCGCTGCAGGACATCATCGCGATCCTCGGCATGGACGAGCTCTCGGAAGAAGATAAGCTGGTCGTCGCCCGCGCGCGCAAGATCCAGCGCTTCCTGTCGCAGCCCTTCCACGTCGCCGAAGTCTTCACCGGCATCCCCGGCAAGTTCGTGCCGATCGAGGAGACGGTGAAGTCGTTCAAGGCCGTCGTCGACGGCGAATATGACCACCTCCCCGAAGCGGCCTTCTACATGGTCGGCGGCATCGAGGAAGCGGTCGCCAAGGCCGCGAAGCTCGCCGAAGAGGCTTGATGCGATGATCCGCCGCGCTGTCATCCTGCCCCTGCTGCTATGCAGCGCGGCAGGCGCGCACGCGGCGGACAGCCCGCGCGACGGAAAGGCCGATTATATCGATCGGGCCATGACCATTGCCTTCGAGACATGTCCGAAGCTTCTGGCGAAACCGGCGGGAACGACCGATCTGGAAATGGCCGCGCAGAATGGGCTCGGCGTCCAGGCAACGGAATATGACCTGTTGCGGATGTCGGTCGCCGAAGTCGGCGAAATCGCCTTCGGCACGCAATATTCGGCGGGTGTCGATCCGGCAGGCGGGATGCGACAGGGGGATAGCTGTGTCGTGGCGCTCAGCAGCAGCGTTCGCGACGAGGCGCTCTCCGCTATTCTCGAGCGGCTGAAACGGGAAGGCTTCGAGGTCGATCGCGAAACGCTGCTCGGTTCGGTCTACAAGAAATGGGTCGGCCAGCGCTATCAACTCGCGGACGTCAAATTGTCGGACCACGGGGAATTTTTTGAATTCGTTTCCGATAAGCGAAAGCCCGTCGCTTATCTGACCTTCGTCTATTAGGATTTATCGAATGGCTCTGAAGTTCGAACTCGTCACCCCCGCCCGCCTTGAGCGGTCGAGCGACGTCTATATGGTCACCGTGCCGGGCAGCGAGGGCGATTTCTCGGTGCTCGAAGGCCACGCGCCCTTCATGGCGACGCTGCGCAACGGCCCGCTGACCATCTATGCGACCAATGGCGCCGCCCCCGAGACGATCGAGGTCGAAGGCGGCTTCGCCGAAGTGAACGAGGCCGGCCTCACCGTCCTCGCCGAGCATATCGCCGGCTGATTTTCGCCGTCCACGGCGCATCAAAAGGGCTCGCATCCACCGGATGCGGGCCCTTTTTCCATGCGCGATGCCACAACTTCCCTCGCATTAGGAGAATGTCAAAGTTTCCGATTTATTCACCGTATCGAATGGGGATTTGGCCACGAAAATCGTCAAATTTCCCAGCTTGTTGGTTTAAAACAGGATGATGTGATGAGCGCATTCGGACGCCGACCCGGTACCGCTGGCCGCCCCGCCTTCGGCGTGGCCAAGCCGATGCAGACTGGCCCCGGCTTCGGCGGGGGATCGCAATTCCCTGCCCTCGACACGCCGTCCGCCGAAGCGCCGCCGCTTCCGTCGAACCTGTCACCCGAAGAAGAGGCGATGGAGCGGCTGAACCAGCGCTCGACCGCCGAAATGGCCGAGCCCGAAAAGGCGCAGGGGTTCGAAGCCAGCGTCCACAAGATCAAGGAACAGGTGCTGCCGCGCCTGCTCGAACGCGTCGACCCGGAAGCCGCCGCGACGCTGAGCAAGGACGAGCTGACCGAGGAATTCCGGCCGATCATCCTCGAAGTGCTCACCGAGCTGCGCATCACGCTGAACCGCCGCGAACAATTCGCGCTCGAAAAGGTGCTCGTCGACGAGCTGCTCGGCTTCGGCCCGCTCGAGGAATTGCTCGCCGATCCCGAAATCAGCGACATCATGGTCAACGGTCCGTACCAGACCTATGTCGAGCGCAAGGGGCAGCTCGTCCTTGCGCCGATCCAGTTCCGCGACGAACAGCATCTCTTCCAGATCGCGCAGCGCATCTGCAACATGGTCGGCCGCCGCGTCGACCAGACCACCCCGCTCGCCGACGCCCGCCTCAAGGACGGCAGCCGCGTCAACGTGATCGTGCCGCCGCTCTCGCTTCGCGGCACCGCGATCTCGATTCGTAAATTCTCGGCCAAGCCGATCACCCTCGACATGCTGTGCCAATGGGGCGCGATGAGCCAGAAGATGTGCACCGCGCTCAAGATCGCCGGCGCCAGCCGCTTCAACATCGTCATCTCGGGCGGCACCGGCTCGGGCAAGACGACGATGCTCAACGCCCTCTCGAAGATGATCGACCCCGGCGAACGCGTGCTGACGATCGAGGACGCCGCCGAACTCCGGTTGCAGCAGCCGCACTGGCTGCCGCTCGAAACGCGCCCCGCGAACCTCGAGGGCAATGGCGCGATCCACATGGGCGACCTCGTCAAGAACGCGCTGCGTATGCGCCCCGACCGCATCATCATGGGCGAAGTTCGCGGCGCGGAGTGTTTCGACCTCCTCGCCGCGATGAACACGGGTCACGACGGCTCGATGTGTACGCTGCACTCGAACAGCCCGCGCGAATGCCTCGGCCGTATGGAAAATATGGTGCTGATGGGCGACATCAAGATTCCGAAGGAAGCGATCTCGAAACAGATCGCCGACTCGGTCGACATGATCATCCAGATCAAGCGCCTGCGCGACGGTTCGCGCCGCGTCACCAACGTAACCGAGGTGATCGGCATGGAGGGCGATGTCATCGTCACCCAGGAACTGTTCAAGTTCGAATATCTCGACGAGGACAAGGACGGCAAGATCGTCGGCGAATATCGCGCGATGGGCCTGCGCCCCTACACGCTCGAAAAGGCGCGCCAGTACGGCTTCGACCAGCCCTATCTCGAGGCGTGCCTCTAACGGTCTTTCCTCCTCGTCATTGCGAGGAGCCGAAGGCGACGCGGCAATCCAGGGGAGCGCAACCCGCCCTCGACTGCTTCCCCCCGCCTTTCGCCGGGGTCGCAATGACGAGCGGCTCTAAGGCTTCAGTGCAAACGCCGCCGCGAAGATCGCCACCGCGATGCCCGCGAGCGCGATCCCGCGCCACGGCATGAAACCGACATTGTCGACGTCGCGGCGGTGACGGCGGCGATGGTCGGCGATCTCGGCGATCACGCCGACCGCGGCGCCCACCGCACTCACGACCAGCATCGACCCTTGCATTGACGCGCATCCCTTCGCAAACAGGGGCTTCTTCCCCCCAAGAAAGAGGTGCCGATATGCGTCATTTCCGTCCCGTTGCAATAGCCGCGCTGCTGACCGCCGTGGCCGCCGCCTGCAGCGCCCCTTCGCACGATGCGGTCGCGAAGGATTCGGCCGCAAAGCCGGGCGACGCCCTCGCCGCGGCCGTCGCCGCGCCGACCCGCACCCCCGCCAACCTCGCGCGCGATAAATATCGCCACCCCGCCGAAACGCTCGCCTTTTTTGGCGTGAAGCCCGGCGACACCGTCGTCGAGCTGTGGCCCGGCGCCGGCTGGTACACCGAAATCCTCGCCCCACTCGCGAAAGCGGGAGGCGGCACGCTCTATGCCGCGGCGCCTTGGGACCGCGGGCTCAATCGCGTCAAGGCCAAGCAGACCGAGAATGCCGACGTTTATGGCGCGGTGAAGCTCGCCGAATTCCCGAACGCGGGCACCAATCCCAAGGTGCCCGACGGCAGCGCCGATGTCGTGCTTACCTTCCGCAACGTCCACAATTGGCGTTTCGACGGCAAGGACAACACCGCCGAGGCCTTCAAGCAGATTTTCGCGATGCTCAAACCCGGCGGCACGCTCGGCATCGTCGACCATCGCCTGAACGAAAGCGACGACAGCGCGAAGGAAGAGAAATCGGGCTATATGAAGGAAAGCTCGATCATCGGCTTCGCCGAGGCCGCGGGCTTCAAGCTGGCGGGCAAGAGCGAGATCAACGCCAACCCGAAGGATACGAAGGATTACCCGAAGGGGGTGTGGACGCTGCCGCCGACGCTGACCGAGGGCGATGCGAACCGCGACACATATCTCGCAATCGGCGAATCGGACCGCATGACGCTGAAATTCGTGAAGCCCGCCTCCTGACGCGGCATCAGGAAACGATCGACCCCGCGCTGCTGCTCAGCGCCTATGCGCAGGGGCTGTTCCCGATGGCCGACGGGGCGGACGACCCGTCGGTCCATTGGGTCGAGCCGCGGCTGCGCGCGATCCTGCCGCTCGATGGTTTCCACCTGTCGCGCAGCCTCAGGAAGGTCATCATCTCCGACCGCTTTCGCGTCACCACCGACACGGCGTTCGCCGACATGATGGCGCTCTGCGCCGCGCCCGCCGCCGACCGGCCGACGACGTGGATCAACCCGGTGATCAAGGCGAGCTACGAACGGCTGTTCCGCCTCGGCCACGCGCACAGCGTCGAGGTCTGGCTGGACGGCGCGCTGGCGGGCGGTCTTTACGGCGTCTCGCTAGGCCGCGCCTTTTTCGGCGAATCGATGGTCAGCCGCGCACGCGACGCGTCGAAGGTCGCGCTCGCCCATCTCGTCGCGCGGCTGATCGCGGGCGGCTGGCGGCTGCTCGACTGCCAGTTCATCACCCCGCATCTCGCCAGCCTCGGCGCGATCGAGATCAGCCAGGCCGATTATCTGGGACGGCTTTATTCGGTCCTGTCGGACGGGGCTGGCGACGGCGCAGCCTTGGGCGCCGCGGCAGCGGGGGCGGGCGCGGGCGCCGCGGGCGTGCCCTCGCCGCCGTTCGTCGCGGGCGACTGGGGCGCGCTCGACGCCTTGGGCGCCGCCGAGGCCGATTTGGGCGCGGGACGAGCCACCGGTTCGCCGCCCGGATATGTCATCGCGCAGCTCTTGACGAAGACGTCATAGATCGGGTGCTGGATGACATTGCGTTCGGGCCGTTCGCGGAACAGCCAGCCCGAAAAGACGCGATACCATTTGTCGTCGCGCTGGTCCTGAACGGTCAGCTGGACGAAGGCGCCGGTTTCGGGCGGATCTTCCCACGGCGCGGTCGTCTCGCATGCGCGCAGGCGGACGATCGCGCGGCCGATGCGCACGCTTTCGCCGGGCTTCATCTCGATCTCGCGGACCAGCCCGTTGCGCTTGTTGAGCAGGCCGAGCACCGCGACGCGCTGCTCCATCGGGGTCGCTCCCGCGATGCCGCCGACTTCCTTCGGCACATGGTCGGACTTGGCGAGCTGTGCGCTCGTCTCGCCCGGCCGCTTGCCGTCCCCGCCGCGATCGCAGGCGGCGAGCGCGGTCGCTGCGACAAGCGCCAGCAGCGTGATCCGGGTTGCGGTGGGCGTCACGCGAACTCAGTCGGCGCCGGGACGCCACGCCTCGTAATCGCCGGTCGCCGCGGCGCGGTGGCCGCCGCGTTCGAGCGCGCCCGCGGGGCGATAGGCGCCGAGGCTGCCGGTCAGGTTCGGGCTCGGTTCCTTCTCCCAGGCGCGCGGCGCGGGCAGCGCATCGCCGGGCAGTTCGTCGAGCGTGCCGTGCAGCCAGCCGTGCCACTCGGGCGGCACGCGGCTCGCATCGTTCGATCCCTTGTAGATGACCCAGCGACGTTTGCCCTTGCGAGCGCGATAATAGGCGTTGCCGAGGCTGTCCTCGCCCACTTTCTCGCCATTTTTCCAGCTGTCCAGCAGCGTGCCGAAGGTCGCGCCGTCCCACCAGGTGAAAATCTTGCCAAGGATGCTCATGGCGTGGCGTTTACAGGCAAGCCCCCGCGCGAAGCAAGCCGCAAACCGCGCGCCGCAACCCTATTTCTCGTCTTTCCACGTCACCGTCGCCGTCTCGTCGAGCCCGAGCTTCGCCGACGTCCCCCCCGCGAGTTCGAGCACCGCCGCGACCTCGCCGCCGCTGACCACCGGTTCGAGCGATTCGGGGATCGTATTCTCGGCGATCCGGTCGATGCTGCCGTCGGCGCGCACGAAGATCATATCGAGCGGGATCACGGTATTCTGCATCCAGAAGCTCGCGATCTTCGGCTTCGGAAAGGGAAACAGCATCCCGCCGTCGGCGGGCAGGCCGGTCCGGAACATCAGCCCCCTTGCCTGCTCGTCCGGGGTGCGCGCGACCTCGACGCGGAAATTGTGCGTCTTGCCATCCATCGCGATCGTCAGCGGGATCGTGGCGTCGTCCGCCGCGTCGCCGCCGCACGCGGCAAGCGGCACGGCGAGCGACAGCGCAAGGGCGGTGATCAGGGCACGCATCGGCAGAACCTTTCGCCGGAAGAAGATCAGGCGGACCTAATCGAGCGCCGCCTCGCCGTCCAGCGCCGCCAGCGCCGCCTCGTCGCCCGGCGCGACGGCAAGGATGCGCCGCGCGAGCGCCAGACTGTGCCCCGCGCGCGCAAAGGCGGCCATCTGCCGTTCGCGCAGCGCCGGATCGTCCGCCGCGCGCACCGCAAAGGGCCCGAACCGCCGCCGCCGCGCGAAACCGATCGCGGCGGCGAGCGCCTGCTCCTCCGCCTCCGCGATCGCCTCGCCGCTGTCGTCGGACGAGATACCGTCGACGAAGAGCTGCGCCCTCACCCGCCGCACCCCCAGCCCGCGCCGCGTCATCGCGCCCGCGCGCATCGCGGCGTAATGTTTGTCGTCGAGGAAGCGCAGCCGTTCCATCCGGTCGGCCACCGCCGCGCATGCCGCCATGGCGTCACCCGCGTCGATCCAGTCCGATTCGCGAACCTTTCTCGACAGATAGCGCAGCAGCTTCGCCCGGCTCGTCGCGAAGCGCGCCACATAAGCGAGCGCCAGTTCGTCGAGCCGTGCGGCGTCGAGACGCGCCCTGCGCCGGTCGGATGGATTGCGACGATTGGCCATATGCCATGTTTGTGCCACAGTCGGGCCCGATTGAGAACGATCAGAACCCGCATATCGGGCCGAGCGGCCCGCGAAAGGGCCAATTCGTTCCAACTGTCAGAGGTCGCGCAAACAAATGATGGCACCGAAAGATGACATGATTGTTGCCGCGCGCCCTGTTTCCCGGGACCCAGCATCCTTTATGACCGACACCCCTGCCCCCGCGGCGGACGCGCTCGTGCCGACGCCGACCTTCTGCGCCCAGCCGCGCCGCTTTTCGGACTTCGCCACCGTCGGCGAAGCGCTCGATTATGCCGCCAGCGGCACGCGCGGCCTCAATTTCCACGATCCGCGCGGCAAGCTCGTGCGTGCCTATTCCTACGCCGAGCTCAAGGCCGACGCGCTCGCCACCGCCTATCGCCTGATCGCCGCCGGGGTGCAGCCCCAGGATCGCATCGCGCTGATCGCCGAGACCGGCCCCGAATTCGCGGCGCTCTTCTTCGGCACCATCTACGCCGGCGCCTGGCCGGTGCCGCTGCCGTTGCCGACCAGCTTCGGCGGGCGCGACTCCTATGTCGGCCAGCTCGTCGTCCAGCTGACGAGCTCGGACCCCAGGATGCTGTTTTTCCCGCCCGAAATCGCCGCGATGGCGACCGACGCGGCGAACGAGCGCGGGGTCGAACCGATCGACTGGAGCGAGTTCGAAACGCGCGCCGCGCCGATCGCTGCGCTCCCCGAACAGAAGAGCGACGAGACCTGCTATCTCCAGTACAGCAGCGGTTCGACGCGCTTCCCGCACGGCGTCGCGGTGACCCACGGCGCGTTGCTCAACAATTTGTCGGCGCATTCGCACGGCATGGAGCTGCAGGACAGCGACCGCTGCGTCTCGTGGCTTCCCTGGTATCATGACATGGGCCTCGTCGGCTGCTTCCTCTCGCCCGTCGCCAACCAGGTGTCGGTCGACTATCTGAAGACCGAGGATTTCGCCCGCCGTCCGCTCGCCTGGCTCGACCTGATCAGCCGCAACGAGGGCACGACGCTCAGCTATTCGCCGACCTTCGGCTACGACATCTGCGCGCGCCGCATCTCGAGCCAGAGCCATGTCGCGGACCGTTTCGACCTGTCGCGCTGGCGCGTCGCGGGCAATGGCGCCGACATGATCCGCCCCGACGTGATGCAGAAATTCGTCGACGCCTTCGCCGACGCGGGCTTCAAGGCGAGCGCCTTCCTGCCGAGCTACGGCCTTGCCGAGGCGACGCTCGCGGTCAGCATCATGCCCCCGGGCGAGGGTATCGTCGTCGAGCTGGTCGAGGAAACCGAGCTGTCGGGCGCGGCGGGCGATGCCGACCGGCCGACGCGTTTCCGTGCGATCGTCAACTGCGGCAAGGCGGTCAAGGACATGACGATCGAGGTCCGCGACGAGGATGGCAACATCCTGCCCGACCAGACCGTCGGCAAGGTGTGGTGCACCGGCCCGTCGCTGATGACCGGCTATTTCCGCGACCCCGAATCGACCGGGGCGTGCATGAAGGACGGCTGGCTCGACACCGGAGATATGGGTTATCTGTCAGGCGGTTACATCTATATCGTCGGCCGCGCCAAGGACATGATCATCATCAACGGCAAGAATCACTGGCCGCAGGATATCGAGTGGGCGGTCGAGCAGCTCCCCGGCTTCAAGTCGGGCGACATCGCCGCCTTTGCGATCACCGCGCCGGGCGGCGAGGAGACCCCCGCGGTGCTCGTCCAATGCCGCACCAGCGACGAGGCCGAACGGCTCGCGCTGCGCGAGACGATTCGCGACCGCGTCCGCGCGATCACCGGCATGAACTGCCTCGTCGAACTGATCCCGCCGCGCACCCTGCCGCGCACCAGCTCGGGCAAGCTCAGCCGCTCGAAGGCGCGCGCGCAATATCTGGCCGGCGAAATCCAGCCCTTCGCGCTCGCGGCCTGAGGCGCGCGGGCGACGCTTTCGGGCATTTCCGCTTCGTCGTCCCGGACGCGATCGGGGGTGGCGAGCGGCCACGCGCCCCTCCTCCGCTGTCCCGCTGCGGGACGAAAAATCCAGCACCCAGAAGTGCATAGTTACCTTCGGGTAACCCGCTGGCGCTAAGCAGGCCGCGTGAAGAGCCTGCTGACCGACCAGATTGTTGCCAAGGATGTTTCTGTGCGGACCCTTTTGGGGCTGGGGCCGCGCGACGAGGATCTGGGGGACCTCCGACAGCTCCAGCTCGCGCCGCTCCGCGGCAAGGATCCGCTGCGCCTGTGGGTTGGCGCGGCGATGGCGTTCGTCGCCGCCTTCACCATGGCGCCGTCGATGCCCTGGCCGATCGTCAGCGGCTGGCTCGCCTGTGCGCTCGCCTTCTGCCTCTGGTCGTACAATCTCTTCGCAAAGCTTCCGCTCGGCGACCCCAAATTGTCGGGAATCACCGAATACCGGCTGTGCAACCGCCACGCCCTCTATGCCGCGGCGCTGTGGTCGATCCCCTTCTGGCTGCGCGGCACCGCGCCGCCGCTCGACCATGTGCTGTCGCTGTGGATGATCGTGCTGCTGATGATGCTGACACTGGCGATCATCGCGCACAGTATGCCGCGCGCCTGCCTGCAGTTCATCATGCCCGTCAGCGTGTCGGCGGCGGGCGCGATGGTCGCCGCCGGATCGCCGCCGATGGCCGCGGTCGCCAGCCTCGCCGCGCTGATGCTCTCGACCTTCTGCATCCGCTTCGGCCAGCAGCATGTCCGGTTCCGGCGCGCCGAGGAAACGCTGCACGAAAAGACCGAGACGGTCAGCCTGTTGCTCCGCGAGTTCGAGGAAACCTCCGCCGACTGGCTGTGGCAGACCGACAACAACCGCCGCCTCGTCCACGTCTCGCCCCGCCTCGCCTATGCGCTCGGCGGCACCGCCGAAGCGCTCGAGGGCGTGCCCTTGCTCCAGGCGCTGTCGGGCGATGCCTGGGAGTCGGGCAATTTCTCGAAGACGCTGCACGACATGGCCGAGCGGATGAAGCGGCGCGAAAGCTTCTCGAACCTGATCGTTCCCGTCACCATCGGCGGCAAGCCGCGCTGGTGGGAGCTGTCGGCCTCGCCGCGCCTCGACGAAACGGGCAAGTTCCTGGGCTTCCGCGGCGTCGGGTCGGACGTCACCGAACAACATGCCAGCGCCGAACAGATCGCGCGCATGGCGCGCTTCGACAATCTCACCGGCCTGCCGAACCGCCTCAGCCTGCACGAGGATCTCGCCCGCGCGCTGTCGCAGGCGATCGATACCAAGTCGCGCTGCGCGATGCTGATGATCGATCTCGACCGCTTCAAGGCGGTGAACGATACGCTCGGCCATCCGACCGGCGACAAGCTGCTGGCGCAAGTGTCGGCACGGCTCAAGGGGATCATGGAGCGCGGCATGACCTGCGGCCGCCTCGGCGGCGACGAGTTTGCGGTCGTGCTCCACAATGTCGCCTCGGCGACCGCGGCCGAGGAGCTGGCCGAACGGATCATCCAGACGATCAGCCGCCCCTATGTGGTCGACAACCACCAGCTCTTCGTCGGCGCCAGCGTCGGCTATGCGATCGGTCCGCAGGACGGCGCGACGGTCGAGACGCTCACCCGCAACGCCGACCTTGCGCTCTACAAGTCGAAGGACAAGGGCGGCAATGTCGTTGCCGCCTATGTCGCCTCGCTCCACACGCAGGCCGAGGAGCGGCGCGTGATGGAGCAGGAACTGCGCGGCGCGCTCGATCGCGGCGAATTCGAACTCTACTACCAGCCGGTCGTCACCGCCGAGGACGGGACATTGAACGGCTTCGAGGCGCTGATCCGCTGGCACAACCAGAAACTCGGCAACGTCTCGCCCGGGCGCTTCATCCCGCTGGCCGAGGACAGCCGCCTGATCGCGCCGATCGGCGAATGGGTGCTGCGCACCGCGTGCCACGAAGCGATGAAATGGCCGCAGAACCTGAAGGTCGCGATCAACGTGTCGGCCGAACAGCTCACCGATCCCGCCTTCGCCTCGGTCGTCGTCTCGGCGCTGGCGCAGAGCGGGCTGCCCCCGCAGCGGCTCGAGATCGAGGTCACCGAAAGCGTCTTCCTGCGCGATGGCGGCGGCGCCGCCCAACTGCTCGACCAGCTCATCGGACTCGGCATCCGCCTCAGCCTCGACGATTTCGGGACCGGCTATTCGTCGCTCGGCTATCTGCGCAAGACGCAATTCTCGACGATCAAGGTCGACCGCAGCTTCGTCGTCGGCGCCGCCAAGGGCAGCATCGAATCGATCGCCATCATCCGCGCCGTCGTCGCGCTCGCCGACAGCCTCGGCATGTCGACGACCGCCGAGGGCGCCGAAACCGAGGTCGAGGTCGATACGCTCCGCACCCTCGGCTGCAGCAACATCCAGGGCTATTATTACGGACGCCCGATGCCCGCCTCCGACGTGCTGACGCTGTTCCGTCGCCCCGACGCGGCCTCCACCGCCGCGGCCTGACGGCGACGACCGGACCCCCTCGCGCGACGAATTGAGCGACTTAACAAAAGGTTCCCCCGCTCACCGCATCGACGGCGCGATTCGCCGCTAGATGGTTGGTGACCGTCCGCAGGTCCGGCAAAGACGCTCCAACGCTTGAAGACAAGCCAAACGGGGGTCGCCTTCCATGTTCCATCGTCGCTTCCTGGGTGCTTTCGCGCTGTGCGCCACGCTGCTGTCCGGCGTCCCCGCGATGGCCCGCGACTATCTGCAATGCGTGCCCTTTGCCCGCGCCGAGTCGGGCGTCGACATCCGCGGAAATGCCAAGACCTGGTGGGCACAGGCCGCCGGCGCCTATGAGCGCGGGCAGGAACCGCGCAAGGGCGCGGTGATGGCCTTCGCCAGCACCAGCGGCATGCCGCTCGGCCATGTCGCCGTGGTGAAGAAGGTCGTCAGCGACCGCGAGATCCTGATCGACCATGCCAACTGGTCGCCGATCGGCGGCCGCCGCGGCCAGATCGAACGCAACGTCCGCGTCGTCGATGTCAGCGCCGCCGGCGACTGGAGTTCGGTCCGCGTCTGGTACGCCCCGATCGGCGACCTGGGCCTGCGCGCCAATCCGGTGCAGGGCTTCATCTATGCCGACGGCGACGCGAAGCCCGACCACCGTTTCGGCGGCGGCGAGCCCAAATGGGCCGCGAACGACTGGAAGCCCGGCAACGGCCTCGACCTCGTCGTCGCCTCGCTCCGCTGAACGGAAATTATTCCAGACACGTCATTGCGAGCGCAGCGAAGCAATCCAGGGCGGCCTAACGCTACTCTGGATTGCTTCGCTGCGCTGGCAATGACGATGGGTAGTTAGTCTTCCGACGCTTCGCCGTCCTCGCCGGCAACATCCTCGAACCACGCCTCGACCTCGCCCGACAGCTTGATCGTCATCGGCTGGCCGAACCGGTCCTTCGACTTGCCCGCGGCGACGCGGATCCAGCCTTCGGAGATCGAATATTCCTCGACGTCGGTGCGCTCCTTGCCCTTGAAGCGGATGCCGATGCCGCGCTGCAGCACCTCCATGTCGAAATGCGGCGAGCGCGGGTTGGTCGACAGATGGTCGGGGGGCGTGTCGGTCATGATGCAACTTCCGAAAAAATGAGAATGGCGCGGCCCTAGCTGGACCGCGCCATCCCAGTCAATGACAAGGCGCTGGTCGGAGCGGCGTCAGAACCCCGCCTTCAGCGTCACGAAGAACTGCTGCGGCGCCCCCGCCAGCAGGGTCTGGCTGTCGCCGCTGTTCGCAAAGCCGTTCGTCCCGATCGTCGAGACATAGGCCTTGTCGAACAGGTTCGTCGCATTCGCCTGGATCGAGATCTTCTCGTTCAGGCGATAGCCGATGCTGGCGTCGACGATCACGAAGCCGCCGACCGCCGCGTCGTTGAGGTAGGAATAATAGCGCTTCGACGTGTAGTTGGCGCCGATGCGCGCGAACAGATGGTCGTTGTCCCAGGTGATCTCGCCCTTCGCGAGATGCCTCGGCGAATTGACCACCGTCTTGCCCGCGGTCGCGACGATGACGGTGCCCGCCGCATTCACGACGTCGTCCCGATATTCGGAGTCATTGTACGCGTAGGAGGCGAAGAGCGAGAGTTCGGGGGTGACATGGAACGTCCCGGCGGCCTCGATGCCCCACGAGCGGACGTCGCCGACGTTGCTGAGGATCGCCGGATTGCCCTGGATGCCCGACCCGTTGGCGAAGGCGATGATCCGGTCCTTGAAGTCGACATAATAGCCCGCGATCACGCCCTGGAAGACGCGCGACTTGGTGCGGAAACCCAGTTCATAGGTGGTCGAGGTTTCGGGCCTCAGGTCGAGCGCATCGAAGCCCGCCTGCGTGGTCGCGAAGGGGCCGCCGGTCGCCGACGATTCGAACGCGCGCATATTCTGGGTATAGCTTGCGAACAGCTCGTTATCGTCGTTCAGGCGATAGAGCAGGCCGGCCTGCGGCAGGAACCAGTCCTTCGCCTCGGTCCGTCCCGCGGCCAGACCGCCGCGGACGATCGGGGTCGCCCGGTTGGTGACGCGCAGCCCCTTCCAACCCGCGTTGATCCGCAGCGCGCCCAGATCGAGCGTGTCCTGCACATGATATTGCAGCGTCTGGGTGTTGAAATCGAACTCCCACTGCGTCGCCAGCGGGTCTTTCGGGAAGGTCAGGCTGCCGCGGCTCGGCGCGCCGCGCGTGTCGGCGAGGCCATAGAAGCGCCGTGCCTGGTTGAAGTCGTTATCCTCGTACCACATGCCGATTTCAAAGGCGTTGGCGCCGATCGTCACGCTGCTCGACGCGACGATGCCATAGCGTTCGATCTCGTACTCGGTGGTGCGGATCGTGATCGGCGCGCCGCCGGGGGTCACGACATAGGGCGTGTACCAGAGGCCGCGGCCGTCGTTGCCGTGATAATAGCCCTGCAGCTTCATCGACCAATAGTCGTTGAACGGCACGTCGAGCCCGACGCCCGCCAGCCAGTCCTTGCGCAGCCCCGACGCGTCGTAATAGGCGTCGTCGACCGTCTTGATCAGCAGCGGAAAGGTCTCGCCGACCCCGGCGTAGGGCGCGACGAACGGCGTGCCCGCGGGGATCGTCCCGTTCGCGATCCCGGCGTTATAGGCCGCGCGGGCATTCTGGTTCTGGTAGATGCTGGCGATCAGCACCGCATAGTCCCAGTTCTTCGCGAAATTGTCCCACTTGTAGCCGAGACGGCCGATCATCTCGGCGCTGAGGTCCTGATAGTCGTTCTCGCGGCGGTTCGAATAGTTGACGAAGGCAAAGACCTGCCCGTCGCCGACCGGCTGGACGATGCGCGCATTGACCTGGTCCTGCCGCTGGGCGCCGTCGCCCTTCCACTTGTCGGCGTCCTGCCAGGCATAGCTCAGCGACAGGCGCGGCCCGCCGGGGACGATCTCGCCGCTGTCGAGCCGCGCGAAGATGCGCTTGTTCTCGTCGCTGCCCCAGGTGCCCGCGACGTCGATGCCGAGCCGTTCGGCAGGCTCGCGCGAGAAGAATTCGATCGTGCCGCCAAGATTGCTCGACGACGCCGCGGCGAGCGACCCCGCGCCCTGCGCCACTTCGACGCGGCCGACATTCTCGCTGATGATCGCACGGCTGATGTGGAGGCCGTTATGGTTGCCATAGCTCATGTCGCCCAGCGGAATACCGTCGAGCGTGAAGCCGAGCTGGTTCTGCGAGAAACCGCGGATCGAGATGCGCGACGACCATTCATAGGCGCCCAGCGGATCGGCCGACTGGAAATTCACGCCGGGCAGCTTGTCGATCGCCTTGAGCGGGCTGATCCCCGGCACGTCGAGCGCGATGTCGGCGGCGCCGATTTCCTGCACCTGCCGCGCCTCGCCCTGCCCGAGCACGACGATCTCGTCGCCATAGCCGGCGGCGTCATCGGCCGCGGCGTCGCCCGCCGCCCCGTCCACAGCCTCCCCTGCCAGCGCGGGCGTCGCGGCCAGCATCGCGATCACCGCCACTCCGGCCCGCAGGCCGCGCGAAAAATAGGTCGTCATCCGGATATCCCCTTGTCCGGCGCCGGAATGGCGCCGGGGTCGCGGGGGCTCTAGATCGGTCAGATTGCTGCACTGCGGCGAAGGCGTGACATGGCGATGACATGGCGATGAACCCTCTGTGAAAAGCCGGGAAAATCGACTTCAGGCAGCCGCGCGCGGCGGCTGGGCCTGCCGTTCTCCGCCCTTCGGGAGCCGTTCGGCCAGCGGATAGAGCTGCTCCTCCTCGCGCTCGATCCGCATTCCCAGCGCATCGAGGATGCCGATGGTCTCGCCGCGGAACGCGTCCCAGTCGGCCTCGACCGCCTCGGGGGTCCAGCGCGCGTCATAGGCGGCGAAATCGCCCGCGATATGCCCCATCTCGTCGACGAAGATCCGTGCGATCCGCACGACCTCGGCGTCGCCGCTCGACTGCATGCGCGGATAGAGCGCCCAATCCTCGCATTTCAGGTGCCGGAGCAGCGTGTCGCGCAGCATCCCGCGCACCGCGGCGAGCTCGGTCGGGCGCGGCGGATGCGGCGCCGCGACCAGCGCCAGCAGGAAGCGCGACAGCGTCTCGATCGCCGCATGTTCGGCGCGCAGCCTCTCGATTTCGCGGATATTGGGCATGACCGATCCAGAATGAGCGGTCCCTCGCCGCCTCTCTAGCCGGCGGGCGTGAAGAGAGCGTAAATCGCAGCCCCGCCAACGCGGCCGATATGGCGGCGTCGGCGCGTCGGGCGAGGCTCCGCCGCCGCCGGCGACCGGGCTCAGCTTTCGCCTCCGCCCGCGCGCACCTTTCGCGCGCGCCGCCACGAGGGCCGCTTCCGGACCGCCGCCACCCCGTCGTCTCCGGCCTCCCCCGCCGCGGTCCGGCCCGCGCCCCGCGGCGCCAGCGGCACCGCCGGCACCGCCTCGCCGCGCGCCTCCGCCGCCTCGATCCATTCGCGATAGCCCTCGGGAATATCGTCCCCCGCCGAAACCCAGTCGGCCTCGCCCGCAAAGCGCTGGACCGGCTCGGCATCGGCGGGCCCGTCATACGGCTGCAGCGGCCCGTAAAAGGGCGCCCCCGTCTCGCCCAGCTGCACCAGCGCGACCTCCGGGTCGTCCAGCTGCGCCTCGATCGCCTCGGGCCCGCCCTCGCCGGCCGCGGCGATCTGCGCGCGCTGCCGCGCGGCGAGCGCGAGCAGCGCCGCGTCGATTTCGGCCTGCGCCTGCGCGTCGAGCACCACCCCGTCGAACCCCTCGATCAGCCCGGCGGCGGCATCCTGCGTCCCCGCCGCATCGCCCGCCGAGCCGCCCGCGCCGGTGGCCGCGCCGTGGATCACCGTCCGCACCGTCGTCGTCGAAGCCTCGGCCATCGCGCCCGCCGCCGCACCGCCCTCACCGTTCCCCGCGACAGCAGCGCCCGCCCCCGCGCTGGCGCGCGTCGAGAAATAGTTGATCGTCGTGCGCTTGCCGCGCGCATCCTGCCCGTAGTGGCGGAGGCAGAACATCAGCAGCGCGTCATTGTGCCGCCGCCGGAACCCCATCAGCTTGCCCGCGACGAAGACCGGCACCAGATAGCCGTCGATCGCGCGTTCGAACGCGATGTCCTTCAGCCGCGCGACCCCGAAATCGAGCGCCGCCTCCCACGCCCGCCGAAAGCTCTCGGCGCCGGGCGCGCGCCGCAACGTATAGCAATTCGTCTGCGCCATATTGACCATCGCCGCCGCGCGGCTGACCGACCCCGTATCGGCGAGCGCCGCGATAAACGCCTTCTGCCGCTCGGGCGTCCACCCGTCGTGCCGATATTTGCGCGGCACCGGCGTAAAGTCGGGAAGCGGCGGCCGCGCCTCCTTCGCGATGGGGGTGCGATTCTGCATATCCTGCTCTCCTGTCGGTCAAAACCGGACAGGATATGACGGAGCGGGGGAATGTAGGAAAGGGATTTGTTTATGGTTTGTTCTTTTATGATCGCCGACATCAAGTCTGTGATGCGTAAAGACGGTCCATTTCCTTGTCGAACCGCGCCCAAAGTTCGGCACCTGCATCGCCCAGCAGCTCCGCACCGCGCTGGAACCGATTCTCTTCATGAACGGCGTCCAGCGGGTCGGACCACGGAAACACCACGGCAGCTTCCAGACGGGCAAGCGTTGCCTCCAATCTGGTACGAATCGACGCAGCCATCGCCTCGGATAATTGGTTGCGCTCGGTGCCGTCTTCGGCGAACAGATCGGCCTGAATGTATTTCATTGTCACACCTTATGCCCGCGTCGCAGCGACGGCAACCACTGCGCTTTCAAATCGAGGTGAGCTGTGACCGATATTTGGCGGCGCGACCGCCTGCCCGAGATAGTCCGGTCGATGGCCGCGCGACCCCGCCACGAGGCGCTTCGCGGCCTGGTCACCGAGCTGCTGCGCGAGGGTTTTGGAGCGGCGTTCAGCGAACTTGAACATGAGCGCTATCTCGTCGACAACAGCGGCCGCGTCGATGTCGCCTGGGGCGCCACGGTCATCGAATTGAAGACCGATCTCCGCCGCGAAGAACGCGACGTCGTCGCCCGCATGCCCGATTATCTGGCCGACGCCTGCGGCCGGAGTGCACCTGGCCGTACGACTGTCGGCCTCGCGACCGATGGCGCGACTTTGCTCGCCTACGCGCTCGATCGCGGCGCCCTCGCGCAGATCGGTCGCTACGACGTCGAACCCGACCATCCCGAACGCCTGCTGAGCTGGCTCGAACCGCTCCTCGCTCCTGTGCCGGAGGTCATGCCGACCCCGATCGCTGTCGCCCTCACCTTCGGCCGGTACAGCCTTGCCTTTGGCCGTGACCATGCGGAACTTCAGCGCCTCTGGGCCGAGATCGGCGATCATCCCGAAGTCCGGCTGAAGCGCGACCTGTGGGACGGGTTGCTGCGCCAGGTTTATGGCGACGACGTCGGCAGCGACGCCTTGTTCCTGCAGCACACCTATCTGACGATATTGGTGAAAGCGATCGCGGCGCGCGTGCTCGATCTGGCGGTCGACGATCCGGCCGAGATGCTGTCGGGCCGGCTGCTCGCGAACGAAGGCATCATCGGCGCCGTCGAGGCCGATTTTTTCGACTGGCCGCTGCTCGCCGAAGGCGGCGACGCGCTGGTGCGCCGTCTTGCGGCGGAAACGGTGCGCTTCCGCCTGCGCGACGTCGAGGTCGATGTGCTAAAGAGCCTCTACGAAAGCCTCATCGACCCCGACGAACGCCACGATCTCGGCGAATATTATACACCCGACTGGCTGGCGGCGCGCGTCGTCGCTGCCGCGGTCCCGCGCCCGCTGGAGCAGCGTGTGCTCGATCCGTCCTGCGGCTCGGGAACCTTCCTCTTCCATGCGATCCGCCGCCTGATCGCGGCCGGCCGCGAAGCCGGTGTGCCGCCTGCCGAGATCGTCGCCACCTGCGCCGAGCGCGTCTTCGGGATCGACGTCCATCCCGTCGCGGTCGCGCTCGCGCGCGTCACCTGGCTGCTTGCGCTCGGCGACTTGGTCCAGGATCGCCCGCCGACGCTCAGCGTCCCCGTCTTCATGGGCGATTCGATGCAATGGAGCCTGCGCCCGCTCGGCGCATCGGCCGAAGTGCTCGTCGATGTGCCGCCCAACGACCCGCCGCTGCGCATTCCCGCGGGCCTCGCCAGCGACCAGACGTTATTCGAGCGTGCGCTCGACGAACTCAACCGCGGGCTCGACACGCTCGCCGAGCCCGAAACGGTGCAGGCGGCAATCCTCCGCGAGGGCGCCACGGCCGAGGACGCGGCGCTGCTCGCACGCACCTTTTCGCAGTTGAAGCAGCTCTTCCTCGACGGCCGCAACCACATCTGGACCTTCATCCTGCGCAACCTGCTGCGCCCGGTGTGGCTGTCGCATCCCGATCACCGCGCCGATGTGCTGATCGGCAATCCGCCCTGGATCGTCTACCGCCACCTCAGCGCCGAGATGAAGGACCGGCTGCGCGAGGCGCTGCAAAGCTATAATCTGTGGGTCGGCGGCAGCCTCGCCACCCATCAGGACATGTTCGCCCTGTTCTGGGCGCGCGGCGCCGAACGCTATTTGCGCGACGGTGGTTCGCTGGCGCTCGTGCTCCCTTACGCGGCGCTCAACGCCCCTGCCTTTGCCGCCATGCGCGACGGCAGCATGCAGCGCGTTCAGGTTGCGATCACAGGCGGCTGGGGCCTCGAGCGCGCCTGGCCGATCTTCGGCGCGCAGTCGGGCAGCAGCACGACCAGCACCTGTGTGCTGTTCGGCCAGCGCGACCGGACGGGCGGCCCGCCTGCCGAGATCGATCGCTGGGTGGGCGTGCTGCCCCGACGTGACGCCAGCGAGGCCGAGGCAGCAGAAGCGCTGGAACATGTGCGCGCCGCCTGGCCCCGCCCGCGCACGCTGATTGCCGCATCGCCATATCGCAGACGCTTTCGGCAGGGGGCAACCCTTACGCCGCGTCGGTTCTTTTTGGTCGAGCATGCAGCTGCAGGGCGCTTGCAAAGTCGGCGCGATGCACCGCGTCTGCGGGGTCGCGTCGGCAATCTCGACAAGCGGCCGTGGACGACCGTCGAGCCGCCCGAGGGGCCGGTCGAGCGCCCCTTCGTGCGCCGGATCGCATTGGGCGAGTCCATCGCACCCTATCGCCTTCTCGATTTCGCGACCGGCGTCGTTCCGATGGAAGAGGGAGCGATCCTGACCGCCGCCAGCGCGGAGGCTCACGGGCACCGCGGACTGGCAGCCTGGCTGCGCGACGCCGAGGCGAAGTGGAACGAACACAGCAACAAGGACGTCCAAGGCAATGCTCGCATGTCGCTAGCTGAACGCGTCGATGCGATGGGCACAATGCGGGCACAAGGCAACCGCGCGCCAATACGCATTCTCTACACCAAGGCGGGAACACGCCTGAGCGCATGCTGGCTCGATGACGATGACGTCATCGTCGACCACAAGGCTTATTGGTCGGCCGCCAACTCGCTCGAAGAAGCCGCTTATGTAGCTGCCGTTCTGAACACGGCGATCGTGCTCGATCGGGTCAAGGATCTTCAGCCGGTCGGGCAGCGCGATCCGCGCGATTTCGACAATTTGGTCTGGACCTTGCCGATTCCCGAGTTCGATGCGAACGATGCTGTGCATGTCGATCTCGCCGCCGCCGCGCTGCACGCCGCCGACGTGTCGGCGCGTGTTGCATTGCCCGACGACGCGCATTTCACCACCAAGCGGCGTCTGATCCGACTGGCGCTGGAAGCCGATGGGGTCGCGGAAACGATCGAACGGCTCGTCGATGCGCTGCTCCCGCTCTGACCGAGCCGGAAGACCCTTCACCCAACCTCCCGCCACTCCCCCAACCCCAAACCCCCAATCTCCCACCCCCCGATCCGCCACCGCACCAGCCGCAGCGTCGGGAACCCAACCGCGGCCGTCATCCGGCGCACCTGGCGGTTGCGGCCTTCGGTGATGGTGAGTTCGATCCAACTATCTGCCACGCTCTTGCGGTATCGCACCGGCGGGTCGCGGTCCCACAGCGTCGGCGCCTCGATGCGGCGGACCACCGCGGGGCGGGTCGGGCCGTCGTTCAGCGTGACGCCGCGGGCGAGCGCCGCCAGCGCGGCGTCGTCGGGCTCGCCCTCGACCTGCGCGAGGTAGGTTTTGGGCGTCTTGTGCTTCGGCGACGATATCCGCGCCTGCAGCGCGCCGTCGTCGGTCAGGATCAGCAGGCCTTCACTATCCTTGTCGAGCCGCCCGGCGGGATAGACGCCGGGCACGTCGATATAGTCGGACAGCGTCGCGCGCGGGCCGTCGGCGGGGGCGGTCATGCCCCCCATCCCTCGCCTGTCGGTGAACTGTGACAGCACGCCGTAGGGCTTGTTGAACAGGATGAGCCGTCCCAACGCCTTCTCCTCGCGGAATGGAGATGCGCCACCCGATGCGGAGGACAGACGTGCATCGGACCGGAGCGACGGACGACTCCCCGCCGCTGGCGCGACGCCGTGATGCGCTGCTCGTCCGCAAGATTCAAGCGCCGCCGGCTTATCCTGACGTACATTCCCGGGCAGGGTGCCGGGAGTCACGCGCCTCCCGACACGATCCATCTCCTGACGATGCCATTTTTCGCAGTCCGGTGACGGGTCCCCGCCTTCGCGGGGACACACATTCCCCTTTCGTCGGCGACGTTACGCCGCTTCCTTCTTGCGGCTCGCCTTTTTGCGCTCGTGCGGGTCGAGGATCGCCTTGCGGATGCGGATGTTCTTCGGGGTCACCTCGACCATTTCGTCATCGTCGATATAGGCGATCGCCTGTTCCAGCGTCATGCGCTTCGGCGGGGTCAGGCGGATCGCGTCGTCCTTGCCCGTCGAACGGAAGTTCGTGAGCTGCTTCGACTTCATCGGGTTGACTTCCAGATCCTCGGGCTTGGCATTCTCGCCGATGATCATGCCCTCGTACAGCGCCTCGCCGGGCGAGACGAACAGGATGCCGCGCTCTTCGAGCGGGCCGAGCGCATAGGCGACGGCTTCGCCATTGCCGTTCGAGATGAGGACGCCGTTCTTGCGCCCCTCGATCACGCCCTTGTAGGGCCCGTATTTCTCGAACAACCGGTTCATGATCCCGGTGCCGCGCGTGTCGGACAGGAATTCGCCGTGATAGCCGATCAGGCCGCGCGACGGGCCGCTGAAGGTGATGCGCGTCTTGCCGCCGCCCGACGGACGCATGTCGGTGAGGTCGGCCTTGCGGATCTGCATCTTCTCGACGACCGTGCCGCTATGCTCGTCGTCGACGTCGATGACGACGGTTTCATAGGGTTCGGTGCGCGCGCCGCTCTCGTCGGTGCCGTAGAGCACCTTCGGGCGGCTGATGCCGAGTTCGAAGCCCTCGCGGCGCATCGTCTCGATCAGCACGCCGAGCTGGAGCTCGCCGCGGCCCGCGACATCGAAGCTGTCCTTGTCGGCGCTTTCGGTGATGCGGATCGCGACGTTCGTCTCGGCTTCGCGCAGCAGGCGGTCGCGGATCATGCGGCTCGTCACCTTGCTGCCCTCGCGGCCCGCCATCGGGCTGTCGTTGACGGCAAAGCGCATCGACAAGGTCGGCGGATCGATCGGCTGCGCGGCGATCGGCTCGCTGACGCTGGTGTCGGCGATCGTGTTCGCGACGGTCGCATTGGTCAGGCCCGCGATCGCGACGATGTCGCCCGCTTTCGCTTCCTCGACGGGCACGCGGTCGAGGCCGCGAAACGCCAGCAGCTTCGACGCGCGGCCGGCTTCGATCACCTTGCCGTCCATGTCGAGCGCGTGGATCGGCTGGTTCACCTTGACCGTGCCCGACTGGACGCGGCCGGTCAGGATGCGGCCGATGAAATTGTCGCGGTCGAGCAGCGTCGCAAGGAAGGTGAAGGGCGCATCGACGGGCAGGCCCGGTTCGGGGACGTGCCGGACGATCGTTTCGAACAGCGGGGTCAGGTCGCCCTCGCGCGCGTCGGGGCTTTCGGAGGCATAGCCGCCGCGGCCCGAGGCATAGAGGATCGGGAAATCGAGCTGCTCGTCATTGGCTTCGAGCGTCAGGAACAGCTCGAACACCTCGTCGAGCACCTCGGCGGCGCGCGCGTCGCTGCGGTCGATCTTGTTGACGACGACGATCGGCTTCAGGCCGAGCGCGAGCGCCTTGCCGGTCACGAACTTGGTCTGCGGCATCGGGCCTTCGGCGGCGTCGACGAGCAGGATGACGCCGTCGACCATGGAGAGGATACGCTCGACCTCGCCGCCGAAGTCGGCGTGGCCCGGCGTGTCGACGATGTTGATGCGCGTCGCGTCGTCGCCTTCCCCCCACTCGACCGATGTGCACTTCGCCAGAATCGTGATCCCGCGTTCTTTCTCCAAGTCATTGGAATCCATGGCCCTTTCCTCGACACGCTGGTTGTCGCGGAAGGTGCCCGACTGGCGAAAAAGCTGGTCAACGAGGGTGGTTTTGCCATGATCGACGTGGGCAATAATGGCGATATTGCGCAAAGACATGCGGAGAGGGCCTTGATGGGAGGGGGCAGCGCAATGGCGCCGCGAAACGCCGCGCCCCTAACAGAAGCGCTGCTGCATCGCAACAAAATTGCCAACGCGCTGCCTCAAGGCGCAGCGCCTGCGCCGATGGGCGCGCCGCCCCGTTACGCCAGCCGGACCTCGGGTTCGACCCAGCCTTGCGCCTGCGGACCGGCTGCGATCGCCGCCTCGATCCGCGCGATCCCGTCGGTGATCTTTGCCGCATTGGCGCAAATGCCGCCACACGCCTCTTGCAGGGCTTTCAGCGCCGCGAGCTGTTCGGTCGCCTTTTCCGTCTTGCCCAGCGTCGCCTGCGCAATGCCGAGGTCGCGCCGCGCGTCGATCATCTTTTCGTCATAGCGCAGCGCTGTCTCGAACGGCTTGACCGCGCGCGCGTAATCGCCTTGCGCCATCAGGCTGGCGCCGAGCAGATAATTGGCCTGCGGATTCTTCGGCACCGCCGCGACGATCTTGCGAAACGCCTTTGCGGCTGCGGCGTAATCGCCCGTCGCATAGGCGTCGGCACCCGCCTGATAGTCGGCGGTCGGATCATAAGCGGCCGCAATCTGGTCGGGGGTCGAACCTCCCCCGCCGACGTCTCCGTCCGCCGCGACGGCTGGCGGCGCGGCAAACAATGCGCAGGCCGCGAACAGGCCAAACGAAGACCGATAGTGCATGACGACCTCTCCCATGGCCGAGTCAAGCCGCGAGGCTAACACAGCCGGGGTCCGCGGGAAATGGTCAGATCGCCGCGACCAGCCGTTCGATCTCGCGCCCCGCCGAATGCGCCGCACGTGCGAGATTGCCGTGAAAATCGTCCGCGCTGTCGCCGTTGGCTTCGTCGGTCACCGCCTTGATCGCCGCCCACGGCTTGCCAAGCCGCGCCGCCACCTGGGCAACCGCGCCGACCTCCATATCGACCAATGTCGCGCCGAGCGATTTGAGGTCGGCCGCGGCGTCGGGACAAGCGACAAAGCTGTCGCCGCTCGCGATCCGTGCGTGCGGCAGGCCGAGCCCCGGGTCGGGCATCGCCGCGAAATGCGCTTCGCCCGCTTCGCCGATCGGCCACTCGCCCGCGCGGTAACGGCGGAACCGGCCGGGCTCATTCGCGCCATAATCATGCTGCACCGCCTCGGCGAGCCAGTATGCGCCGGGCGCCGCGCCCAGCGACCCGCAAGTGCCGCTCATCAGCAGCAGGTCAGCATCGCCGCCGAGCATCCCGGCGGCCAGCGCGGCATTGACCTTGCCGAGGCCCGAGATGGCGATAGTCAAATCATGGCCGTGCGCGGTCAGGCGGCGCACGGCGAAGGGGCTGTCGTCTTTCACGCCCGCGTCGGCAAACAACGCATCGCCCTCTTCGGGAAGTGCGGCGAGGATCAGGATCTTGGCCATGGCGGTTGTGTAGCGACCGCAAGGCCGGATGGAAGAGGATTCGCGTGGAGATGGCGCCAGCCGACCGGCTTGCGCCTATAAAAGCCCCGCCGCCCGGATCGCCGCCAGCGCATTCTCGAGCCGCTCGTTGCCGTCGCCATCGACCCACGCCCAGCGCAGGTTCCGCCGCTCGAGCTCGCCGATCGCAACGTCCATGAACTGGCGCCGCGCGAGGTCGCTTCCGAACAGGCGCGTACCGTCCTCCTCCCACGGCAGATCCATCGCCGGGACGAGATAGAGGTCGGCGGGCTCGTCCCACAGGTCGATCTCCGGCAATCGCCTGCCGAGCAGCATCACCGCCCAGGCCTGCGTCATCAGCGGGTCGGTGTCCGACACCAGCCATCCGGGATTTTGCGCCAGCGCCGCCCGCGTCGCCGCGACATGGCCGTCGAAGATCGCGAGCAGGTCGATCTCGTCGAACTCGGTGCCGTGCGCCTCGGCATAGGTGCGGCCGTATTCGGGAACGACGAGCGCGCCGAGGCGAAAGGCGAGCCGCGGCGCGAGCGTCGACTTGCCGGTGCTCTCGGCGCCGTGAAGGCAGATATGGCGCGTCATTCGGGGATCGCGCCGGTCAAAGCCGCGCGACGCCACTGGATCAGTCCATCGATCGACAGGCCGAGCAGCACGACATAGACCGCGCTCGTCGCATAGAGGCCGCGCCACGCGAACAGCGGCACCGCGATCAGGTCGACGGCGATCCACAGCCACCAGCTTTCGACCCTGCGGCGCGCGAGCAGCCATTGCGCGGTGATACTCATCATCGCGATGGCGCCGTCGATCCATGGCGCCGCGGCATCGGTGAAGCGGTGCATTGCGCTGCTCCAGGCGATCCACGCGGTGAAAGTGACGCTGCCCCAGATCCAGCGTGCGCGATCGCTCAGCCAGCCGACCGGAATACCGCTGTCCGCGCGCGCCCGCACCCACGCGAAAAGGCCGTAAAGATTGAGGATGAAGAAGAATCCCTGCAGCAGCATGTCGCTGTAAAGCTTCGCCTCGAAAAAGACGAAGGCATAAAGGCTGACGGCGACGAGCGCGAACGGATAGTTCCACACGCTGCGCAGCGCGACGAGCGCGACATTGACGAGGACCAGCCCAGCGGCCAGCCATTCGATCCAGCTCATCCAGGCGCCTCTTCTGTCCGAGGACGCGTCCACAGGCCGTCGCGGCTGATCCGGCGTTGCGGCGGGCGGCGGAGGACCGACCAGCCGGCCCGCGCCACCCAGCCGAGCTTGGCGAGACGCGAGGTCCCCGCGCGGTGGTCCCACGCATGGTCGCCGCGCGCGCGGACCTCGCGCGCGATGTCGCCATAGATGCCCGCCGCGGCGAGCACCGCCCAGCGGCTGCGCGGCGGCAGCTTGCGCGCGCCCCAGCGCGCCGACGCCTCATATTCTCCGGCCATTTCGGCGAGCCATTTCGCCATCACCGCGAGCCGCGGGCGATAGGCGGGGTGCATATGCTGGCCGGGCGGAATGTCGAGCTCGACCATCCAGTCGACGGGCAGGTAGCAGCGATCGGCGGCAGCATCCTCGGCCACGTCGCGCGCGATGTTTGCGAGCTGGAAGGCGATGCCGAGGTCGGAGGCGCGGTCGAGCGTGGTTGTGTCCTTGGGATCGATCCCCATGACCAGCGCCATCGCGACGCCGACGGCGCCCGCGACATGATAGCTGTAGCGCAGCAGGTCGGCCTCGCTGCGCGGACGCCAGTCCTGTGCATCGAGTTCGAACCCGGCGACGATATCGTCGATCACCCCGCGCGGAATATCGATCTGGGTGAGCAGGAAGCCGAGCGCGTCGAACGCAGGCTCGCCGGTCGGCTCGCCGGCGAAGGCTTTGCCGGTCTGCGCGCGGATATGCGCGACGGCCGCGGCGGGATCGTGGCCCGGCCGCATCGTTCCGCCATGATCCTGTCCGTCGGTCAAATCGTCGGCGGCGCGGCACCAGGCGTAGAGCAGCCACACCCTCTCGCGGGTGATGCGGTCGAACAGCTGGCTGGCGAGCGCGAAGCTTTTCGATCCGCGCGCGATGCTGTCGTGCGCGAAACCGTGGAGAGCCTGCGCGTCATAGGCCCCCTCCCCGATCATTACAGATTTTCGGCCTTCATCGCGAAGATCGTCTGGTGCGGAACGTAAGACGCCATCTTGTCGAGCAGCTCGTCGAGTCCGGCGTCGACGATCATGATCCCGGCATGCGCGGGCCGGATGAAGCCGACCTCGACCATCTTGCGGTTGAATGCGATCAGCTCGTTGTAGAAGCCCGCGGCATTGAGCAGGCCGACGGGCTTTGCGTGATAGCCGAGCTGCGCCCAGCTGATCGCTTCCCACAATTCGTCCATCGTCCCGACCCCGCCGGGGATGGTGAGGAAGCCGTCGCTGAGGTCGGTGAACATCTTCTTGCGCTCGTGCATCCCCGACACGACGTGGAGTTCGGTGCAGCCGCGGTGCGCAACCTCGGCACCGACGAGCGCTTCGGGGATGATCCCGATCACTTCGCCGCCGGCTTCGAGCGCGCTGTCGGCGACAGCGCCCATCAGCCCGAGGCGGCCGCCTCCATAGACGACGCCGATCCCGCGCTCGGCCAGCGTGCGGCCGACATGGCGCGCGGTTTCGATATAGATCGGATCTTCCGGGGTCGCGGACCCGCAATAGACGGCAAGGCGTTTCATCGCTTCGTAGCTTTCACAAATTCCGTTTGGGCTGAGCCTGTCGAAGCCCCGCCCTTTCTCCTGCCGCCTTTGAAGGAAGAACGGCCCTTCGACAAGCGCAGGGCGAACGGAGGTTTGTTATTCGAGCATCAGCGCTGCCGTCGCCTTCGCGCTCCCCACCACGCCGGGAATGCCGGCGCCCGGATGCGTACCGGCGCCAACGAAATAGAGATTCGGGAGCTTGTCATCGCGATTGTGGGCGCGGAAATATGCGCTCTGCCACAGCACGGGTTCGAGGCTGAAGGCGCTGCCGAGATGCGCCGACAGGTCGCGGCCGAAATCGGTCGGCGTATAGTGGAAGCGGGTGACGAGATTGGCGCGAAGGCCGGGCGCGACGCGGCGCTCGACCTCGTCGATGATCGCGTCGGCGAAGCGCTCGCCGAACGCCCCGTCCCAGTCGGGCTGCGTCTTGCCGAGATGCGCGACGGGGGCCAGCGCGTAGAAGGTCGAATGGCCCGGCGGCGCCATTCCCGGATCGGTGATGCTGGGGTGGTGGAGGTAGAGCGAGAAATCCTCCGGCACCTTGCCCCCGTAAATGTCGCTCAGCAGCCCCTTGTAGCGCGGGCCGAAGAGGATGCTGTGGTGCGCGATGTCCGGATAATCGCCCTTCGCGCCGAAATGAACGACGAACAGCGACGGCGACCAGCGCTTGCGCGACAGGCTCTTTGCGACCTTGGCCCCACGCGGATGATCGAGCAGGTCCTCGTAGCTGTGCATCAGGTCGCTGTTGCAGGCGATCATGTCGGCGTCGGCGTGCCAACCGCTTTGTGTCGTGACAGAGGTGACGCGGTTCCCTTTTGTGGCGATCGAGGTTACCGGATCGGCAAGGCGCAATTCGCCGCCGAGCCTCTGAAATAGATCGACCATTCCGCCGACCAGCGCATTGGTTCCGCCGCGCGCGAACCAGACGCCGCCATCCTTTTCGATCGTGTGGATGAGCGCATAGATGCTGCTGGTCGTCATCGGATTGCCACCGACGAGCAACGTATGGAACGACAGCGCCTGCCGCAGCCGCTCGTCGCGAACATAGGAGGAAACGATCGAATAGACGCTGCGCCAGGCCTGATATTTCATCAGCGCGGGGGCGGCGCGGATCATCGAGGCGAAATCGAGGAATGCGACCGCGCCGAGCTTCACATAGCCCTGTTCGTACACGCCCTTCGAATAATCGAGGAAGCGGTCGTAACCAGCGATGTCGGCGTGGTTGAGCTTCGCGATCTCGGCGCGGAGCGCGGCCTCGTCGTTCGAATAGTCGAAGTTGGCGCCGTCGGGCCAGTTGAGGCGATAGAAGGGCGTGACGGGGACGAGATCGACGTCGGCCGCCATGTCCTGCCCGCTGAGCGCCCACAATTCCCGCAGGCACGGCGGATCGGTGATCACCGTCGGCCCGGCGTCGAAGGTGAAGCCGTCGCGTTTCCAGTGGTAGGCGCGCCCGCCGGGCTTGTCGCGCGCCTCGACGATAGTCGTCGCGACGCCCGCCGACTGCAGCCTGATCGCAAGCGCCAGCCCGCCGAATCCTGCGCCGATGACAATTGCGGTGCGAGTCATTTCCAGTCCAGTTTCGAAAGCGCCGCAAGCGCGCGGCTTACAGGTACGGGGGGTCTTCCCGAAAGGATGCGCAATTTGTCGGCAGCGTTCGACCGGCCGGCATAGAAGCGCGCGATCAGACCGGGAGCAAGTCCATAGAAACGCTGGAAGATCCGGTAGCGTTCGCCCGGGTCGGCGGCGCGGAACAGCATCGCCCCGAGCATGCGGTAGAAGCGCTGGCGGCGCCATGACGCGGCGGCGCGCTCGCGCAGCCGCGCGCCGAGATCGCCGCGATCGACCAGCGTCGGCAGCGCCGCGGCCGTGCGCACGGCGTCGGGCAGCGAATAGCCCGTCAGCGCATGAAACACCCCGGCGCGCACGCCGATCCGCGCCGTGCGGTCGATCGCGGGCCACAACCGGCCGAAATCGTCGGCGACGACGACGGGCAGCACCCCGGTTTCCTCGCGCGTCACCGCCGTCACATTCCATTGCCGCCGCGCCGCATAGGTGGCGATGCGGCCGCGCAGCGCTGCCAGATCGAGGTCGGGCGTGTCGCTGTAATAGGTGTCCTCGACAAAGATCGTCTCGGCATCGAAGGGCAGCAGATAGACGAAGCGATAGCCGTCGAGCTGCTCGACCGTCGCGTCCATCACCACCGGCCGTTCGATGCCATGCCCGCCCTCGACGCGCAGCGCCTGTCCGACGAATTTCTGCCAGCCGCAGTCGCGCACCGCGGTCTTGCCGATACCGCGGGCGTCGATCACCTGCTTTGCCGACAGTCGGCCGCCGCGCGCCAGCAGCACATGGTCGGGCGCGACATGCTTGGCGCGGTCGGCGATGATCCGGCCGGTCGGCAGCGCGGCCGTCACGGCGTCGGCCAGCGCTTCGCCGGTGATGCTCTTATAGCCCATCGGCACGCGCCGCTGGCGCTCCGGAAAGACGACGTCATAACTGTCCCAATGATATTGCACGAGCGGCGCAACGAGCCAGCGGTCGCGCCTCGCAATGTCGCTGTCGAAAAAGGACCAGATATGATTGCCGCCGATGGCGCCCGGTTCGATCAGCCGCACGTCGAGGGCGGGGCATTTCTCGGCGAGCGCGAGCGCCGCAAGCCCGCCGGCCAGCCCGCCGCCGACGATGGCTATGTCGCAGGAATCGCTGTTGGCCGCTGGCATGGAGGTTGCCTAGCGAAGCGATGGGCGCGGGGGAAGCGACGATATTTCATGCGACGATGACAAAGCCGCTCTCATCCGGCAGAAACAGGCTGTGACCGATACCGTCGCCGCCATCCTGCTCTCCGCCCTCGCCATGACGGCGATCGTCGGCGTGCGCTATCTGATCAGCAGCGGTGGCTTTGCGTTCGCGACGCGGATCAGGCATCCTGGCCTGTATCGCGGGCTGGAGCTGCAGATGAAGCGCGAGATCGGCTGGAGCCTTGCGAGCGCCGCCATCTATGGCGTGCCTGCGGGAATCGTCGCCTGGGGATGGCAGGCGCATGGCTGGACGCGTATCTATACCGACGTCGATGCCTTCCCCCTCTGGTATCTGCCGGTCAGCCTGTTCCTCTATCTGCTGATCCACGACACATGGTTTTACTGGACGCACCGCTGGATGCACCAGCCGCGCTGGTTCCGTATCGCCCATGCCGTGCATCATCAGAGCCGCCCGCCGACCGCATGGGCGGCGATGAGCTTTCACCCGGTCGAGGCGATCACCGGCGCGGTGGTGATCCCGGCGCTCGTCTTCCTCATTCCCGTCCATGTCGCGGTGCTGGGGCTGGTGCTGACTGTCATGACCGTGATGGGCGTCGGCAATCATATGGGATGGGAGATGTTCCCGCGAGCACTCGTTCATGGACCGGCAGGGCGCTGGCTGATAACCGCGACGCATCACGAGGCGCATCACGCGGCCTATCGGGGGAATTATGGGCTGTATTTCCGTTTCTGGGACAAGGCGTGCGGGACGGATATCGGGCTTGGCTCTTTTGCCGCTGCTGCTGACCGCCGCGAGCGCGCCGCCGACGGTTGAGGTCGGCATCACCGGCCTGCGCAACGACAAGGGCCAGATTCTCGTCTGCCTGACCACCAACCCCAAGGCTTTCCCCGATTGCAGCAAGGACAAGGCCTCGGTACGGATGGCCGTCAAGGCGGTCGACGCCGGCAATTTCCTGATCCACGCGCCCGCCGACGGCACCTATGCGCTCGCCGTGGTGCATGATGAAAATGCCAACAACAAGATGGATATGGCGCTGTTCCTGCCGAAGGAAGGCTTCGGCTTTTCGCGCAACCCTTCGATCGGCATGGGACCCCCGAGCTTCAAGTCGGCGAGCTTCGCGGTGACGGGCGACATGCGCCAGTCGATCCGGATGAAATATATGTTGTAGGCGCAGCGTGGCGAGCGATGACGCCTCGCTCGGGATTTTTCCTGTTTCCCGCGAAGGCACGAAGGCGCAAAGACGTGGACGGAAAAAGGGGAACCCTATCGATGCGCAAACCCGCCTTTCTCGGCGCCAGCCTTCTCATTCTGGCCGTTCAGCCCGCCTTCGCCCGGCAAGCTCCTGCCCCCGAAACAATTGCGGAAGCCGAAACCGCTTCTGCCGAGGCCTCCGCAGCGGGCAGCGCGCGACAGGGGCCCGAACGCCGCTTTACCGGCGCTGACCTTTTCGACCTCGCCATCGCGTCCGATCCGCAGATCAGCCCTGACGGCCGCCGCATCGCCTATGTCCGGCGCCAGAACGACATCATGACCGACCGCGCGGTCAACTCGGTCTGGCTGATCGATACGACGACCGGCGAGGAAACGCCGTTGGGCGCCAACGAGGGCGCAACCTTCGCGCCGCGCTGGTCGCCCGACGGCAGACGCCTCGCCTATGTCTCGACCGCGGGCGGCTCGGCGCAACTTTGGGTGCGCTGGATGACCGGCGGCGAGACCGTGCGCCTCACCGGCCTGCCGACCTCGCCCTCCTCGCTCGCCTGGTCCCCCGACGGCCGATCGATCGCCTATACGATGCTGGTCACGGACGATGGGCCGAGCTTCGGCAGCGCGCCGAAGAACAAGCCGGAGGGCGCCAAATGGGCCGAACCGCTCGAGGTCCACGACCTGCTGGCCTTCAAGGCCGACGGCGAGGGATTCGTCGAGCCCGGTTTCGAGAAGATCTTCGTCGTTCCCGCGACCGGCGGTTCGCCGCGCCAGCTGACGTTCGGCCCCTATCACGACACCGGCCCCCTGAGCTGGTCGCGCGACGGCCGCACGCTCTATTTCAGCGCGAACCGCAAGCCCGATTGGGAGCGCGACCCGGTCGAGAGCGAAGTCCATGCGCTCGACGTCGCAAGCGGGTCGGTGACCGCGCTCACCGACCGCAACGGTCCCGATGCGAATCCGCTCGTCTCGCCCGACGGCTCGAAAATCGCCTATCTCGGCTTCGACGACAAGCGGCGCGCTTACGAGAACACCCAGCTCTATGTCATGAGCCGCGACGGATCGGCCAAGCACAGCCTGACCGCAAACTGGGATTACAGCGTCGATGCGATCCAGTGGGCCGCCGACGGCAAATCGGTTTACGCACAATATGACGATCATGGCGAAACCAAGGTCGCGCGCATCGGTCTCGACGGCTCGGCACGCACCGCCGCGACCGGCCTTTCCGGCGGCGGGCTCGACCGGCCCTATACCGGCGGCAGTTTCAGCGTCTCCGACGGCGGCGCGATCGCCTTCACCGGCGGCACCGCGCAACGCCCCGCCGAGGTGCAGCTCGCGCGCGGGGGGAGTGCACGCATCCTGACCGACCTCAACCGAAGCCTGCGCGAGGTGAAATCGCTCGGCGCGGTGCGCAAGATCACCGCCGTCTCAAGCCACGACGGCAAGACGATCGAGGGCTGGCTGACCCTGCCGCCCGGCTATCGCGAGGGACAGCGCGTGCCGCTGATCCTCGAAATCCACGGCGGACCCTTCGCGGCCTATGGCGGTCATTTTTCGACCGACAACCAGCTTTACGCCGCCGCTGGCTATGCCGTCCTCTCGGCCAACCCGCGCGGTTCGACCAGCTACGGCGCGGCCTTCGCGAACGAGATCGACAAGGCCTACCCGGGCAACGATTATTTCGACCTCATCAGCATCGTCGATCGCGCGATCGAACTCGGCATCGCCGACCCGCAAGCACTCTTCGTCACCGGCGGTTCGGGCGGCGGCGTGCTGACCAGCTGGATCGTCGGCAAGACCGACCGTTTCAAGGCGGCGGTCGCGCAAAAGCCGGTGATCAACTGGACGTCGCAGGCGCTTACCGCCGACGGCCCCGGCTTCTTCGGCCCCTATTGGCTGGGCGCCGAGCCGTGGGAAAAGCCCGACCTCTACTGGTCGCTTTCGCCGCTGTCGCTCGTCGGCAATGTGAAGACCCCGACCTTGGTCATCGTCGGCGCCGAGGATTATCGCACCCCGGTCAGCGAGTCAGAGCAATATTATACCGCGCTCCGCCTGCGCGGTGTGCCGACCGCGCTGATCAAGGTGCCCGGCGCCAGCCACGGCGGGATCGCCGCGCGCCCGTCGCAGTCGGCCGCGAAAGCCTCGGCGATCCTCGCCTGGTTCGAGAAGTACAAGAAGGGCTGGTCGCCGCCGGCGGACGACTGACCCGGCCTCGCAAGCCCGCCATCACATAGGCACAGCCCGATCCGGCATCGGATTCCGGAAAAAGACAAGCGCCGCCGACACCGGCGGCGCGAGTATGCAGGCGCAGCTCCGCAGCGCACTGCCGTGCAGGCCGCGCAAAAGGCCAACCAGAATCAGTATTTCCTCTCGGTGATCAGCGCGCTGTTCGTCCCGCGATGCTCCTCACCGGTTACCTTGGGATGAACACCCGCGGGCCGCCCCTCGCGCATACCGAGGCCGGAACCTTCGTAGCGGCGAAGGCCTCTTCGACGGCAACTTGGCCGCTTAATCGCCGCCGCCCCCTGAATTTCTTCTGCAATAATTCAAAGATTTATACGCGACATCCTGTTAAATCGTACGCGATTTAATCGCGTCCTATTGACTATCGGCCGCGACTCGCGTATTTACATCGTATCCGATCTAAACGGATACGATCTTAATCCCGAAAGGAATTCTGAAATGGCTGACAAGATTCTCTTCACCGGCACCACGCACGTCAAAGGCGGCGCCGAAGGCTATGCACGCAGCACCAACGGCTTGCTCGACATCCAGCTTCCCGAACCGCACCCCGCCGCTGAAAATCTCTTCGCCGCCGCCTGGTCGGCGTGCTTTCTCGGCGCACTCGGCCTCGCCGCCCAGCAGAAAAAGGTCGCGCTGCCGGTGACGCCGGAGATCGACACGACGATCGACCTGCTTCACAAGGACGGCGGTTTCGTCCTTCGCGCCCGCCTCGACGTGCAGGTTCCGGGTATCGACCGCGCGGTCGCGCAGGAGTTGATCGAAGCCGCGCACGCGATCTGCCCCTATTCGAAGGCGGTCGCCGGCAACATCGACATCGAACTGACCCTGGCAGAGCCCGCTCTCGCCTGACCCGGTTGCCGGGCGGCGCTGTCCCCTCCCCAGCGCCGCCCGGTTGGCAATCGGGTCTTGCGATCTTATCGTGTCCGACCGAACAGCCTTGGAGAGGACCATCATGACCACCCCTGCGACCGCCAAATCCCCTCCGCTCAGCGACTATCTCTGTTTCGCGGTCTATTCGGCGAACCTTGCCTTCGGGCGCGCCTACCGGCCGGTGCTCGAACCGCTCGGGCTCACCTACACACAGTATGTAGCGCTCGTCGCGCTGTGGGAGCAGGACGATCAGACGGTCGGGAGCCTTGGCGAAAAGCTGTTCCTCGAATCGAACACGCTGACCCCGATCCTCAAGAAGCTCGAGCAGATGGGCTTCGTCGAACGCCGCCGCGATCCCGCCGACGAGCGGCAGGTCCGCATCCGCCTGACAGCGAAGGGCCGCGATCTGCAGGACGAATGTATCGGCGACAAGCTGATCGAGGCAACCGGCCTCGGCGGCGATTTCGCCAAGGTGCAGAAAGCGATCGCGACGCTGCGCGACAATCTGCTGGCGTCGACGGCGCCCTGATCGCACTTGCAGCGGCCATGGCGCCAGAACCGCCGTCCTGTGCCAGCACGGCGGTTCACAAAGGCCGCCGCGCTGGCTAGGCTTGCCCGCCCATCTAAATCGGAAGGCTTTTCATGATCCTGCGCCTCGCCGCCGCCACGGCCCTCGCCCTTGCCGCCCCAACCGCCGCGCAGGAGATCAGCGCCGCAAACCTGACCGAAACCGTCCGCACCCTCGCCTCCGACCAGTTTCAGGGCCGCGCGCCCGGCACGATCGGCGAGGAGCGCACGATCGGCTATCTGATCGGTCGGCTGCAGGCGCTCGGGCTTGAACCCGCAGGGACCAACGGCAGCTGGACGCAGCCTGTCGCCCTTCTTCACACCGCGCTCGGCGAGCCGTCGAAACTAGCCTTCGCGCGCGGGAACACGACAACCCCGCTCGTGCAGGGCACCGACATCTATGTCTCGACACTGCAGCCAGCCGACGTTGCGGCCGTCGCGAATGCGCCGATGGTCTTCGTCGGCTATGGGGTCACCGCGCCCGAACGCGGCTGGGACGATTTCAAGGGCGCCGACCTCAAGGGCAAGGTCGCGGTCTTCCTGATCAATGATCCCGATTTCGTCGCCACCAAGGGCGAGGACAGCGTCGGCAAGTTCGGGGGCCGGACGATGACCTATTACGGCCGCTGGACCTACAAATTCGAGGAAGCGGCGCGGCGCGGCGCGATCGCCGCCCTGATTATCCACGACAGCGACGGCGTCGGCTATGGCTGGAACGTCGTCAAAAGCGGCGGCGGCGAAAACTATGGCCTCGTCGTCCCGCCCGAACAGCGAACGAGCCTCGCCTTGCAAGGCTGGATTTCGGGCGAGACTGCAACAAAGCTCTTTGCCGACGCCGGACAGGATCTCGCGAAGCTCCGCATCGCGGCGCGGCGCAAGAATTTCAGGCCCGTCGATCTTGGCACCCGCTTCGATGCCGAGGTGCCGGTGAAGCATGAAGTCGTCCAGAGCCAGAACGTCCTCGCGAAAATCCCCGGCACGAAACGGCCGAACGAAGTCGTGATGTATGGCGCGCACTGGGATGCCTATGGCGAGGGGAGGCCCGACGAGCAGGGCCGCATCTATCGCGCGGGAGCGAACGACGACGCGCTCGGCGTTGCGGGGCTGTTCGAGATCGCGCGCAATTTCAAGGCCGCCCCGCCACCCGACCGCACCATCCTCTTCGCCTTCTGGACCGCCGAGGAGCGCGGCCTGCTGGGTTCGGAAGCCTATGCGCAAAGCCCGCTCTATCCGCCCGAGACGACGGTCGCCAATCTGGGGCTCGACATCCTTCAGACCGCGGGCCGCGCGAAGGACGTCGTCCTCGTCGGTAAGGGCCAGAGCACGCTGGAGGACGATCTTGCCCGCGTCGCCGCGAAACAGGGCCGCACCGTCAGCGTTGAAAGCCTCCCTGAACGCGGCCTCTTCTACCGCGCCGACCATTTCAGCATGGCGAAACGCGGCGTCCCCGTCCTGTTGATGATGGGCATCGCGGGCGCCTCCGACCTGGTAAGCGGCGGGAAGGACGCGGGCCAGAAATGGGTCGATGACTATACCGGCAAATGCTATCACCAAGCCTGCGACGCATGGGACGCCAGCTGGAACCTCGACGGCGCGATCGAGGATATTTCGGTTTTCTACCGGATCGGCGACGAGCTGGCGCGTTCGGGCAAATGGCCCGGCTGGAAAGCGGGTAGCGAATTCAAGGCGGTGCGCGACGCGAGCGCGGCAGCACGAAACTGAAGGACGCCGCGCGTTTTCGGTCAGAAAAGCCCCGGCAACTCGCGCTGCGCCGCGCGCGGGGCTTGCGCGATCAGCATTTCGGGCTCGGCCGCCAGTGTTCTCCCGCCGCGCGCGAGCGCGCCCGCCGATGCCTCGGCGATACGCGTGGTGCAGGCGTTGCCCGCGAGAAAGTCGATCGCGGCGCGCAGCGACGCCTCGCGCGGATCACCGAGCGGGAAGGACGGATCGTCCGCCGCCGCGCAGCTGTTCGATATCTTGGGCGCGAGCCCGCCATAATAATCGCTTTGCCCGGTCGCATTGCCGGTCGCGAAGGCGATGACGCGGATGCGATCGTCGCATTCGGCCTTGTCGAGCGCGATCTGGCCGACCGGCTTGCCATAGGTGTTGCTGCCGACGAGCGTCATATCGGCGCCGAGATAAGGCAACATCCCGTTGATCACGAGTTCCGAGGCCGAGGCGGTCGAGCCGGTGCCGATAAAGGCGATACGCGTCGGCGCGATCGATTGCGGTCTGGCTTCGAAGAAATGCCGGTCGTTCTCGGCCGATTTCGACGGACGGAAAAGCGTCTGCGAAAACAGCTCCGACGCGGTGCGATTCCGCCCCAGAAGGTCGCCCATCAGTTCCGCCGTGCTGACCAGCCCGCCGCCATTATAGCGGAAATCGATCACCACATCGGTGATCCCCTGGTTGCGGAAGTTCAGGAACGCGGTTTCGAGCTGGGGGTCGGCCGAGCGGATGAAAGTGCGCAGGTTGATATAGCCGTAGTTGCGGCCGTTTTCGCTGATCACCTTGGCGCCATAGCGATCGGACACCGGGTCGATGTCATAGTCGGCCTTGGTGACCGACACCTCGCGCGTGCCCCCACCCGCGTCGACGATCCGCAGCACGCGGGTGACGCCGGGATCGCTCGGCCCCAGCGCGTTGGTGATGCCCGCCGTGCCTTCGCTCGCGACGATCGCGGCGATTGTCCGGATATTCGACGTCGCCGTTCCGATCCCGACGATCTGCGTGCCGCGGTCGAGGCCGGCGGCGAAGGCGGGCGCGCCCTCATAGGCTTCGAGGATCGTGACGCGCTGGAGCGACGCATCGTAGCTCAGCCGCACTCCGAAACCCGCGCTCGACCCGCTGTTGTAGAAGGCATTCTCTTCTGCGATCGAGGTGATGTAGGTGAAATAGCGATCCTTGCCGAGCGCGCGCGCCGGCGCGACGAGCGCATCGATATAGGATTGGACGTCGGAATAGACCGCCGGATTCGCGCTGGTCGCGATATCGCCGGGGAACAGATACCATTCGTCGATCACCGCTTTGGCGAACGCCTGCCGCGCGGGCAGGCCGCAACTTGCGGTGGGCGCTGGAGTCGGGCTCGGCGTCGGCGTCACAGTGACCGGGCCGCTGCTTCCGCTGCCGCCCCCACCCCCGCCGCACGACGCGAGCATGAGCGCCGCGAGCGTCACGCCCGCGACCGACCGCCTTGACCCGTTCATTCGCATATCTCCCCGGTACGACCCAATATTATCTGTTGTGACCTCTATCGCCGATGAACCTCAACCGTCCTCGCCGGCATCCGTGCTGCGTCCCTTGAAACCCTGCGCGATGACATAGAGTTCGGGCGACCCCTTGCGGCTCGCGGGGGGCTTCGCGTGCTTCACCGTCGCGAAGTTGCGCTTGAGGACGGTCAGCAGCTCGCGGTCCGCGCCGCCCGCAAACACCTTGGCAACGAACGCGCCGCCCGGCTGGAGATTCCGGACCGCGAAGTCAGCGGCGGTCTCGGCGAGCGCGATGGTCCGCAAATGGTCGGTCTGCGGATGGCCGACGGTGTTCGCCGCCATGTCCGAAATGACCAGGTCGGGCGAGCTGCCCAGCGCCTCGATCAGCGCGTCCGGCGCCGCGTCGTCCATGAAATCCATCTCGAGGATTTCGACGCCTTCGATCGGCTCGCAGGGAAGCAGGTCGATCCCCGCGACACGGGCGCGGGGGTTCGCCTTGCGAACGACCTGCGACCAGCCGCCCGGCGTGATGCCCAGGTCGACGACCGCGCGCGATTTCTTGAGGAGGCCGAATTTCTCGTCGAGCTCGATCAGCTTGTACGCGGCGCGCGACCGATAGCCTTCGGCCTGCGCGCGCCGGACATAGGGATCGTTGAGTTGGCGTTGCAGCCAGCGCGTCGACGACGCGGTGCGCCGCCGCGCGGTCTTGACCCGTTCGTGCAGGCCGCCTCGGCCGCCCGAGCGGCCGCCTCCCCCCGTGCCCTTGCTCATTTGCGATGCTCGCGCCGGGTCACGGGCACGTCGCGGCCCTGCATCGCCAGCGTGCGCAGGATGCCCTCGCGGATGCCGCGATCGGCGACCCCGACACGCGCCGCGGGCCACAGATCGATGATGCTTTCGAGGATCGCGCAGCCCGCAACGACCAGATCGGCGCGCTCGCGTCCGATGCACGCGATGTCGGCCCGGGCGTCGAGGCTTGCTTCAGCGAGGCGGCGGCTGATGTCACGCATCGCATCGGCGGGGACCGCCAGCCCGTCGACCGCACGGCGGTCGTAGCGCGGCAGGTTGAGGAACACGCTGGCCAGCGTCGTCACCGTGCCGCTGGTGCCGAGCAGACGGAGCGGCTGGCCGGCGAAGCGCGTCGCGCGGTCGGCGAAGGCGGCGAAGGCGCTCTGCGTGACCTCGCGCATCCGCGCATAGCTCGCCTGCCGCGCGGGCAGGCTGTCTTCGCCCGGCGCGGCATGTTCGGTCAGCGAGACGACTCCCCACGGCACGCTGATCCAGTCGCGGATTTTCACGTCATGGTCGGAAACGTCGACGTGCATCAGCTCGGTCGAGCCGCCGCCGATGTCGAAGATCAGCGCGGGTCCGTCGCCCGGCTCCATGAGATTGTGGCACCCGAGCACGGCGAGTCGCGCTTCCTCGGCGGCGGAAATGATGTCGAGCGCAATCCCCGTCTCGCGCTTGACGCGGGCAGCGAGTTCGGCGCCGTTCGAGGCGCGGCGGCATGCTTCGGTCGCGACCGCGCGCGACAGGGTGACATGGCGGCGGCGCAGCTTGTCGGCGCAGATCGCGAGCGCGGCGACGGTGCGGTCCATCGCGGCGTCGCTGATCCGGCCGGTCGCATGCAATCCTTCACCCAGGCGCACGATCCGCGAGAAAGCGTCGATGACGACGAGTTCGCCGTCCTGCGGGCGCGCGATCAGCAGCCGGCAATTGTTGGTCCCGAGGTCGATGGCGGCATAGCTACGGGGCCGGACAACCGGCACCGGACGGGACGGAGAATCCCCCTTTTGAATTCGCTTCGCCGGCGGGCCGGGCCGCGGCGATCGCCCTGATGGCGCTGCCATTTGCCGCATGGCTATGTTGACCTGTCTCAATCACGCGTCCGCGCGAAGCCGCGAACGTGCACTTGACGTCAAACTAGGCGGCGGCGGCCCGGTTGGCAACCCCGCCGTCCCGGCAGCAAAAGCCCCGCCCGGCGGAGGCCGGACGGGGCAAAGGGAGGGAAGAGACTTTATTGGGGTTCGGGTCTGCTTAGCGGCAGCCGTCATTACCCTTGTCGATCGCACGGCCGGCGATCGCGCCGACGGCGCCGCCGATGATCGTGCCGACGGTCTTGTCGCCGCGGCCTGCGATTTCGTGGCCGGCGAGGCCGCCCGCGATCGCACCGATCACGGTTCCGCCGGTGCCATTGTCGCACTGGCGATAGTTGCGGCGGCTGCCCTGATAATAGCGGCGGTCGTTACGATAATCGCGACGGTCATAGCGGTCGCCACGGCGGTCGTAGCGATCATAGCGACGATGGTCGCGATCATAGCTCGCCGAATAGGCGTCGTAGCCGCCGTTGTAATAGCCCGGCTGCGCTGCCGCCGGTGCCGCCATGCCCAGCGTCGCGGTCGACATCAGGGCGGCGAGGGAGAGGGTCACCATCTTTTTCATCTTCATTCTCCTTCATCTTGTGTCAGCCCTGTCGGGCGGTGGGTGGGTCGATGACGCTGTTCTGCCCGATTCGCTTTGAGCGAAGCCTGAACGCCGCTGTTGGCTAAGGTTCAGCTTTCCTTGCCTTCCGCTTGCGCCTTCCCGTCTTTGGGCTCTATCGCCCCGCCCATGCGCCGCCTTTTGATCGCCGCCCTGATATTCGTCGCCATCGGCCCGGCGCCCGGCACACGGCAGGTGCGGCCCGTCGTCGACACCGCGTCGCAAGACATTGCGGTCCATGCGCTCGACTATCCGGCGAGGCGCGCCGGGGCGCTGCGCTTCGTTCGCGGCTGGCGGCTCGGCAGCTCCAACGCGATGTTCGGCGGCTTTTCATCGCTTGCGGCGACGGGGCCGGACCGGTTCCAGCTCGTCGCCGACAATGGCTATTGGGCGCGCTTCGCGGTGCTGCCCGGCAACCGCGTCGCGGACGCGCGGATCGGCAAGATCCCGGTGCCCGGCGGCACTGCCGGGAAGAAGTCGAAAAGCGACGTCGAGGCACTGCTGTTCGATCCGGCAACGGGCCAAAGCCGGATCGCGCTCGAGCAGGTGAACGAGGTCTGGCGCCTCGATCCGACGCTCGGGCGGGTCGAATCGCGCGCGGCGCTTCCGCAGCCGCACTGGCCCAAGAATAGCGGGCCGGAGGCGATGGCACGCCTGCCCGACGGGCGGATCGTCATCTTCTCCGAAAATGCCGACGACGACCCGCGCGGGCGCGAGGCGCTGCTGTTCGAGGGCGATCCCGCGGTTCCGGGAACGCGCGCGCGGCGCTTCTATTATGATGCGGAAGGCAAGGGTGCGGTCAGCGATGCGACGACGCTTCCCGACGGGCGCATCCTGCTCGTGCACCGGCGGCTGGGTTTCGATCCGGTGTTCACGACGACCGTCGCGATCGTCGATCCCGCCGCGATCCGCCCCGGCGCCGTCGTGCGATCACGGACGATCGGGCGCGTGCCGGGGGCGCTCGCGGACAATTACGAAGGCGCGGCGGTAACGACCGATGGCGCCCGGCTCTTTCTCTGGCTCGTCTCGGACGACAATTTCAATCGCTGGCAGCGAAGCCTGCTCGTCCAGTTCGAACTCGTCGGCCTGCCGGTTCGCGCACCGGACAGCAAAAAGGCCGCGCGGTAAACCGGCGGCCTCCTGCAATTCGAAAAGCCTCGACGTTTAAGCGGCCTTTTCGGCCAGCTTCTTCGCGACTTCCTTCTTCAGCTTGCGGGCGTTCGCCGAAAGCTGCTCGTCCCCGGCCTTCAGCAGCCAGTTGTCGAGGCCGCCATTATGCTCGACCGAGCGCAGGCCGTGGGTCGACACGCGCAGCTTCACGCCCTTGCCGAGCGCGTCCGACAGCAGCGTCACATTCTGCAGGTTGGGCAGGAAGGTGCGCTTGGTCTTGTTGTTGGCGTGGCTGACATTGTGGCCAATCTGGCGGCCCTTGCCGGTCAGTTCGCAAATGCGCGACATCGTCTTCTTCCTCGAATCAATGGGCGGCGTCCGGGGTGGGCCAGAAGGCACCGAAAGGACCGGATGGGCCGGGAAAGGCGCGCGCTTATCGGCTTGCCGGAGATTCGTCAAGCGATTAGCGGGGACAAATGGCTCGATTTCCCCTTCCCGAACCGATGCGCCGCGCGCTCGACTTGGCGCGGATAGCCGCCGACTGGGGCGAAGTGCCCGTCGGCGCGGTGATCGTCAAGGATGGCAACATCATCGCCGAAGGCCATAACCGCCCCCGCGAATCGCACGATCCGACCGCGCACGCCGAAATCGTGGCGATTCGCGCCGCGGCGGCCAAGCTGGGCAACGAACGCCTCGACGGCTGCGACCTCTTTGTCACGCTCGAGCCCTGCGCGATGTGCGCCGGAGCCATCGCGCACGCCCGAATCGCGCGCCTCTATTATGGCGCCGACGATCCGAAGGGCGGGGCGGTCGTCCACGGCCCGCGCACCTTCGCCCAGCCGACCGTGCATCACCGCCCCGAAATCTATGACGGCATCGGCGCGGGCGAAGCGGCAACGCTGCTGAAGGACTTTTTCGCCGCACGGCGGTGAGTCCGGCGCTGTCTGCCGCGGCCGGGAAGCCGCCATGCTTTCGCTGGTGATCGCGAGCTGGATTTTTCAAAGTTCAGGAAAGTTCAGCCTTATGCGCCGCCGGTTTGGGACCGGGAGGATTGGCGAACGCCCCTTGCTCGCCTCGCCGCGGCGCAACCGCTGTCAGCTGCCAGACGGACGCTGACACAGCCGGATAATGTAGGAAAGGCCCATTTGAAGGCGTGTCGGCTTTGGGGTGGATTCCAGCCTTTCAATTCTCGTCATGCTGAACTCGTTTCAGCATCCATGGG